>NZ_JBQFRG010000002.1:0-711653 GCF_056537285.1 Ruegeria sp. CF8 | reverse complement strand
CTGGCTCAACGAAACTGGTTTTTCCAACAAAGCCATTGCGACCATTCGCGCCGATGCTATCGAAGTTCACTTCGTCCGCGTAGCGGTCATGTAGACAGAACGCAGCGTATCGAGCCCTGAGCCGACTATGGCGCTCTAACTGAGCGTTGTGGACGAATGGGTCTGTTCGCAGCCCGAAGCGGACATTCATAACTAGACTTTGCAGTTTCCACGACGCGTGGCTAAGCCGAACTAGATCTGCCGAGGCAATTCTATACCTTTGACACAAAACACTGTGTTTCAACCAAATCCAAGAAACCACTGAATTATGAACGCGTTCGCAAGATCGACAAAGAAAGCTGACACCAAAGGCAGGACAATGAACGCTACCGGCGAAGGGCCATACCGTTGCGTGACTGCGGTCATATTCGCAATGGCGGTTGGCGTTGCACCCAAAGAGAAACCGGCGAACCCCGCTGATATGACGGCTGCGAAGTAGTTTTTTCCCATCAGGCGGAACACGATGAAAATGATAAAAGCGACGGCCGCGACGGATTGCAAAAGCATGGTGGTGATTAAAACTCCCGCACTGCTGGCCAGGGTCCACAACTCCATGCTCATCAGCGACATTGCCAGAAACACTGACAAGCTGAATTCGGAGATCACGTTCATTGCCGGCGTACCCGCGGGCCATTTGAGCTTTGGAAACAAGGGCGGCAACAAGTTCGACAGTACGATGCCGCTTAAGAGGCATGGCACGAACAGAGGCAGCTTGACCCCTGCTGCCTCCAGTGCTTCGAACACGGAGTAGCCAATCGCAATAGCGATATGAATCCAGAGCACGCAGTTCATCAGGTCTACATGAGTAACTGTCGATGGTTGATCGGTAGTTGGCTCTGCAACCGTTGCAACTTGTTCTTCTGAGTCGTCGACACTCTTGAGGTCGTTCTTTTGAATGAGAAAACGGGCAATAGGTCCACCCAGAACGCTGGCCAGGATCAGACCAACGGTCGCCGTGGCTATTCCCAGTTCAGAAGCGCCGACGACTTGATAGCTATTTTCTATGGTTGGGCCCCAGGCAATGGCTGTACCGTGGCCTCCAATCAAAGATGCGGTTCCCAACAGCACGCCTGCTTGTGACGGCATGCCGAACAAAAGCGCACCAATCATGCCCACCACGTTCTGCACGAGCATAAAGGCAATCGTGAGCCCAAGCATGAGCACAAGAAGTGGTCCACCCTTTATCAGATCAGCAAAACGGGCGTTTAGACCAACTGTCGTGAAAAAGTAGACCAACAAAAAGTCTCTGGCGCTTAGTTCGTAGCTGATTGCACGGCCAGTGGCTAAAACCACAAGCAAAGCCAGAATGGCCGCCAAAAGGCCTCCGCTGACTGGCTCCGGAATGCTGTACTTGGACAAGACTGCGTAACGGCGGGTCAACCGTGCGCCAAGAAAATAGACCAATATACCGATTGTAACGGCACCAAAGCTGTCAATTTCTATCGGATCAAGCATTTCCATGGTGTATTGTGTCCCCGTCCAAGCAATGGAATTTCTGTCAGTTTTGTTAGGATTGGTTTTTTCCAAGTCTTTGAATTTGAGAAGTTAGATCAGATGTCCTTTTTGATTTTGCTCGGTGGTACTCCGGTCCACCCCTTGAATGCGTGCGCGAAGCTTGTTGCGTCAGAGTAGCCGAGCATTTCCGCCACTTGCGTCACACTGTGATCGCCTTCCTTCAACAATTCTTCCGCGCGATTGCGCTTCAGTTCCGCCAGCAGTTTGCCAAGGGTCGTGCCCTCTTTCCTTAGCTTCCGAGCAAGCTGCTGCTCGGATATGCCAAAGATTTCAGCGGCCTTTTTGTTGGTTAGAAAACCCGCATCCACGTGGGGTTTAAGGGCTTCGCTGACACTCTCGGTAAGTGATCGAGGAGGTTTCCGTTCACCACTGTCATCTACGGGGACTTGGAAGTACCCTTCCTTTGAAAACTCCAAGTTCAACCACTCAGCGGGAAACGCTACGCGATGCCCGAACCTGTCCCCTTTGATTGGTTTGGAACCTTTGAAGTCATCCGGTAATGCATTGGGGTCGCTTACGGTTATCATCGTATTGGCAGCGGACCACTTACTCCCGACACTCCTTGCGACAATCTCTGAAAATAAGCAGGCAAAAAACGCGTCTATCTGAGCAGGAACGAAAGGTGTTTCAAAATACCGCTTCCCGGACATAAGCGCTGACTTGCCATGTATGTCCAAGTGGTGCTCGGTTGAACTTGAATGCTCAGTCGCAGCGATAACGACTGCCGTCAGAAAGGAGCCGAGCGTTTTCGCCTCTTTGGCAGCGTCGACCAATGGTGGCCAGTTTGAAACCGCCATCTTCACGCCAAGCTTCCCCAGCAGATGAATATCATTTGTGGCCTCAGCCGCCTCTTCGAACAGCTGGTACATGACAATTGCGTGGATATACGCGTCGGGGTCATCGAACGAGGATCTTGAAATGCCCAAGCGTGTTAGCAGCTCATCGGTGTCGGCATAGACAGCATCCAGCGTGCTCAAGATCGGTCTCGCTGTAGACAACCGGATCAAGGGCTGCGCGGGGCCATTCATGTTCGACCCTCGGAAAGTGCAAGGCTCATTTTCCACCTCGTTACTATGACATGGAACCGCAACAGAGTTCCGTCGACCTGATGATTTTCATCAAAAATCGAAGCTTGATGACCAGAACTATCATGTATTGTAGATATTCAGATGCCTAAATGTTTTGCAGCAAGTCGCTCGTCGAAGTGCCTTTGAACCAATTCCGTCAGTAGGCGATCTATTAGAACTGGTTCTGCCAAAGGCAAAAAAAGCCAACCTCGGTGAGCTTGCTAACGATGAGAGAGGTGATATGGCGGACTCTGACCACGAGCTTCAGCGACCAGGATGGGCAGTTCCAATCGTCGCGGTAATCATACTGCTGATTTTTGTTTGGTATGTATTTAGCGACAGGATCACCCCGACAACTAACAATGCCTCGGTACAGGGTTACACTATTGCGGTTGTTCCCGAAGTATCGGGTTACATCGCTGACATTCCGATTAAAAAGAACACGCTCGTTCCAACTGGCACGACGCTGGCATCCATAGAAAAAACGCGCTTTGAAAATGCAGTTGAAGCGGCTGAAGCAGAGCTGGAGGCCGCCGGACAGACCGTTGGTGCCTCGACTGCTTCTGTTGCCACAGCAACCGCGGCATTGGCAAAGGCTCAGGCGCTTCTGGAAGAAACCCGAGCGCAATCTGCCCGCATCTTCACGCTGGAGGAAAAAGGAATTTACGCTCCAGCGCGCGGCGACGAAGCACGTGCAGCAGTTTCGACCGCAGAAGCCGCCGTTTCCGCAGCTGAATCCGAGTTGGAACGCGCCCGAGAGCAACTTGGCTCGGCGGGTGAGGACAATCCACGCCTCCGATTAGCAGTCGCGAAACTTGCTGACGCGCGCCTTGACCTTGAGAAGACAAATCTTGTCGCCCCCGCGGACGTTATCGTGGGTGGGCTGAAGATTGACGAAGGGGCATTTGCAAATGCTGGTGCGCCCTTGATGACCCTGATTTCAATCGAGGATCAGTGGGTCGAGGCCTTCATGACCGAAAACAACCTGACGCGGCTTGCACCCGGCAACAAAGCCGAAATCGCCTTTGATGCCTTTCCGGGACAGGTCTTTGAAGGGAAGGTCAAAAGTACCGCATGGGGTGTCTCGTCAGGTAAGACAGTTGATCTTGGCGATCTTCCAACCGCATCAAAACCAAAGGGGTGGTTGCGCGATCCTCAACGTTTTTCTGTGATTATAGAAACTACGAACTACACACCGGCAGACAGTCTTGATCAGCCCGGTCTCCGTTACAATTCGCAAGCGACTGTGGTGGTCTATACGGGTGACAACCCGTTTTGGAATACCTTGGCCAAGGGTTGGATCAGGTTCGTAAGTTACCTGTCTTACCTGTACTAAGTCGGCTTACTCAGCATGTCCGCAGCGCCTCCATCATATGAATCCCGCAATCGAAGAGCGTTTCGGCTGGCTTTGGGTGTCACTGTCGTTTTTACGCTTTCGCAGATTTACCAGTGGCCCGTCGCGCTGCTTGCATCTGCCGGTGCCGTCGCCTTGCTTCAAGATGCCAAGGCGATGCCTTTTTGGTTTGGTTTGCGAACAATCATAATTGCCATGGCAGCACTCGCCGGTGGGTTTCTGACAGCACTGCTTCTGTCGGGCTATCCGGCAGTCATGGTACTCACCTATGGCTTCTTGTTCATCCTGCTGTTTCGCTTTGTGCTAACGACGGGTGAACACTTGATCATCTTTGTGGGTCTTCTGGTTGGCTGCACTGTAATCCCAGTCCTGGTATTGATCTGGCCCGAGCTCGCATTGGTCGCAACGATTGGTGCGATGACCTCGTTCTTCGTTGCATGGTTGATCTCGACATTTGCGTTCGCAATCATTCGTCCGCCAGCGGATGTTCCACCGGCACTCGGACATTCGGATTCAGATCTGGATGTAACACAAATCTCGGTAACGCTCGGACTAATCCTAGCCACTTTGCTGGCAGTCTTTTTGGTCTTTGGCCTGACCGACATTCTGGTCCTGATCTATTCAACGATCTTTGCGCTTTCCTTGACTATTTCTGGCGTCCGAGAGTCCTTCCTCACTTACCTTGTCGCCAATCTTGTGCTGGCCGGGCTGGCGACAATCGTTGTCTACGAAATCCTTGTCATGGTCCCATCGCTGCCGATGATGTCCGCTTTGGTGTTCCTGGTCATGTACGTGTTCGCACAACAGACCTTCGGACACTCTCCAATTGCGGCAGCATGGTCGAGTGCATGCTTTGGCTTTGTACTCCTGCTGAGCGGAACACTTCCCAAAGAAGGTGTAATAGCCACCGATAAGGTTTTGGATCGGGTCGTGCAAATCGGCACAGGCGCTTTGTATGTCGCTGCCGTGTTTGCCGTAGTCGGGTTTATTAGCCGCGCCAGGGTTTACTCAAACGCCGGAGGCGCAAATGGTTGAACGGTCTTGGCCGAGCTGGCACACGATTTGCATCACAGCGTGTCGATCCGGTGGCTGCTCATGATGCGCTTTGACTGGTCCAAAGTTGATCTCAAACTTGGCTTCTGGTTCGCAGTCGTATCGTTCGTTGTTATGAACCTGGCACAGTTTCGGGATGCCGCGTGGATGACGGCGGGTCTGAGCGCTCTCTTGGCCTGGCTTCCACTCCTTCTGACGCAGCACAGGCACGTCCCCAGCGGCATTGCTGCGATATCGGCTTACTTGGTTGCAGGATGTGTTCTCTCTTTTGTTGGGCACGCATCTCTTTCAAGTGAAGTTGGCCGGGTATTGATCATTGGCGTCATCTCGTTCGTCGCAGTATTGACGTTGCGGTTCGGGGTATTCTGGTATCTCGTCGGCTATGTTCTGGTGTTTTGGTACGTTCTGTCTCCACTGTTTTCAGCAAACCTCGGCTTGTACGACACAATCGAAGGGCATGTCGTTGGATGCCTCGGAATTCTGATCTTCTGGATTTTTCAGGGCCAACGGATAGGTGGCTACAGTTGGGATCGTGATTGGCCTGTCGAAGAACGCACGCCTCTTGGGATCGTCTTTCCTTATGCCGGAATTCTATCTGCAACGATGATGATCGGAATTGGTGTTGGCGGTCGCATTCTGTCTTCAGACCCAACGATCATGGCCCAAGCTTCTCTGAACATAATCAGCCCGTCTGCGGAACAGACACTGCAAGCGGGAATAGGCAGAATGATATTTGGCGTAGGCGGCGCGATAGTAGGTTTTTACGTCGGCTTCCTATTTCCCGGATTGATCGCCTACGAGCTTGTTATTGCGATCTGTTCATTTGTAGCGCTGGCCTTTCTATGGGTGAACATCGGTTTCTTAGTTGGGGCCTTCGCGATCATGTTCACCTATCCGATTGGCGCGGTCGGAGAAGCCGGGCACGCAATCGGCAATGAAAAGCTTCTCGCCGAATTTCTTGGAATTTTTGTTGCAGTAATCGCGGTCACGGCAATCGGCCGCGTCTTGGTCAAGGGCGGCGCATGAATGGATAGTACATCCCGAACGAACCGAATGATCGAAAAAAGCCATTGGCATTGGGGGACGAAATGCAAAAAACACTGACAATAAATGCTCTCTATACCGTATGCGCCGCGACACTCTGCACGTTGTTTTTAGCGCTTTTGGCCGATCCTGTTCACGCGGCGGCCGCTTCGGGCAATGGCAATTTCCCCCCGAGTTTCGAATCCTACGGTGATGCTGATATGAAAGGTGTCGGAGCTATCCTCGCGCACCGAATTTCTCAGGCTCCTTTCAACCTTGTCGCAACACTTCTGTTCTTTGGCGCGATAGTTCACACCTTTATGGCGGCCAAATTCATGGAGAAGAGCGAACAGCTCCACCACGCACATGCAGAGAAAGTGGCCCGTGGCGAGCTCGATGAAAAGTCACGCGACATTCGCGCGGGCATTTACCACTTTTTCGGTGAGGTAGAGGTCATCTTCGGTCTCTGGGTCGTTCCTCTAGTCATTTCAATCGTGCTTTTTTATGACTGGCCCACCGTCGTCGAATACGTGAACCACGGCGTGAATTTGAACGAAGCAGCCTTCGTTATAGTCATAATGGTCCTCGCTTCGACGCGGCCAATTCTTAAACTCGCCGAGAGCTTGATGCTGCGTATTGCAAGTGTGATTGGTGGCACCCTCACAGCCTTTTGGATAACGGTAATGACCGTTGGGCCGTTGCTTGGATCATTTATCACGGAACCCGCCGCGATGACAATTTCAGCTGTATTGCTGTCTCAGCGGTTCTACGATCTCAGCCCCTCTGACAGGCTCAAATACGCGACCCTGGGACTGTTGTTTGTAAACGTATCAGTTGGTGGAACACTGACGCACTTTGCAGCCCCTCCTGTGCTTATGGTCGCCGGCCCGTGGGACTGGGGCACCGGCTTTATGTTGAGCAATTTCGGTTGGAAAGCCATCATCGGTATATTGTTAGCCAACACACTGTATTTCTTCGCATTCCGGTCGGAACTTCGCGATCTGCAAAAAGAATTTGCGGTTCGGTTGCTCAAGGAAGAAATCGCGCAAGTCCATGTACCAAGGGATCTGGTCGAACGGGAGTGGAAAGAAGCAACTGAGTTTGTTGAAGCTCGCGAAAATGCCAGCGAACAAATTGAGGAAGGTGTCAGACAGTTCGTAGATGAGGTTCAGAAACGAGCTTCGGCCAAACTGATACCTGAGCTGGAAGCGAAAGGTCTTGATCCTGAGCTTATTCGAGAAGCCTTACACCGGCGCTTCGATGAGGTGGCGCTATACAGATTGCGTCAGCAAATGCCTTCTCTTTTGCCGGTCGATCAACAACCTGAATTTCACGACCCGGACTGGGACCAAAGGGAGGACCTAGTCCCGACTTGGATAACAGTCACACATCTGGGCTTTATGGCATGGACGATTGTGAATTCACATCACGCTGCCTTCTTCATTCTCGGTTTCTTGTTTTTCCTGGGCTTCGCCAAGGTGACAGAGGAATATCAGAACGAGATAAAGCTCCAGCCTGCGATGCTCGTCGGTTTCTTCCTCGCAAGCCTCGTTATCCATGGTGGTGTTCAAGGTTGGTGGATTGCGCCAGTACTTCAGAGTTTGAATGCCGTCCAATTGATGCTTGGTGCGACCGTTCTCACAGCATTCAACGACAACGCAGCTATCACGCTGCTGGCCACATTGGTCCCCGGCTTCACGGACGAACTAAAGTACGCAGTCGTTGCTGGGGCTGTAACCGGAGGCGGTCTCACCGTGATCGCCAACGCGCCCAACCCAGCGGGGCAATCCATTCTGAAGGGCCACCTCGGTAACGCCGTGTCGCCAGCTGGTCTGGTCAAGGCAGCGCTTGTTCCCACAATCATTTGTTGGCTTTGCTTTGCGCTTCTGTAGGAGGCGGTGCCCTTCCTGTGAATTAACGAACGACGGTTTGGGCTCAGCACCGCTATCTGCTGTTTTTCGCCTTAGCAAATTGAGGCGGAGCCAAGCGGACGGGCGATCACGCAGCCTCAAGACATCTTGGCTTTGCAAAGTCCGCTTTCTGCGCATTGTTGTCATTCGGGCATCGCGCGGCATCGGTCAGAGTGGGGTCGGAGCAGACCTTCAGTACGGTGAGCCAAAGCGGTCGCTCACAGCCCGAAGCGGACATTCATCGCCGAGCTTAGCAATCTTCGACATGCGCAACATTGCTACCGTCCCCGAAGCCAACACGAAGGTCAGCTAAGGACACACGTATCTCACATGTTCGCTGACTCAGCCGCTCGCGTGTTGATATCTTTTCTCTGCGTCCATGCTTTCATGTTTTGCTGAACGAACTGATCGATAGAGGTTGGTCGTGATCCGGTCAGCTTCAGCACATTGGTAGTGACACGATCCTCAGATCCGCCAATGATTGCGCCGTCCATAGCAGCCAAAGTCTTTGCATACTCTTCCGGCAACCCGAGGCTCAGATGACGCTCCTCAAGTTCTTCGACGGTTAAGCGATGATGGGTGATCTTCCGTCCCAATTGTTTGCTCAGTGTTTCGGCAACGACATCATAAGAAATCGCTTCCGGGCCAGTGAGTATATAGTCCGTGTTTTCGACTGATGGAGTGACCAGCAGCGCCGTTGCACAGGCTGCTATATCGCCAGCATCGATAAAGCCCACTCGGCCGTCATCTGTCGCTGTGTAGATGGCGGACTCATCGCGAATGGGATCACGGTGATGAAGCTCTGAGAAGTTCTGCATGAACCAGGTTGGACGCAAAACGGCCCATTCTGGAGCGTTGGAGCGCAGCCAAGCGTGGACTGCGCCCATCATGGGTCCGCCTTCTTCCAAAGAAGAAGCGCTGAGTAGCACGAAGCGTTGGACGCCCTCGGCAAGTGCCGCCTCAAGACCGGGCAGCATTGCTCCCAGTGAATCAACGGTGTCTGTGGGTGCTACGAGGTAAACAGCCCTGGCGCCTTCGAAAGCATCCGTGAACGTAGACGGATCGCTCCAGTCGAAGCGCACGTCGTTTTTGTTCTGAGGGCTGCGTGTTCCCACGCTGGGGGCCAGCCCTTTGGCACGTAGCTGTTTGACGACGCGGCTTCCCGTCTTTCCGGTGCCGCCGGTGACAAGAATGGAACTAGTCATCAATAAAGTCTCCCAGCTTGGACTTAAGAACTTCGACGCCGCCGACAGCGTTCAGCAGAACTAGAGGGTTCCAGTAGTCGCGATAGCGCGTGATACGTCCGTTTTGGACCTCGATGACCGATATGTAGTCTTGATCATAGCGCCCGGCCTCACCTTCACCCTTGCAGGAGAACTCCAGCACAAAAGTTTCACCGTCTTTGGCAACATGGGTGACTGCCGGGCTCATGGATTCAAAGCTGATTAGGCCGCCTGCCGTCGGCAGATAGGCGGCCATCGTGTTTCGGCCGCGGAGTTCTCGCACCGAGCCTTCTGGAGCAAACGGGAACTCGAACACGATGCCTTCGTCACACATGTCTAGGAAGTTCTCACCTGCTTCTGCGATGATTGCATCTCCGAGGGCACCGCGCAGCATTGCGCCAAAGCTGGGTATGTTATTCGTGTCAGACATGATTTCATTACCTCTTGTTGTTCCCTTAACGGGAGGGTTTTTCTGTGAGTGATGACTTGGCTTAAGTCGCTTTTCCAAACTGCATGATCAGAACACCTGCAATCGACAGCACAGCACCAGTGATGCGATAGAAGTCCGCTGGTCGAGCAACGTTTCCAAGTAGCCCGTTCTGGTCCAGGATGAGTGCCATCGCCATTTGTCCGGCGACGACTGCGGCAATAAAAGCGGCGGCCCCAAAGCGTGGGATCAGAACCATGGTCGCCATCACGTAAATGACACCGATCACACCTCCTACCCACGCCCAGGGAGGAGCCGCATATAGTGATGATAAGCTTGGCAATGTCGGTCGAAGCCATGCGATGCCGACCACCAGGCAAACGAATGAAATTCCAAACGACAACAGAGTTGCCCAGAGTGGGTGGCCGGCAGCGCGGCTGAGCTCGGCGTTCATTCCGGCATGGATGGGTATCAAGGCCCCGCAAAGCAGAGGCGCAAACCACAGAAGTGCGATTTTCGGGTCCATCTTCGCGTCCTTTCCACAAGTGCCAAAATTGGGTTGCAGTATTTAAGGGTTTGCTCCAGACTGCGTCGGAACGATACCGTTTCGTCCTATATAAAGGAGAATCACGATGGAACGCAATAGTTCCGACGTAAAAAATCCTGATCGGCCGCGTCGGAAGCCGGCCGGGGCTGCCGTTTTGCAAGACACGGTGACGGAAGCAATCCAACGCGCTTTGTTCGAGGAATGGGCGGAAACGGGTTACTCGGCTCTACGAATGGAGCGCATTGCGGCTCGCGCAGGTGTCGGAAAGGCGGCGCTCTATCGAAGGAGTAAATCCAAGTTTGAACTGGTGACCGAAGCGGTGAAATCAGCGGCCACGAATATCACTCCAATTCCGGACACAGGATCTTTTGAGAAGGACGTTGCCAGGCTTATGCGCAGAATGGCTGCAACTCTGCGCCATCCGCTTGTGAGGCGGATTCTGCCGGACCTACATGCTGAGCACGCTCGTTCTGATGAATTGGCAGAATTGCTGGAGAGTGTGACGCGGGATCGCCGGGCCCAGGCAATGGTTATGTTGGACAGAGCCATTGAGCGTGGCGAGCTGACAAAAGACACAGATCGGCAAATGATCCTGGATATGTTTATCGCACCGCTCTACTGGCACGTCATTGTTCAGCATCGACCTGTCAGATCAGCAGACATTCAACGATTTACCAATCTGGTACTAAGTGTATAAAAATAAGCAATAATCATAAAGCAAGTTGAATAACTGAGACGAAAGTCGCTTGGGTTTTCGGCACAGCCTAACAGCCTAGGGAACCCAATTTTGATGGGTGATCGCATAATTCAACGCTTCGAGATCTTCAGTCAGCTGGCTGAATGAAATTGGGCCACCAAGGCAAACCCTAACCGCTTCATCGGGCTCTCCTGTCACCGTAAACGCATTGCTCGGCATGATCCCGATTTGACGATTGGCCATGTGACTCATCACATCAGCTCTGCTCGACCCTTCGGGCAGCTTGAGCCAGATATTGAATGCTTCGTTGCAGTCGACGAAGTCTTGGTCCTGCATGATCTTGGCCGCCAAGTTCTGTCTGCGGCTCGCCTCCTTGCGGACAAACTTTTGCACTGCCGCGGCTGTACCATCCTCGATCCATCGCGCCATCAAAGCTGTTGTGATTGGTGACGCCATGACATTCGATGCCTGCAAGGCCCGCGTGAAGTGGGTTTTCGACAGCCCAGACGGAACCACCGTAAGCGCAAGCCTCAAACCAGCGCCCAGACATTTCGAAAGACCCGCGATGTACCACCCCAATTCGGGAATCTGCTGTGAGATAGGCGGTGGAGCACCCGACGACACAAACCGACAAGCGTCATCTTCAATCAAAGGCAAACCGTACTTGCCCAAAACGGACGCGATCTGCTGACGTCGCTCCATCGGAATTGTAAGCGTCAGGGGATTTTGCAGCGTCGGGTTCAGATAAAGAGCAGAAGGTGCGTGCTCTTGGATAGCGGCATCCAGATCATCAGGAAGAATACCGCTGTCGTCTGATCTCACGCCAATTAGCCGAATACCGAGTTGGGCCGCGATGGCACGAATACCGGGATAGGTCACGCGCTCACAGATCACAATGTCTCCGGGCTTGGTGAGCAATGTCAGGATCGACAGCAAACTGGCATGTGCGCCAGGCGTGATTACCAATTGGTCTGCCGTAACGTCGATCCCGTTGATGTTCATCCAGCGTGCTGCGGTCTCCCGGTCTTGCCGGCTCCCGATAATGGATTGGTAGCGAAGCAGAGGAACTAGGTTTGCCGCAACATGTGTGAGGCCTTGTTCCATACGGGTCACCAGAGCCGGATCATCTGGCTCCGGGGGCATATTCATGTTCGGGTCTTCTTCCAGCGCGCGGCGTGGGTCTGCTTTTTCTGATGTTTCTTCATGCTTTCGGATAAACGACCCTCGCCCAACAAAAGTGTCGATGTACCCTCGCTTTGCGGCTTCAGAGTATCCGCGTGACACGGTTGTGAAATCCAAGCCAACAAGCTTGGCGACGCTGCGTTGAGGCGGAAGCCTGTCACCTGCATCAAGCACACCTGTCTCTACATCATGTCTGATCGCTTCCGCGATCTGGACATAGAGTGGTTTCCCGTCGTCGCGCAGAATCGGCGTCCATGACTTCAAGGCGTTGTTCCATTCAATTTAAAAGATTGTGTCTGTAGTCTTTAAAGATATTTAGAGCATATTTCAACATATTGTCGCATCTGTCATCATATTGATTGGCTATTGATTGCATTATGTCTGAAGATGGACTATCTGAGGCACGACCGAAGGAGATCAAAGATGTCCGACCTTGCAATTGACACCCACGACGACAGTGAAGAGCGCCCCATCAAACCCGCAATCATGAACGGGATGCGCCTCAAGTGCCCCAGATGCGGGGAAGGCAAACTACTGCACAGCTACATCAAAGTGAACGATGAGTGTTCGAATTGCGGTTTGGATCTGAGCCATCAGCGGGCGGATGATGGTCCGGCTTATCTTACGATCTTGATCGTTGGCCACCTTATGGGGTTTGCGTTGCACATCGCCTGGGTGACATGGAGGCCAGAACCCTGGGTCCTGGCTTTGAGCATGTCGGTCATTGCAGTAGTCGGTGCCTTGGCACTGTTGCCGGTCATGAAGGGCCTGATTGTTGGATACCAATGGGCCAAACGCATGCACGGGTTCTAGCCAACCGCCCTCCCAATGAATTCACAGCCCTTTCAGAGGATGGTTTCCTTGATGGATTTGAATTTCTATTCACTTGAGGCGACAGGAAAGACGATTGCGGATCTCACAACAGCCGCACCCCTTATTCCTGCGAGAACCCCTGTCAATGTGGCCTGGCTGAATGATGAGGATGATTACGACAGGCTGCGAACGGTGCGCCGGATCGACGACGCCGGATTATTGCCGGTGCCGATATTTGCAGCTCGTCGCCTTAAATCAAAGAAACACTTGTCTGACCTGACCGAAAAACTCCAGTTTGCGGGCGCACAGGGACAAGTCATGGTCGTTGGTGGTGACCCATCAAATACGTCGGGGCCATTCAACAACACGATGGATCTCCTTCGAACGGAGTGGATTGAAAAATATGCGATCAAGAGGGTCACCTTACTGGGTTTTCCTGAGGGGAACGCTGCCATAGGCTATCGTTCGGACGTGGCCCTACTGGAGCAGAAGGTAAAACTTCTGGAGTCCTACGGGTGCAGCGTGAGTATAACAACTCAGCTTGCCTTTGATCCCGACAGAATTCTCAACTGGATAAGCCAGCTTCGAAACATTGGTGTTAGCCAGCCGATCCAAATTGGGATACCTGGGCCGACCAAAAAGGATCTCCTGCTCAGGTTTGCACGCTCATTCGGGGTTTCGGCTGGCGGGTTGAACAACGTGAGTGTCACCGTGGACGGGATCGTAGATTTCTCCCGTCTGGTCTGCTTGATCGAACAAGGGCTGCAACGACGCAATTTAGCTGATGTTGCGGTTCACCTTTATCCTTTTGGTGGCGCGAAGGTTGCCGTTGAGTGGCTTGCTGCGACTAAGGCGCGGCAAGTTCGGGACGCCTCGAGCAAAATGCTAGCCTGAGGAAAAAGGCCGCCGTTAGAGGTCGGCCATTTCAGTTCTTAGAAAAGTTTTCTTATTATTATTGAGGGTATCAGGCCGCCAGTGCGACCGAGTCCTTACCGGCAGGGATCCGCAGCGGACTAGTGGTATCGGTCACGGCTCTCCAGATTGCCTGAACAACATCCTCTGAAAAGGTGAACTCTTTCCCTTCAGCGTTCATAAAGGCCGCCATAGTCTGTTCGACGAATGGCTTGTAGTCTTCCGGCGTGTCATTAGATTCTGACATCAGTGCCATTGCGTTCTTGCCGAAATTCGTTGTTGGCGCCTGACCAGGTAGAACGATATGGGTGCGAATACCCAGAGGAGTCAATTCAAGGGCAAGACATTCGGTGAAGGCATTCACTGCGGCCTTGCTTGCTGTGTAGACCGAAGCCAGCGGCAGCGGTTTGAGTGTAACGCTGGAAGAGACATTCACGATCACCCCCGACGCTTTCGCGCGCATTTGTGGCAGCACAGCTCGGACCATTTCCATGGTGCCAAACGTGTTGGTCTCAAAGATCCGATGCAGGTTATCCTCTGAAGTACCCTCAAAAGGGGAAAGCCAGCCGACGCCTGCATTGTTCACCAAAGCGTCGATGGGGCCCGCAGCTTCCACAGCCTTTGTGATGCTCTCGCTGTCCGAGATATCCAATGGCAGGATCGTCAAACGATCCGAGGCCGGAAGTAAGGCCTCATCTGGCTTTCGCATTGTCGCAACAACCGACCATCCTTGTTCGAGGAAAAAGCGCCCCGTCTCCAGGCCAAATCCCGAAGAACATCCTGTGATCAATACGGTGTGCATGACGTTGTCTCCTATTTGTTGATGCCTTGAAAGTAGAGGACGTCAGCAGTATTATATATAATCAATAGTCCGTTTCTTGTTATCCATGGTCCGAAATGGCAGATCCATTCTCTGAAATCATCAGCCTCCTTCAACCCAAAGCATCCTATTCAAAGCTGGTGCATGCATCGGGACCATTTCGAGTGCATCGAGAGGATGTAAACGAGGCCTTCTACTGCTCACTTCTAACCGGACGGGCACGCCTGGAGGTCGAAGGAAAAGAACCATTGGTATTGAATGCGGGTGATTTTGTGCTGATCCCTGCGGTCAAATCCTTCACCTTCTCAAGCATGGACCCTCCGCCACCCGCTGATTTGGTCAACCACCCGGTGGAGGGTGAAGACGGTATTTTCCGGCTTGGGGCATCTGACGCGGATCCAGAAGTTCAACAGCTCGTGGGACACTGCACCTTTGCCAGCCCGGACGCTGATCTATTGGTCTCTCTACTGCCTGATCTGATCTTTGTCCGCGGTGAGGGTCGGTTGGCTGCGCTTACGGGGCTTGTTCGCGACGAGGCTCGCGCAAACAGGCCGGCGCGAGATGTGATCGTCAAGAACCTTTTGCAAGTCCTACTGATCGAAGCCTTTCGCTCTGGCGCGGACCCGACCCCGACTGCCGGCCTTTTGCATGGATTGGCAGACGTGCGGGTTGGACCCAGTTTGCGAGCTATGTACGCGGCCCCGGCTCACAGTTGGACTGTTCAGGCTCTTGCAACCGAAGCTGGGCTGTCTCGATCTGCATTCTTCACCCGGTTTGAAGGGGTCATGGGAATACCCCCAATGAGCTACTTGCAAAACTGGCGGATGACGCTGGCAAAACACATGCTCCGGGCAGGAGATCTCAGCATTGCCGAAATCTCTGCCCAGACCGGGTACGGGTCGTCCAGTGCCTTCAGTACAGCATTTTCCCGCTATGTTGGATGCCCACCCGCGCGTTATTCAAAGGCAAATCTACTGGAAGCGTCGGGCTAAGCTTTTCAGATGACACCGCCATTGGCACGAAGAGTTTGCCCACTAATCCAACAACCATCAGGTCCGGCCAGGAGCGAAACAACAGCAGCGATATCTTCGGGGGTTCCGAGCCGACCAAACGGGTTAGTCTTTTTTATGTTTTCGATCACCGCCTGGGGCTTTCCGGTCATGAACAGGTTGGTCCCGACTGGCCCAGGCGCGACAGCATTCACGGTGATGCCACGTGGGCCCAATTCTTTGGCTAGCACATGGGTCATGGCTTCTACCGCAGCTTTTGTCGCCGCATAGACACCGTAAGTCGGCTGATAGAGCCCGACAACACTGGATGAAAGGCTGATGATTGCACCACCTTTATTCAAACGGTTGGCGGCCTCGCGCATGCCACGAAATACACCGCCAACATTTATGGCGCAGTGAGCCTCGAAGTCAGCATCAGAGGTAGAGGCAACTGCGCTCAGGCGCATCATACCCGCGTTGTTGACCAGAACATCGACCGCTCCGAGCTCCTGTTCAGCCGCATCGAACAATCTTGGCATGCAGGATGGATCAGAAATGTCACCCTGAACTGCGATTGCCTGGCCGCCAGCTTTTTTGATCGCGTCTACAATCTCGTTCGCTCCGGCCACATCACTTGCATAGTTGGCAATGATTGCATGGCCATCCTGAGCCAGGCGGAGTGCGATGGCTGCACCAATCCCTTTGCTGGCGCCGGTTACAATTGCCGTTCGTTGTTCGTGTACCATGTCAGTCTCCTTTCTGTTTGCAGCGAAGATAGATATGGAGACAAACCAGATAATCAGCCTTGTTTTGGAAATATAATTCGTTAAAAGCGAACAATGATCGATAGACTTGAAACCATGCGACTTTTTGTTCGGGTGCTGGAACGCGGAAGCTTCACAAAGGCCGCAGCGGATCTGAATATTCCGCGGTCAACCGCAAGTGAAGCCATCCAGAGGCTGGAGCGTGACCTTGGTAGTCGGCTGCTGGATCGCACGACACGCCACGTAGCTCCAACACCGGATGGGCAAGCCTATTACCAAAGATGTGCGTCCATTTTGGGTGATATTGAAGAAGCTGAAGGAGCACTGCGTGGGCACGAGCCCTCAGGTCTGCTGCGCCTTGATGCCCCCGGCACTCTGACGCGGGTATTCCTGCTGCCGCACCTGGCTGATTTTTTCGCGATGTATCCCAAGATCACCCTTCAACTTGGCCAGACAGAGCGCCTGGTGGACCTGGTGCGCGAGGGCGTTGATTGCGTCATCCGCGCAGGCATTCCTGATGACAGTGGCATGATAAAACGGCACCTGACCGATCTCCCTGAGATCACCTGTGCGAGTCCATCGTATCTGGCCAAGTTTGGCACTCCCACGTCGATAGACGATCTGAAAGGTCATCAGATGGTCGGCTTCCTGTCTTCGCGAACCGGCGGCGCACTACCGCTGGAGTTCAAGATCGGTGACAAGCTCAAGGAATTTACGTTGCCAGCGCTGGTTACAGCAAATGACGCGGACACAGTGCATCATCTGATCCGAGACGGGTTCGGAATTGGACAAGCTCCAAAGTATCGTTTTCTGGAAGACTTGAGAGCGGGACGCCTTGTAGAAGTTTTACCGGATATGCCACCATCGCCCACTCCGCTCGCTGCATTTTACCCACAAAACCGACAACTATCACCGCGCGTCCGGGTTTTCCTCGATTGGGTCGTTCGCATTTTCGACAAGGCAGCGCTTTGACCAAGTGTCTAGGGCCGTCCTCTTGACTTTGCAAAGTCCGCTAACTGCGCATTGCTGTCATTGGAGCTTCGCGCAGCAGCAGTCAATTTTGGGCTCTCTCTTGCCATCGGAGTCAGCGCAGTATCTGATCAGCACAACCGCATAAGCCCATCGCTGACGGCCCGTTCCGGACCTTGAGACAAGGATCGTAATGCCGCGGTGCGACCTGTCAGACCGGCCATTCACTGCGCTTGCGAACTCTGGTCGGCGTCGGAGGTCAGGTGCGCGAACAAAGTTCGCTTTCGCTGCTGTGTTTATGAGCTCGTCAAAGACGCTGTACAACTATTGGAGCTAGCGGAGCTATATGGGTCGCCGAGGCTGTCCTTGGGCTTGACGGCGGGTTTCACAGGGAGGAAGACGAAAACCTTGGGGAGTTCTGTCAAAGAGTGTTCAAGGCTTACGTGACTTTCGAAGGTTTAGAAGAATGCCGCTCCAACAAGCTAAGCGACGAGGATCTTCAATTCATAATCGCAGCTGACAACCCGGAATTGGCGCTCTAGCTTTATCGTGGGGAGGAGTTATCAAACGCTGACGTTAAGTCCTTTGCCGGAAAATAAGGAGTCGATATGGGGTGCGACGCGCCGAACTCGTACCCCCTCGTTGGTAATCGTTAACCCCCTCAAGGCGCGCCGCGTGCTATGTCTAACTTGATGACATGAAGCAAATGAGACCCTCTGGAGGAAATTCTCATCGGATTTGGGCGCACAAAACGCGCATTTTGCCAACTCTAAGTGACTGGTGTGGGTGGCACACCCAACTCGTGACCCCCTCTTTTTTAAGGTCAAAAACCAGTACGTGCTAAAATAAAGACGTGCCACCCACGATGAAAAATATCGCATTGAGACAAATCTGTGTCCACGATTCCCCCGGAAACCATCCGTTCCGGTATTGGAAACAGACTGTTTCGCCTCTTTTTCGTTCAATACGGGGTTTCCCGAATATCCGCATTCTGGGTTGTGTGGCACGTTTCAATCACCGACACACACTACCACTTGCTCTTCGTTAAGGGACTGGCGTCTACCCCCTCTGCCAGTCCCTTTTTGCTTTAAGAGCCTTGTTCAGGCCACCACGGCAATACTCCCGGTGCTTCGACCTCGTTCCTTAACAACCATTCTCATATTGCTGCCCAGTGGTTTTGCGGTCTAGCTTTTTTAATTGTCGACGTTTGCCCAACCAACGACGGGCGTAGGAACGCCATTGTTGAGCATATTGCCAGTCCAGAATCCTTGTTGATCTTGCGAGAAACTCACCGTCTTCCAAACGCCTGATACGTTGGTAGGCCAATTCTGATCGAAAAGTGTCACGGTATAGGTTGTTGGGTCGGATTGGCTGACAGATACCGCTTGAACAATTCCAGTGTGGCCATAGGCGCTAAGGCCTCCTGGCAACTCGATTGATATTACTGAACCAATCAGTGGCGGTGTCTTAGACTTTCCATTTTCATGGTAAGAGATTCGACTGGGAGAGTTAGACGCCAGATTTCTCGCTACATCTTTGCCGTGGCCAAGAGATTGGACCGGAATTTTTAGTACAGATGTTGCATACCTTTTTACCAACTCAACACACTGAAATTCTCCGTTCGCTACACCTTCTGTCAGGCCATTGGAATTTGACTTGGACTCTAGTGTGAAGTTGTTGCCGCCAAAAGAAATACCGAGCGTTCCTTTCGTTTGGCCATAGGCAAGCAGACCGCGAACTAGGGTGGCCGTGCTGTAGATTGTCACTGCGCTTTGGCCGCTTGAGCTAGAGTTGATGGTTGAATTTGAACTATTGCCCGCAGGCAGGCTTGTTTGTTTCGGAAAACTCAAACGATGCTGAGAGCTGCTCGACGAACATCTGGTAAATGTTTTGGGCGATGAAGATGACGACTCAAAAAGCCCTGTTATTTCTACGTACTGCTCATTTGAAAGTACATCAAACCACCAATCATGAGTAAACACTTGGTTTCCTAAGTTGCATTCGCCACGAAATCGAGTGACTCCTTTTCGGATATCAGTACGTCCGGTTGCGCATCCATCTTCGTACCCGAATGCGATACCCTTTCCTTGGATAACTCTCATGCTCTCATAAAAAATTTCATATGGTATATGGTTCAAATCACAAA
The DNA here is from genome assembly GCF_056537285.1 of Ruegeria sp. CF8. Classification (NCBI taxonomy): domain Bacteria; kingdom Pseudomonadati; phylum Pseudomonadota; class Alphaproteobacteria; order Rhodobacterales; family Roseobacteraceae; genus Ruegeria; species Ruegeria sp. CF8. The sequence goes on along the minus strand of NZ_JBQFRG010000002.1, from coordinate 692,203 downwards.
TCGCGACGTCGTCAACATAAACACCACTCAGCAAGGGGGTAAGTGCGCTCACTCCCATTGGGGGTTTTGAGCCGCTACAAGGCATTGATCCTGTTGTTGCACCATTCAGCAATCCCATCGTGAGTTGGGTCGGTTGTCCTGTTGGTGTCAAACACTGCTCAACCTGAAATTCCATAAACGCCTGACGGGTTTGCGGGCCTGGATAGCCATCAGCGATACCGGCGTTGTATCCAAGAGCATTTAGTTTGGACTGCATTTGCGCAGCTTCTGGGCCTGTATCCATGGCAAAACTTTGTGGCTGCGCCATCACAATCTGTGGGGTTAAAGCTCCAACCCCAACCAAAGTCGCGTAAAGAAGACTTAGTGTGTGTTTTCTCATTTGACCCACCGCACTGTTTCTAAATTTTCAGACGGCTGATCGAACGGCTGTCTGTTTGAGCAGTAAACGCCACACACAGCACGACGGTCAAACGGCACCTCGACGCCATGGTTCTGTCGCAATTTTCATTGAAGGCTGGGGAGATGGCGCAGGTGGGTTGGTTATCCTGCCAGTTGAACAAACTGCTGAAACGGATGGAGTCCGGGCGTGAATTGACCTTTGCGGATCATGTTGACCAGTTCGATGCCAGCCAGGGCAGATGCAGCTGAATCGAAAGACTTGAAACCCAGCATGGGCCTGATCCGACGTTTGATGAAGCGATGGTCTTGCTCAATGATGTTGTTGAGGTACTTCCGTCTGACCATCTCAATCGGTACCGGGCAACCAAAGCCTTTCAACATCTTGTTTATTGCTTTGATGCCAGCTGTGTTTGCACCGCTTTTGTCGATGACAATTTTCCGTGGCAAACCGTTCGCCTCAAGCGCACGAGCGAAGAACTTGGTCGCAGCCGCTTTGTTCCGGCGCTTGGATAGCATGAAATCAAGGGTCTTTCCGTGTTTGTCGATAGCGCGATAGAGATAAACCCACTCACCCTTCACCTTCACATAGGTCTCATCCATGCGCCATGAACGGTCGGCAGGGCGCTTTTTGTACCGTGAAGCATCAGCTACAAGACCGGCATATCGACTCACCCAACGGTTCAGTGTTGCATGATCCAGTTCAACGCCACGTTCCGCCATGATTTCTTCCAGATCCCGGTAAGACACACCGTATCGGAGATAGAAGAAAACAGCATACAAGATCACTTCTTTCGGAAAGTGTGCACCCTTGAATGAGATTGTCACGGTCTGCTCCTGTAATTTGGAGCATGCGCTACCAAAACTAAGCTTGACCTGACAGGTGGGAACAAAGTTTGCGACAGAACCTCCGAGGTCTCGCCCATGCGCCACGAACTCTGTATTGGACCCTTCTTTGACTGCGTGCTCATCCTATACTAAGAAAATTTCTAATGCTCTTTATTTGGCTATTTTGGTTATTAGTATGAGGCCTATGTAGCGGCCCAATGTGCGTCATCAACGGTCCGGACACTGCAAGTGCATCGCAAGGTCAAAAGTCCCGATTAGCAATACATCTGCCTTGCCATTCGTCTCCATTAAAACACGAGGTTCTCTCAAAACTCTGCGAACCCCAATCTGTGAAGCGCGATGCGCTGTCTTGCGGGCATATGCCCGCATTCTCGAGGGAATCGTACCGCTCGAGATTAACAGCCAGTCTGCGAGAAACTCTTCCGTGCCTGCCCTGCCCTCGCAACACTCCGTTGTTCCCGGAGTTCAAAGGTCTACTCCATTTGATACCAATGATGCGCCGGTTATCTGCCGTGCCGAATTTCACTGAAGCGTGCCTATGCACTGATCCTTCTGAGGGGCATGTTTGAGCCATCAAATTCACAAGGAAATCGAAAGCAAGTCGAAGCTCCTTGCTCGAAGTATTGCGCAAGGACTCCACCAGTCAGTGCCGATTTCAAAGCTTTGCTTTTTGGACGGTTATGGCTCGTGGCGCCTGAAAGCTTCCGGGTACAGGAACCAACGCGAAAACTTGTGCCTCTAAAAAGGCGCGGACCAACGTCCGCGCCCTTCTAAATCTATTAGTTCGAAACCTTACCCGTGGGTAAGATCGTCCTCTTCGGGCAATGCTTCAATGAAGGCTGAAATCGCTTCCTCCAATTTGTTGCGATCCACCCGCGTAAAATCCAAATCGTATTTCAACTCGATGCGCCCGCTCGAAGCAGAGCATTTTGCGACCCCTGCCCGTCCCGACACTTGGAACGTCGTCTTTGCCCGCCGTGGCTTGCTGCTACCTTCACTTGCCGACTTCTTACTTACGCTAGGCTCTTGCTCTCCCAAGAACGACCTCAGTATCGCAACTTCCCGAGCGCCATCACGATCTGGTTCACTCATCAGCGTGTCACTCACACGCCGGACCAAACCTGGCGTTGCGTCGAACTTTCGCTTCAATTCCACTCCGACATTGCGCGGAATGTCATTCGGATGCATGAGCGCCTTGTCCATCATCATCAGCAAGCTGGCGAAAGATCTTATGTAGCTGCGCTTGGTATAACTCGCGGACTTGAAAAGTTTCGACACGGCCTTGTCCACATCGGGACAATTATTTGCGGGATCTTCAGCATAAGCACGCGCCAACGCGCCCATTTCCGCGAATGAGATATCCTTGCGGATCAGGTTTTCATCCACCATCCGCCGATAACTATTGTCGAGATCACTTGACTCGGAAATCCCGGCAGGGATCTTCGCGTATATCTCTTCGCCGGTTTCCTCAAACAGAGCTCGATATGCAGATAGTCGACGCATCCCTTGAATCAGTTCAAACCGACCATCTGCACGACGCTCAAGCCGGATCGGATTGGACAAACCGATATCTCGAATGGATGCTTTGAGCTCGTCCAACTCAGGGTCCGGGCCCGGCTTGCGATCTCGCGTCAATTTCTCGGTCAGAACGTCAGCCAGTGCCACATGCTCTGTAACAAGCCCTTCGTTCCGCAAACGAACCAGTTCATGCGCGAGTGCATCGTTTTCGGCACGAATAGTTTCTTCTGTTGACTGCTGATCCCGTAAAGCGTCAGCGTTTTCTGAAATCGCTGCGGCCATAGGGCCGCGTCGCTTTTCCAGAACTTTGTCCGGCACCTTGCCAACAGGAATGTCGTCCATGGCCGGTATATCGATATCGAACATTCTGCGCTTGCGGCTCATGCCTCATCCTCCAGCTTGTCCCAGGCCGACAGCATGACGCCCCGGAATTCCTCATATACGTTGTCAAAAGTCGACCGAGCGCGGCGCCATGTTTCCCGCGTCATCTCTCGGTAATCCATCTCATATACTGAACTGAGAAAGCGGCCGGACTGTTCAACCGCGCGCGTCATCTCGACCGGATGTTCGGCGACATGCTCACCAAAGACTTTCTTGAAAGCCTCAAACATCGCAAGGTGAAGAGCGTTACCGGGCTCGTACCGTGTCAGCAGGAACCGCAGCTCGCAAAACGTTTTTGGCAGGCCGATCTTACCCGTGGGTAAGGTTTTGTCGAAACCATAAGCCAAATCCTCCAAAGCCTCAGCCAGCTGACCTATGAAGGATGTGGTGGAATCATATTCCCAATATCCGGGGCCTGACGGGATATACAGCATGTCCGCCGCGAATACCGCGTTCATCGACTGATACCCAATGGCCGGGGGGCAATCGAAAATGATCAGGTCATACGCGTCATCAGGTATCTGATCCAGATATCGGGACACGGCTGCAAAGAATGACCACTCGGGGTTAAGGTGTCGGTACTGGGCCGAGGCAAACTCGACGAAGGCTGCGTTTGCACAAGACGGGATTGCGTCGATGGTGGACCACGACGTCTTGCGAATGAAGTCAGAGATTCTCAGATCGCCAAGACCCATGTCTGTAATCGCAGGTGGCAACTCGCGGCGGGGCAGGGCGGTTCCCGATTGTGCGGCAACGGGACGGTTGTTCATACGCTCCGTCTCGCGGATCAGGTCACGCGCCATGATGCCCCAGACAGTATAGTCTTCTGCAACGTCCGTCAGGCCCATCGAATGGCTCAAGGTCGCTTGCGGATCAAAGTCAACCACAAGCACACGATACCCGTCCAACGCTGATGCATGCGCAAGGTGCAGCGCCACAGTCGATTTACCGGCACCGCCCTTGAAGTTGGCAACAGCAGCGCGAATTGCGCGCTTGCCTTCCGGGCGTGGGGGCATCAGGGATTTACGGTTCACTTTGAGGCGGCGGCGCAACTCATTCACTTCTTCCAGGCTGAACCAGCGCTGGCGACCGTCGGGCTCGACCTCGCCACCCGGAAGCGAAGGATCCGCCGCCAGCTTGCCACGAAAGGTCGATTGATTGACCCGGAAGATCAGCTCGGACACCTCCCAGCTGGAAAACCGGCGGAGGGTCTTCTCCATCTCGGGGCTAAAGGTCTGCTGGCGAATCCAACCCTGCAGCTTAAGGGATTGGTTACGCAATGCGTTCAGGTCTTCGTGCGTGTACATGCCTCAGGTCTCTTAGTTTGGAACGTAAATTTCTGTTCGTTTTCTATTTACGACCGATTTGCACTTTACGCAAAAGAAAATATGATGAGACTACAATCTTACCCACGGGTAAGAAAACAAAGCCTTTAGGGGTTGGAATCGATTCGGCAGCCCCACCGCATAGCTCGATGGAATAAAGGCCCTCGCTCCACGGCATTTAGGGGGACAGTCAAAGCCCAAAGCCTACATATAGGGGGACATATAGGTCAAATAAGGGGACAGGCAGGATGTCCCCCCTCACCAATACTTCACCAGATTCTTTTTTAAATTTGATTTCGAATGGTCCCAAAATTCTCCTGAATTCAGACTCTTCTTGACAGAATCGAAGCTTTGGACGCTAATTGAGCCAAGATGACGAAAAGCGTTGGCAAACGGCGCGAACATGGCGGGAATAACCCGTCTGAGGCAGATAAAGCGGTGAGAACGGGTATGCAGCTGGCTAAACCGGTCGGGCGTAATGCAGCGGCCTTGAAATACGATATACTCTCTGCGCTGACCGTTCACGCGTTGTCCGGAGATAAACATAGACAACGCAGTATTCTGCGTATCATTGCCTTGATTACGACCAGATATAACTGGCGAAGCAATGAATTGTCGATCGGGCGTGAGGAAATAGCGCGCCTGTGGACAGTGAACGAAAGGACGGTAAAGCGCGAAATGGCCAAATTTCGCGCATTAGGTTGGGTAACGGTCAAAAGGCCCGCAGCGCGCGGCAGAGTTGCCGTGTACGAAATTGACATCAAACAGATCATGATCGACACCCGGGAAGTCTGGCCTGTCATAGGTTCTGATTTCCATGCACGAATGACGGATGAGCCCGAAGCGGAAACAAACATCGTACCTTTTGCGATCAAGCCTGCAACCAGCGAAGTTGGCGAGGGTGATGTCTGGTCACAAGTTCAGTCGATTCTTCACGGTCGCGATCCTGAACTTTGGACCAGTTGGTTTCAGCACCTGTCCGAAGGTGAAAGGGCAGGGGGGTCTGTGACCCTTTATGCACCGTCGCGGTTCATGGCTGATTACATCTCGCAAAAGTGGAGCCAGCGTTTGCTTGCCGCGTATAGTCGCGTAGATCCCGATGTCAGAGTTGTGCGCGTGGAATCAACTGAGTGAAGTCTGCCGGACTGATGTGAGTGGCTCTTTACCAAAAGTCTTCATTGAACCCGTAGGACTGACCCAATTGGATACTGCATAAGTCAACATGACATATCTGCGACAACTTCCCGACGACAAGGCTTGCAGCGCCTGAACTTGACAGGTCTCGAGGCGCCATAGTTTACTTTGGCAGGTGGCCAGGCTCCGGTTCCCCGACCCACCTTGTTTGTCGGCCGATTGCCTGTTGAGCTCTTGAGCGCGAAGCCTCAGGAGGAGGGAGAATGAGCGAAATTTCCTATAAACAACTCCCGGACTACGCGCCGGGAAACTTGTTGGGTAGTGGCGACGGGCGCGGATGGTCTGGCATCAATTACCGCAGCTACCGGCATCTTGGGATGGAAATTGAGCTGCCGCCAATGGAAGATTTCCTGGTGATTGCGTACGATAAAGGCCGCACACCTGTGCAGCGAAAAGTGGGCACCACTTGGAGCGACTATAGCCTTGGCGTGGGCGATCTTACACTATTGAACAAGTCAGACCGATCGGAATGGGCGTGGTCAGAAACGGTTGAAGTGTCACATGTGTACCTTAGCGCCGAATTGGTCGAGAGCGTAGCCAACGAAGTCTACGAACAGGAGGTACGCGACATTCGCTTGCGGGATACATTGAAAGCGCGCGACCCCGGTATTTCCAGATGCGTTTCGGTTATCAAAACCGAGGTCGGCGAAAACAGTGTTGGCGGTTCCTTGATCGTCGAAGCGGCAGCGCGGGAAATGTCGGTCCGACTGCTGCGGAAATATGCTGACACCCGGTTTGGTTCTACCGCACGTTTTGGCAAGCTCTCGCGGGCTGAAACAAAACGCGTTGTCGCTTTTGTTCAGGATCAGTTGCGCGAGAAATTGTCTTACGAACAAGCTGCGGCCGAAATGGGCCTTGGGGACTGGAACTTCATGCGCAAGTTCAAATCCACTTTCGGGCATTCCTTTCACGACTATGTCCTGACGCAACGGGTGGAACGTGCGGTTTCCCAATTGCGCAACACGCGCAAACCGATAAAGAACATCGCTTTGGATTGCGGGTTTTATGACCAACCGCACATGAACCGCGTGTTCAAGAAAATAAAGGGCGTGACTCCAGGATCTTTGCGCAGAGCGTGAACTGTTTTCCCCATCCTCATGCAGGGCGGGGACAACGCGAGCCTGTGCAAGATTGTGCAAGAAATTCACAGAATCTTCCAAGAGATTATCGGGCCAGCTTGATTGACTTAGCGGATCTTGTGCCTTGGCGTTTCGGGTGGTCCCGAGTCAGCGGCACCAAATCGCGCTGCGCGCATGCAGCGTCGCATGGACTTTACGGGAGGATACCTATGCGGATGAACTTCGGGATTTTCATGGCTCCGTTTCACGCGCCGGGGCACAACCCTACGATTTCACTGGAAGACGATCTTGAACTGCTCCAGCATCTGGACACGCTGGGCTATGATGAGGCTTGGATCGGGGAACACCATTCCGCTGGCAGTGAGATCATTGCATCCCCTGAGATTTTCATCATGGCCGCCGCCGAACGCACCCAGCGCATCAAACTGGGGACAGGCGTCGTGTCGATGCCCTATCACAACCCCCTGTGGACCGTGGAGCGCATGGTTCTGCTGGACCATCTCACGCGCGGGCGCGTGATGTTCGGTATGGGTCCGGGTGCCCTGCCTACGGATGCATCCATGCTTGGCCTCGAACCCCAGCAGATGCGCCCGATCTTTGAGGAATACATTGATATTGCCTATAAACTGCTGACGACGGACGAGCCGATCAACTACCAGTCCGATCGGCTGACGTTGAAAGATGCCCGGTTGCATCTGCGTCCGTATTCCGATCCGTTGTTCGATCTGGCTGTTGCTGCCGTTGCCTCACCTTCCGGAGCAAAACTTGCCGGGCGTTACGGGGCCGGTCTGCTGTCTTTGGGTGCGACCGTTGCCGTGGGCATGGATGTTCTTGCACATCACTGGACCATTCAGGAACAGGCTGCGGCAGAACATGGTCAGGTCGCGGATCGTGCGAAATGGCGGTTGGTCGGGTTGATGCATCTTGCGGAAACTGAAGAGCAGGCCCGTGAAGATGTGAAATACGGAATGACCCAATGGTTCAGGTATTTCCAGAACGTGGCAGCCTTCCCGCAGATGGCCGTTGAAGGTGGCAATCTGGATGAGATGATTGATTTCGTGAATGGCGGTCTCGGCGTGATCGGCACACCTGAGATGATGGTCAAGCAGATCAACGAACTTGTCGAACAAAGTAATGGCGGGTTCGGTGCTTATCTGACGCTTGCGCATAACTGGGCGAACAAGGCGGCGACGTCAAAAAGCTTTGAGCTTTTTGCACGCGAAGTCATGCCGCATTTCCAGTCTTCCGGTAGCGGTTTGCAGGCAGCCGCAGACCGTGCGCAAGCGCGCCGTGATGGGTTGGCAGAGAAGCAACTGAAGGCAGTGGCCGAAGCCACGGAACGGTATGAAAAAGAAACCGGCACTGCAGGCTAAGATTCAGGTTTTCTTGTCTTTACTGCCAAGCAATCAAGGGTCACGCGCTGGGCGATGTCGCGCGCGTGGCTCTTTCCCACGCAAGGTTGCACAGTTATGAACACCCCAAAAACAACGGCTTCGCACCACGAATCCGTGGACGAAACGGCGTTTCGCCAAGCCTGCGGTCACTTTCCCACCGGTGTCGCGATTGTCACAGCTTTGGATATCGAGGGGCGGCCAATTGGGCTGACGTCAAACAGCTTTACTTCGGCTGCACTTTCGCCGCCGATGGTGCTTTGGACGATCGGCCCCAAATCGCGCAGCTTCGAGAGCTTTGCGCGCGCACGGTTCTATGCGGTTCACATTCTGCGCGACGAACAAAAAGAGATTGCCGCGCATTTCGCGGGTCGCAGCGACGACAAGTTCAGGGATCTGGAATGGCAGGCCGGCACGCAAGGGCTTCCGATCCTGCCGGATTTCTCGGTGTGCATGGAATGCGCTGTCGAAGACGTGCACCCCTGTGGCAATCAAAGGCTCATGATTGGTCGCGTGGTGAATATCCGGCAAAACGAGAGTACCGGTTCACTTTTTTATTTCCACAGCACCTTCGGCGCGCTTGATCGTCCAGTGACCGATCAGTGAAGAGGACCAAAGGCGTTGGTCTTTGGCAGGTCCGTTCCTTTCCCGGGTCGCTTGATTGTCCTGGTCTGTGCCTGACTGGACAGCCCAATTGAATCGCTTTAGTGATGTAATGTTATTACAAAACAGAGCTTGCGATGTTTATGACCCATGCCTCCCAAACTCAGCCAGAGCAAACTGACGACCTACGCGTTCCCGTGACGTTGCTTACTGGTTTTCTGGGGGCAGGGAAAACAACGCTGCTGAACCAGGTTCTTTCGGATTCATCTTCGGGGCGCATTGCGGTCATTGTGAATGAGTTTGGTGAAGCTGGGCTGGACCATGACCTGATTGAAACGGTGGACGGCGATGTCATGCTGATGTCATCAGGGTGTTTATGCTGTTCTATCCGTGGTGATCTGTCGGACACTTTTGTCAAACTGCTCGCGCGGCGGGATGAAGGTATGCTCAGCTTTGACAGGGTGGTGATTGAAACCACAGGGCTGGCAGATCCGGGACCGATCCTTCAGACACTGCTGGTGGATTCATTTCTTGCGCGCAATACGCGGATGGATGGTGTGGTAACGGTGGTGGATGCAGTGAACGGACCCGCGACCCTGGATGCCCAATTCGAGGCCGTATCGCAGGTCGCGATGGCCGATCTGATCGTGTTGAGCAAAACAGACCTTGTTTCCAAAGCTTCAGCGAAAGCCGTCACTGACAGACTGCGCGATTTGAATCCGACGGCCGACATTCTTCACCGGTCAGACCATGAATTCGCATTGAATAAACTTTGGAACCTGACGAGCATGCGGGAGGACACGCGTCAACATGAGGCTATTTCCTGGACGACGCCCAAGGTGGTCAACGATCCACTGGGCAACATTTCGGGGTTGATGGCAACGTCTGTCTCAAAACCTGTGACGACATCCGAGTTTAGTCGTCATGACACTGATATCTCATCCGTTTCGATTGTTCTGGATGAGGCGTTGGATGACGCAGTTTTTGACAAGTGGTTTGACAAATTGATCGCCTATAAGGGTCACGACATCCTGCGCGTGAAAGGCATCTTGTTTCTCGAAGGGATCGAGACGCCGTTTGCATTCCACGGTGTTCAGCACATCTTTGACCCGCCTGTTCCGTTGAAGAACTGGACCGGGAATGACCGGCGTACCCGTATCGTGTTGATTGGCCGCAACCTCAGCCGACCCGAGATACAGCGAAGCCTTGATTTGCTCCGCAAACCTGAGAATGCCGACGCGAAGCCTGTTCAAGCCGCCCGTGGCAGTGATTGAAACGCTGACCTGTCGGGACTGGCACGATCAAAAGAACAACATGCTGACGTCGCCTTATTCTTTAGGTCAAAGTCGACACAGCAAAATCAAAATCTTCGTTGTATTGCGCACTTAGGAAGTCAACGAACCGTTTGTGAAATTGTCGCGTGTGTTCATGGGCCAAATGGTCCGCGCGCGCGATGTCACGGTCCCGGATCGCTGTGATCATGTCCTCGTGTTCTGACCCCAACAGGGTGTCGGTGGCTGAAGACTGAATATAGTCGAAGTGCATATGAAGGATACGGCGGCCTTCGTCCAAAAGCTGGCCATAGGCTCGCGCCAAATACGGGTTTTTACCTGCTTGGGCGATGGTCATGTGAAAGTCGCGATTGGTGGCGGACATCGCGAGATAGTCGTTGGCAACACAGGCCCGGTCAAATGCCTGTGCTTCTTTCTGCATCAATTCAATCTCACTGTCGGACCGGTTTTGCGCGGCAAGCCTTGTGTTGATCCGCTGCAGGATATCCAACGCTTCGACGTAACGGGGAAACTCAGTCAAGTTGATGGGCGCAACAAGGGTAGAGCGGTTCGAAAGCATGACCACCAGCCCTTCGGCGGATAACCGGACAAGCGCTTCGCGCACAGGTGAGCGCGACATGACAAACCGTTCCGACAGGCCGGTTTCATCGAGTGGCGTTCCCGGTTTCAACGCTAGTGAAAGGATCTCGCGTTTGAGGGTCTCGTAGACGTATTTTGACCCTCCGCCCTTGGCGCGTTTCTTCGTTTCCATCTGTTTTCTGCTCATTTCCATTTTTTCCACAGTGGAGCGAAGACCCGAGAAGAAACTTGTGGTGTCTTGGTTTTTTTGTCGGCCCGCTGTGTTTGTATCAACAACAAGCATTTAGGCAGGATGTTGACAAGGCAATGGCTGACAAACGGTAGCTTGCTGTTTGTGGCACCGTATCGTGGCGCGGTTTTGCGCAGGAGGCCAGCAGGACAAGTACCAAGTAGAACAGGTGCCGTTCCGCTGCTCCTTTCAGTCGGTTGCGTGTGTGTGAATCTTGTCGACATATAATCGACAATATGCGAAATCACGGAAAGGGACCACAGTAGAATCAAGTTCCCGGTTGGCAGCTGTTGCGGTGTTCCCGCTCTGAAAAGTGCGCCAGTTTCGATTGCGCAGTTTGACGGTAGTACCTTCCCCACTGTTGGGCGGCATGGGGATTTGCAATGCGAGGAAAATAGGACCGTAAATGAGCTTTAACGTCAAACTTTCGGGTGTCATGCCTGCATTGGTCACTCCTTTCGGTGCGGATGACCAAATCAACTTCACTGCCTTTGAAAACCTGCTGACTCATTTTCGCGACGCGGGCGTGACCGGTTGGGTCCCGAACGGTTCGACGGGGGAATATTTCAGCCAGTCCACCGAAGAACGCCGTCAGGTGCTGCAATTCGTCAAGGATTTTGCCAAGGACGAAGAGATCCTGATCGCAGGCACCAATGCCCCCGCTACCCGCGAAGTGATTGAACAGACCGCGATGGCGAAAGAGATTGGTTATGACAACGTTTTGCTTGCGCCTCCGTTTTACACGCGCCCCACGCAGGACGAATTGATCAAGCATTATGAAATGGTTCTGGCCGAGGTCGATGTGAACATCGTGCTCTATAGCTATCCGCTCAAGGATGGGGCCGACATCTCATTTGATCTGATGGACCATTTTGCCGACAATCCGCGCGTGATTGGCATCAAGGAAAGCTCGGGTGTTTTGCAGCGCGCGATCGACATCGCGTCGCGTTACGAGGGTAAGATTCAGTTGGTTTCGGGGTCTGACGACATCGCGCTGGATTTCATGTTCTGGGGCGCCAACAGCTGGATCTGCGGGCCGTCGAATTGCATGGCCAAGGCCTGCTGCGAACTGGACCGGCTTTACAAGGCGGGTGAATTGGTGGCTGCCAAAAACCTGATGAAAAAGCTGTATCGGGCCATGAACATCCTTGAGAGTGGAAAGTTCGTGCAGAAGATCAAATTTGGGGCTGAGTTGCAGGGATTGGACGTTGGCGAATGTCGCGCACCGCTGGGTCCATTGACCGAGACGGAAAAAGCCGAGTTTTCTGAGGCCATGCAGCCCATTCTGGCAATGTAGTCGCATCTCTGAGTGATGGTTCGAACGGGTCATCACACAGCCAACAGAAGATGCCGCTTGGTGCAACAGGATCAGTCCAATCACAGCGTCGTCGTCGGAACCGGATTTATTGGCGCTGCCATAGTTTGTCAGCAGCAATAATGTGTTGGTCGATGCAGGGGATTGGGTTGCCTTGATTGTCAATAATTTGGTCATTATATTGTGGCATCAGGAGTGATCGATATGGAATTACGTGATCTTGTAGAAGACCGAATGATCTCACCGGATCGTTTGGCCCGGCATCTGAAAACCACCAAGCGTGAGATTGGTGAGACCTTGGGCATTGCGCCGGAATCCTTGTCTCGGCGGAAACGTGTTGCATCCGTTTCGGTTCAGACGTCGCTGCGTCATCTGGTCGAGATTCTGAATGCTGTTTCGCCGGCCGTTGGAAACTCGCTCATGGCCTATGCCTGGTATCGGTCTGAACCCATTATGGGGTTTGGCGGGCGCACTCCCGAAGAAATCGTCAAGGACGGAGAAAACGCGGCGTTGAAATCCCATATTCTGCGGCGTCTTGAAGGCGGTTACGCTTGAAATATACCATTCGGGTTCGGCGCACCGTCATCCGTGCTGCCAAACCGCGCTGGTCATATCTGCCGACTTCGGGTGAGGGGGCCGCGCGACGAGGTGGACGGTTCAACGCGATCGGGGAACCCGCTCTTTACACATCGCTTTCTCATGAAACAGCTGCGCGTGAAGTGCGTTTCAGCCTGAATCAAGAACCTTATACCTTTTATTTTCTGGCAGTTGATTGCCATCATATCGTTGATCTGACCAGCCGGGATACAAGGCAGGCATTGGGCATCTCGTGGGAGGAGATCGCCAATGATAACTGGGAATCCGAGATGCACCGGGGACTGATCCCTTCAACCCACGACGTTGCGAACAGGCTGAAAGGCAATGGCTGTGCCGGTGTTCTGGTGAACAGTTTCGCATCGGGCGCCTCGCCCGATGACGTCAACTTGGTTCTTTGGGATTGGGACACGGTTGACCATTTGCCGTCAAGCAAAGCAAACGCGGTGAAGGTCCTGCACCGGGACGATCTACCAAACAGTGAATTATCCTGGCAATAAGGCCACTCCCCCTGTTCTCGAGAACGTCTTAGTGGTCTGCAAACCACATTTTTTTAACAACACACTGAAAAAGCTTGGCAACGAACACTCATGTTCGCGTCGTAACGTTTTGTCTCAGATCTTCCGGAGTAGCCACAGCATTGCTCCCAACCAAAGTACGGTCATCGCCCCTGAAAGGAATGCAGCGTCAACACGAGAATAGTGTCCAGTGCTATCTGCGATCGCGTTGATGTCAGGGAACCGTGCCCATATCAAATAAAGTGTTCCGGTGAATATGACAGCCGCCAAACAACTTCGGACAATACCCATACTACGCCCGTACTTTTTTTGGCTGACGGCAAAGATAGTCGCAATCACAACCGCTATGCTTGCAAAGGCGCCCATGGCAGACACTTCGATCGTTGAGGAAACTTGCCCAACAAGCGGCACAAACCAGTTTATCAGCGCGTTTGGCACATAGGCTAAGAGTAAAACGGGAAGTACAACCAAAAGAACTATGGATACATTGCTGAAAGCCCTAACTGACTTCGCAAATGTACCGCTCAATGAGTGCTCCAACTTACCCGTATAGTCCTTGTTTCCTTGTTGAAACTCCAAGAGTGGGCTTGGTAGATTCTGGGTCGGAGTTCCAATTACAAACTCAGCAATTGCATCCCACATCTCTTCTTCTCTTGCGGCGCTGTGACCTCCGACAACGTATCGTATCTCGAAGCGCTCTTCATCCGCGGATGCGTCTTCAAACCCAAGGTGGCCGGCACCGCCGAGATCTTGAATGTTCCAGAGGTCGAAAATTCGCGGAAAGAACGCGACGACCCAATCCTTGGTCGCAACAAAGTTGAGTAAGCGGCGCACTTGTCCGTCACGTTGACGCGACTTCCAAGGATAGCCGCGTCGGACCACGGAACCTGCAAAAACAACATTTTCGAACCGACAGTCAGGAAAAAGTTCCAACATTTTCGCAAGCAAGTATGTTCCGTGGCTGTGGCCTACAAAGTGAAATTTTGCGTCTGGATATTTCGCACGGGCTTCGATGTATCGTTCAATAAGCCAGTGGACCTTTTTTCTTCTGTACCAAGGTAGCAGGAATGGTCCCATTCCGAAGTATCCATAACTGTCGACGACGCGCTCGAAAACAAGTCCTTTCTGTTTGCCTTGTTTCCAAATGCGCCGTGCAATCTTATCGGTCCAATACCCGGGGTCACGTATGCCATGAACAACAAAGATCACGTTGTTTGTTTCTTCGATCTCTGCTGTACCGCATTGTCCTGTGAAATTTGGGCTTGTTTCTTCAAAGGCTGGCCGTCTCAGTCCCCATGGTCGAACTTCTTCTTTTTCAAGGCGCTCGTCATCGTAGGTCAGAGCGGCTTTGATCGCGCGCCATCGAGGGGCCGCTTCGGGTGTGTTTTTACCCAGCTTCAGAATTTCTTCGTGACTGGTTTGGGGTACATCCAGGTAGTAGAAATTTTTTCCGGTGACCAAGTCCAGGGAGTCGTCCGGGCTTACAATATCGTCACGAGACCCCAGCAATTGAACAACCTTTAGATCTTTGAGGCGCTCGGCTTCGCTTGCCCAACTCAGGCGAAGCGTCGAGATAAAACTGGAGTTGCGTCTAACGGTGTTGACCAAATGCGGTAAGACCGGCTCAAGCGCGGTCAGGACTGAACTCGCTACTTGAATGCCAAGCGCTTTAAACGCGGACATGCCTCGGGTTGGTCCTATTCCTTTGTTCACCGCCGCAAGCAAAACCATCCGATCTTCGACGGTCGGTTGGCTCCAGTGACGAGATCTGACCGTGTCTCCATTCGGATTGAGCTCCGAGCCCTTCAGATACATCGCTCTTAAAACGAGGCCTCCTAAAGAGTTCCCAATAAAGACCACGCGATCATATTTGCCTTGCTTCCAAATCTGGTTGAGTTCCGAGGCGAGGCGGTCAATTAGGGTGGTCATCTTTCCGAAGCAAAAGACCGTACCCAATGAACCTTTCCATGGTAAAATTGGGGCCCAAATGGTGACTGGTGCTTCGTCCTTATCGTGAAGCTGCTTTATGTGATCAATTAGATCAGCCTGCATTTCTTGAGAGCGGCCGATACCGTGTGCGACAACATAAAGTGTGCGTGAGTTTTGATCCTTAGGTGAAAGGTTTTCGTTTAAAGTTGATCCAGGGTCGCGTTTGAAATGTGCCATGAGAATTCCAATGCAAATGAAACGGATACTAAGCCAGGTCCGCAAGTTATGTTTCTATCACAGGCACCAATTTATTGTGCGCGGTAAATTCGGCCGCCGCAGAACGCCTACGGAAACAAAAGAAGCCTGGTTCAAGTACCTTTTGCATCGCAAGCGTCATTCAAGTTGCCGCCTCGCATTGGTGCTGTGCGACAGGTATGTCCTTGCAAAGCCCACAACGCCGCAACAACTCAGTTCATCGCGGCCCTTAAGTGTATGGCCGAGAAATTCGGGTTTACAGGGGTCTGAGAATGTCAGAGGAAGCGTGCAGTGAACCGAGATTGGCTGCGAGTCAAACGGCCTTTATCTGTTCACGCGTTCCGTTTTTTTAGTGTCTCTGACGGCAACTCACCAAAAAACAGGCGATAATCCCGCGCAAATTGACCCATGTGCCAAAATCCGTGGTTATTGGCGACGTCAACAATTGTCTCCCCAGAAGATCCATTGAGCAAATCCTCTCGAACGTAATCGAGCCGCAGCCTGACGTAGTACGCTTTAGGCCCTTGCCCGAAACGTTCATTGAAAGCGCGATTGAGCGTTCGGAGAGAAGCTCCGCTTTCGACGCACAGTTCTTCGATAGAAACGGGCGATGTTAAGTTGTTGCTCATTATCTCCAAAGCTCGGTCGAGAGCCCGGCGTCTGGTTTGGGCCGTGCTTTTGTCCTGATGAACTTCGCTGTTTGTCAGGATGGTTAGCACTGCAAGCATCAGCGCTTCGTCAACTCCGTCGGTCCATGGCCGATTGGGGCTGCCCAACAAATGGGCAATCTCGTGTTCCAACCAGTCCATTCTGCGAGCGTTGTTTTTGGAAAGCAGCAATCTAATCGCTGGGCTGCCCGTTGGCAGAGCAAATCCGCAAGACTGTGCAAGGGTTTCAAACCGTCGCGTGTTGAAAGAAACGACGTTGCCAAAAAAACCGTCTTTAGACACGCCATCAAAACCGTCGCTGTTCCCGAACGTGAGAAACGCGTCGCGGTCCATTTCGCAACCTTGCCATGAATCGATAGTGCCCTGGCGTGAGATACCGAATGTGCTCCAGCCTTCGGGCGAGACACCGCGCTGATGTACGGCACCGCTCAGAGAAATATTCAACACCGATGACGCCGGGCCGGAACGAACAGCGATTTGCGTTGACAACCGGCCTTTACCCAGTTGGCGAAAATCTATCTCCCAGGGCGTCATCCCTGCAAGATCGTTCGGATGCATCAAGTCTAGCTTGATTGCAGGAGAGGCGGCTTCACTCGCGGTTTCTTCTTCGTCAGGCAAGTTTGGCCGATTTTTGATGTGGTCCATTCCAATACCCTGACAGTTTACCGGTAAAGAAAACAAATTCGAATAGGATTGAGTCAAGTGTCACGTAAAGTTCCAAAGCCGCCTATGGGGCGGCCTCGCCTGCCCACCTCTGATGCTCGTTCAGAGAGGGTTGTGACCTTTCTTACCCCGCCAGAATACCAACGCCTCACGAAACTGGCGCACAAATCCGAACAATCGCTTTCAGCCCAATGTCATGACCTGATTGCTGATGCGTTGAAAGAAGCCGTTTCCAACAGGAGAACCAGAAATGAAGACTAGACTAAAACATCTAGCGTCAGCGTCTGTCATGCTAGCGTTACTGTCAGGCGCACAGGTCGCAGCCCAAAGCGAACCAATCATCCATGATGGCGAATTCAATTTCTTGCGGGCTCAATTCGGGGAACAATGGGACGCGCAGGACGCGGATATTGAGGCAAAGCTGGCCGAGCTCCGTGACGCCAATGGCGGTCAGCCGCCCAATTTTCTCTATATTCTGATTGACGACGTAAGTTTCGGTCAAATGGGAGACCGGACAATGAACTACGTCACCGGCTTTGATACGCCCAACATCAATGATTTTGCTTCACAGGGCATGTCTTTGATGCGGATGTATACCGAGCCGTCGTGCACCCCGACACGCACGGCCATGCTAACGGGCCGACACCCGGTACGCGCGGGCGTAGAGGAGGTGAAAGTTGCCCTGGTTGGCGAGGGTCTTTCTTCGGAGGAAGTCACAATCGCCGAAATCTTGAAAGAGGAAGGCTACAACACGGCGCATGTTGGCAAATGGCACCAGGGGGATATTGAGCAAGCATATCCGCACAATCAGGGTTTTGACTGGGCTGCTTTCCCTTTGCATCAACAGGTCCAACTCAGCTTGATGACACGTGATGCGATGGTTGCCAACAACATGCTTGGCTTTCATCCATCCGGCCAGTCCAATCAGTTCCTGTTGGATGAGCGCTTCAAACCTTATGGCCTCGTAACTGGCGTAGAGGCGGTCGCCGGAGGTCAGGCCCGAGAAGTGGAAATGGAGCCGGGTGAAGAATGGACGCAGGCCAAGTACGAAGAGATGAACCTTCGGTATCAGCAACAGGCCTTGGAACAGATTGAACGCCTGGCAGCCAGCGATGAGCCGTTTTTCATACAATACTGGCCGTTATATCCGCTGAATTTCGCTTACCCTGATCAGGCCGTATCGCGTAACGGCGGTTTTCATGCCGATAAACTACAAGTGCTCGACGGGTGGATTGGCGACGTTCTGGCCAAGCTGGAAGAAACCGGTAAAGCGGAGAACACAATTGTAATGATCATGGCCGACAACGGCTTGATGTATCACTACGAGGGCACATCCGGGCTGAACCAACTCATCTACCGTGGGGGTAAGACTCAACATCTGGAAGGTGGGGTGCGGACAAACGCATTCATCAGATGGCCCGGTGTTATCGAAGCGGGAAGCGCTGCGGGCGACATTGTCCACGTGTCGGATCTGTTCACGACTTTCGCCAGGATTGCGGATGCGACTGACCGGATTCCACGCGACCGCGTCATTGACGGGATCGACCAAACCGCGCTGCTTTTGGAAGGCGAAGGCAATTCCCGCCGAGACTACGTTTATGTTTATGAGGGGCCGGTACTGCGCTCGGTGGTAAAGCAGGAGTTCAAGATGCACTTGCCTGCACCCGGGCAGCCCGGAGCTGCAGCGCCAGTCTTCAACGTCTATCGTGATCCACGCGAACAACATCCCTTGGTCGGGTATTCGCTTTGGTCCGGCGCTTCTTTTCAGGACATGGTGAAGCGACATCAGAAGACTATCGAAAAATACCCCCATAATCCGCTTGGCAAGGGTGTCCCATACGAAGGGATTGAAAACCTACGACCTGAAAGTGAACTGGCTCGCGAAGTCTTCTCAAGCTGGCAATAAAAACAGGTGGGCGCAGGGATTTGAGTCGCTGCGCCAACTTCAGCGTAAAGACGATCACAAAGGCTCCGGAAATGAACGCTATTTGTTTCGCCAATTACAAGCGGCGATTGTCCGCGCTTGTTTGCGCGCTTTGGGTCGGATTTGCCCCATCTGCACGTGCAGAAAACCCAACCTGGGATTTCACCGCCTACCTTTACCTTTGGGGACCAGCCTTGAGCGGTGAAACAAGAACAGGAACCAGCATCGACATCAGTTTCAGCGAGATGTTGGACAACCAGGATTTTGGTCTGATGGGTGCGTTGGAAGCGCGGCGCGGAAAGCTCTCGGTCTTTGTTGACGGTTTGTATCTCAACTTGGGCAATGACCAAAGTACCACCGCTGGCCCCGGTATCCCGTTATCCGGAGACGTCGATGTAACAGGTACAGTGTTTACCGGTTCGGTTGGCTACGACCTGATCGCAACGCAAGAAGCGCGCTTTTCGATATTGGGCGGAATACGAAACTTAAGCCTGGAAAACACCGTCAACATTGCAGTCGCGGGGGGATCGCAACGTGTTTCAGGCAAAATCAACAACTGGGATGCCGTCATCGGGTTTCGCGGCACGCGTCAGTTCACCGACCGCTGGGGGGTTTCATACTATGCCGATATTGGCTCTGGCGACAGTGATCTGACGACCCAGGTAAGTCTGGCAGCAAACTACAGGATTAACAGCTGGGATCTTGTGTTGGGCTATCGGTATCTCGATTGGAACCTCGGAAATTCGCAGCCGATCTCGGATCTGACTTTTGACGGTCCATTCGTTGGCGCAAGGTTCGATTTTTGAAACTGGTGCAGACAGCACCTTTGTTTCACCGAACTCAAGTCTGCGCTTGGCCAAGAACGGACATAACGATCACTTAAGAGGAGCAACCAAATGACTATCATACGAATGTTGATCCTAGCCGCCGCTTTGTTAGGTGGTGGAAACCTTAACAACGCTCTGGCTTCTGAAGAGCGCGCTATCCCCATCGAAGGCGTGGCCAACACACGGGACCTTGGGGGCCTTAAGACCACAGATGGTCGAACGGTGCGCACAGGGCAACTCATTCGTTCCGGTGAAATAGATGGCATGGGCACGGACGGAATGACCCTCGTCGAGACCCTTGGCGTGACGTCCATCGTTGATCTCAGGACCACTTTGGAAGCAACGGCTCATCCAATTCACTGGCCAACTGGACAGGGACCAACACGTTACAATTTTCCCGTCATGGAAAAAGAAGCTCAAATGATTGAGGACATGCGCAACGACATTAAGTCTGGAACCGCTACTAAGGCAGGAACAGACGCGCTTTTCTTCGACGCTTTCGGGTACATTCCGACCGACTACACGACTGAACTTCGAAACCTGTTTGACGTCTTGATCAACCAGCCGGAGGATGAAGCGGTGCTTTACCATTGCTCGGGTGGGAAAGACAGAACCGGCGTTGCAACAGCCTTAATCCTAAGTGCCTTAGGTGTCACGCGAGAGGACATCGAAACAGATTTCATGATGAGCAATGTCCTTAAAGATGCCGACAACGCGTCTGTGAAGATTGCTGACCAAGTGAATGCCGAGCACGGCACCAGCATGCCCCCAGAAGCTGTTTGGCCATCCTTGGGCGTTCGAATGGAGTACTTGGACAACTTCTACAAAAGCGTGAACGAAACCTATGGCTCGGTGGACAACTACTTGCACGAGGGGCTGGGCCTGACGGACGAAGACTTGGAAAAAATGCGCAATCGGTACTTGAACTGAACGAAGCCGAGTGTGAGCTGGATGTGTCGCAAACTTTTGGAACGGCCATAGGCAGCCAAATCTCCTCAGGATCCTATTCACCTCTCGAATGCCCACCGCGTTGGCGCCACTTTTGTCGATGACAATCTTGCTCGGGATTCCAATCGAAGACAGCGCTTTGGCAAAGAACTTTGCTGCCGCTGGACGCTTCTTTGACTGCGCAAGAACTGCGACGATCGGCGCGTATTTCACAACCCACCTGTTGAGAGTAGCGTGGTTAACGTGAATACCGCGCTCTACTGTGATCTCTTCCAAATCACGATAGGACCCGTGTACCGCAGTTAGAAGTAAACAGCGTACAAAACTGTATCCTTAGGGAAAGGACGGCCCTTTAACCAGATTATGCTCGAATAACCTGTTCGAAAACTATTCGACGAGTACAAACCTCAGATCACCCAGGCTCGTCAATTCAGGCTCAATGTTTGGGACACATCCCTGTCGAATTGCTTTACCGAATCTCAAGACTAAGGAAATCAGCACGTGGACGGCCATCTGGGCCTGACCTATGCAGCGACAACCGCTAAGCTGATAGGGCAACTCATTTCGGGTGGTCGGCTCGTTCTCGACTTATAACCCTATCGAGTTTATCGATTTTGACAGTGAAACAGGAGCGGATCATGGCCGGAAAAACGTGCTTGCTTATTGGTGGTGGACGCGGGATGGGTGCCGCCACAGCGCGCGAGATGCACGCGCGGGGGTACCAATTGACACTGATGTCGCCTTCGGACTCCTGCGAGTTGCTGGCGCAGGAACTGGGCGGCGTCGCGCATCGCGGAAAGGCAGAGAATGCCGCGGACACACAGGCCGCCTTCGATCTGGCCATGGCAACATACGGACGTATAGACGCCTGCCTGATCCATGTGGGCGGCCCGCCCAAGGGCGATCTGTTGGAAATCCCCGAAGAAGACTGGGACCGCGCGCATGAGATGGTTCTGAAGCCGGTTATTCGCATGGCCAAGCTTCTGGCCCCTGTGATGGAGGCGCAGGGTGGTGGCTCAATCGTCAATATCACCACGTTTTCAGCCTTCGAACCATCGCTGACCTTCCCGACCTCAAGTGTTTATCGTGTGGGTGTATCCAGTTTCACCAAACAGTTTTCGGATCGCTACGGCCCAGCAAATATTCGCATGAACTGTTTGTTGCCGGGATTTACCGACAGTCTGGATCTGCCGCATAAATTTGCTGAAATGTCCGCGCTGGGCCGGTTGGCAAGGGCCGAAGAACAAGCGAAGGCGGCCGCCTTTCTTCTGAGCGACGACAGCAGCTATATCACCGGCCAATCTTTGCGCGTCGATGGCGGCGTCACCCGGCATATGTGAGCGGATCATGCAGGTCGAAAAACCAGCCCGACAGTTGCATCTGGGATTTGTCGGAACCGGTGTGATCACCGAAGCGGTTGTGACCGGCCTTTCGGCGACCGATCTGGAAATAGCGGCGGTTCACGTAACCGAGCGCAACCAAGAAGTGTCCACGCGTCTGGCCGCCAACAGCGCGCGGGTGCAGGTCCACCCGTCCGCTCAGGCGGTGGTTGATCGCTCTGATCTCGTGTTTCTGGCCGTCCGTCCGCAAGATGCCCGGGAAGTGCTGTCCTCGCTTACATTTTCCGAAGGACAACATGTATGCAGCCTGATCGCCACGCTGACCCATGAAGTTTTGCAAGGCTGGATTGGCACGCGCGTGCGCCTGTTTCGATCAATCCCTCTGCCATCGGTCGCCCACCATCGCGGTGTCACAGTCCTGTTTCCGCATGACCCATTGGGTGAGGATCTGTTTGGTGTCTTGGGCACGGTGGTCAGTGCCAAAACGGTAGAGGAGTTCGATGCCTTTGCCGCAGCCAGCGCGCTGATGGGCACGTATTTCGGTATTCTGGGTACAACCGCGGATTGGATGCAGTCCAATGGGATTGGGCGGGTTGACGCCCAGCGCTATCTGAGCGGCGTTTTTTCCGGGCTGGCGCACACGATGATGGAAGATCGTGACAAGCCTTATGAAACGCTGCGGGTTGAACACTCAACTCCGGCCGGGCTGAATGCGCAATTGTTCGAAGTCTTTGCAGATACCCGTGGTCCCGACGCATTAAAAGCGGGGCTCGACAGCGTTCTGCTACGGTTGTCTGATGCCCGCAAAACATCCGGTGGAGGCGTCAAATGACGCGTCATCTGCAAGATAAAACCGTTCTATTGACGGGGTCCTCAGGGTCGATTGGCCAAGCCATCGCACGCGAATTGGCGGCTGAAGGCGCGCGTGTTCTGCTGCACTATAACAGCAATGCGGCCCGTGCTGACGCTCTGGCGGCAGATCTCGGGCAAGGCGCAATTGCGCTTGCGGCCGACTTGTCTGATCCAATGGGGCCAAACGCGCTTTGGGACGCTGCCGTGGCCCAGGCTGGGCACATAGATGCGCTGATCAACAATGCCGGGATTCTGACCGCTTCATCTGTGGACGATCCTTTCGAGGCTTGGCACAGGGCCTGGCACGGTGATCTTCAGCTTAATCTGATGGCCGCCGCCGACTTGAGTCGTGCGGCGATCCGGCATTTTCGGGCGCATGGCGGCGGCCGGATCATCAATATGGCGTCACGCGCTGGGCAAGGCGGATATCGGGCCGAGGCTATGTCATACGGTGCCACCAAGGCGGCCTTGATCAACCTGACCCAAAGCATCGCGCGCGGCTTTGCGGCTGACGGGATCACCGCAGTGGCTATTGCGCCGGGCTGGGTCCGCACCGAAATGTCCGAAAGCTATGTCCGTACTCATGGAGAAGATGCCGCCCTTTCGGGTATTCCGCTGGGCCAGATGGCCGAGCCGAAAGAACTCGCCGAGCTTGTCGCTTTTGTTTTGCGGCCATCACAAGCGTCGCTCACTGGGGCAGTTCTGGACGTGAATGGTGCAAGTCAAATGAGGTCCTGATGTTGCGATTCAAGGGAAAATCAGTTGTCGTGACCGGCGGGGCAGGGGGCATCGGAGCTGCGATCTGTCAGCGCTTTGCTGATGAAGGTGCTTTGGTTTGCGTTGCCGACGCGGATCTCGCCGGGGCGGAGTCAGTCGCACAGCACGTCCGAAAGAATGGTGGCACAGCTGAAGCCTTTGGCTTTGATCTGATGGACTCCGCGGAAATTCGTGAATTTGTACAGCGCTGGACCGAAGCCGGTCGAAGAATCGACGTGCTTTGCAACAATGCCGGGTTGATGCGCCGGGGCGCGTTGATGGAGTTGTCAGCTGAAGACTGGTGTCAGTCTTTTGCGGTCAATGTCGATGCGTTGTTCCATATGTGTCAGGCGAAGATTCCAGTGATGCAGGCCCAAGGCGGTGGGGCGATCGTCAATACCGCATCGCAATGGGGCATGCATCCGGCACCGGGCCATATTGCCTATAACACCACCAAAGCTGCGGTTGTGGCCTTTACCCAGAATCTGGCTCGCGACTATGCGCCGGACAATATTCGTGTGAATGGCGTGGCCCCAGGCGAGGTTCGGACACCGATGTTGGAAAGCAATCTGGCGCGTTCGGGCCGAAGTCTTGATGACCTGAATGCGCTGGTGCCATTTGGTCGGATTGGTGAGCCCGATGAGATCGCCGCATTGGTTGCCTTCCTGGCATCGGACGAGGCGCAATATCTGTGTGGGTCGGTGGTGGAAATCACGGGTGCTCAGGCTGTGGCCTGAAGTAACGAAAAGGGAGAGACCATGCGCTGGTCCAGAACGCTGCAAACGGTCGATGTGCATTGTGCCGGTGAAATTGGCCGGGTGGTTACAGGAGGGGTGCTGGACATCCCCGGCGCAACCATGGCTGACAAGCTGGACCATCTGAACAAGGTGGATGACAGCCTGCGCCAGCTGCTTTGTTCGGAACCCCGTTCAGCCCCGGCAGGATCTTTTTGCCTGTTGGTTCCAGCTTGCGATCCGCAGGCAGATATTGGGTTCATTGTGCTGCAGCCGGATCAGGCGCACGCGATGTCAGGTTCGAACGCCATGTGCGCTGTGACGGCTCTGTTGGAAACTGGGATGATCCCGATAACCGGCCCCGAAACCGTCATCACGCTGGACACAGCGGCGGGCCTTGTACGGGCACGGGCCACATGTGAAGACGGGAAGGTAACGCGGGTTTCGCTGGATATGCCGCCCGCTTTTGTGGCCAAGAAGGACGTTGAAATTCAAACGCCCGATTGGGGAACAATCCGCTATGATCTGTGTTTCGGCGGTGTCTTCTATGCATTGGTTGATGTGGATCAGGTCGGGTTGTCGATTACGCCGGACAACGCCCGCGCGCTTGCAACGCAGGGCGTTGCCCTGCGCAATTTGATTGCCGAAATCGAGGACGCTCCGCACCCGACCACGTCGGCCCTGAACGGTTTGGCCTATGTCATGTTCCGGTCGACAGACCCGGACGGTGCGGTGCGAACCTGCACAACACTGCGTCCGGGCCGCGCGGACAGATCGCCTTGTGGCACCGGATCGAATGCCAACATGGCGGTGCGCCACGCAACGGGGTTGGCCTTGCCCGGCGACAGGGTCGTGTCACGTTCGATTATCGGCGGAGAGTTCACAACCGAGCTGTTGAGCCTCACCAAAGTGGGGCCCTATCAAGCCACCCAAAACCGTGTTTCCGGGCAATGTTGGATCTATGGGATCAGCCAGATCGGATTGGATCCAAGCGACCCGTTTCCAAATGGTTTCAGACTGTCAGACACCTGGGGTGGTTAGCGATTGAGGCCGCTTAAACAGCGTGTCCAGATTTCAGCCCTGCACGATCATGACCGCGCATTTTGCATGGCGTACAACCTTGGCAGCGTTTGGACCCAGCGGATAGTCGCGACATTAGTGGCAATTGGCTTGCGGGTGAAACCAAGTGTGACGATTCAAAAGACAATCAAGAGCACTATCGTTGCCAGACCCCATAGCGTCATCTGGTAGTGCGTATTCTGCGCGCCTTCGTGGCAAAACCAATAACAGAACCAGTTTCCTACGATCAAAAAGCCAGCCCAGGTGGCGGTGAACAACAAAACCCCCAGCACCCCGATTGCTCTGGCGTTGGCTGGTTCAATCACACCTATGGTGGCGAGGATCAGAGAAGCGACTCCGATCCAAAGCGTAAGCGTCGCGAGGCCCTCCCAGCAAACAATCAGTTTGAACAGAATCTTTTGAATAGCGGGGTTTTCGATGCTGCGATGGGCGACGACCTCATACGCCTCGGGGTACTCTTCTTGCATCCGCTCCATGCTGAGCACTTGCGCAGTGAACGTTTCGTTGAGGTCCGGATGCAAGACGTTCTCGACGAACCCAGTGCTCAACCAAGCCGCAAGGAAAAAGACAGCCGCGGATTGCGCAACAAGGACCATTGTTTCTAACAAAGTAACCTACTCCGCCAATGTGACGGGGTGGTCTGTGCCACCCCGTCGCGTTTTAGCTCCAGTACATTTGGGCCGGGCGTATTTCCAAGGAAATATGTTGCGCTGCCCCGCCAAGCCCTTCGCGCGTGTGGTTATAAAGCGACCGCCAATACGGTTGGATCGTGACACCGTCTTCGCGGACAATCTGTTCGCCCTGCGCCATCAGTTCGCGACGTTTCTCAACGTCTGGCGTCGCAAGCGCTTGTTCGAGGATTGCGTCGAAGTCCGGATTGGCCCAGCCGAACTCGTTCCATGGCTCACCTGACCGATAGGCCAGCGCCCAGATTTGGACGCCCAGCGGACGGTGGTTCCAGTTGGTTGAGCTGAACGGGTACTTTGCCCAGTCATTCCAGAACGTCGATCCCGGCAGAACCGTGCGCTTGACCTTGATACCGGCGTCTCTGAGTTGAGCAGCAACGGCGTCCGTGGTGTCTTTGCGCCACGCATCGTCGATTGATAGAAGCTCGTGCTCATAATCTTCCATCCCGGCTTCTTTGATCAATTCAAGTGCTTGGGCGGGATCATAGGTTGGCATACCGATATCGGCATATTCCGGATGCGCCGGGCCGACATGGTGGTTGGCGGCAACAGCCCCTCTTCCGCCATACCCAAGTTCGAGCAGAACGGCGTTATCCACTGCCATTGAAAGGGCCTGACGGACACGTTTGTCGGCATAAGGCTGCACGCCGTCAACTTCGGCCTGTTGGTTGGGGCGGATGACGATGGTCGCCATGGTGACGACCTCGTTTTCAACCCAGCCGTCCAGCCCGGTCAGGATGTCAATGAACTCGCCTTCCGAGATATAGACCATGTCGATCTCGCCGGCATCCGCCGCCGCAAGGTGGGCCGATGGGTCGGTTCCGAAGTCGATGAACTCGATGCGGTCGAGCCAGGCGCCGTTGCCGGCATTCCACCAGGTGTGGTCGTCATTGCGGACCAGAACGCCTTTTACGCCAACCTCAAGGCTTTCCGGCAGGTAGGCACCGGTACCAATCGGGTTACCCAGCATATTTTCTGCGTCATGAGACGCATGCACGATGGCCGCTGGATAATCCGCCATGCCCGCGATCAGCGAAATGTCCGGGCGCGGCAGGTTCAGCTGAACCGTGTGACTGTCGACAACTTCGATGGCACCTTCCAGCGCGCGCTCTGTTTCTGGATCGACCAGAACTGAGAAGCGCCCGGCCATGGAGTTACCTTCCACCGACTTGTCGCACCAACCGGCGATGTTGCGCGCCACATCGTCGGCGGTAAACTCGTCGCCATTATTCCAGGTCACGCCTTTTCGAACGTTCAGAGTATAGGTTCGCGCGTCATCCGAAATCTCCCAACTCTCCAGCAGCGCGGGCGAAAAGGTTCCGTCGTTTTCGTATGCGACAAGGTTTTCTAACCAGCCTTTGGCAAAATTCGCGATTTCGTTCCAGTCAAATGTACGCGGGTCCTTCAGGCCGCGTACATCCATCTGAATACGCACCGTGCCGCCTTGTTTTGGTTCAGTAGCAGCCTGGGCAGGCGCGGGCAGACCCAGCATCGCATAAGCTGTGGCCGCTGTTGCCCCGAATGAACTGGCGATGGCCAGAAATTCACGGCGGTTCACCGCATCGTTGCCAACCTTCCTGGCCTGATCGGTGATCACGTTAGGCAGTGGTTTCCCTGTACGGGTTCTGAAAGTCATGTGTTTTCCTCTCTGTTGGTCGTGAGGTGGACCCCTCGGTGTGGGTGGCGTGGTTTCGCCATGTGGTGCCCGGCCGGGTTGCCGGGTTCTAATGTGATCTGCGCATGGTTTGGATTGCGTCGGCTTCCGTGACGGTCGAGCAGATGCTCGACAACACACGTGGCTGTTCGTAGGGCCAGGGTGTGCCGCGATGGAGCACCGCGCGCTGATCCCAGAGCAGAACATCGCCGACCTGCCAGTTGTGGGAATAGACAAACTGCGGTTGGGTGCAGAAGTCGATGAGTTCCTCGATGATCGCTTGACCTTCGGCTTCGTCGTAGCCATCCAGTTTGAAGGCGTGTGACGCAATATAAAGCGCCTCGCGCCCGTTGACCGGATTACGCCACAGCGCGTTCCAATGCTGGTCCGGCCATTTGTTGAACATTGGCAATTCGGCAAGTTCGGGCGAGATTTTGCGGCGCGAATGGCTGTAGCGATGCCAGATGCCGCGTCCGCGCACCTTTGCCTTTAGGTCTTCGGGCATGTTCGCCCAAGCTGCGCGGGTGCTGGCCAGTTCCGTGGCACCGCCCTCGGTCGTGGCGACGCGGCTGATCAGGATGTTGGTCAGCGCCGGTGTAGGAAGAAACGTGCTGTCGGAATGCCACAGAAAATTCGATTTCAGGTTCAGCGTGTGCAGGTCCATTTCTTCGGTGATCGAACCGTCGTCCCGCACGTTGGAAACGGTTGGAACCTCGAACTTTTCGCCCTTTTTGCGTTCGTCAGCTTTGCGATCCTCGATGGGGCCGAACAGCTCTGCCAGTTGCTTGTGCTGGGCGTCCGAGATGTCCTGACCGCGAAACAAAAGGGCCGAATGCTCTTCGAATAGGGCGCGTACTTGCCCGAACAACCGACTGTCGGTTGCGTCAGTCAGATCGATCCCGGTCACTTCAACTCCGAAATGCGGGTTCAGGGGGCGTGTTTCAAATGCGGACATGGCGACCTCTTACACGGTTGCTTTGGCTTCGATTTCTTCGGGTGGCAGATCCTTGACCAAATCCCAGGCGCGGGACTTGCCGGGGTTCAGCAAACCCTTTGGGTCCAGTCGTTTTTTCCAGGCGAGGTGCAGATAGTCAGCGGTTTTCAAACCACCGCTTTCCACATGGAAACTGTGGGCGTCAAACACGCCGTGCCCGTGCTCTTCGTAAATTCGACCGATCTCTCGCAGGCGATCTTCGGTGGAGTACCAGATGATTGGCAGATCAAAGGCGACGACCTCGCCGTTCAGCAACGAGAATTCGTGATGCTGCCAGACATCGTCACCCAAGGCTGCACCAACCTTTGCAACCGCGCCCGCGTCGGATGCATCCGGTACGCCGATTTGTTGGTAGGTCGCTGACCGGTCCGCTTTCAGAACCTGCAGAGTGGTGTGGTTATAGGCAAATTCGAACACATGGGGCAGTGATGCTGCTTTCCGGTCATCTTCGGTTAATTCCAGATCAAGGTTCCCTCCCTGATCGGCGATGAGATCGCGAAACCGAGCCATATCGGTCGCAGGTACAAGCGAAACAAGAAGGTGCTTGTCGGGCCGGACATGGCCTTTCAGTCGGGGGAAATACTCCACGATCCGAGCGTCGACAGTGCTGGCCAGCTTACATCCGATCTGATCGTCGGTCGCAACCGCGTACCCGGCAGCGTAGCAGTCTTGGTAGCTGTCGAACGTCGCCATGCACCCGATCCAATCAGGATGGGGAACCGTGCGCAGCGTCACTTCGGTAATGACCCCGTTCAAGCCCCAAGCATGATGTATTTGCAGAACGTCCTGACCTTCGAACACATATTCCTGGGGGTTTTCTTCAACGGACAAGGCCTTGAGCTGCAGGATGTTGCCGGGCTCTCTGAGAACACCGTTAGCTATTGAGCCAATGCCCGCAGACCCGCCCGCGACAAACCCACCGATCGTCGCGATATCTTGTGTCGACGGGAACATCGCCATCTCCCACCCCTTTGCCATCAGCGCTGCATTGACATCCGCCATCAGCGCGCCCGCCTCGGCACGGACAAAGCCGTCTCCGATTTCCAAAATTCGGTTCATCCGGGTGGTTTCGATGATCAGACCACCGTGCAGGGGCACGGCCTGTCCGTAATTGCCGGTCCCGCCACCGCGCAGCACGACAGGAGCATCTGCGTCATGCGCGGTTTTCAGGCAATGAGCCATCTCTTCAACAGTTTTCGGCAGGGCGACCAGATCGCCAAAACTGCGTTTGAGCTGTTGGTTCAGGATCGGGCTGTACCAGAAGAAATCGCGCGACCGTTTCTTGACCAGAACGGGTTCGTCGATCACTTCAACAGGCGCGAGGCGTTCGGCAAACGCGGCCCAGTCCAGATCGCTTTTTCCGGAAATTGACGTCATGCAATCTCTCCTGTCAGAGCGTGCTTCAAGGGTTTGGGCGCGGATGTCCCGGTCAGCCAGTCCGAGGTTGATGCGGCATCAAAGATCAGCAGGTCTTCGACGGCTGCCCCATCCACGGTGTTTGGTGACAGACCCAGCGCCTTTTGCGCGTTCGTCGTGATCATAGGAAGCAAATCACCAAATGGCGGGTCCAGATGCGCTGTCAGCGCTGCCAGTTCCAGACTCTTGCGTGGGTCGTGGCGGCCCAGCGGACAGAAGGCATCACGCACGTTGTCGGTGCCCACCACGACGGGAACGCCTGCGGTCTGCAACTCGGCTATCCGGGTTATGCCGCGCCTGTCGGGGGTCCCCTGTGCCCGTCCTTGCAGATACAGGTTCGAAGTCGGCAGGCTGGCGATTGTCAAACCCGCGCGCGCCGTTTTGTCCAGCAGCGCTTGCAAAGGCGTGTCGGCCAAATTCATCAGGCTGCACGCGTGACCGCACAGCACAGGGCCCTGAAACCCGGTTTCGATGAGCGTGTCGGCTATGATCTCCAGCCCGTCCAGCCCTTGGTGCAACCCTTCATCAACGTGAAAATCCAATGCGAGGCCATGTTTTTCAGCCAGCTGAACTGCAACTTGTATCGCGGCGTGTCGATCCGGTTGGTTCAATACGAACAGGCCGAGTACCCCATTGCCACGGGCGATCTCGCGCCCTATCGCATTTGCCGTTGCCGGGTCGGCCAAATCGGTTGTGTTCAATAGCGCGGCGACTTGTAGGTGGACCGTATCCTGATAATCCAACGCGAGCTCTTGCAGCACGGACCACGCCAACGGGGGGGAAGTACTCTCTGGATCAGCGGCCCAGTCGAAATGACTTCGAACGATGCCGCACCCCGAGGACATCAACTCTTGCAGCCCCCGTTCGGCCCGCTGGCGCAGGTCGTCTTCCGTCCAAAACATACGGTCGCGGCGTTGGGCGTCCATGGCGGCAATTAGATCTCCGCCAACCTGGCCCATTCTTGAGATCGTGTGGCATTTATCCAGATGCACATGGCATTCGGTCAGGCGCGGGGTGACCAGGCCCGAAACTTCGGCCTGTCGGACACAGGGCTGCAGAGCGACGGCATGCCCGTTGCGGATAACCAAATCACCATTCACACAGTCCGAAACTGGAATGCCGCCGAACTCTATTGCGTTGGCGATCATCGAGGACGGCACCAGAACATTTTCCACGGTCAGAAGATCAGAAGAGGGTAGCACATTCATGTCACGCCACTCCGGTGATCGAACCGGGCGAACTCGGCCAGAAACTGCGCGAAATTGTCGGCGGCTGTATCCAAGAGGCGTTCACCCTTTTCCACCGTCGCGGCAGAGGCATCCCCACAAGCACCGTCCAAGTGCAAGTCATCGATGATCCAGCCTGGCCGTGCGGTTTGCCCCGTCAGACCAATATGGTGAAACTGTTTTTCCCAATCCCGGATGGCGGGAACAAAGTTCCGCGCGCGGCTCATATCCACCAGATGCGGTTTTGCCGCCAGCATTGAAGAGGTCTCGGACTCTCCGGCATGCAGGTCAACTGACGCAGAAGTCGGATCAACTACGTCCTCCCACTCGGAAAAACCGAACCACGAGCATGTAACAACGATTATCTCGTGCGCGATCCGCAAATCGCGCGCTGCAATCTCTAAAAGGGCTGTGTTACCCCCATGGCCGTTGAACAGAACAAGCCGCTGCACACCTGCCCGCGCGACCGAGGCTCCGATGTCGCGCAACACCGCCAGCAGAGTATCCGCAGACAGGCTTAGGGTACCGGGATGACGATCATGTTCGCCGCTTTTGGTGATAGTCAAACCCGGCAGGATCAGCACGTTCTGCTCGGCATGCAGCCGAGGCAAAGTACGCTCGACCACAGCGGCCACCAGGTCACTGTCAACAGATACCGGCAGATGGGGCCCGTGTTGTTCTGTGG
Source organism: Ruegeria sp. CF8 (assembly GCF_056537285.1). Taxonomy (NCBI): domain Bacteria; kingdom Pseudomonadati; phylum Pseudomonadota; class Alphaproteobacteria; order Rhodobacterales; family Roseobacteraceae; genus Ruegeria; species Ruegeria sp. CF8. Next base: position 660,303 of record NZ_JBQFRG010000002.1, on the reverse strand, counting down.
CTCCGATTGGCAGGACGGCAACCAGATCATCTGGCACGTTGCGAAAATCCGGCGCCTTGTGATCGGCCCAATAGCCTTGAATGCTCATGCGGCCCTCCCGAACAGGCGGCCCAGGAATCCGTGAAACCAGACGGCGAGCGCAGGATCGTGCTGCTTCATCAACCGGGTCTGTTCTTCGCGACTTTGCACGCCGGGGCGACCGTAAATGTTCCACTTGGCCTCTTGCCATCGCTGGAATCCAGCCACCGTAACCTCGGGATGGAACTGCAGACCAAACACCTTATCCCCGTACCGAAAAGCTTGGTTTGCGTAGTTGTCGTTGCCGGCAAGTCGGGTTGCGCCTTCCGGCAAATCGAACGTGTGAAAATGCGCCTGCGTTACCCACATGGGTCCGGACATGAAGCCGGGTTCAGAAGGTTCCGGCTCGATCTTATAGTACCCGAACTCAAAATATTCGGATTCGGGTGCTCCGGCCCACGCGCCAAGATGATAGGCAATCTGCTGCGCGCCCTGACAGATTCCGAGCATTGGAACATCGGCATTCAGGCATGCCCCGATCCAACGATATTCTTCGTTTAGAAAGTGGTGCGTGTCGGTTTCGTAGACGTTGAAGTTTCCACCGTAGATGACCGTACCGGCCAATTCCTCATCCGGCTCGCCCAGCAGGTCGCCATCAAAGGGTTTGCGGCTATCGATTTCAAAGCCTTCCTGGCCAAGCCAGGTGACAATTCGATCATCGGCGGGTTCATTCCCATGGCGCACCAAAAGAACACGTTTGCCCATATCGCCCTCTTTGAAAGACGGTGGATTTACGTGGCCCTTGGAATATCCGTGCCAGAGAATGACGTTAAGACTTGCAAAGATCGTTCAAACTCGCAAGCATAATTTATCAGCGAAAAAGAGTGTGGGAAATGAAAGCGTTAAGCCCATCAGACATGCCGCAACCGTTCGCGCGCTATGCACATGGTGTCGAAATTCCCGGCGACTGGAGATTGGTGCAAACGTCGGGGCAATTGGGGATTCGCATGGATGGAAGCACCCCCGAAGACGCATATGACCAAGCTATTGTCTGTTTTCAAAACGTCGAAAAAATTCTGCGGTCAGCGGGTATGGGTGCAGGTGATGTCGCGCATATCAAAGCTTTTGTAACTAACCGATCGCATATGTCAGGCTACATGCGCGCCCGTGATGAATTTATTGCTTCGACCAGCCGCTTGCCAAGCTCGACGCTGTTGATAGTCAGCGGTTTTACGAGGCCGGAGTTTAAGGTCGAAGTTGAGGTGCTTGCCGCCGCCCCATAGGGGTGGTGTTAAATTCAGTGGCGTCATTAACCCTGCCGACAAACGGGCCAGTGAAGATCTGCACTTTCTGTTTCAAATGTCTTTTTTGGGCTTCGGTGTCGCTGATGTCGTTAAGTGCGGCAGCCAAAGGAGTTAGGGTGCCTGAGAATCGCTGAGGGAATACTTCGTGACAAATGATCATAGCGTAATTGAAAACGTCTTCATCCCAATGGCGGACGGTCGCAATCTGGCCGCCCGGATCTGGTTGCCGGCAAGCGGCCCCAGTCCGGCCATTCTGGAATACCTGCCGTATCGCAAACGCGATGGCACGGCACCTCGGGATGAATCTACTCACCCCGTGTTTGCCCGCGAGGGCTATGCGTGTGTCCGGGTGGATATCACGGGTACCGGCGACAGCGACGGGCAGTTCGATGACGAGTATTCCGAGCAGGAGCTGAGCGACGGCGAGGCGGTTTTGGCGTGGATTGCAGCGCAGGATTGGTGTGACGGCAATATTGGTATGATCGGGATTTCCTGGGGTGGTTTTAACGGGCTGCAATTGGCGTACCGCCAGCCTGAGGCGCTCAAGGCCGTGGTTTCCGTTGCTTCGACTGTGGATCGTTATGCTGATGACATCCATTTTATGGGCGGCTGTCTGCTGAGCGACAATGCAAATTGGGCCAGTCAGATGTTTGCCTATCTGTCGCGACCGGCGGACCCGGACTTGCGTGAGGATTGGCGTGAGGATTGGCTGAACCGGATGGAAACGCTGCCCTTTTCCGCAGTGGATTGGTTGCGGCATCCCACGCGTGATGCGTTTTGGAAACACGGATCCGTGTGCGAGGACTGGGATGCAATCAAAGTTCCGGTTCTGGCCATGACGGGCTGGGCTGATGCCTATGTCAACGCGCCTTCCGCGCTGGCGACCCATTTGAAAGTCCCGGCCAAAGCGATGGTTGGCCCTTGGGAGCATCGCTATCCACACATCTCAAAACTTGCGCCATCCGATTTCCATTCGGAGGTGATTACGTGGTTTGATCGCTGGCTCAAAGGGCGGCAAAACGGGGCTGAGGATCTACCAGATTATCGTACTTTCATGCAGGAACACTTCCAACCGACCAAACAGAATGGCCCACGCAAAGGGCGCTGGATTGCCGAACAGAAATGGCCGTCGGACAATGTGAAAGATCGGGTTCTGCACCTGACGCAGGACGGGTTTGGTGCTGGACCTACCAAAGGCACAGTCACCGTAAGCAGCCCGGCCAGTGTTGGAGCGACCAGCGGTTATTTCTGCCCGGGCATGCGCTTTGACAATGAGCTGTGCGGTGATCAGGCCCCCGATGATGTGCTGTCGCAATGCTTTGACACTGCCGTGCTGGATGAACCGCTAGAGATTTTGGGACGGGCGCGGCTGCGCTTTGCATTCAGCGTCGATAAACCGGTCGCGCAATTGATGGCGCGGCTTTGTGATGTTTCTCCCGAAGGGATGTCCCAGCGTATCAGCTACCGGCCGCTCAATCTTTGCCACTATGCCAGTCATGAAGCGCCCGAAACCCTTGTGCCGGGACAGGTTTATGAGGCGGAAATCCTGCTCAATGAATGCGCCCATCATTTGCACGCAGGGCACCGGTTGCGGCTGGCGCTATCGACCAGCTATTGGCCCGTTGTCTGGCCCGCACCGGAACAGGCCAAGGTTACGCTCCATCTGGACCGCAGCGCTCTGCAACTGCCCGTGCGCGAGGTCGAGGTGGAAATCGAACCGCAGAACCCGGGTCCGGCACGGGATTTTCCTGTACTGGAAACAGAGGTGCTGCGCGCGCCGTCCGGGCGATCCGATCAGCATGTGCTGGACGATGGGACCCTCGTTTTGGACACGTTCGACGACTATGGTAAAGCGCGCGATCCTTATCACGGACTGGTCGTTGGCAGCCATGTCGCCATGCATTACAGCATCCACCCCGACGACCCTGCGTCCGCCCGTTTCAACAGCCAATGGCTTTTCACCTTCGAAAGGGGCGACTGGAACGTGGAGATTGAGACCGAGAGTTCCATGCATTGTGATGCGCAGAATTTCTACCTGACACGAAAACTGCGGGCTACCGAAGGCGCAGAGGGTGCCGAAGTCATGGTCAAAGAGTGGACGGAAAGCGTCCCGCGCGGATTTCACTGACAGCTTCAAGACTGCGAGCATCAACAGTTCAAAAAAGTCAAACCCTGCCGGTTCCGGTTTGTTTCATTGCTGATCGGACCTGCAGGCCCAAACGAGGCTGTACAAACTCTGCCATCGTCGTTAAGGGCGTGATCTTTCTTCTGCAAGGTGATGTATGCCCAACCTCTTCGACCTGCCAATGACGCTTTCGCAGGCGTTGACCAACAAAGGTTACAGCGAACTTACGCCCGTTCAGGTGGCGGTGACCCAGCCTGAGCTGGCCCAGCTTGACCTTTTGGTGTCAGCACAAACCGGATCAGGAAAGACGGTTGGCTTTGGGTTAGCCATAGCACCCGACCTGCTGGACAAAGACGGCCGGTTTGATCGACCGGCTGCCCCTTTGGCCCTGGTCATTGCGCCCACACGTGAACTGGCCATGCAGGTTCAGCGAGAGTTTGACTGGCTTTTCTCTGAAGCAGGGATCGTTACTGCATCTGCCGTGGGTGGTATGGATGCGCGCACGGAACGCAGAGCGATTGAGCGCGGCGCACACGTCATCGTCGCCACGCCCGGCCGTCTCAGAGACCACGTGTCGCGAGGAGTGATCGATCTGGGTGATCTTAGAGCGGTTGTCCTGGACGAAGCGGATGAGATGCTGGACATGGGATTCTCCGAGGATCTGGAATTCATTCTGGATCACACTCCGGAAAACCGTCGGACATTGCTGTTTTCTGCAACGGTGCCGCGCGGCATCGCCAAGCTTGCGCAGACCTATCAGAAAGAAGACGCCCGTAGGATCGAGGTCGGCAACAAAAACGCCCAGCACGCGGACATTTCCTATCTTGCGCTGTCCGTGGCCCCGTCAGACATCGAAAAGGCAATCATCAACCTTTTGCGTTTTCATGATGCGCAAACGGCGATCATCTTTGCCAATACCCGGTCTATAGTGGCCCGCCTGACAGCGAAGTTTTCCAACAGGGGGTTTTCGGTGGTTTCGCTTTCGGGCGAGCTGAGCCAGTCCGAGCGCACCCACGCTTTGCAGGCCCTGCGCGACGGGCGCGCGCGTGTATGTATCGCAACAGATGTGGCTGCACGCGGTATTGACTTGCCCCGGCTGGAACTTGTGATCCACGCGGATCTGCCGTCCAATGCGGAATCCCTGTTGCACCGGTCCGGGCGAACAGGCCGCGCCGGACGCAAGGGCACTTCGGTGCTGATTGTACCTGGGCGCCAACGGTCAAAGGCACAGCGCCTGTTGAAATCCGCCAAACTGGAGGCCGAATGGGGCACGCCACCCTCTGCCGAGGCGGTGCTTGCCCGCGATGAAGAACGGCTGATGTCCGATCCGGGATGGAGTCAATCGCCAAGCCCCGAAGAACAGGCGTTTGCCCAACGCCTTTTGCAAGAGCATACAGCCGAGAAGATCGCGGCGGCGTTTCTGCGACTCTACCGCGAGCGCAATTCCGCGCCAGAGATTTTGGGTGATGTGCCTGAACCGGGTGCCCGCAAAAAACGAGAGGCTTCGGATTTCGGGCCAAGTACGTGGTTTTCGTTGTCGTTGGGTCGCAAACAGCGGGCTGAGCCGCGTTGGTTGCTGCCGATGCTGTGCCGAAATGCCGGGATCTCTAAAGACGCGATTGGGGCCATTCGTGTCCAGTATCAGGAAACATTCGTTGAAATTCTCAGCGACGCGGTACCGGCAATGAAGAACGAGCTTGGCCCTGAGCTTGACCTTGAACAGGGTGCGCGCTTGACCGAATTGCCGGGTGTTCCGAATTTCGACGCCTCGCCCAAAGGCCCTCCGGCTACGCTGAAAGCACCACGTAAAACGCCACGCCCGGATCGGAAAGAGAACACATCGCGTCGAGACAGCAAGCCCGCTGGCGCGTCGAAACCCGCTGAGTTTGAACCAAGCCCAAAAAAGCCGCAGAAGCGCCGGGAAAGCCCGGACAAACCAAAGTCTGCAAAGCCAAAGGCAGGTCATAGCAAGAGTCAGGGCAACCCCGGGAAGAAACCAACGGGCAAAAGCGGCGGTGCGGAAAACAAGCGGCGCAAAAACGCGGCGGATCCGTCGAAACCGATGGGGTCTCGGACCGAACGTCACAAAAGCCGACATGACGGCGAGAAGCCCAAGAGCTTTAAAGTGCGTGCGAAAAAAGGCCCGGATGCGCGTCCGATGAGGAAACCATCGCGGACAAATTGAACCTTGACCATGTGCTTGCGGATCACGTGCAAGCACACATCCACAAAGGTTTCGGGCGGTCGTACGAGAAGGGTTGAGTTCCAAACGATTTGAGAACACAACCCTTCGCGACGCTTTGGTCAGCCGCCTAAGCGTACGGTTTCGCCGCTTTCCATCGCCTGTTGTGCGGCGTGTCCGATCCGTACGGCCCAAAGACCGTCCTTTAGGCTGACATCGGGTTGGGCCTTTTCGCCGCGCAGTACGGCCAGAAACCCTTGGTGCTGATAATAGGTTGATCCATTGTGGTCTCCGGCCGCCAGTATTCTGGCGTCTACGGGGACGTCTATTGACGTGGGCCCCTTGGGGTTGCGGGGGCTTACGATAACCTTGGGCACCGGCGGTTCCCCCAGATGATCCGGCCAGAAGCGCCCTGGTCCGGGAACCAGCGCTTCGACTTTGGCGTTGGGTCCAACAGCAGAAATTTCTTCCTGATACCGAGCGCCTTCGGCAAACATGCACAGCTCTAACATGGCGCGTGCGCCCGAGGCGAAATCGACAATAACGTACCCGTGGTCCAGAATATCCGGTGTTTCGCCTTCGTAGCTTTCGTCCAGATGATTGACGGCTTGCCCCCCACTTGCGGTCACGCGTACCGGGTCGGATTGCAGGATCAAGCGCATGAGATCGAAGAAATGACAGCACTTTTCAACAAAGGTGCCTCCGGTATTGCGATTAAACCGGTTCCAGTGGCCGACCTTTTCCAGAAATGGAAAACGATGCTCGCGGATAGACAGCATCTTCACGCCACCTGTCGTTCCAGCCTTGTCGATCAAAGCGGCAATTGGGGGCATGTATCGGTATTCCATCGCAACCCAGATGGGGCAGGGATAGATACGCTCAACCTCTTCCAACCGGGCCGCATCCTGTGGGTCGGTGAACAACGGCTTTTCCACCAGCAGCGGCAGGGGTCGCGTTTCCGCAACTTCGCAGATCTGGTCCACGTGCAAGTGATTAGGGCTTGCTATGACAAGGCAATCCAAGTCCTCGACCGCCAGAAGCTCTTTGACCGAGCTCACCATCGTGGCATCCGGCGCAATGGCTTTGGCGGCTTTTGCCATCACCGGATCCGGCTCAAAAATCGCTGCCACGCGCGTCCCTTCCAACAGGCCGATATTGTGCAAGTGCTCTTGCCCCATCATGCCGCATCCTATCAGCCCGTAGTTGATGGTCCGGGTCATGCGTGTTTCCTTTTACTTCAAACGTTGGACGTAGTTGGCCCGATCCGGGTCGAACCATGTTTTCGAAAATTCAACGGGTTCAGCGGTCTCTGACCAGCTGAAACGCTCGATATACCCCACTGTTTGGCCTGCTGGTTTGGTGAAGCTTTCGGGCGTCCAATCGGGAAGCGATTGGACCGAGACCCTGTCTTCGGCCCGAATGATCCAAAAACCCAATTGGCGTTGATAGTAGCGGTAAAGAGAGTCGGACAAGAGGGTCCGGTCGATCAAACCTGCTGATTCGTCCAGCCAGATTTCTTCGACAGCTATGATTGTATCATTCAAATAGCGCATCCGGCGCACGCGTGATCCACGGTTCGACTTACCGAATTGCGGCAGACCGGATGGTTTGTCCAAGTGATCAACCGACAGGATATCGGCGCGTGGCAGGCCACCGCCTTCGGGCAGTTCAAGCCGGAACATAGCATAGACGCTGTTCTGCGTGCCCGTTTCGCGAATGTAGTTTCCTGAACCCTGGATGCGTTCCAGCATCCCCTTTTTTTCAAGCTCGGCGAGCGATTTTCGCAGAGTTCCGACCGAGACATTCAGATCAGCCGCCATCTCGCGTTCGGGTGGCAGGCGCTCTCCATCCATCAACCGCCCGGCCGCGACATCGCGGATCAGCAGTTCCGCAATCTGGATGTAAACCGGAAGTGCGTTCGGATTTCGATTGGCAGAGGGCACAGTCTGTCGCTTCACTTGGTCGCGGGAAAAATTGATACACTATTGATCTACATCAAAGCGATTGCTACGCAAGAGAAAAAGCAAACGCTGCGCGGAGACCGACTCAGATGACTATCGTCCCCATCACATCCCCTGATCTGGACGCTGCTGAAGTATCGTGGTTTGCGGCACTTTGTTCGGACGATTATCAGTTTCTGGGTGTGCCGGACGGCGATCTTCGATCCAGTTGGGAGCATTGCTCGGGCATCGTGAAAGAGGCCGAAGCGCAGGGATTTCGCAACATCCTGTGTCCGTCTTCGTATCAGGTTGGTCAGGACACGCTGAGTTTTGTCGCTGGCTGCGCACCGATCACCGACAGGATCAACATGCTGGCCGCTGTACGCTGCGGTGAGATGCAACCGATCATGCTGGCGCGCACCATCGCAACGCTGGATCATATGCTGAAGGGGCGGCTGACCGTCAACATCATCTCATCGGACTTCCCCGGTGAGAAAGCCGACAGTGCATTCCGTTATCAGCGATCGCGCGAAGTGGTCGAGATTTTGAAACAGGCCTGGACGCAGGATGAGATCAATCACGCCGGCGAGGTATACAATTTTTCGGGTCTGACGACCGAGCCCGCGAAACCCTACCAGACAGGCGGCCCGCTGTTGTATTTTGGTGGATATTCACCTTCGGCTTTGGACTTGTGCGGTGAACATTGCGACGTCTACCTGATGTGGCCTGAAACAAAGGACCAACTTGCCGAACGGATGAAAGCCGTGCACGCAGTTGCCGAGAATTACAACCGAACACTGGATTATGGACTGCGCGTCCACATGATCGTCCGCGATACCGAGGCTGAGGCGCAGGAATATGCGGATTACATCGTTTCGAAGCTGGATGACGAATACGGTCGCGCCATACGTGAACGGGCGTTGGACGCGACGTCGCTGGGTGTTGCACATCAGGCCAAGAACCGCGATCTGGCGGATGAATACGGCTATGTTGAACCCGGGCTGTGGACCGGGGTCGGACGCGCGCGGTCTGGCTGCGGGGCGGCTCTGGTCGGATCGACTGATCAGGTTATGTCCAAGATCGAGGAATACCAGAAGATGGGCATCCGTGCTTTTATATTCTCGGGCTACCCGCATATGGACGAGGCCAAGCATTTCGGCGCGCGCGTGATGCCGAACCTGAAAACCTGTTCCCTTCCAGAAGCTTATGGAAGGGTTCCAAAGACGACCCCGGCCACACCGCTGGGCAACGGAGTACGCCGCTGATGCAACGTGTGAAACTATCTGCAACGCTGGAAATGAGCCGCCTTGTCTATGGCATGTGGCGGCTGGGCGATGACAGCGACACGTCTGTCGGTCATGTCGAAGCCAAGATTCAGGCTTGTCTGGATCAGGGCATAACCACCTTCGATCAGGCCGATATCTATGGCGGTTACGCAGCCGAGGCCGTTCTGGGCAACGCTCTGCGGGCTAATCCAAACCTGCGCCAGAAGATGGAGATCGTCACCAAATGTGACATCATCGCCCCGGTGGGCCGTTACGCGGATGCGAAGGTGAAATACTATGACACGTCGCGTGCGCATATCGTGAAGTCGGTCGAAACCTCGCTTACAGAAATGGCCATTGACCATATCGACCTGCTGTTGATTCACCGCCCTGACCCTCTGATGGACCACAATGAAACTGGTGCCGCGCTGGACGAAGTTGTCGCCAGCGGTAAGGTGGGCGCTGTGGGTGTATCGAACTTCCGCCCCTGGGACTGGTCGCTGCTGCAATCGACCATGAAGACCAAACTGGTCACCAACCAGATCGAGATTTCTTTGGGTGAGATCAGCCCCTTCACAAATGGCGATCTGGCGTTTCACCAGCAACACGGCCATCCGTTGATGGCGTGGTCGCCGCTGGGCGGAGGTCTGTTGATGGCCGGAAACCCTCCGGTCGGCGTAGTGGCCGATGGAATCGCAGCCGAGTTTGGTGTGGATCGCGCCGCCGTTGCCGTGGCTTTCCTGTTGGCACATCCGGCGAACATCATGCCGGTTCTGGGCACCAACAATCTGGACCGGATCAAGCGCGCTTCGGACGCTTTGAAAGTCAAACTGGATCGCGAAACCTGGTATCGCCTCTATGAGGCTGCGCTGGGACATGAGGTACCTTGATGAACGCAATCTCAAAGGACATGACCCATACTTTCGTTCCGCATAAGGACGACACCCGCACCCTTCGTGACGCTTTTGGTCGTTTTGCGACCGGCGTCACCATCGTCACCTGCGACAGCGCGGATGGCCCGGTTTGCATTACCGCAAACAGCTTTTCGTCCTTGTCACTGGACCCACCACTGATCATGTGGGCAGGCGACCGCAACTCGCGCCGCTTCCCATATTTCCATGCGGCGCGACATTTCAGCGTTCACGTCTTGTCATCGGAGCAGGCCGAACTGTGCTTTGGCTGCTCGAAAGACGCCTTTGCCCTGCGCGACATCGCCCATGAGCGCTGCAAAAACGGTACGCCGTTACTGTCGGATTGTCTGGCACGGTTCGAGTGCGAACAACATGCGTATCACGACGCGGGTGATCACGTTATTGTCGTAGGAAAAGTTCTAAGGGCCAGCATGGCGGATGGAGACGCGCTGACCTTTTACGCCGGGAAACTCGGCCAATTCGCGCAGCACTAAGCGCGATCTGACGACCGTGGGACATACCCGCGGCTGAACAAGGGAGGATCCGCATGGGCGGACTGGCATCGGTGCTTGCGCCGATTGCATTCGTGAACGAAACCGTGCTGCGTCTTGGCCGCGCGGTTGGTGTCGTTGCGATTGCACTCATGGTAATCGCAATCCTGATTCAGGTGTTCTTCCGATATGTTCTGGGCAATGCTCTGCCTTGGCCGGATGAGGCCGCACGGTTCTGCATGTTGTGGATGACCGGTCTGATGGCCCCCACAGCGTTTCGGCGCGGGGGCTTTGTGGCCATTGATATGCTAGAACGCTTTTTAACGCGTTCTATTGGCCAAACGTTAAACCTGTTCCTGCTGCTAATCTCGCTTGCTGTCTTGCTAGTCGCCGTCAATATCGGCTGGTCCGAGGTGACCGGTTTTGGTGGTAGGTTCGCCACTGCCGCGCTCTACCTGCCCACCTCGTTGGGGTTTGACGAATGGTACCGCATTCCGCGCAGTTGGATGATGGCCTCACTGCTGGTGGGGGTGGTCCTGCTGATCTCGGTGAATATCGAGTTGATCCTGCGATCCTTCATCACTCTGCTGGGTGGGGGTCACCTGTTGCCTGAAATTCCTGATGCGGCAGTGGGGGCCGAATAAATGCTGATCTGGTTCCTACCCACCTTTCTGATTTTCCTGCTGATCGGCCTGCCGGTCTTTTTCGCCCTTCTGGCCGCGCCGGGTATCCTGCTGTGGCTCAACGGTCAGACCAACGACATCACGCTGCTCTATCGCAACGTCTATAACGGCATGGACAGTTTCCCGCTGATGGCGATCCCCTTCTTCATGCTGGCTGGCGAACTGATGAACCGCGGCGGCATCACCATCCGCCTTGTCGAGTTTTCACAGGCGCTTATGGGCCATCTGCGTGGCGGTCTGGCGCATGTGAATGTGCTGAGTTCGATCCTCTTCGCGGGCCTCTCGGGGTCCGCGGTGGCGGATACCTCAGCGCTTGGATCGATGTTGATCCCGGCCATGGAGAGACAGGGCTATACCCGCAAATTTGCCGCCGCGATTACAGCGGCCAGTTCGGTGATCGGGCCGATCATTCCGCCTTCGGGCATCATGATTATCTACGCTTATGTTATGGGCGAAAGCGTGGCTGCGCTGTTCCTCGCGGGCATCGTGCCCGGTGTGATGGTCGGCGTCGGTCTGATGCTGATGATCAAACTGATGGCCGACCGCTACGACTTCCCCGTCGCCAGCCGCAAATACACATGGCCCGAGCGGCGTCAGGCCAGCCTGAAAGCCTTCTTCCCGCTGATGACTCCGGTGATCATTCTGGGCGGTATTCTGGGCGGCATCTTCACCCCGACCGAGGCGGCAGCTGTTGCCGTGGGATATGCCTTTATCATTGGCTTCTTCGTCCTGCGCACGCTTACATGGAAAGAAGTGCCCGAGGTGCTGAGCAACGCAGGCATGACATCAGCCGTTGTACTTCTGCTGGTTGGCGCGGCGATGGCGTTCAAGACGGTGGTCAGCCTCAGCCACGCGCCGGAGCAACTGGCCTCGCTGATCCTCAGCCTGTCTGAAAACCCGTTGATCCTTCTGTTCCTGATCAACTTACTTCTGTTCATCGTCGGCATGTTTTTGGATGCAGGCCCGGCGATCATCATCCTTGGTCCGATCCTTGGCCCGATCTTCACCAGCCTTGGTGTTGACCCGATCCACTTCGCCATCATCATGAGCGTCAACCTGACCGTCGGCCTCGCCACCCCGCCCATGGGGCTGGTCCTGTTTGTGGCCGCGGCCGTCTCGCGCGAACGTGTCGAAACCATCGCCAAAGCGATCCTGCCGTTCCTGGCGGTCGAAATCATCGTGATTTTCCTGATTACATATATCCCCGCACTATCCATGACGATCCCGAGGATAACGGGATTTGCCAACTAACTGAGTTCCACAGGGAGGAAACGCATGCTCAGAAACTTTATCAAAACCGCAGCGGTTGCCACTTCGCTTGTGGCCGCGTCTGCCGTCGCGGCAACGGCTGCCGACTACACGCTGCGCGCCACTGCCAATTCGAACGAAAACGACGAGGACTATGACGGCCTGATCGTCTTCAAGAACTATGTCGAGGCCGCCTCGAACGGCGCGATTGAAGTCGAATTGTTTATCGGCACCCAGCTATGTTCGAATGGCGCCGAGTGCTTGCAGGGTGTGGCAGAGGGTCAAATCGACATCGTCATCCAAACCTCGGGTGGCACGTCTGGCATCTTCCCCTTTGTTCAGGTTCTGGACCTGCCCTATCTGATGTCGGATGACCGCGTTGCCGAATCTGCGCTGGCCAACGGCTCGCCTTTTGTGACCAAGATGCAGGAAATGGTCGCCGAGAACTCGGGCGGCGCGCTGCGTCTGATGACGATTGGCAACACCGGCGGCTGGCGCAACTTTGCAAACACGCAGCGCCGCATCCAGAGCCCCGGCGACATGGAAGGGCTGAAGATCCGCACCGTAGTCGCAGATCTGCCGCAGGAACTGGTCAAAGCGCTGGGCGCGGCCCCGACACCGATCCCGTGGCCAGAGCTGTTCACCTCGTTTCAGACAGGAGTTGTCGAAGGCTCCAAGAACGGCATTACCGACATCATGAGCATGAAGTTCCCTGATGCGGGTCTGAAATACGTCACTCTGGACGGGCATGCTTATATGGGTGCGCTATGGTTCATGAACAACGAAAAGTTCATGTCGATGCCGCCAGAGCTGCGCAATGTTATCGTCGATGGATTCTATCAGCTGCAGCAGGCCACATTTGCCTCGCCCAAGCGCAAGTCGATCCAGGCGTATGAGGAATTCGTAGCCGAAGGTGGCGATCTCTATGTCCCGACCCCGGAAGAGAAGGCAGCGTTCAAGGAAGCTGCGGCACCTGTCTATGATTGGTTCAAGGCGAATGTCGACGGCGGAGAAGCCGCCTTTGACGCCTTGAATGCAGCGGTTGCCGAAGCCGAAGCCGAGATTGCGGCGACGCGCGCTGCCGAGACGCAGTAAGGCCGTCTAAAAAAAACCCTGCGCGCGGCCCCGGTCGCGCGCAAGCCTGCCCCCGCCGGAGAAACTCAGATGCTCGACCAAACCGATGCATTTCGCCGCCAAGGTTACCTCGTTTTCGAAGATGCACTCAGCCCAGAAGACCTGCAGATGCTACGCGGCACCTGCAACACGCTTCTGGAAGAGCCAGCCCATGATGGCGGCGGCAACGTGCACAAAATTGGGCTAGGCGATGCGCGACGCTTTCTCCGCCATCGTCACGCCGAGTTTCCGTTGCTGGAAGACTTCTTGCTCGGCCCCAAAATCGCCGAAATCATAAGCGCCTGCGGGATCGAAGACCCGATGCTGTTCAACGAACAATTCGTGGTCAAAGGTGCGGGCAAAGGCGCGAGTTTTGCCTGGCATCAGGACGGTGCCTATGTCGGCTTTGATCACACACCCTATCTGACCGTCTGGATCGCAGTGGATGATGCGACCGAAGAAAATGGCTGTGTCTATATCCTGCCGCGCGATTTGGACGCCGAGCCGGGTCTGGACCCTCACGAATGGCAGGATGAAAGCAACGAACTCAACGGGTATTTCGGCTCGGAGACCGGCACACCGATGACCTGCAAGGCGGGAACGATCGTAGCGTTTTCCAGCCTCACGCTTCACAGCTCGGGTGCGAATACGACTGCGAATCCACGACGGGCTTTTGTGTGCCAATACTCCTCAGGCCCGATTATCGATCCTGAAACCAATGCACCGAAACGGTTTGCTAAACCGCTAAAGGCTTGATCCCTCATCTGAAAGGGTACATCCACCCTTTGTAATCATTGACCAGAACATGCGCTCTTTCGATCTGCTCCGGCGACATTTTCTTGACCACTTCCTCAAGGCTGATCGCCGCATCGGGATCGCCGCCAATGGCGCTGAGCGTGTACCACATGTAAGCCCTGACCAGATCAGGCGCGGGCATCCCAAGACCCAGCTCATAATACCAGCCAACCCCCGACTGGGCCCCCGGATGCCCCTTCATCGAGGCGCGCAGATACCATTCGAACGCGCGCTCATAGTCCCGTTCGACGCCCAGGCCCAGCCCGTACATCACGCCAATCAATTCCTCGGCCTCGGCATTGCCCGAGCGGGCGGCGGGCAGCAGTTCTTTGCGCGCGGCTTCAAACTCCCCAGCCTCCATCAAGTCGCGCGCCTGTTCCAGTTCGGCGAGCGCCGGGCTGGCAAGCAGACAAAGTGCAAGTACAAACTGGCGCATGGAGTTGCTTTCCTCTTGGCCGGGAGCGCGGCGGCACAGGATGTGCCGCGCCCGCTGACCGATGATGACTTCTTGCCCTTTGATATGGAACAGGCCGCCATCGGTCATCAACTGTTTTACGACCCGATCCTGTCAGGTAATAGGAACATATCCTGTGCCCATTGCCACCACCCGGATTTAGGCACCTCGGATGGGGTGTCGCTGGGCATCGGAGAAGGCGGACAGGGGTTGGGGCCGGAGCGTACACCCGGCATCGGTGCAGACAGAATCCGTAAACGCATTCCCCGAAATTCGCCCGGTCTTTGGAACCTCGGGGCAAAAGAGATCCACACGGTGTTTCACGATGGCCGGTTGAGCATCTCGGATGTCTACGGCAACGGGTTCAACTCACCCGCGCAGGAGTGGTTGCCTGAAGGCTTGAACTCGCTGCTCGCTGCGCAAGCGCTTTTTCCGCTGACCTCGCAGTTCGAAATGGCTGGTAACGTGGCCGAAAATCAAGTCACCGGGGCCGTCCACGATCGCATCGACAAAGGGTGGCCGATCCTTGCCAAACGCGTAAGAACGGATCCCCATTACGGCCCGGCAATGGTCGCAGCATTTGATGAGATTGAAACCACGGAAGACATCACAATCACCCAAATCGCCAACGCTTTGGCCGCGTTCATGGCCATCGAGTGGAGGAGCACCGACAGCCCATTCGATCAGTATCTGGCTGGGGACATGAATGCGTTATCAACCCTTCAAAAAGACGGGATGGATCTGTTCTATGGCAAGGCAAACTGTTCCGCGTGCCACGCGGGCCCATTGATGTCCGATCAGGAATTCCATGCTTTGGCCATTCCGCCTTTTGGTCCGGGCCGAACCCGTCAATGGGATCCGCATGCCCGCGACGTCGGTCGTATGGGTGAAAGCAATCGGTTGGAAGATGCCTACAGGTTTCGCACCCCCATGTTGCGCAATGTTGCTTTGACGGCCCCTTACGGTCACAACGGGGCTTTCCCCGATCTCGAAAGCATCATTCGCCATCATCTGAATACTCAGGCAAGTTTTGATGCCTGGACGCCCGATATGGCTGGTTTGCCCGAGGTTCCGTGGTTGCACGATGCTGACTTTCTGGTTTGGGACGATCGATTGGAAATGGAACGCCAACGCAGCAAAGCTGACATTGATCCGATTGAACTCTCGGAAGTGGAAATCCAGAATCTGATCGCTTTTATGGACGCTTTGACAGGCTCCAGCGTGGATGCACCGATTTTTGGCGTGCCCAGTGGATTTGTTCCTTAGCTGTCCTTGTTTTCAGTAGGGTTGGACAAAGCCACGCCTTCAACCGTGACCCGGTGCATCAGGCGTCGAAAACCGTGATAGTCGTTGATTGCCTTGTGCCATGTGGCCCTGTTGTCCCACATCGTTATGTCGCCCGCGCGCCAACGCACGCGGCATTGGAACTCGGGTTGTTTGCAGTGCTCGTACAGCATCGCAAGAATTGCATCTGACTCGTCTTTGCTGAGCCCTTCGATATGCGTTGTGAAGACAGGATTCACAAAAAGACCACGACGCCCGCTGAGTGGATGTGTGATGACAATGGGATGGTGCGCATCTTGTGTCGCGGCGTCTGCGTTGCCCAATCGACCGCTCTTGGCGGCTTCGCTGTCTTGTATGGCGGCACCAAAGACGTGACGCGAAGAATGCACAGCAGTCAGCCCGTCTAGAAACTGACGCATTGGGGCCGAGAGTGCCTCATACGCGGCTGCCATAGACACAAACAGCGTGTCTCCGCCATAAGGCGGCATCTCAATCGCATGCAGGATTGATCCCATGGCTGGCGCTGCGTCATAGGAATGATCAGTGTGCCACCCTTCACCCACCGCTTCTTTCTGGTCTTTTTCTTTGAGGACCGTCGCAATCTCGGGATAGCCATCAACCGGTTTGAAGAAACGGTTGACGTTGATCGCGCCAAAGCTGCGAGCAAAGTGCAGATGGTCTTCAGGGGTAGCGGTTTGACCCCTTAAGACGATAACGGAATACTTGGCAAAGGCTTGGTGGATATCAGGGAATTGCCCGTTGTCTCGAATATCGGCGCCGCAGATTTCAGCGCCTAAGCCGCCGGTGAGGGGTGTGATGTCCATCGGGGTGCTCCTGCTTTTTCAAGATCAGGATAAAGGACGATTGGGCTTTGGAGAAACGGAATTAGTGAGCACTTCGCCATCGCGCATTCTGGACAGCAGACCCCGGACCATGGTCCTAATCCAGTGCGGATCTGGACGAATAGTAATATGCAATGGCCTGAGTTCTGTTTTTCACGGCTAGCTTGTCATAGATATTGGACAGGTGAAATTTCACCGTATTCGTCGAAATCTGAAGCTCTTTTGAAAGATCCCGATTGGACATGCCTTGGGCCAAGGCTTCAAGAATGGTGCGTTCTTTGCGGGACAGGCTTTGGATTGGGTCCTGTTGCATTTTTCGAACGTCGATGAACGGAAAGACCATCTTACCGGCGGCTACATCGGCGCAGGTTTCAAGCAAGCCTTCGACCTCGCCGGATCGCGCGGCAAAACCGGCGGCACCGGCTTGCATGGCCAGCCGCGGCGTTTCGCTAGTCACATCCCCGTACACCACAAACCGGGGTGCATTGGCCTGTTCTCGGAGAACCTCGATCAGCTTTGCTGCTCCGAGCACCGGGAGGTTCCAGTCGACCACCCCCACCTGAACCGGAACCCGCATGACGGTTCCCAGGAACCCTTCGGCAGTGGCTGACGTCGCCACCAACGAGAATCGTTGGTCGCGTTCAAAGATTTCAGACATGGCAGACAGAACCAGCGGATTGCCGTCTGCCAGCATAACATCAATAGGGGTACTTGGCGCGCCAATCATCTGTTTTTACCCAACTTTCGCGATTTCCCACCCAAACGGGTAGGTAAAAATTCAGTATACCTTGGTATTTTTACCAATTCGGGTGGGAATTTCCCCATCCTTTTGGCCATCCTAAAGCAGTAGTAAGTTACGTTGCGTCATCGCGCAAGGCGGCGTTTTCTGTCCGGCAACGAAACACGACGGGTCCAAGAGCCCGACCAACGCCGAGGATGACAGACGATGACTTTTCAGATTTTCCCTCCTCTTGAGATCCCCGAGACATTGGCCGCTGGCCCGGGGCCGGGCAACACTGACGCCCGTGTCCTGCGCGCCTTCAGCAGCGCTGGCGTGGCAGATCACATGCAGGGTGACGTTCTGCGGGGCATGATCGAGTGCAAACACATGCTGCGAAAGATATGGGGCACGTCCAACACGTATACTTTTGCGGTCGCAGGCACCGGTTGGAGCGCTCTGGACGCGATGTTCTCTGCCGTCATGCCTGGCGACAAGGTTGTGGCGTTTGCCAACGGGACATTCTCGGGTATCGACGCTCTGACCCTGCGGATCAAGGCGGCTACACCTCAGGAACACGCATCCAACCCGCTTGACCCGCAAGCCGCCAGTGTCACCGTAATCGAGGTTCCGCACGGTCAGCCGGTGACAGGTGAACTGGTTGACGCAGCTTTGTCTGAGCACAAGCCCAAATGGGCGTTCATGGCCCATTGGGAAACCGGATCCGGACGCGTCAACGATCTGCGCGGTTTTTCGGACGCCTGTGAACGCAATGGTGCCTTGGGTCTGATCGACGCGGTGTCGTCGCTGGGTGCCGATGACTTTTCGATTGATGATTACCCCGGTATCGCCGGGTGGGCGTCTTGCCCGCAAAAAGGTCTGTGCTGCCTGCCGCTGACCTACGCGCCGGTCAGCTTTACGGATGCCTACATCGAAAGTCTGAAGGCGTCAGGCGCGTATTCCTATGTTCACAATCCGATCTTTGAAGCGCGCCATTGGGGTATTGTCGATGGGCAAGACGTAGAAAAAGGCACCTATCACCGGACGCATTCGGGTTATGCCGTTGCGGCGTTTCATGAAGCCCTGCGTCTGACCCTGCAAGAAAGTTTGGCAAAGCGGGCCATGGCCTACCGCACACACGAAAAGGTCCTGCGCGATGCGGTGATCGAAATGGGCTGCGAAGTGACTTCGGACATGCCCAGCCTCGTCGTGCTGAACCTGCCGCCTGAACTGGCCGGGCGCGAGATGGAGCTGGTCCAGAACTGCCGCGCACGGGGATTTGGCATCTGGCCGACACTCAGCGCACCGGTACAGGTCCGGATCGGTATCCTCAATCAGTTGAACCGGGACTCGGTCAGCCGGATCGTACGTCTGTTCGCCGAAGCCCTGCGAGAGCTGGGCGGAGAGGTCGATCAGGATGCGATCGAGGCTTTGCTTGAAAGCCGCTACGGCACTTCAATCGCTGCTTAACCACACTGCATGAACGGGAGGATTGCAGATGGATATTCATGAATACCAAGCGAAAGAACTTCTTTCCAATTTCGGGGTGGACGTCCCTGCGGGCGCGCTTGCCTACAGCCCGGAACAGGCGGCCTATCGGGCGCGCGAGTTGGGCGGCGACAAATGGATCGTCAAAGCACAGGTCCACGCTGGTGGGCGCGGCAAGGCCGGAGGCGTCAAGCTTTGCAACACTGAAAACGAGATTTATCAGGCCTGCGATGACCTGTTCGGTCGCAAGCTGGTCACGCATCAAACGGGCCCGGAAGGCAAAGGCATCTACCGTGTTTACGTCGAAGCCGCCGTGCCGATTGATCGCGAGATTTATCTGGGCTTTGTTCTTGACCGATCCAGCCAACGGGTGATGATTGTCGCCTCGTCAGAAGGTGGGATGGAGATCGAAGACATCTCGGCCGACCGCCCGGACAGCATCGTGCGATCCATCGTGGAACCAGCAGTCGGGCTTCAGGAATTCCAGGCGCGTGAGATTGCGTTCAAGCTTGGTCTTGAACCCAAGCTGATCCAGCAAATGGTGCGCACACTACAGGGGTGTTACGCCGCGTTCAGTGACCTGGATGCTACCATGGTCGAGATCAACCCACTGGTTATCACCGGCGACGACCGCGTTCTGGCGTTGGATGCGAAGATGAGCTTTGACGACAACGCACTGTTCCGTCACCCGCAGATCGCCGAGCTGCGCGACAAAAGCCAGGAAGACCCGCGTGAAAGCCGTGCGGCGGACAGGGGGCTGTCCTACGTGGGTTTGGACGGAAACATCGGCTGCATTGTCAACGGTGCCGGTCTGGCGATGGCCACTATGGACACGATCAAGCTGGCCGGTGGTGAGCCTGCCAACTTCTTGGATATCGGCGGCGGGGCTTCGCCAGAACGGGTCGCCAAGGCGTTTCGGTTGGTTCTGTCTGACACCAATGTTCAGGCCATCCTCGTCAACATTTTCGCAGGCATCAACCGCTGCGATTGGGTGGCAGAGGGCGTCGTTCAGGCGTTGAAGGAATTGGATATCGACCTTCCTGTCGTGGTTCGGCTGGCCGGAACGAATGTCGAAGAAGGCCAGAAGATCCTCGCCAAGTCGGGCCTTCCGATAATCCGCGCGACAACACTGATGGAAGCGGCGGAACGCGCCGTGGGCGCATGGAAAAACGACCTTACCCAAGGCACCAAGATGAGGGCTGTGTAATGAGCATTCTTCTCGATCGCGACTCGCGTGTCATCGTACAAGGCATCACAGGCCGGATGGCGCGGTTTCATACCAAGGACATGCTGAAATATGGCACAAATGTCGTGGGCGGCGTCGTACCCGGTAAGGGCGGCGAAACCGTCGAAGGTGTTCCGGTTTTTGACACCGTCAAACAAGCCGTTGAGGCGACCGGCGCAGATGCCAGCCTTGTTTTCGTTCCTCCTCCGTTTGCGGCAGATTCGATCATGGAAGCAGCGGATGCCGGTATCCGGTACTGCGTTTGCATCACCGACGGTATCCCGGCGCAAGACATGATCAGGGTGAAACGCTACATGTACCGCTACCCCAAGGACAAACGTATGGTTCTGACCGGTCCGAACTGTGCGGGCACGATTTCGCCGGGCAAAGCGTTACTGGGCATCATGCCGGGTCACATCTACCTGCCCGGACATGTCGGGATCATCGGTCGCTCGGGCACGCTGGGCTATGAGGCCGCAGCGCAGCTGAAAGAGCGCGGGATTGGTGTTTCAACCAGCGTCGGGATCGGGGGCGACCCCATCAACGGGTCATCGTTCAAGGACATCCTTCAACGGTTCGAAGACGACGAAGACACCCATGTCATCGCCATGATTGGTGAGATTGGCGGCCCACAGGAAGCCGAGGCGGCAGAGTATATCCGTGACCACATCACCAAACCGGTGATCGCCTATGTTGCGGGCCTGACTGCTCCGAAAGGGCGGACCATGGGCCATGCGGGTGCGATCATTTCGGCCTTTGGCGAAAGCGCCAGCGAGAAGGTCGAAATCCTGTCTGCCGCTGGAGTGACTGTGGCGGAAAACCCTGCCGTGATTGGTGAAACAATTGCGCGTGTGATGGAGGCTGCGTGATGGTCAAACCTTCGGTTCTTGTGACCCGTCGCTGGCCTGCTGCCGTCGAGGCGCAGTTGGCCGAGAACTATAACACCGTACTGAACACCGGGGACAAGCCCTTGTCCCCGTCTGAAATCCGGCAGGCGTTGAAATCCTATGACGCAGTACTGCCGACTGTAACGGATAAGCTGAGCGCCGAGGCGCTGGACGTATCTGGTGCGCAGACAAAAATCCTTGCCAATTATGGGGTCGGCTACAGCCACATTTGTGAGCCGTCTGCCCGCGAACTGGGTATGACCGTGACGAACACGCCTGATGTTCTGTCAGAATGCACCGCAGATATTGCCATGACCCTGCTGCTGATGGTGGCGCGTCGGGCGGGTGAGGGCGAACGCGAGCTGCGTTCCGGCAACTGGACCGGTTGGCGGCCCACGCATCTGGTGGGGACTAAAGTCAGCGGTAAGACGCTTGGCATCATCGGTTATGGGCGCATCGGTCAGGAAATGGCCCGCCGTGCGCATCACGGCTTTGGCATGGACGTGCTGGTCTATAACCGCAGCCCGGTGGACCCGGCTGTATTGGCGCGGTGCAATGCCACTCAGGTCACGTCAATTGATGAGTTGTTGCCGCAATGCGATTTCGTCTCACTTCATTGCCCCGGCGGGGCTGCGAACCACCACATGATCAATGCGCGCAGGCTGGACCTTATGAAACCCGACGCGTTCCTGATCAACACGGCGCGTGGTGAAGTCATCGACGAACGGGCGCTGGTCCAATCGCTGATGTTCGACATGATCGGTGGTGCAGCACTGGATGTGTTCGATGGTGAACCCCGTATCTGTGCAGATCTGCTGCAATGCGACAACCTCGTGATGCTGCCGCATCTTGGCAGCGCCACCCGCGAGGCGCGTGAGGCAATGGGGTTCAGGGTTTTGGATAACCTGAGTGACTTCTTTGAAGGCCGAGAGCCACGCGATCGGGTGATCTGACCCACCCAACATACCAATCGAATTTGTCGATGCGGCCCTGAGGACTGCATCGACACCTTCCCACAGGAGAATTGCCCCGTGAATGCGCCGCACCGTACAGACGGATTTTTCACCCAGTCCCTATCGGACCGTGACCCTGAGCTTTTCGACTCGATCACGTCCGAGCTGGGCCGTCAGCGCGACGAGATCGAGCTGATCGCATCCGAGAACATCGTCTCTGCCGCCGTGATGGAAGCGCAGGGCTCGGTCATGACCAACAAATACGCCGAAGGCTATCCGGGTCGGCGCTATTATGGCGGTTGTCAGTTTGTCGATATTGCCGAGAACCTGGCCATCGACCGGGCCAAAGAACTGTTTGGCTGCGGCTTTGCCAATGTGCAGCCGAACTCGGGCTCTCAGGCCAACCAGGGTGTGTTCCAGGCGCTGATCCAGCCCGGTGACACCATTCTGGGCATGAGCCTGGATGCCGGTGGTCACCTGACCCACGGCGCGCGCCCGAACCAGTCGGGCAAGTGGTTCAACGCGGTGCAATACGGCGTCCGCAAAGAAGACAACATGCTGGACTATGATCAGGTCGAGGCGCTGGCGAAAGAGCACCAGCCCAAGCTGATCATCGCGGGCGGCTCAGCCATCCCACGCCAGATCGACTTTGCCCGCATGCGTCAGATCGCCGACATGGTGGGCGCCTATCTGCACGTGGACATGGCGCATTTCGCCGGTCTGGTGGCGGCAGGCGAACACCCCAGCCCCTTCCCGCACGCGCATGTGGCGACCACGACCACGCACAAGACCCTGCGCGGCCCGCGTGGGGGTATGATCCTGACCAATGATGAAGATATCGCTAAGAAAGTGAATTCGGCGATCTTCCCCGGCATTCAGGGCGGCCCGCTGATGCATGTGATCGCTGGTAAGGCCGTGGCCTTTGGCGAAGCCCTGCGGCCCGAGTTCAAAACCTATATCAGCCAAGTCATCACCAACGCGCAGGCGCTGTCGGATCAGCTGATCAAAGGTGGTCTGGACACGGTGACCCACGGCACTGACACCCATGTGGTGCTGGTCGACCTGCGCCCCAAAGGCGTGAAGGGCAACGCGACCGAAAAGGCCCTGGGCCGGGCCCATATCACCTGCAACAAGAACGGCGTGCCGTTTGACCCCGAAAAGCCGACCATTACCTCGGGCATCCGTCTGGGTTCGCCCGCCGGCACCACCCGCGGCTTTGGCGAGGTCGAGTTCCGCCAGATCGCCGATTGGATCATCGAAGTGGTCGACGGCCTGGCTGCCAATGGCGAAGACGGCAACGGCGCCGTCGAAGCCAAGGTCAAAGCCGAGGTCGCAGACCTCTGCGCCCGCTTCCCAATCTATCCGAACTTGTAAGGCCAAGGACCCAACACATGAGTTTTCATTCTATTGAACAAGCCCCAGCCCGTCTGAACCGCAGCGAGCTTGCCGTTCCCGGCAGCCAACCCGGAATGTTTGAAAAAGCGGCAAAATCGGATGTGGACGTTATCTTCCTGGATCTGGAAGATGCCGTCGCACCGGACGAAAAGGAACAGGCCCGCAAAAACATCATTCAGGCGTTGAATGACATCGACTGGGGCAACAAGACCATGTCGGTACGCATCAACGGGCTGGACACCCACTACATGTACCGCGATGTGGTGGACGTTGTTGAACAGGCTGGCGCTCGGCTGGATCTGATCATGATCCCCAAGGTCGGCACAGCTGCTGACGTCTATGCTGTTGATATGCTGGTCACGCAAATCGAGGATGCCAAGGGTTACAACAAGCGGATCGGGTTCGAACACATCATCGAAACTGCGCTGGGTATGCAAAACGTAAGCGAGATTGCTGCCGCTTCGAAGCGCAACGAAAGCCTTCATTTTGGTGTTGCCGATTATGCAGCGTCGACTCGGGCCAGGACGACCATTATCGGCGGTGTGAACCCCGATTATTCAGTGCTGACCGATGCGGATGCCGATGGGGGCCGCCTGACGCATTGGGGCGACATGTGGCACTATGCGCTGGCGCGTATGGTGGTCGCTGCCCGCGCCAACGGCCTGCGCCCAATCGACGGGCCGTTCGGAGATTTCCAGGACCCTGACGGCTATAAAGCTGCCGCCAAACGTGCTGCTGTTTTGGGGTGCGAAGGGAAATGGGCAATCCACCCCAGCCAGATTGCCTTGGCAAACGAAGTTATGTCGCCGTCCGACGCCGAAGTGACCAAGGCTCAGCGTATTCTTGTCGCCATGGCCGAGGCCGAAGCGGATGGGAAAGGAGCCGTATCTTTGGACGGCCGGTTGATCGACTACGCCTCGATCCGCCAAGCGGAAGTGCTGGTTGAGAAAGCAAGCCAGATTGCGGCGGCGTAAATGAAGTGACAAGGCAAAGACCAAATCAAATGCGCACGCGCGATCTTGGTCTTTGCCTCCCACCGATACCGGAAACGCATTTGGCCCTAACCTGTGTCCTGATCTCTTACAGGAATGCCCAAACCGACTTTCTTTCGCCCCATCACAACAGAGGTGCGAAACCGGCGGACGTTTGAATTGTCGAAGAACAGCTTTTTGGTAAGCTCTTCAAAATCATCCATATCACGCGCCGTACAGATCAGGCAGAAGTCCGCGTCACCTGTGATGTAATAGCACTGCTGCACCATGGGATCGGACTGTGCCTGTCGCGAAAAGGAGTCGATCTGATCCTGACGTTCGCGCTCCAATTCAACCATGACAATGAAGCTCATCGCGACGCCCACCTTCTTGGGGTCAACTATTGCGACTTCTGATTGAATGGCACCAGAGTTTCTGAGCGCTTTGAGCCGACGTTGTACTGAAGCGACCGACAAGCCTGTTTCTGATGCAAGAGCATCAAGACCCATTTTTGCGTCACTTTGCATCAATCGCAGCAAGTGGCGGTCGAAGTGATCGATTTTCACAATGTGCTACCCTTGTTTGAGAAATTTTCTCGTAGTGTTATCAAAATTGACCATAATAGATCACGAATTGCGCGTAAAACTTGGTGCATGGAACACACCACGATACTCGATGCAGAAAAACCGCTGGCTCTGCTGGCGGAATGCCCCGTTTACAGACAAAGCCC
The DNA here is from genome assembly GCF_056537285.1 of Ruegeria sp. CF8. Taxonomy (NCBI): domain Bacteria; kingdom Pseudomonadati; phylum Pseudomonadota; class Alphaproteobacteria; order Rhodobacterales; family Roseobacteraceae; genus Ruegeria; species Ruegeria sp. CF8. The sequence goes on along the minus strand of NZ_JBQFRG010000002.1, from coordinate 635,281 downwards.
GTTGGAGACCCGCAGATTCCGGGGGCGATCCATCCTCATCAAGGATGAAACCAACAGGATGGGCCTGGGTGCGTTCAAAGCTCTGGGCGGTGTTTACGCTGTTGCCAAGCTGATTGAAGCGCGTGTTGTTCACTCTTTGAAACCCAGCGCCTTTCTTAGCGACACGGTAAAGGACGCGGCAGGATCGATGACTTTTGTGTGTGCCAGTGCAGGTAATCACGGCATGGCTGTGGCGGCTGGAGCGCGCCTCTTTGGTGCGGCAGCGCGCATTCATCTTGCCGAAACAGTCCCCGAAGAATTTGCCGTTCGTCTTCGGGCAAAGGGCGCAGATGTTGTTCGATCCGGGGATGATTATGAGGCAAGCGTCGTCGCAGCCATCGCCGACGCCGAGGCAACCGGTGCCATCCATCTCGCCGATGGATCCTGGCCGGGATATACCGAGCCTCCGCGATTGGTGATGGAGGGTTATACCGTCATTGCCGAAGAAATGCGCAACGATTTGGAAGTGTCCGCAAATTGGCCGAGCCACGTGTACCTGCAGGCGGGTGTTGGCGGGCTGGCCGCGGGCATTGCCTATATGATCCGGTCGAACTGGCCGGTGCAGCCAAAGATCACAGTTGTTGAACCAGATGCTGCACCCTGTCTGAAGGAAAGCGCCCGAGCTGGAGAAATCGTCACAGTTGAAGGGCCCGTCTCAAACATGGGGCGTTTGGATTGCAAAACGCCATCCATGTTGGCTTTGGATATCTTGAAGCGCTGTGCAGACGATTGGGTTACAATCAGTGACCGACAGGCGCAGAACGCTGTAAACAGCGCCTTTGAATTAGGTTTCTCGACCACGCCATCCGGAGCAGCCGGGCTGGCCGCCTGCCTTGAGGGTGACGATAATTTGCCATTGGTCATCTTGTCCGAAGGGGGCGTTTCTGATGCTTGATCTTGTTGCGTTTCGTCGTGATCTTCATGCCCATCCGGAAACCGGGTTCGACCTTGACCGGACCCCCGATTTGATTGCGGCCGAGTTGGAGCGCGCCGGGCTCGAGGTCACCCGAGGTGTGGGTCGAACCGGAATTGTTGCCACCTTGCGCCGTGGGCCTGATGAGACCGCAATCGGGTTTCGTGCCGACATGGACGCGCTGCCAATTCACGAAATGACCAATTTGCCTTACCGGTCGAATATAGAGGGCAAGTTCCACGGTTGCGGTCATGACGGGCATAGCACAATGCTGCTTGGTACTGCTTTGGCGCTTGCTGCAGACACATCGTTGGACCGGACCGTTCATTTCATTTTCCAGCCGGATGAAGAGAACGGAAATGGGGCCGCCGCGATGATCGCTGACGATCTGTTCGAACGATTCCCAATGTCTGCAATCTTTGGGCTTCACAACATGCCGGGAATGGAACTTGGGCATTTCGCAACCCAGGCGGGGCCTTTCTGCGCGTTCGAGGACAATTTTGAAATCCGCATTCAGGGGCAGGGGGGTCATGCTTCCATGCCAGAGAAGGGCATCGATCCGATCGTGACCGGGGCGGCGATTGTCATGCAGTTGCAATCTATCGTTTCGCGTTCCCTGCCGCCTCGGGAGCATGGTGTGGTTTCAATTACAGAATTCCTGACAGACGGTGCACGCAACATCCTGCCGAGCAATGTCACCATACGCGGGGATTGCAGGGGGTTTTCCAAAGATGTGTCGGATTGCATCGAGCGTAGAATGCGCGCCATTGTCGACGGCGTTAGTACGGCACAAGGGGCGGTGTCAGAGGTCGATTACTCCACATCGTTTCGTCCATTGGTAAACGATGCCAAAGCCACTGATGCGATCTCGGGCGCAGCTGGCAAAGTTGGTACGCTTGATGCTGAATTTGGCCGGGTTGGTTTCTCAGAGGATTTTGCCGAGTTTCTCATGCATCGCCCCGGCGCGTTTATCCTCATGGGAAACGGGTTGGACGGGAACAATGCAATGCCGCTTCATAATCCGTCCTATGATTTCAACGATGAAGCGATCAGATACGGAATTGCGTTCTGGACCAGCCTTGCGCAGCGCGGTTTTTGAGGCTGACGCGGTTGCCGCTCTGGTGGTTCTTTTTCAAAAAGAAAAAGGGTCCCCATTGTGTGCAAGGACCCTTTAACTGAAGCGAAGAAAATCGTGACGCGAGTTTAGTCCAGCAGGCCGCGTTCGGTCAGCACCTTACGTGCGACGCGGAAACACTCCAGCGACTGCGGGACACCGCAATAAATACCGATCACGTGAATGATCGAGCGGATTTCTTCTTTGGTCACGCCGTTGTTCAGAGCGCCGTTGCAGTGAATTTCCCATTCATGCATCTTGCCAAGTGCGCCGATCATGGTGAGGTTCAGCATGGACCGTGTCTTGTGGTCAATCGTGTCGTCACCCCAGCCAAAACCCCAGCACCATGCGGTCATGGCCTCTTGGAATGGGCGGGTGAAGTCGTCCGCGGCTGCAAGGTTCTTTTCAACATACTCGGCGCCCAGCGTGGATTTACGCTGTTTCAGGCCGTGTTCGAACAGGTTGTCGTCCATTTCGTTCTCCTTTGGTGAACGGGCCGGCCGATACCATGACCGGCCCGGATTGATTTGACTATTCTGCCGGGGTCGCTTCGGTTTCTACATCTTCAAAGACCGGCAGGCCCATCTTTTCGCGCTGGCTGTCCCGCCAGATTGCTTTGAGGACCGAAATTCCCATCAGAACCATGACCACGCTGAATGGCAATGCGCCGATGATCATGGCTGTCTGGATCGCCCCGAGGCCACCAATCATCAGCAATGCGCCCACGACCAACGCCAGGGCAGCACCCCAGAACAGGATGTGTGGGCGTGCTTTGGGTCCTTCGTCGCCAGCGGCATTGATGGTATTGATGATCAGCACCGCCGAGTCCGCCGAGGTCACCAGGTAAGTGAGCAACAGCACGACGACCATGATCGCAAACACCCAGGCCATGGTTTCGCTCAGCATGACCGAAAGGGTCGCGAAAAGCTGATCTGAAAGGCCGGTTCCGATGATCGCATTGTCCGCGACGCCCGAAAGCTCAAGCTCGATCGCTGTACCGCCAACCAGAGCAAACCAGACAAAGCACATGACGGACGGTACGATTGCCGCGCCAAGCACATATTCGCGAATGGTTCGGCCCTTGGAAATGCGCGCCAGGAAGACGCCTACAAAGGGTGCAAATGCAATCCACCACGCCCAATAGAACACGGTCCAGCTGCCCTGCCATCCGGCCAGTTGGCTTGCGACCGATCCATCCACCCCATCGCTGTTCCAGACGGTAAACAAGAGCGCTGGTGTTGCGATTAGGTAGTCGTAGATGCCGACAAATAGCGCCTGCAACCCAAAGAAGGTCGAGCCAAAGAACAGGAAGAAGGCAAGCAAAGCGAAGCTGAGCGCCATGTTGATGTTCGAGAGCCATTTGATGCCTTTACCGACACCAGACAACGCCGACAGTGTGGACGCACCAACAATGATCAACAGCGCGACGGCGATCGCCACTTTTGTCGGATTACCCGCGTCAGTCAGAAGCCAATCCCCGACACCGATCCGATGCAGCCCCGCAATGAACTGGTTGACGCCAAAGCCAAGCGTCTGCGCAACACCCAGCACGGTTGCGACAACGGCAACTACGTCGATGACGTGACCCAACGGGCCAGACAGGGATTTTCCGAAAATCGGTGTCAGTGCCGACCGGATGGTCAGCGGCAGGCCACGCCTGAACGAAAAATAGGCCAGCGCAAGTCCAACAATTGCGTAGCTGGCCCAGGCATGCAGGCCCCAATGTGAGAAAGACCATTTATAGGCCGAACGCACGGCCTCTTGCGTGGATCCTTCTGCCAGGCCCTGGATGACGTCTGGGTTGGTCTGGAAATGATAGATCGGCTCACCGGTTGCATAGGTCAGCATCCCGATACCGATCCCTGCACCGAACATCATCGAAAACCATGAGAAGCGCGAGAATTCAGGTTGGTCTTCCGGGCGGCCAAGTTTCATGCGCCCCGACACCGGCAGGATCGCAAGAACGATGCAGGTCAGGAAGAAGAAGGCCATCACATAGACGTACCAGAAGTTGAACGACGCCAGGATCAACGAGTTCAACCCCGACAGAACCGAAGCGGCATTGTCAGGAAAGGCCACGGCCCAAATGACGAGCGCACCAATCAGCAGCTTGGCAGTGATGGTCACGTCTTTCGTGAAGCCACGGTAGAACCCGCTGTCAGCCGTTTTGATCGGTAGTTCGGTAACGGGTGGTTTTATCGGCATGGGGTTTCCTCCCTATTGTTTTTGAGTTGGTGGATTAGCTGCGCAGCCGAATAGCCACGTTCTTGGTCTGGACGTAATTCCACAGCGCTTCGCGCCCCTTTTCCCGCCCATAGCCGGATTTCCCGTATCCACCGAATGGCGTTTCAACGCCGCCGGCATACCATTCGTTGACAAAGACCTGACCGGCGCGGATCTGCCGTGCGGCCTGCGTCGCGCGGTCGATATCGCGGGTGAAGACTCCACCGACCAGCCCGTAAGGTGTTCTGTTTGCAATCTCGATTGCCTGAGCGTCGTCACGGAACTTCAAAACAGAAAGAACCGGTGCAAAAGCTTCTTCATTCGCGATGTTCATGTCGGGGTTGACGTTGGTCAGAATGGTTGGTTCCAGAAATGCACCGGGGATGTTCATTTTACGCCCGCCCGTGGCTGCAGTCGCGCCAGCTGCGATTGCATCAGACACCATGCCAGCCGCGCGGTCACGTTGCGCTTCACTGACCATCGGACCCATGTTCGGGCCAAACTCACCCCGTTCAATACCCGGACCGACAGAAAGGTTGCTTGCCACGTTCGATATGCGCTCGATCAGTTCGTCATGGCGGCTTTCATGCACGATCACGCGGCTCATCGCTGAACACACCTGACCTGCGTTGAAATAGATCCCCCAGCGTACGTCGCTTTCGAACGCTTCCAGATCCGCATCATCATGCACGATGGCTGCGGATTTCCCGCCAAGCTCCAGGACGCAGGGCACAACGTTGCGTGCGGCTGCGGTGGCAATTGCGATGCCAGTTGGAACCGAGCCCGTAAAGACGATCTGATTGACGTGTGGATGCGCCGAAAGCGCGGCGCCTGCCTCGTGACCCAAGCCGCAAAGGATGTTTACGGCACCTTTCGGCAAGCCAACGGCCTCGGCAGCATGCGCAAACCAGGCATTGGTCAAAGGTGTCAACTCAGGAGTTTTGATGACAACGGTATTGCCCGTGGCCAAAGCTGCCGACAAGGACCGGGCAGTCATCTCGACAGGATAGTTCCATGGGATGATTTGCGCGGACACACCGAACGGCTCATACGTGGTGAAATCGAAGTAGTTCGCTCCAAGCGGAATGGACCGGCCTTCGACGGTTTCTGCCTGATTGCCGTAGTATTCGAAATAGCGGGCCGCACCTTCGATTTCGACGCGTGCTTCCCAAAGCGGTTTACCCTGCTCAAGGGTCAGAACCCGAGCAATCTCGTCAATGTTGTCCAGCAAATAGCGGCCCATGGCCTGTACCATTCGACCACGTTCCACAGGGCGCAGATCGCTGAGCGCACCTGACAGATGCACGCGGCGGGCCGCCATGACCGCACGATCCACGTCACCGGCATCGGCCAGCGCCTGTTCGGTTAGTTTTTCGCCAGTTCCCGGGTTGAAAACATCGATCCGACCTGCACCACCATCGATCCAGGTGCCGTCCACATAGTTCTGCCAATACGGCTTAACGTCTTGCATGTCGCGCATCTCCAAAACTTCGGAGGGCAATGAATTACCCTCCGAAGCGCAAGTTTCTTTGACTTTGTTTGGTTTTATTCCACGGCCTCGCGCATCCATTGCTGGAGCTTGGCGATGGAATGTTCACTCATGACACCACAGGCGGGGTCCAGAACCAGCGGGCCGGGAACGTACCCTTTGGATTTCAGCCCACGGTGAACGGATTCAACAAGACGGATGTCTTCTTCGACGGTGGTCTGGCGGTCTTGTACGGCAAGCCCCCGGATTACGTCGCTTTCATGACCGCCTTCGGTGTACCAGCCGCGCCATACGGTGCAGGTGTCCACAGTGTTGGCACGCCAGTGATAGGTGTTCAGCACGTTGCCCGGATAGCACTGGAACGAGAACATGGGCCACAGGAACCACGACTGATAGTCGCCTGCATGCGGAACTGACATGTCGATTGGATAGGTCATCTTGTCCAACGCCTGACATTCCGTGGTGTGACGCAACACGTAACCGCCGCCCGCATCGGGTTGAATGTCGTAAGTTTCCGGCTTAACAACGCCTTCCGCAAAGGTGGGGTGGTTCGAGGGGCAGTGATAGCATTCGGAGTAGTTTTCGATCGAAACTTTCCAATTGCAGTTTTCCGGAATCTCGACCCATTCCAGCGGCGCCAGGTCGTTTATGCCAGGTACGTATTCCGCAATCTCTTCGCGCACACCCGGATACCATTCGTCCATAGGCGCGGCATCTTTGTCGAGGTTGACGAAGATGAAGCCCAGGAAGTCCTCGGTCCGAACCTCGGTCAGGCAAATCTTTTCGCGCTGGAATCCGGGAACGTTCTTGACGTTGGGCCCGGCACGCAATCCGCCGGTCAGCTCGTAGGACCATTGGTGGTAGGGGCAAACCACAACCCGCGTGTTGCCGGTTCCGGTGACCATTTCATGCGCACGGTGCTGGCAGACGTTATAGAACGTGCGGATGACGTTGTCGCGCCCACGGATGGCAAACAGGTTCTGACCGGCAATTTCAAACGCGAAATAGTCGCCGACATTAGGGATGTCGTTAGCGTGGCCAGCATACTGCCAGGTGCGCATCAGAAGACCATTCATCTCTTTTTCAAAGACTGCCGGGTCGGTGTAATAGCTGGCGTCCAGCGAGTGGGTCAGCGGGGCATTCATGTGTGTTCCTCCTGGTAAAGGCCAAGCTGATGACGGCGTATATGAAACTTTTCGACCCGCTCGACGATCTCATCGCTGGACACTGCAATAACAAAACTGAGCAGCGTTTCTAACAGAGCAATTGTAGACACGGAGGAAGGGAAGAATTGAGGGGTATCTGCTGATACAACAAAACTATGTTGTGCAGATAAGATTATCGGACTGGCGGGCGAGTCGGATATACCGATAACGGTCACACCTTGCTTGCGCGCGGTCTGTACCGCTTCGACGACTTCAGTGCGATAGGGGTGGCAAGTGATGGCGATCAGGACATCCTGCTCTTCCGCCCATGCCAAGTCATCAATCGCTGTTGATCCGGGCCGGGGGATCGCATGGAAATCTGTCATACCGGTGCGGGCGAGATACGTGAAGTTGGACGCGTTCGAATTGTTTACTCCGACGCCCAGAGTATAGATGGATCGAGCCGACCAAATAGCCTCAGCTGCTGACTGCAGGCGACGGGCATCAATCTCGGCGAAAGTTTCTTCGATGTTTCGAATAGCTGAGCCCAGCAAGTCTGCGTAAAGCTCACCCAGGTCGCCAGAACGGCTGATTCCCTGCAACCAACGTGCGCGGTCGGGGAATGAGACGTCGCTTCGGCGAATCTCATCACGAAAAGGTTCCCGGAAATCTCCATAGCCCTCAAAGCCGATTTGTCTGGCCATACGAACGACGGTGTTCGGTTTGACGCTGGCGGCTTTGGCTATCTCACGGACGGTGGAAACACCAACTTCTCTGGGGTTTTCCAGAACATACCGCGCGGCTTTCTGTGCTTCCGGGGTCAACAGCGACAATTCTTGCGACAGGCGTCCCAGAACCTCGCTTGAAACATCTGTACCATTCATTGTGAATCTCGGTATGTACATTTGTGCCGTTTGACGTTGACACTGGTACATATGTGGCAATAGGAAGTCCATAGAAATATGCGACTCTCGAACAGGAATTTTTGCGATGTCCAAAAAAGAACTGCCCGAACGCGCCAAGGTTGTCATCGTCGGTGGCGGTGTCATGGGGTGCGGCCTTGCTTACCACCTTGGCCATGAAGGCTGGGGCGAAGAAACCGTCCTGCTGGAAAAGGCCGAATTGACCAGTGGATCGACCTGGCACGCGGCGGGTCAGATCACCCATTCGACCAGCTCATACGGGTTGGGTCGCATGGTGGACTACAACATTGGCCTGTATTCGAAGACTCTGGAAGAAGAGACAGGCCAGGCCGTCACTTGGCATGGCTGCGGTTCGTTCCGTCTGGCGTATACCGAAGACGAAATGGACTGGCTGCGCCACACCCTCTCGGTCGGTCGCTCTCTGGGCTTCAACATTGAATTGGTGGGGCCTGATTTCATCGCAGAAAAGCACCCGTTCTACAACCTCGACGGCGTTCTGGGCGCGCTTTACACCCCGGATGACGGCCACGTTGACCCGTCCAACGTGACCATGGCGATGGCCACCGGTGCCCGCCAAAAGGGCGTGAAAATCTTCCGCCACTGCCGCGCCACCAACATCACGCAGAACGATGCAGGTGAGTGGGTGGTCGAGACCGAAAAAGGCACGATTGTCTGCGAGCACGTTGTGAACGCAGGCGGCACCTATGCCCGCCAGATGGGTGAATGGTCAAATCTGCAACTGCCGATGACCTCGATGACGCACCATTATTTCGTCACCGAGAATGTGCCCGAGTTTCAGGATTTGGACGTTGAGCTGCCTGTGATCCGCGACGACAAACAGGTCTCGGGCTATATCCGGATGGAGCAGAAAAAGGGTCTGATCGGGATCTACGAGAAAGAGAATTCGAACTCGGTCTGGCATGACGAATGCCCATGGGAATACGAAAACTGGCTGTTTGAAGCCGACTATGACCGTGTCATGCCGTGGCTGGAAAACTCGTTGGAGCGGATGCCGATCTTTGCTGAGCTTGGCATTACCCGCGAAGTGCACGGTGCGATCAGCCATCCGCCGGATGGCAACCCGATGGTTGGCCCGGCGCCGGGCGTCAAGAATTACTGGTGCTGCTGTGGTACCCAGATCGGTATCGGCTGGGGCCCGGGTCTGACCCGCGAACTGGCCAAATGGATGGTTCACGGGGCCGCTGACATCTCGATGCGCGACTACGATCCGCGCCGCTTTGGCGCCTATGCCAAGAAAGACTGGCAGGTCATCAAAGCGCACGAAGACTACAAATTGCGCCACGAGATCCCCTTCCCGCACTTTAACCGTCTGGAAGGCCGCCCGATCAAGCCGTCGCCGCTGTATGAAATCCTCAAGGACAAGGGCGCGGTTTACGAAGAAGTCTATGGATTCGAACGTCCCCGTTGGTTTGCAACCGAAGGTGTCGAGCAGCGCGATCACTACAGCTTCCGCCGCAACGTGGTGCATGATGTCGTCGGTGCCGAGGTCAAAGCCGTCCGCGAAAGCGTCGGCATCATGGATGTGACCGCTTTCACCAAGGTCGAGGTTTCGGGCCCGGACGCCTATGCGTTGCTGGATCGTCTGACCGCAAACAAGATGCCGCAGAAAACCGGTTCGATCACGTTGACCCACATGCTGAACCGCCGGGGCCGGATCGAGTTGGAAACCACGCTGGTTCGGATGGCGGATGACCGCTTCTATCTGGTCTGCGCGGCCTTCTTCGAACAGCGTCTGCTGGACCACCTGAACCACAACCGCGCGGATGAGAACGTGACCGTCACACCTCTTTCCGCTGGCTGGTCGGCCCTGTCGCTTAACGGTCCGAAATCGCGCGAAGTTCTGGCGCAATGCACCGATGCGGACCTGTCCAATGCCGGTTTCCGCTGGCTGTCGGCGCAGGAAATCACCGTGGCCGGTCACAAGGTCTGGGCGTTCCGCATGTCCTATGCTGGCGAGCTGGGTTGGGAATTCCACATGCCGGATGAGGCCTGTGTGGATGTCTACACGGCCCTGTGGGCCGCAGGCGAGCCGCATGGCATCGTCAACTACGGTTCTTTCGCCATGAACGCGATGCGGATGGAAAAAGCCTTCCCCGGTGCGGGCGAGTTGACCAATGAGGTCACGCTGCCCGAGGCCAATGTGGGTCGCTTCTTCAAGCTGGACAAAGAGTATCTGGGTGTCGAAGCCACGCGCGTCAGCGCCGAGCAATCCGAGAAGGGCGAAATGCCCTGGGTCTGCGCTTATCTGGAAATCGAGCCCGACGGGATCGAGGACGGACATGGTGGCGAGGCGATCAAGGTGAACGGTGAGGTTGTTGGTGCTACAGCATCGGTTGCTTATGGCCACACCGTCGGCAAGATCCTAGCCTTTGCCTATATCAAGCCGCATGCCAACGTACCGGGTCAGGAGATCGAGGTGATCGTTGCAGGTGAGCCGCGCAAGGGCCGCATTCTGGGTGAAGCTGCCTATGATCCGCAAAGCAAGCTGCCACGCACCGACGCGCCTGCTGCAGTCCCTGCATAAGGCAACACCGGCGGGTACCAATAAGGTGCCCGCCGCTTGAAACCGACAACTCAGGCAAGGAGTCAGGCCCGATGATCCCAGAAACGATGAAAGCCGTGGTACTAAATGGTCATGGCGGGTTGGACATGCTGGAATTTCGGGACATGCCCACGCCGACGCCCGAAAAGGGCGAGGTGTTGATCAAAGTTGGAGCCTGTGGTCTGAACAATACTGACATCAACACGCGCACCGCCTGGTATTCCAAGAAAGTGGAGGCCGTTCTGGGCAGCGGCGCGGCTGATGGATTTGACGAAGCCAGCGGCGATGACGGCTCCTGGGGCAGCGGGTCGTTGAACTTTCCTGTCATTCAGGGCGCAGACGTCGCTGGTGAAATCGTTGCCGTTGGCGAAGGCGTTGATCCCGCACGCGTCGGCGAACGGGTGATGATCGATCCTTGGTTGCTGAGCCATGGGGATTGGCTGAACCCTGAAAACTCGGGCTATTTCGGGTCCGAGGCAGATGGCGGTTATGCCGAATACACCAAGGTGCGCGCGGCCAATGCGGTGCCCGTGAACAGCAGCCTGAGCGATGCGGAACTGGCCACTTTCCCTTGCGCCTATACGACCGCAGAAAATCTGGTGCAGCGCACCGCTCCGCGTCCGGGCGAGGTTGTGGTGATCACAGGCGCATCCGGCGGCGTGGGTTCTGCCGCTATTCAGCTTTGCCGTCTGCGAGGGTGCAAGGTGATTGCGATTGCCAGCCCCTCGAAGGCTGAAATGCTGCATGAACTGGGCGCGGCCCATGTCATCGACCGCAACACCCCTGTTCTGGAAGCCGCTATTCGTGACGCGGCTGGAGGACCGGTTGACATTGCGCTGGATGTGGTTGGTGCACCGATGTTCATGCCGCTGATCAACGCTTTGCGTCAGGGTGGCCGGTATTCCACATCAGGCTGCATCGCGGGTCAAATGGCCGAATTCGACCTGCGCCAGCTGGTCTACAAGGATCTGCAACTGACTGGCGCAACCATCTGCCCGGCAGGCACGATGCAGCGTGTGGTGGGCATGATCGAAACCGGGGCACTGAAGCCTCTGCTAGCGGCGACCTATCCGTTGGAAAACCTGGCGCAGGCGCAAGAGGCGTTTATGCAGAAAGCCCATGTTGGCAACATCGTGGTGACGCCCTGACGCGTGCCACGACCCTTTAAAAATAACGGCAAAACCAGTCTTTGGTTTGGCGGGCCAATCTAAGGAAAACTGACGTGAAGATCATCCGCATTGCAGCTTGGGAAGTTCCGCTGACCAGCCATGACACGTATTACATGGCGGATGGGAAAACCTGCGACACGACAACCTCGGTTGTGCTACGGCTTGATACCGATACGGGCCTGTCTGGCTGGGGTGAGGTCTGCCCGATCCCCCATTACCTGCCTGCCTATGCCAAGGGCGTGATCCCGGCCATCACCGAACTGGCCCCGGTTCTGATCGGCACCGACCCGGTGGGGCCGGAAACCGTAATGGAGCAGGTAAACCGGTTTCTGCAGGGTCATGCTTACGCGAAATCCGCGCTGGATACTGCGCTCTGGGATCTGACAGGGCAAGCCGCGGGTCTACCTGTTCACCGCCTTCTGGGTGGTCGGCAGGTCAAGGACATGCCGCTCTATCACTCGATCACATGCGTGGCCCCGGACGAAATGGCCCGCATGGCGCAGGATGCATTTGACAAGGGCATGCGCCAGTTTCAGGTCAAGCTGGGGGCTGATGGTGACTGGCAGACGGATGCTGAACGACTGGCAAAAGTGCGCGAGACCGTCGGTGCGGGGCCATTGGTCTATGGTGACTGGAACTGTGGCAGTGATGCGTTGAACGCAATCCGTGTTGGTCGCGCCGTCGCTCATCTGGATGTCATGCTCGAGCAGCCCTGCGCGACGCTTGAGGAATGCGCCCATGTGCAGCGGGTCACGGGCCTGCCGATGAAAATCGACGAAAACGCGCATGACGTCGCCTCGGTCATCGCAGCGCATCAGGCCGGTTGCATGCAGGCTGTTGCGCTGAAACTGTCCAAGATGAGTGGCCTGTCCGCGATGCGCCAGATCCGCGATGTCTGTCTGACGCTGGGCACGCAGATGTGTATCGAGGACACCTGGGGCAGCGACATCACCACCGCCGCGCTGCTGCATCTGGCTGCGTCCACCCCCGCACGTGGTATCATGAACACCTGCGACCTGAGCCACTATGTCGGCCCCCGTCTCGCCCCCGACGGTCCGGTGCGCGAAAACGGCCGTATCACCCCGCCCGAAGGGCCCGGTCTGGGCGTGACGCCCGACGCAGAAGCCCTGGGCCAACCCGTCACCATTATCGATTGATCCCAACCCAGCCCGCAGAGAGACCTGCTATGGAAGATTTCAGCAACGCCTACCCCTCACATGATCCTGAATGGGTCAAAGACATGCATGCAGATCACTATCTGCAAAGCTGGTCGAAACAGGGCAGCCGCCCGCGTGTCATAACCGGCGCGCAAGGCAGCTGGTTCTGGGACAGTGATGGAAAACGTTACCTTGATTTCCAAAGCCAGCTGGTCAACGCCAATATGGGCCACCAGCACCCCAAGATCGTTCAGGCGATCAAGGATCAGGCCGACAAGCTGTGTTACATCGGCCCCGCAATGGGTTCGGATGTACGTTCGGAAATGGCGGCGATCATGAATGAGATCACGCCCGAGAACATCACATCGACCTTTTTCACCACCGGTGGTTCGGCAGCGAACGAAACCGCGATCCGTCTGGCGCGCCACTATACCGGTCGTACCAAGATCATTGCGCGCTATCGTTCTTATCACGGGGCGACCGGCGGCACGCTGTCGCTGACCGGCGACCCTCGCCACCACCTGACCCGCGCTGATATGCCCGGCGTGGTGCGGATGCTGGACCCCTATGTCTATCGCCTGCCGACCGGACACACCGACCCGGCGAAATGCCCGGTGGCGCAGGGTGGTCCGCATCTTGAAGAACTCCTGATGTACGAAAACCCCAACACGGTGGCCGCTGTCATTCTGGAGCCGATTGTGGGCACCAACGGCATCATCGTGCCCCCCGATGGCTATCTGCAATCGATCAAAGAAACCTGCGAGAAATACGGCATTCTGCTAATCGCGGATGAGGTCATGGCCGGGTTTGGTCGTACCGGCAAATGGTTCGCCGTCGATCACTGGGGCGTCCAGCCGGACATCATCACCAGCGCCAAGGGTATCAACTCGGGCTATGTGCCGCTGGGAACAATGTCGGTTTCGACCGAGCTACACAATTGGCTGCGCGACTATCCGATGCCGGGCGGTCTGACCTATGCCGGTCACCCGCTGGCCTGTGCCTCAGGCATTGCTGCAATTCGCGCCATGCAGGACGAAGGTGCGCTGGAAAACGCCACAGCCATGGGTGAGAAGATGCGCGCCGATCTGGCCAAGATGGCTGAAAAGCACCCCAGCATCGGCGACATTCGTGGCAAGGGCATGTTCAACGGCATCGAGCTGGTCAAGAACCGTGAAACGCGTGAGCCACTGGTTCCGTTTGCCGCCAAAGGCCCGGATGCCAAACCGATGTCGGACATGATGAGCTTTGCGATGAACGAGGGCCTCTATCTGTCGTTCTACTCGAACGTCGTTCGCCTGACACCGCCGCTGAACATCAGCGAAGAGGATCTGATGACCGGTCTGGAGATACTGGATCGCACCCTCGACATAGCTGATCGTGAGTGTGTTTGAGCGTGACTTTGAGAGGCCGATGAAATGACCAATTACGGTGTCATCATTGTGGGGGCGGGGCAAGCTGGTTGCTCCGCCGCAGTCAAACTGCGCAATCTTGGTTATGACAAGCCAATTGCCCTGATCGGTGAAGAGGCGCACCCGCCCTATCAGCGGCCGCCTCTTTCCAAAGCTTATCTTCTGGGTGAGCTGCCGCGTGACCGTCTTTTCCTGAGGCCCGAAAGCTTCTTTGACGAGCACCAGATCGACTTGCACCTGAACCAGCAAGTCACCGAGATATCGGCAGACAAACAGACACTTGTTTGTGGCGATCAGACGCTGGCGTTTGAGCATCTGGTCCTCGCAACCGGCTCGACCCCCAACCGCCTGCCCAAGAGCATCGGTGGTACTCTGCCCGGGACCTATACAATCCGTGGCATCGCCGACATCGATGCAATTGCGCCCGAGTTCAAGCAAGGGCGAAAGATCGTCATCATTGGCGGGGGCTATATTGGCCTGGAAGTTGCTGCCGTTGCTGCAAAGCTTGATCTTGAAGTCACGCTGATCGAAGCCGCTCCGCGCATTTTGCAGCGGGTTGCTGCCCCGGAAACCGCCCAGTATTTCCGCGAGCTGCACGATGCCAACAACGTACGCATTCTTGAAGATACCAAGATTGCACGCGTTACCGGAGTAGAGCGTGCAGACGGGGTGGAGCTTGCCAATGGTGAGGTGATCCCGGCCGATTTTGTTGTTTTCGGGATCGGCATCACGCCAAACACGGCTCTCGCAAAAGCCGCCGGTGTGGCGGTTGAAAACGGCATCAAAACGGATGCGTGGGGCCGTACTTCGCATCCTTGTATCTGGGCGGCAGGAGACTGTGCAACGTTTCCGCATGGTGACGCACAGATCCGCTTGGAAAGCGTCGGGAACGCCATTGATCAGGCTGAAGCGGTTGCTGAGAACATTATGGGTGCAACCAAGCCTTACGAAGCAAAACCCTGGTTTTGGTCTGATCAGTACCATGTCAAGCTTCAGATTGCTGGTCTGAATGCCGGCTACGATCAGGTCGTTTCTCGTGAAGGTGAGGATGGGTCGACCTCGGTTTGGTACTACCGCGATGCCCAGCTTATAGCCGCGGACGCGATGAACGACCCGCGCGCATACATGGTTGCGAAACGGCTGATCGAATCCGGAAAATCCCCGCATCCCCAAATGGTTGCGGATACAGCTACTGATCTCAAAACACTTCTTAAAGTCTGAGGAAAGGCACGGCAGCGCATGTATCTTGAGTCAAAACCCATCACCCGGTGCCGGGAGGGCGAGCACCCAAGCGCTGCCGGACATACTGCGGGCGTTGCGCAGAAGCGCCATTTTTACTTTCTGCTGCTGCCTGGTTCCAACATGCTGGATTTTGCGGCTGGGATCGAACCGCTGCGCGCCGTCAATTCAGTGACCGGCGAAACTGATTACACTTGGTCGATTATGACTGAGACAGGCTCCCCAGTGACGTGTTCCAACGGAATCGAAATCCCTGCGCAGACAGGCCTATGTACGACGCGACATTCAGATTACGTCATTGTGTGCTCGGGCAATGCTGGATACTTGGAAGCCCGCCCCGAAACCCTGCAATGGTTGCGAAGACATGCCAGATTCGGCGGTCGGGTTGCGGCGATTGGAACCGGCGCGTTTACGTTGGCGCGGGCCGGGCTGGCAAACGAAGCGCAATTGACCTTGCACTGGGCACTGGCCCCTGTTTTCGAAGAAATGTTTCCGAAACTTGATTGTTTGCCGTCGCGGGTTGTGGCGGATGACGACGTGGCCTCAAGCGCCGGTGGCACTGCGGGTTTGGATTTGACCCTGTCCATCATCGAGTCGGATTTCGACAACGGCACTGCACAAAGAGTGGCGGATTATTGTGTCCACGACTTCGACTGCCACAGCAACCGGTCGCAACGCCAGGCCATGTCGAAGATGGCCGGGTCCCGGAACCCTGCATTTCTGAGTATCCTCAAGAAAATGGAGGACTCGCTGCAGGACCCGATCCCGGTTGATGAACTTATCGAAGACGAAAAAATCTCGAGGCGGCAGATCGAACGTTTGTTCAACAAACACCTCAAGACAAGCCCATCCCGATACTATCGCAATTTACGTCTTGATCGGGCGCGGGTGTTGCTGCGCGGTACTGATCTGTCCATCATTGATGTTGCCGTCGCAACAGGGTTCGCCAGTATCGTTAACTTCTCGAAAGCCTACAAAACGAGATTTGGCGAGCGTCCAACAGCCGACCGATCAGCCGCGTAAACGCGCGGCCATCTGAGAGCGGTCGCAAGTGTCAATTGTACAGGTAGATTACAGCGCGGCCTCTGCGACCAGCCAGTCCCAGAAGGCGCGAACCCTTGGCTGACGTTGGCGGTGGGAAACCGCACTCAGGAAATAACGCGGCGCAGGAGGCACGGTTTCAGAAGGCAATTCAAAGGGAATGCACAAACGTCCTTCGGCCAGCATCCTTTCGGCATTGGCCCGATTGCCCAGAGCCACGCCGATCCCTCGGGCAGCTGCCTCGAATGCGTGCAGAGAGTAGCTGACCGAAAAGAAACGCTGACGACGCAGCCAGGATCGCCCTGCCAGTACTTTTTTCCACGATGTCAGTCGCCTTTCAGTTTCTATCAGTGTCGCGCCTTTCAGGTCATCCAAAGCCCGCAATGCGTTCGCCTCAGCATAATCTGTACTGGTCAATGCAACGAGTTCGTCCGGTAAAAACTGTAGTGACACAAGATCCGGGTCGGCCTCGAACCGGTATTCAATGGCAACATCAATGCCTCGCTCTTCCGGGTTGAATGTCATACGGTCAAGAAGACGGATGTCATAGTCTGGATACAGTTCCGAGAACCCGTGCAGCTTGGGCATCAGCCACATTGCCGTTAGCGTGGGCGGGGCTGCAATTGTCAGAACTTCACGTTGAGACTGCTGGGTCGCAACCGATGTCGCACGCCCTATCGCTTCTAGGCCAGGACGGACTTCTGTCAGATAATCATGCGCGCCTTCGGTAAGAACCAGATTGCGCCCTCGGCGAATGAACAAGGGGGCGCCCAGAAACCCTTCCAATTTGTCCAACTGATGGCTGACGGCTGGGGGGGTCACGTTCAATTCGGATGCGGCTGCCCGCACTCCGCCCAGACGGGCGACGGTTTCAAACACATGCAATGCGTGAAGGGGTGGAAGTTTGTGAGTCGTCATTTTGTAAAAAATAACTAAACAAAAAACGCAAAAGCAATAAATTTTCTTTCAGGTGAATCGCTTTTATCCTGCTTAAAATGGATCGAAGCAAGGACGCCGAAATGAAGCCGTTGAAAGACATTCTCGTGGTCTCGGTCGAACAGGCACTGGCCGCTCCGCTTTGCACTGCACGACTGGTCGAAGCCGGGGCACGTGTCATCAAAATCGAACGCGCAGAAGGGGATTTTGCGCGTGGCTACGATCGTGCGGCCAAAGGCACAAGTTCGTATTTTGCCTGGACCAACCAAGGCAAGGAATCATTGGCGCTTGACTTCCGCGCTGAAGAAGACGCGGCCTTGCTGCATCGCATTATCGCTCGGGCTGATGTTTTTGTTCAGAATCTTGCTCCGAGTGCCATGGCGCGTGCCGGGTTTGGTTCAGCACAGTTACGCGAAATGCATCCGCATCTCATCACCGTTGACATCACCGGCTATGGAGAGAGTGATGCGGTCAAGCATCTGAAGGCCTATGACTTTCTGATACAGGCTGAATCTGGTCTCACTGGAATCAGCGGTGGTGTTAACGAAATGGGACGCATCGGCGTATCGATTTGTGATATTGGTGCAGGCATGACCTGCCACGCGGCCGTTTTAGAAGCCCTGATGCGCCGTGAAATGACGGGCGAAGGGGCAGCTTTGGCCGTTTCGTTGTTCGACGTGGCAGCAGACTGGATGAGTGTCCCGCTGATGCACAGCGAATACGGAAAAGGTGCACCGCAACGCGTGGGTTTGCGCCATCCCAGCATGGCCCCCTATGGTGCGTTCGAAACGAGCGAAGGCGCATTGACGTTAATCGCCATTCAAAACGAGCGTGAGTGGCAGCGGTTTTGCCAAGAGGTTTTACGCTCGAACACCGCAGGCTCAGACTCCAGATTTGCGTCCAACAATGACCGGGTTGCCAATCGTGACGCGCTGGAGGACCTGATTTCAAAAGTGTCGCGAGAGTTGACCTTGCAAGAGTTCCGGGCCCGGTTGGCTGCAGCAAACATCGCGTATGGTGCGGTCAACAGTGTTGAAGCGCTAGGCAACCACCCGGCCTTGCGGCGTCGCGACGTGACAACCGAAGGAAATGAAACGATCGCGATACCCGCAGCGCCAATTCGCTGGTTGGATGTTGAACAGGTCGATCCATTGTCGTCTTCTCCTGCAATCAACCAGCATGGCCCGGCGCTGCGCGCTGAATTCGCCTGACCAAAGCAGAAAGGTCAGCATGATGTCGCAAGCCGTAGACTCCTGGATCGGACGTTCGCAGACGCACGAGGACAGTTTGCGCGCCGAGCCCGCCCGTTTCATGCAGGCCACGATTGGTCGCGAACCGACGTTGGAAAACGGCGATGTTTTGCCGCCCCTGTGGCATTGGCTGTACTTTCTTGAAGCGAAACCAGCTTATGAGTTGGGCAGGGACGGCCATCCGAAAAAAGGGGGGTTTCTCCCTCCTGTCGCGCTGCCCCGTCGGATGTGGGCCGGTGGCAGGTTTGAATTTCTGGCACCCATTCCGATTGGCGACCAGGTCAAAAAGCGATCTACAATCAAGCACATTACGGAAAAGAACGGGCGCAGCGGCTCATTGTGTTTCGTGACCGTTCTGCATGAGGTTTTTTTGGGCGATGGTACGCTTGCTCTGACCGAAGAGCATGACATCGTGTACCGCGAAGATCCGCACCCAGACGCCCCAAAACCTGTGCCAGCCCAAGCGCCTGACAATGCTGAAGTGTCCGAGGTGATCTCGCCCACACAGGTTATGCTGTTCCGTTATTCGGCGCTGACCTTTAATGGCCACCGGGTTCACTATGACGTGGATTATGCCCGTTCGGTTGAAGGATATGACGGTCTGGTCTTTCATGGGCCTCTTACCGCAACCTTGCTGGTCGACCTTGCCCAGCGCACCATGGGAAATGCACCGAAAACCTTTGAGTTCCGTGGCACTGCACCTCTGGCAGGGATGAATTCCTTCCATATCGAAGGTGTCCGCGAAAACAACACGATGCAGCTATGGGCGCGCCGCCATGACGGGGCCAAAGCCATGCAAGCAACAGCCACTTTCTAAGGTTCAGGCCAATGCAATCGAAACTCGACGCAGATCAAACCGTGGCAAAACCAAATGTGCTGAACTTCTCGGAGCGTCTTGCAGAATGGGCAACGCAATCGGACCTTGGTGTTGACGCCGAGGTGAGAGAACAGGCGCGTTTCACGCTGATCGACACACTGTCCTGCATGGTTTTGGGCGCGACAGAGCGTCAGGCTGTTGCGGCATCGGATGCAATGCTTTTTGGTCTGAGACAGGGGTCAGTGCCGCCGGTCGGTGGGGGTGAGATGCTGTCGATAACCGGTGCAGCGCTGGCCAATGGCGCGCGTGCAGCAGCGCTGGACTTCGACGATTACGAACTGTCCGGGTCCAGTCACGCAAGCGCGCCAGTTCTGAGTGCTTTGTTGAGCCTTGCGCACAAGGTGCCGATGACAATTGACGAAATGAATGACGCCTGGATCGTGGGGTATGAGACCATCATCTGGATGGGTAAAGCGCTGGGATATGGTCACTACGACATCGGGTGGCACTCGACATCCACATTGGGTCCGATTGGGACAGCTGCCGCAGTGTCCAAGGCACTTGGGTTGTCGGCGCGGCAAATGTCCAATGCCATGGCGCTTGCGGTGTCTTCTTCTTCCGGGTTGCTGACCCAGATCGGCTATGACGCCAAAGCGCTTCATACCGGATTGGCGGCGGAAGCCGGACTGAGGGCAGCGCTATTGGGACGTGCAGACGCAACTGGAAACTGCAATCTGTGGGATTCCGAGTTTGGGTTTACAAAGGTTTACGGCACCCCGGAATCCATCGGTTTTCGTGAAATGATGAAAACGATGGAACTGGGTCAGGCGGTTCAACAGTATCCGGTTATCCGAAAGCTATGGCCAAGCTGCGCCTACACGCAACGCCCAATTTACGGTGCGATTGAGCTGAGCCGGCAGATCAAACACCCAAGCGATATCACCTCCGTTAAAATCCGCATGCCCGCGCCGTTCCATCGCGTTGCTGGCTTTGGTGTGCCGGACAACGACGCCGAAGCCCGCTTTTCGGTGCGGTACTGTATCGCTGTTGGTTTGCTGGAAGGCCGTGTCGTCCCCGGTGATTTTGAGCCAGAGGGGTTCAACGACCCTCAGCGTCGCGAGTTGACAGCTTCGATCGAGCTGGATCTGTACGATCTTCCAAAAGGTGACACTGGTGACATCGGACCGACAACCCCGGAAACGATCACAGTCGAACTCAAGGACGGTCAAGTGATCAGCCATGAAATGACTTTTGTTCCTGGCGGTGCGTCCATGCCCATGACCAAAGCCGACTTAATGCAGAAGGTGCGCGCCTGCGGCTGCTCGGTCGAATTGGCGCGGGCATATCTGGCGGCACAGGGTGATACGCCTTTGTTGGACACTGGATTGCTTGGTCAGGTATCGCCCCCAATGATGGCGCGCGCGGGATGAAAAACAGCTCTCTCAGGTCGCTTCTTTATATTCCCGGGCACGTTGAAGCCTTTGTAGCCAAAGCTGCAAGGACGGAAGCTGATGTCGTAATCCTTGATCTTGAGGATGCAGTGCCGCAGTCTGAAAAGGATAACGGACGGCAAAGGCTTCGCAGTGCAGCGACTGTCCTGCGGGACCAAGGCAAATCGGTCGCGGTCCGGATAAACAACGACGACACGCTGTTGGAGGATGACCTGTCTGCAGCGACTGCGGCGGGTGTTGATTACTTGATCCTGCCAAAAATCGAAAACCCTGAATTTGTTCGGAAAGTTGCCGATTTTGTTCGTAGCGAGGGGTGCGATGAGGTGTCCCTGATTGGTTTGATCGAAAGCCCGGTAGGGTTGCTTAATGCGCCGAAGATTGCTGCGGCGCACGAGCGATTGATCGCGTTGAACCTCGGGACAGAGGACTTTTGCCTGGAGATGGGTATGGAGCCCGAATGGGACGGTCTGCTTTATCCGAGCCAACAGATCGTGACAGCAGCACGGGCGGCCGGCAAAATCCCGTTGGGCTACGCTGGCAGCATCGCGCAGTATCACGACATTCTAGCCTTCAGCAGGATTGCGGAAAGATCTGCCAAATTGGGGTTTGAGGGCGGTTTTGCAATCCACCCTTCACAAGTGTCGCCGTTGAATGCTGCGTTCACCCCGTCGGAAAACGCTGTTGCTCAGGCGCAGAGGATTGTGGCTGCATACGAAAAAACCTTGGCTGAAGGTCATGGTGCCGTTTCGCTCGACAACAAGATGATCGACCTGCCGATCGTCGAGAAAGCGCGGCGCGTCCTAGAGGCGGGATCTCGGCTCTCTGACGGTTTCGTATGAACCTATGCAGTTTTTCGGTGTCAGAGCTGATAAAACCGCTTTGCTGTTTCACGAAAAACTGCCGCCTTGGCCTCTTCCGGGATTAATTCTGCATATGCCTTCATGAGGGTTGCGTAGTCGCTGTACAGACTGTCGACCGGAAAATTCGAACCATACATGGTTCTTTGCGCTCCGAATTGGTCAAGGCATGTCTCGACAATCGGGCGGATGCTTCGGGTTGACCAGTGATGGTCAAACATGCCCAGACCCGAGAGTTTACAGGTCACGTGCGGCAAATCTGACAGCGTTCGCAGATTATTGGCCCATTCATTCAACCCCGCTGTGCTGCGGTCATGGGGTGATCCCGCGTGACAAAGCGCGACTTGCGTATCCGGAGCCTGCGCCAACACACGAGCGGTTTTCTCGTAGAGTTCGGGGATCAGTTGCAAATCAAAGCTCAACCCCCGTCGCCCGGCCTCTTGCAAACCGGTCAGAAAGCGGGGGTCGTCCAACAGGGCGTTGGTGCCGGTTTGCGCATCCTCTCCGGGCGCGCGGCCAACGATCTGGCGCACGCCACGTACAGTGCTGAGGTGCTGAAACGCATCCAATTGATCTGTCAGATCCGGCGCGGTCAGGTCGCAAAAGACCACTTGTGCCATGGGCCAGCTGGGGTTGGCGTCCGCCACCGATTGAACCCACCGGGCTTCGGCCATCCCGTCTTCGGCCCCCACCTGAATATGGACCGAGGCGCGGATGCCCTGAGCTTGGGCATCTGTGCTGAATTCGTCCAAAAGGTAGTTCCGTTGAATGGGAGAGGGGTCGCCAAAAAACCGCTCTACACCTTTGGCCATCAGCCACGGGTAGTGAACGGCGTTTAGATCCCAAAGGTGATGATGCGCATCTATCAAGCCAGTCATGTGCGTGGCACCTGTTGCATGCGTCCCAGAATATCTACGCCTTGCTGTTTCCAGAAATGCAGCAGGTCAATGAAAATCCAGTTTTCAGCCAGTTTGTCACCCGCGCGGCGGTAAATGTCGATTACGCGGAACTCTCCGGGCTTGTCGGTGGCGGGCATGCCCATGAAACCTCCTGTGGGGCGGGCGGTGAAATTGGGCCACCCAAAGAAACCACCAAAATACCCTTCGGCCATGCGGCAGATATGCCCGGTCTTTGTACGATCAGTAAAGCTCGCGCGGAACGGTCCTGCATGTTGCTTGGCGTAGCGCTCAATCGTGTAAGTTGCGCCGATCCCGGTAGGTCCCCACCACAACATGTCTTCGTGCCACGTACGGCGCAGTTCATCCTCAAGGCTCAAGCCGCTGTTCCATTGACCCAGATCCGAGATCATCGCGTTGATCGCTGCTAAAGTCTTTTCGCCTTCCTCTGGGGGTTGTGGATCTAACATCAACCCATCATGGGTCATCGGGCCTGGCTGAACCAGTTGAGCAGCGGTTTGAGGTGGAAATGGCTGCAACCCGGCCTGAAGCATAAGGTGAGGTACATCGAAATACATCGCTGTTTCGGTGATCTTGCCGTCTTCTACACGGTTGAATTCGCAATAGCGTAAAAAAGCCAATTTGCCGGTTGGCGCGATCCCCAACCAGGGTGCATCGAACAAGCCCATCAGATGTCCCATCGACACCACCCAGACAGACGAGAATTCATCCATTTCGTTGGCGCCAGCCATGAAGACATCTTGCCGTCTTTGCAGTTGCGTCAGTGATGTGCGCAGGGGTGCCCAGAAGGTATCTGCGACGGCCTGAGGTCCTTGAATTTCATCAAACGGATGAAACCCGCGCCATATGTGATTCGAGCTGTAGTACTCTGACAGAACCTTGTGTTCCGCACCTGTTTCGGAACGGTCTAGTTGCTCATAAAACTCTTTGATTACTTGCTTTTCTGCCGAGAACCCGGACATCGAGTAGCGCCTTTCTGCATACGATTGCAAAAAAACCTTGCCAAAATGACGCAGTTAAGTCTACCGTGTTTGCAAGCGTATGCAAAAAATTTCCAATCCAACGGGAGAAGCGGATGGCCGAGATTCAATTGCGCAATGTTGGCAAGCGATGGGGTTCGTTTGTCGGCGTCGACAATTTCGATCTGACCATAGCTGACAAGGAGTTCCTGGTTCTGCTGGGTCCCTCAGGCTGCGGCAAAACCACAACAATGCGGATGATCGCGGGCCTGGAAGATGCCAGTGAGGGCGACATCATGATCGACGGCGTGCGCGTCAACGATATGGAGCCCAAGGATCGCGATGTGGCGATGGTGTTCCAGTCCTACGCGCTTTACCCGAACATGAACGTGTACGAGAACATCCGCTTCCCGTTGCGGGTGCGCGGTATCGATCCTGCGACCCATGATGACAAGGTGCGCCGCGCCTCGGCCATGGTTGAACTGGACGACTTCCTGCACCGCAAACCGGCGGAACTGTCGGGCGGTCAGCGTCAGCGGGTTGCTCTGGCACGTGCCATTGTGCGTGAACCGAACGTCTTTTTGATGGACGAACCGCTGTCCAACCTGGATGCAAAACTGCGGGTCTCGACCCGGGCGCAGATCAAAAACCTCAGCCATGAACTGGCTGTGACCACCATCTACGTGACTCACGACCAGATCGAAGCAATGACGCTGGCAGATCGCGTTGTGGTGATGAAAAGCGGTGTGGTTCAGCAGGTTGGAAGCCCGACCGAGATCTATGACACCCCGGCCAATACCTTTGTGGCCAGCTTTATCGGCAACCCGGCCATGAACCTGATGGAAGGTCAGGTCCGCAACGGCACGTTCGTAGCAGACCACGTGGAGATTCCGAATATCACCGCACCTGATGGCCCTCTTACGCTTGGTTTCCGTGCTGAAGATGCGACGCTGGCGGCGGAAGGGCAGGGGCAGATTAACGCTCCGATCTATACTCAGGAACTGCTGGGCGACGCGACGATGATTTCGGTTCGTGTCGGGGGCGCACTGGTATCCGTGAAGGCAGACAAGAACTTCCGGGCAGAGATCGACGATATGGTGTCCATTTCGGTTCCTGCCGAAATTTGCCATCTGTTTGACGGCACGTCCGGACAACGGATCTGAAGAAAGCCCCGCCAAACCACCGGAGGTAACCCCGGGGATCAAATCCATGCGTGTAAGGGGCGCGCATCACTTTTCAAAGAAACAGGGAGATGAGATGTTTCTGAAAAATCTAGCTACCGCAACCGCCTTTGTAGGTCTGATGGGTTCGGCTGCTTATGCGGCCAACTGCGGCCCCGAAGGTCAATCCATTCGCATTCTGGCCAGCGACTTCCCGGCCATCCACGCCGTCGCAGGTGCTGCCGAGAGCAACTGCGCCAGCGGTGCGTCTGAGTTTTCCACCAACCACACCACCGAAGCGCGTCAGATCATGAACGCGGCTCTGACGCCGAACCCGGCTGAATACTCGTCGGTCATTCTGGCCAACGCGACCCTGACTCAGCTGATGAATGACGGTCTGGTCCGTCCTCTGAACGATCTGGTTGAGAAGTACGGCGAAAATATCTCGCCGAACCTGCTGATCACCATTGACGGCAATGTGATGGCGGTTGCCTTTATGGCCAACTCGCAGCACCTGTTCTCGCGCAAGGACATTCTTGAGCAGGCAGGTTTCGAAGGCATCCCAGCCACTTACGAAGAGGTTCTGGAAGCCGCAGCCATGATCCGCGAAGCGGGTATCATGGAACACCCGATTGTGATGAACCTGCAAACCGGCTGGAACGTCGGTGAGGTGTTCAACATGATCTACCTGGGCCATGGCGGTGAGTTCTTCGAGCCCGGCTCGGCGGAACCGGCGGTCAACAACGAAAAAGGCCTTGCTGCTCTGGAAGTCATGAAATCGCTGGCCGAATATGCCCATCCTGACCACCTGACCCATGCCTCGAACGAGACGCAGGGCCTATGGGAATCCGGTCAGGCGGCACTGGGTGTCATGTGGGGTTCGCGCGGTTCGCCGATCCTGGACGATGAAGGCTCAACCGAAGAAGTGACATCGAACACCGTTCTGTCTGCGGCTCCGACCGTTGGTGGTGGCTCGATCCCTTCCGCTACGCTGTGGTGGGATGGCATCGCGATCTCGTCCAACGTATCGGATGAAGAGGCCGAAGCCACCTTTGCGGCTCTGGTCAGTGCTCTGACTCCTGACATGGTTGCAGCCAACAATGACGACGCCGTTTGGCTGCTGGAAGGGTTCAACCCCGGACCGGCTGCGGCGGGTGTTGCGCAAACCGCTCAGGGTGGCGCCAAGCCATATCCGATGATCCCGCAGATGGGTCTGCTGCACGCAGCGCTGGGCGCGGAACTGGCGGATTTCCTGAAAGGTGACGAAAGCGCCGAACAAGCGCTGGCCGATGTTGAGGCCGCCTACAGAACATCCGCAAAAGAAGCTGGTTTCCTCCAGTAATTCTGCCGGAACCGAGGGGGCTGTTCAGGCCCCCTCACACAACTCGGACTTCAGATCGGGACGAACGCCATGAAGCACCGCACCTTTTTCTGGTTCATTCTGCCGACGCTTTCCGCGATGATTTTGTTCATCGCCCTGCCTATCGTCTCGGTCTTTATTCAGTCGCTGTTTGTTGCGCACGAACAAGTTCTGATCGTGTCTGAAAGCTGCGGCCCGTTTGGCTGTACGCCAACAACGTCGGTCGATCTTGAAGCAACGGCCAAGCTGCAAGAGGAACGGCCGCTGGGTCAGTTCAATGGGTTGGGAACGTATACCAACCGCTCGCACCTAGCATTTGCAGAGGTGAGCGAGGCTTGGGCTAGCTCGGCCTCGATGGGTGAGTTCTTTTCGAAGGTCTACAACCTGCCTTTCTATAGCGCGTTGACCTTTACATTGGCTTACACGGCGATTGTAACCCCGCTGGTTCTGGTATTGGGAATGGCGATTGCCGTTGGGGTGAATAACCTGCCCAGTATGCTCAAGGGGTTGGCAATTTTCATCTCGCTGCTGCCCTTCCTTGTTACACCGCTTGTGGGCTCTTTGATCCTGTTCTGGATGGTCGACAGTGATGGTGTAATTGGGGCCACGATTCAGAACATCTTCAACGATCCAACGCTGAGTTTGAAAGCATCGACCGCGCTGACATGGATCATGCTGATGTTTTATGGGGTGTGGCACACCTTACCCTTTAGCTTCATCACCTTCTACGCGGGTTTGCAAACGGTCCCAGAAGATACGATGGAGGCCGCACAGATCGACGGTGCCACCAAGTGGCAGCGCATGATCCACGTGATCGTGCCTCACCTTGCCCCGCTGGTGTCCTTCGTGACGCTGATGATGATCATGGATAACTTCCGCGTCTTTGAACCGATCGTCAGCTTCAAGGCCGAAGCGCACGCTCAGTCGCTCAGCTGGATCATCTATAACGACCTGCGCGAAAGCGGCAATCCGCTTTACGGTTCGGCCGGTGCGACTTCGCTGATTACCATTATTCTGGTGGTCATCCTGATGACGCCTGTGCTGATCCGCACCTGGCGCGATTTCACCCGCAAATCTCACTGAGGACACGACATGGCGACCAAAGCACAATCTCGCATGACCCCGCTCAAGCTGTTCTCATACGCCTTTGTGGCGGTGTGGCTGATCATTGCGGCGTTCCCGTTCTTCTGGACCTTCTGGGGCAGCTTCAAGGTCCAGGCAGACTTCCTGTCCAAGGCCGACTGGATGAATGCCCTGACAGGGACCAACACGATCGAGCAAACCGGAAGCGCCTTTACCGGAGCCGGGTATTACGGCGCTTGGGTTCTTGAGGACTTCTGGTTCAATTTCAGGAACACCGGCATCGTTGTGTTCTTTACGGTGGTCATCTCGCTGACCTTCGGCACACTGGGTGGCTATGCTCTGGCCCGGTCCGGTTTCCGCTATGCCTTCTGGATCCTGATGGCAGCGCTGGTGTTCCGTGCCATGCCACATATCACACTGGTTTCGGGCTATCTGTTGCCGTTCTTCGAGTGGAATGTCTGGGGTATTCTGCCCACAACGATCATCGTGCTTGTGGCGATCAATCAGCCGTTCACGCTGTGGATGCTGCATTCGTTCTTCAAGAACATCCCCAAGGACATGGACGAAAGCGCCATGGTCGATGGCTGTACGCGTTTCCAGGCCTTCTGGCATGTGATCGTACCGGTCATGTGGCCCGGCGTGATCACCACAGGTCTGTTCAGCTTCCTGCTGGCCTATAACGACTTTGCGGTCACAGCGATGCTGCTGAGTGAAGAGAATGAAACCATCATTCCTGCCATCAACAGCTTCATGGGCACCACGCAGGTCGAAGGCAAGATCATGTACGCGGTGGCTGCCGTGGTCTCGACCACTGCCCCGCTGTTTGTCCTGATCCTGTTCTTCCAGCGACAGATCGTCAGTGGTCTGACAGCTGGTGCGGTCAAAGGCTGATGAGCGCATCTGCAAGACATAACGCGGTTGCGCGCCACCCGGCGCTCAACCGGATGCCAAGAGATTTTCTGACGCGCGGCTGACGTCCCTCTGCCAAACAGAACATCTCATTTGAATACGATTAAAGGACTAAGAACATGAAGGGTTCACGCCCCGAACAAGCCGTGCTGACCAAAGACACGGATATGAGCAAAACTGAAGAAACGCGCGCCGTCATCGAAGGGATGGTTGACGGGCTGAATGACCACCGCATCGATGACATTGGTGAGTTTTTCGCGCAGGGTTTCCGCTGGATGGGCAACCAGGGCTGCGGCACTAAGACCGGACTGAATGAATTCCAGGACAATTGGCAACGCCCGTTTCAGGCGGCGTTTTCGGACAAGACCTGCATTGATGAGGCGCGCCTTTACATGGGTGAATGGGCTGCGGCCTTTGGTCGTCAGGAAGCCACCCATTCGGGCGAGTTTCTGGGTATTCCCGCCACCGGTAAGCGTGTCGAGATTCGCTACATGGATTTCTGGAAAGTGGTCGACGGCAAAATCGTCGACAACTGGGTGAATGTCGATTTTGCCCATGTGGCTGCCCAATTGGGCGTCGATCTGTTCCAGGGGAACGGATGGGAAGCATATGACCGGGGCGAGAAAACTCCGCCTCGGCCCGCAAACTGAGGATTAGGACAATGGCTATCGAATACCTGAAACGTGGCAAGCCCGAGGCTGACAGGGCCGAGGATGACGCCAAGACTCGTGCTGTCGTTGAGGCGACGCTGAAAGACATCGAAGCGCGTGGCGATGCGGCCGTGCGTGAACTGTCCGAAAAGTTCGACAACTACTCGCCCGAAAGCTATCGACTGAGCCAGCAGCAGATCGACGATCTGATTGCCTCGCTGTCGGATCGTGAACTGGCTGATATCAAGTTCGCACAGGAACAGGTGATGAACTTCGCCCAAGCGCAACGCGACTCGATGCTGGATATCGAGGTCGAGACGCTGCCCGGTGTCATCCTGGGCCACAAGAACATCCCGGTTCAATCCGTGGGTTGTTACGTGCCCGGCGGCAAGTTCCCGATGGTGGCCTCGGCGCATATGTCGGTGGCAACTGCGAAGGTCGCCGGTGTGCCCCGCATTATCGCTTGCACCCCCCCGTTCAATGGCGCGCCCAACGCGGCCGTGATCGCGGCGATGCATCTGGGTGGTGCGCATGAGATTTACGTGATGGGCGGTATTCAGGCCGTGGGCGCTATGGCCATCGGCACTGAGACCATCGACCCTGTCCACATGCTGGTTGGCCCGGGCAACGCGTTTGTTGCCGAAGCCAAGCGCCAGCTGTTCGGTCGGGTGGGTATCGACCTGTTCGCCGGTCCGACCGAGACGATGGTCATTGCAGATGAAACCGCGGCTGACGCCGAACTGTGCGCCACCGACCTGCTGGGTCAGGCCGAGCACGGCTATAACAGCCCCTGCGTTCTGTTGACCAACTCGCGCAAACTGGCCGAGGAAACACTGGCCGAGATTGAGCGTATTCTGGATATCCTGCCGACCTCGGGCACCGCACGGGTCAGCTGGGATGAATACGGCGAAGTGATTGTATGCGACACCTATGACGAGATGTTACAGGTTGCCGACGACATCGCATCGGAACACGTTCAGGTCATGACCGACCGCGACGACTGGTTCCTTGAGAATATGACCTGTTATGGCGCGCTGTTCCTGGGTCCGCGCACAAATGTGGCCAATGGCGACAAGGTGATCGGGACCAACCACACGCTGCCAACGAAAAAGGCTGGCCGCTATACCGGCGGTCTGTGGGTTGGCAAGTTTATGAAAACACACAGCTATCAGAAAGTGCTGACGGATGAGGCCGCAACGATGATCGGCGAATATGGCTCGCGCCTTTGTATGCTCGAAGGCTTTGTCGGCCATGCCGAGCAATGCAATATCCGCGTGCGTCGCTATGGCGGCATCAATGTTCCTTACGGCGAGGGCGCGCCGTACCGGGAGGCCGCAGAATGAGCGACGTACATTCAGCAAACAAGGCGCTGATTGAGCCGCTACGGGCGGCGATGTATGACTTTGAAGAAACCGGGGTACGCGCGGCGCTGGAAGCGCTGATTGCCCCAGATGCGGTGGTGCACATGTGCCACCCCTTTGGTGACCTGACCGGCCCGGTCGAACTGTACGATCACTGCTACGCACCGCTGCTGGCTTCGATGCCGGATCTGGAACGGCGCGATTGGATCGTCATGGGCGGACGCACTGAGCATGGCGGTGACTGGATTGGTTGCGGCGGTCATTACTATGGCACCTTCGTGGCTCCGTGGCTGGACATTCCACCAACAGGTCATCTGACCCATATGCGGTATCACGAATTCTACCGATTTGAAGGCGGCAAGGTGGTCGAGATCCAGACGATCTGGGATATCCCGGAAGTCATGATTCAGGCCAAAGCCTGGCCGATGGCACCGTCGCTGGGGCTTGAATTCTGCATTCCGGGTCCTGCGACACATGACGGCCTTGTGCCGGGGCCGTGGGACGAGGCGAAGTCGCAGGCGTCCTGTGATCACATCGTGACGATGCTGGCACATCTCAAGAAACACCCTACTCAGGGTGGTCCGGAAGTGATGGAGATGCCAAAGTTCTGGCACGAGCGTATGAACTGGTATGGGCCTGCCGCGATCGGTACGGGACGGGGAATTTCCGGGTTCCGCAACTGGCACCAAATTCCGTTTCTGAACGGAATGCCGGATCGTGGTCAGTATCTCGACGAGATTCAGTACCACTTTTTCGGTGACGGTGAGTATGCAGCTGTGACCGGTTGGCCTGATATGATCCAGACTGTGACGCATGATGGCTGGATGGGCATTGCGCCGTCAGGCAAACGGATCACGATGCGCAGCTTGGACTTCTGGCGTCTGGAGAACGGAAAGATCCGCGAAAACTGGGTCACGGTCGATATTCTGGATGCCTACAGACAACTGGGTGTCGACGTGTTTGCCCGTCTGCGCGAGTTCAACAAAGCGCGCGTTCCCGGGTCGATCTCGTTCCCGGTAGGGGATGTCTGACATGGCGCAACTCCCCAGTACGCCCAGCTTCAGCCTTAGCGGCAAGCGCGCTTTGGTTGGGGGGGCATCGTCCGGCATCGGCATGGCTTGTGCCGTGGCGCTGGCAGAACATGGGGCTGAGGTTACACTTGCAGCGCGTCGGACAGGTGCGCTGCAAGAGATCGCGTCCGAGATGTCTGCGCGCGGCTGGTCGGCCAAGGTGCTGGAACTGGATGTGTCCGATGTAGATGCCACCGCTGCGGCCGTTGCGGAAAACGGTCCATACGAGATCCTTTTGAACTCGGCCGGGCTGGCACGTCATGGCAAGGCGGTTGACACATCAGCACCGGATTTCGATGCAGTGATGAATGTCAATGTACGCGGTGCGTATTTCCTGACTCAGGCCGTGGCAAAGGGTTTGCTCGACGCGGGTCGCCCCGGCTCGTTGATCAATATCTCAAGCCAGATGGGGCATGTGGGCGGACGCGAGCGTGCCGTCTATTGTGCCTCGAAATTTGCAGTTGAAGGATTCACCAAAGCCATGGCGCTGGAGTTCGGTTCTGCAAAAATCCGGGTCAACACAATATGCCCGACATTTATCCTGACGGATCTGACACGTTCGACCTTCGACGACCCGGATAAGCGCGCTTGGATTCTGGACAAGATCAAGCTAGGCCGCCCCGGCGAGATTGAAGATATCATGGGCGCGGTGGTCTATCTGGCCTCGGATGCGTCAGCACTGGTAACAGGTACTTCGATGTTGGTGGATGGAGGCTGGACAGCGGACTGATGGCAACTCAGAAGGTCACATCATTGGACGTGGCACGGCGGGCAGGGGTAAGCCAATCCGCTGTCAGCCGTGTGTTTACGCCCGGTGCGTCGGCCTCGGAAAAGACCATCGCCAAGGTGCGCAAAGCTGCGGATGAGCTTGGATATCGCCCCAATGTTCTTGCGCGTGCGGTGGTCTCTGGCAAAAGCCGGATAATCGGCCTTGTGGTCTCGTATCTGGACAACCAGTTTTATCCCGAAGCTCTGGAAAAGCTGACCAATCTACTGCAGGAACGTGGCTATCACGTGATGATCTTCATGGCGCCGCAAGCGACGGTCAACGTCGATAAGGTGG
The DNA here is from genome assembly GCF_056537285.1 of Ruegeria sp. CF8. Classification (NCBI taxonomy): domain Bacteria; kingdom Pseudomonadati; phylum Pseudomonadota; class Alphaproteobacteria; order Rhodobacterales; family Roseobacteraceae; genus Ruegeria; species Ruegeria sp. CF8. Next base: position 603,014 of record NZ_JBQFRG010000002.1, on the reverse strand, counting down.
TGTCTGAGATACTGGACTTTCAGGTTGACGGTATCATTGCGGCATCGGTCACTCTGTCCTCTGAATTGTCCAATCGCTGCCGTGCGGCGGGGGTGCCGATGGTGCTGTTCAACCGGGCGCAGGACGACCCGGCCATGTCTGCGGTCACGTCAGATAACATTGCGGGTGGGCGCAAGGTGGCTGAGTTCTTGCTGGCTGCGGGCCATAAGAAAATCGGCTATATCGCAGGTTGGGAGGGCACTTCGACCCAACGTGACCGCGAAGCAGGTTTTGTCCGGGCCTTGCGTGACGCAGGTGTCGAACTGCATGCGCGTGAGGTCGGCAATTTTGTAACCGAACAGGCGCAAGAAGCGACGCGGCGCATGTTCGCCTCGGATCCGCCTGATGCGCTGTTTGTGGCCAACGATCATATGGCGATTGCGGTGATGGATACCCTGCGCTTTGAATTGGGTCTAAAGGTGCCCGAAGACGTATCAGTCGTTGGGTATGACGATGTCTCGGTGGCCGCTTGGCCAACCTACAACCTGACAACCGTGCGCCAGCCAGCCAACCGTATGGTGAGCGAAACGGTGGAAATTCTGCTCAGCAAAATCGACGGCCCGGATGTTGGTCCGCGCCGGTTGGAGATTGATGGGCCTTTGATTGTTCGCGGCTCGGCCCGCATACCTGAAGGATGGAAGACATGAAGGGATTTGATCCCAAATTCAAAGATTTCCCCGACTATATCATCGGGATCACAAAGGAAATCTGGGAAGATCGCGGCATTGCAACGCTGCATCATTACTACTCACCGGACATCGTTGTACGTTCGCCCGCTTCGGTGGTTCTGGGTAACCAGAACGTCATTGGGGCTACAATGGCGACGCTGGCCGAATTCCCTGACCGGCAGTTGTTGGGCGAGGATGTGATCTGGTCCGGCACCCCGGAAGAGGGGATGTTGAGCTCGCACCGCATCATATCGACCGCGACGCATCTGGCCGATGGTGTCTATGGCAAGGCGACAGGCAAGCAATTGCGCTATCGGATTCTCGCCGACTGCCACGCTATCGACAATCAGATCAACGATGAATGGCTGATCCGCGACCAGGGTGCCATCGTGCGCCAGATGGGCTGGGACCCGAAGGAATACGCCGCTGATCTGATCGCGCGTGAGGGTGGGCCGGACAACTGCGTCAAACCGCTGACGCCTGCAACGGACCAGCCCGGCCCCTACAAGGGCAATGGCAACGACAATGAATGGGGTCAGCGTTACGCCGACATCCTGACCCGGATCATGAGCGCCGATATGGGCGTGATCGAAGCCGAGTATGACCGCGCCGTGCAATCCGAATATGTGGGCGGCGTCACTGGCCACGGCTGGGACTCGGTGGATCGGTTCTGGATGGGCCTGCGTGCCAGCTTCCCCAATGCCGAGTTCAAGATCGAACACCAGATCGGGCGCGACGATCCCAACATGGCCCCGCGCGCGGCTGTACGGTGGAGCCTGCATGGCAAGCATGACGGCTGGGGTGTTTTCGGCGTCCCGACCGGGGCCGATGTGTATGTGCTGGGCATCAGCCACGGTGAGTTTGGCGAGTTGATCAGCGGCCAGCCGCAGTTGCGCCGCGAATACACACTGTTTGACGAAACATCGGTCTGGAAACAGATCCTGTTGCAGACCGGCGGCAAGTAACATGTCCCGCCGTATCTCAAATCTGGATGCGGGGCAGGTGATGCGGCGGTACCACGCCCATCGTGCCAGCCTGCGTGCCCGGCGGCTGAATAATCGCCCGCCGGGGTTTGGGGTTTGATCCGTTCAAACCTCAAACCAAGCAAAGGAATACAGATATGAGTACCATTCAAAGTCGCATCGTCCGTTACGGAGAGCTGCAACCCTGTAAAACCGCGTTCATCGACGCACACACACCCGGGTCGGATCAGAAAGAGAACTTTACCATCGTCGGCGGTGGCGTCTCGGAAAGCCCGGACCAGCACGTTCACATCACCGACAAGATCGGGTTCAACATTGGCGCGGCGGGGCAGCCTCCGAAATGCCGCAACTCTTTGCACAGCCACACCACGGCAGAGGTGTTCTTTGTTGCCAAAGGTCGCTGGCGGTTCTTCTGGGGCCGGTATGGCACTGCAGGTGAGTTCATCGCTGAAGAGGGCGACATCTTCAACATCCCCACCGGCATATTCCGTGGGTTCGAAAACGTTGGTCAGGACTACGGCATGATCATGTCGATCCTTGGTGGTGACGACGCGGGTGGTGGCGTGACATGGGCACCTCAGGTTATTGAAGACGCTCAAGCCCATGGCCTGATGCTGGGCAACAATGGCGTGCTTTATGACAGCAAGAAGGGTGAAGAGTTGCCGCACAATGTGCAGCCCATGCCCTTGCTGACCGAAGAGGAACTGAAAGCTTATCCCGAAGTTCCGGTTGAGGATGTGGTGGGTAAATATGTTGCCCGATATTGGGACCTGATGGCGCTGTCGGCAAACAAGCCTTCTGTTGTGATCGGTGAAAACGGTCTGATCAAGGACAAGCCGGGCTTCGAGGTTGACTTCCTGACCCGCGGCTCGGCTGTGAACGATCCAGTCAAAGCAGAAAAACCGGTGGTTCTAATGCCCGCAAGTGGCCATTGGCGGATCGCGATCAACGATGTTGTGACCACTTTGTCCAATGGCGATACCGCAGTGGTAATGCCGGGTGAAAGCTACAGCGCGCAACCTTCGATGACTGGTCAGGCCGGGCTCTACCGTATCACGGCAACGGATGATCCGGCGGGCGCAACCTGGACTGGTAACTAAGAAAGACGGAGACCCCGCATGACCAAAATTCTTACTTCACATGTGGGGTCTCTGCCCCGAACTCAGGACGTCGTGGACTTTATCTTCGCGCGCGAAAACAACGAGACTTACGACGCTGCTGCTTTTGATGCTTGCATGACCGAAGCGGTTTCTGAAACCGTGCGCAAGCAGGTTGAGGCTGGCGTCGATATTGTCAGCGATGGCGAAACCTCGAAAATTTCCTATGCCACCTACGTCAAGGATCGTTACACGGGGTTTTCCGGTGATAGCCCGCGCAATGCGCCCGCTGATCTGAAAATGTTCCCCAGCTTTTTAGAACGTCTTGCCAATGACGGTGGCACTCCGCAATATGCGAGGCCCATGTGTACGGGTGAGGTCCGCTCGAAAGGTCAGGGCGAGCTTGAGAAGGATATTGCCAACCTCAAAGCCGCCATGGCTCAACACGGTGCTGAGCGCGGGTTCATGAACGCAGCCTCACCCGGTGTGATTTCCTTGTTCCTTCAAAACGACTTCTATCCCAAGCGTGAAGCTTATCTTGCGGCGCTGGCGGATGCGATGAAAGAAGAATACGAAACCATCGTGGCCTCTGGTCTGGACTTGCAATTGGATTGCCCCGATCTGGCCTTGTCGCGCCACATGCTGTTCACCGATCTGTCCGATGACGAGTTCCTCAAGATCGCCGATATGCATGTCGAGGCTCTGAACCATGCCTTGCAAAACGTACCGCAGGATCGCGTGCGCGTGCATATTTGCTGGGGCAATTACGAAGGCCCGCATTGTTGCGATATCGGAATGGACAAGGTGTTCACCACGCTGATGGCAACCAAAGCCCGCTATATATTGTTTGAGACCTCAAACCCGCGTCACGCACACGAATGGACCGTATTCCGCGATCGCAGGGCCGAGATCCCGGACGACAAGGTTTTGGTGCCCGGCGTCGTCGACACCACAACCAACTTCGTCGAGCATCCCGAATTGGTGGCCCAGCGGATTGAGCGTTTCGCAGACATCGTGGGCGCAGATCGCGTGATCGCCGGCAGTGATTGCGGCTTTGGCACCTTTGCCGGTTTTGGGGCCGTGGACCCTCAGATCGCCTACGCCAAACTGGCTTCGCTGTCCGAAGGGGCTAAGCTGGCTTCGGCATGACACCATTGATCCTTTTACCGGGCATGATGTGCGATGCCCGGCTCTTTGGTCCCCAGATCGAGGCGTTGTCTGGTAAGATGCCGGTCATGACCTTTCCGCTGCATCAGCATGACAGCGTCGAGGCCCTGGCTGCTGAAATTCTGGCCCACGCACCGCCCGCTTTTGCGCTTGCCGGGCTGTCGATGGGCGGGATCGTGGCGATGGAAGTGTTGCGACAAGCGCCCGGGCGCACCCAAAAGCTGGCGCTTTTGGACACCAACCCCTTGGCAGAAACGTCCGAGGTCAAAGCCCGCCGTGCCCCTCAGATCGAGGCCGTAAAGAGCGGCAAGCTGCGAAACGTTATGCGGGACGAGATGAAGCCGAATTATTTGGCAGATGGCCCTCATCAGGGGGCGATCCTTGACCTGTGCATGGCAATGGCCACTGATCTGGGGCCCGAGGCATTTCTGCGCCAGTCGCATGCTTTGATGAACCGCCCGGACCAGCGCCAGACCCTATCTGCCTATTCCGGAAAAACCCTGGTTCTCTGCGGTAGGGAAGATGGTCTTTGCCCGGTCGAGCGGCATCAGTTGATGCACGATCTGCTGCCAAACAGCGAGTTTGAGATCATCGAAGAAGCCGGGCATTTGCCCACATTGGAACAACCAAACAAAACCACGGCGGCGTTGATCCGCTGGTTGGAGGACACATGACACCGTCACTTTTGTCACTGCTCCGCAAAGTGGATACGCCCACTGTCTGCAACGCCATTGAGGTGGCGCAAGGCAAGCGCGGCTTCAACGGCTTTACCCGCGGCACCATGCTGTGCTCGGCTCCGGACGAGCCAGCCATTGTGGGCTATGCCCGCACGGCCAAAATTGCAGCGGTCAATCCTCCAACCGAACCTGCCGATGTCATCAAGGCGCGCCGAATGGCGTATTACAAGTATATGGCCGAAGGGCCGGCGCCTTCGGTCGCAGTGGTAGAGGATTTGGATTTCCCTGACTGCATCGGTGCCTATTGGGGAGAGATCAACACCACGGTCCACAAGGGATTTGGCATGTCGGGGGCATTGACCAACGGCGTGATGCGGGATCTGGGGGACGTGCCCGAAGGTTTCCCTGTTGTTGCTGGATCCGTTGGACCAAGCCACGGCTTTGTCCATGTGCGCGAGATTGACACGCCTGTCACGATTTTTAGCCTAACGGTCAAGCCCGGTGACTTGATCCATGCGGATCGGCACGGTGCGTTGGTGGTTCCCGAAGACGTCGTTGACCAGCTTGAGGCCGCAATCCAGAAACTGTTGACCACGGAACGTATCGTCCTGGACGCTGCCGCGCAGCCTGGATTTGATTTTGATGCCTTCTCGGTCGCTTGGTCTGAGTTCGAGAAAGCTCGCACTTGAAGACGTGTGACTCACCTGAATCCAGCCCGCGGATTCTGGTTCCTGCATAAAATTGTGGTTGCCGGTCGATAGATTACAAACCGGTAGTCACAACTTCGCTGAACAGGCCAAAACCGCAATGCGGTTCGTCTCTTACCGCCAGAAGGACAACATGTCTGGGTGCGCACGGTTTCGAGCGATTTCTAACCCGTATTTTACGCTACACTGTGGCGCGCCAAAAAGCCCGACAGCTTTTTCAGCCCGGCTTTAAGATCCGCTGTCGGATTGGTATAGCCAAGGCGCAGCCAGCCCTCCATGTCCATCGCGCTGCCTGGTGTCAGCATAACGCCTTCTTCTTTCAAAAGCATCACGCAAAGATCGCGTGACGACATGGGCAACTCATACTTTAGCAGCGCCGTGGTGCCTGATTTTGGCGGCACCCAGCTCAGCAATGGCTCATTTGCCATCCAATCTTCGACGATCTTCAGGTTCTCTCGCGTGATCCGCTGGGCGCGCGCCAGAATTTTGTCGCGGTTTTCAAGTGCAATGGCAGCGAGCATTTCGTCGACCTGACCGACCGAGATGGTGTTGTAGTCACGGTGGATCATCACATCATGAAGCATGTCTTTGGGCCCCGCGATCCAACCGACCCGCAATCCGGCCAATGAATACGCCTTGGACATACCTGCCGTGCTGATCCCTTTTTCATAAAGGTCGGCAACGGCCGCCGTGAAACCATCACCGGTCTGGTCGGTGCCGCGATAGACTTCATCGCACAAAAGCCACGCATCAACGCTGCGCGCGATTTCGACGATTTGTTCCAGCAAGGCACGGTCCATCAAAGCACCGGTCGGGTTGTTCGGATTGTTGATCGCAATCAACCGCGTGTTGGGTCGAACCATCGCGCGCAGCTTGTCGAGATCGGGCAGAAACGCGTTTTCTGGGGTCAAATGCAACAGCTCTATTTCCGCTCCGATGCTTTCGGGGATCGAGTAATGCTGCTGATAGGTCGGGATCACCGAAATCACGTGATCCCCGCGCGCAACCAGCGTTTGATGCACCAAAGAGTTGGCGCCGATGGTTCCGTGGGTCGTCAGGATATTTTCGCGGGTCTGGTTTTCGTACAACCCACAGATGGCATCGCGCAAACGGTCCGAACCTTCGATTGCGCCATAAGTCATCTTCATGGCGGACAGATCGTTCAGAATGCTGTTGTGTTGGCCCGCCATCTCAAACAGCTCACCCAGTGTGATAGACTCGACGCAGGTTTCAGCCAGATTGAGTTCGCACTTGGTTTCGAACTCGTTCATCCACATTTCGACACCGAAAGGCCTGATATCCATGGGTCTCTCCTATCGTCTCAGTAAAGCCGAAGCCGCTACATTGATGGTGCGTGCCACCATGGTATCTTCCAGACTCGGGTCAATAGAAAGTAGGAACGCAAGATTTTTACTCGGCTTTGCCTCTGAGACACCAAGCCGACAGAATTGACATTTCAGATGAACAAGCCGTCGGCTCAAGATCTCAAGACAGAGCTTTCGGGATTAACTTTGACAATTCCCGCTGACTTTTTCGCGAAACGAAAGGTGCATGCCCTTTCCGCTCGCCAAAATTTGGCTGCCTTGCGTTAAAAACCTGTCCAGGGGTTCGCAGTCGATCTGCCCTCCGGCCTCCTGGATCATCGGAATGGCGGCAAAAGCATCCCAAGGGTTCAAATGGGCCTCATAGTATCCTTCAGCCTGACCGGTGGCCACCGCCAGCAAGCTGATCGCGGCAGAGCCGTTGCGACGGTATTCTATGCCTGCATCCAGCAAAGCCTCAATCAACTGAGTATGTTCTGTAAACGGTCGGCGGGTCGACCAGCCCAACATCAATTGTGAACGGGTTGGTTCGGCGCAGTTGGAAACACTCAAGCGTTTTTCGTTCAGCCACGCACCCCCGCCGACAGACGCCCAGGCCAACATGTTCAGGTCTGGTGCGCAGATCACACCAAGTGGTATGTTTTGGCCGTCATAAAACGCTATACAAACGCCCCAGTCGCGATGCCCGCGCATGAAGTTGGCGGTCCCGTCAATCGGGTCCACGACCCAAAACGCGTTGCCCGAGCCGGATACGCCGTCCTCTTCACCCAACATGGCGTCGTCTGGCCAGCTTTCAGCGATGCGTTGACGTATCAAGTCTTCGACCGCGCGATCCGCGAAGGTTACAAAATCCTGCGGGCCTTTCTCGGCAATGAATTCGACACCACGCTCATCGCGAAGACGCACAGCCAGCGCAGCGGCGTCTTGGGCCAAAGACTTGGCGAAGGCCAGCCGGTTCTCGACATCGGTCATGTCAGCTTCCCACCTTGGCCAAAACGTCCGATTTCAGAAACCGTTCAATGAACAACATGAAGCCAACCGAAGGGACAAGCAAAATGAGCGCAGTGATTGAGGCGATTTGATAGTTCCCTTCCATTGATGCGGTGAACAATAGCAAGGGCATCGTGGTGATGTCCGGCACACCGACAAAGTACGTTCCGGTGAACTCGTCCAGCGAGATCAGGAACACGAAAATTGCACTGGCCATCAGCCCAGGAAGGGCAAGCGGTAAGGTGACCGTGCGGAACACCGTGAAGGGAGACGCCCCCATATTTGCGGCGGCTTCCTCAAGCTCTCGATCCACGGCGGCAAATGCGGCAGTGGCGATCCAAACCGAAAACACCAGCCCCTGGATCGTATGAACCAGAACCACGCCGACATAAGTGCCATTCAGGCCCAGCCCATAGAATATGCGGGCGATGTTCATGTGTACGGCGATGGATGGAAAGGCTTGTGGCAACAGGAACAACAGCAGGAAGAACGTCCGCCATGGCAGGCTGCCGCGCCCCAATGCCAGCCCGGCTGGAATAGCAACCACCAGAGACGCCAGCACGGTAAACAGAGCGATCAGAACCGAGCTCCAGAGCGACTCCATAGCGTTGCCCTGAGGGCGGAACACACGTTCCCAGAAGGAAAAGCCGTAGCTTTGCGGGAGTTTCGCCGGAAAGTACCACGTTTCGGCGACGGACCAGATCAGCATGTTGGTGATCGGCCCAAAGATTGCAAAGGCCAGCAAAGCCAACAGCACGGCGGTGAGGGTTGTGCGAAGAATGGTCATGCGGGCTTCCCTCCTTCACGCACGCCCTGACGCAGGTAGACCCAGGCGATCACGGCCGTCATTGCATAAGAAATAAAGCCCAGCGCGTTTGCCACGCCATAGTCGGAATAGGCGTTGATGCGCCATGCCATGTCCACTGTGATCATCGTGGGCGTCTGTGCGTTGATCATAAGAGGCACCGACAAAACGGACATCATTACGACGTAAGACAGGATCAGCCCGACCATGAGTGTTGTGCCCACTTGCGGCACCACAATTTCAAACAGAATTCTAAGACGGGATGCGCCCAGGTTGCGAGCTGCTTCGATCGTCGAGCGATCCAATGATGCCATCGCGCCTGCTACCAGCAAGGCCACGAAGGGCGTTTGTTTCCAAACAAAGGTAATCACAATGCCACGCCAGTCCAGATAGCTGGCGGCTTGCAAGGGTTCCATCAAACCGGTTGAGACAATGATATTGTTCATCATCCCGTTCTTGGCGAGGAAGGTTCGCATCAGCTGTGCCGCAACTACAAACGGAATGAACAATGGCCAGCGATAGAGCCAGCGCAACACGGCAAGGGCCACCCGGTTTTCACCTAAGGTCAGATAGCCACCGATGGCTATCGAAAGCAGGCCGATAATCACGGTTGAGAGGCTTACGATTATCAGGGTGAACAGGACATCGTTGGAATACAAGGCAAAGGCCTTTGTGAAGTTCTGCAGACCCCAACCGCCAAGCTCCTCATCCCGGAACGCCCACAACAGGGAATAGCCCAAAGGGTATAAAAACAGGCAGGCAAGCAATACGATTGCAGGTGCAATCAGGATTAAAGAGGCTTTTCGGGTGATCATCGGGGGCCAGTCCAAGAATTTTGAGTGCGGGCCCCATGGGGGAAGGCCCGCACATTGGTTTCCATGAGAGGGAGTTAGTTGGAAACCTTTTGCTCGTAGGCTTCGCGGATATCGTCAAAAAACGGACCCAGCGGGAAGGGTTTGCCTTTGGCAGCCAGATCTTCCGGCGTCACATCGGTGAACAGCTTGTTCCAGGTTTCCTGATCCAACGCACCTTCAACATGCTGAGCGTCGATACCCGGGTACCAGTTAAAGCGCTTGACGATGCCTTCTGCCTGAACTTCGGGGCTGGTGGCCAGAGCGATAAACTTGCGCGCCGCTTCAGCGTTTTCCGCCTTGGCCGGGATCGCATAGTAATAGGGTTGACCCGGCATGCCCGGCTCGGGCAGCAGCAGTTTGAGGTTCGGATTCAGGCGGCCGTCGGCTTGCCAAGTGTAGAACATGTCAACCCAAACCGGACCCATAACGATCTCACCCCGGTTCATCATATCCAGAGTGCCCGCGTTGCCAGGCGTAAATGTGACGTTTTCGTTGAAAGCTTTGAGGTCGTTCAGGGCCTGGTCCCAGCTGTTTTTTAACTCTGGATCATAGGGGCCGTTCATCAACTGATCGGTGTTGCCAGCATAGGCATACATCCACGCTGCGGTGAATGCGACGCCCGACATTCCGTTCTTGATGCCGTTATAGCCGAACGCCCCTTTGTTTTCTGCTGTCCAGGTTTTCAGTTCGTCAAAGCTTGCAGGCGGGTTTTGAACCAGATCGGGGTTGTAGGCGATTGCAGTCTGGCTGTGGAACATGGGCATAACATAGCCCTCGACATCGGTGCCCAGAGCGGTCTTGGACGTGTCACGCGTGGCAAGCTGACCGGTATCGATGTCACCTACGTATTTCTGTAAGAGACCTTCTGTCACCATCTCACCAGATTTCAGCTGGGTCATGACAACGACATCTGTATCCCAAGCTTCGTTTCCGGCCTGTGCCTTGATTTTTTCTAGAATTGCCTGGCTGCCTGCGTTGCCTGGACCAGTGCCGACAACGTTTACTTCCCAGCCCGGGTTCTGTTCCTCGAACAGCGGGCCAAGATAATCGGTTACGTAGTCAACCATGTTCTGACTGCCGCCAGAGGCCACGTTGAGCACGTTTTCGGCCTGCGCCGTGCCTGTGACAGCGACCACTATGGCCGCTGAGGCAAAAAGATTTGCAATTTTGGAAGTCATGGTGTTTCTCCAGGGTCTCAGAGGTGTTGTGCGGCCGGGGTCGCCGCCTCATGTCCGGTCACGGCTGTCTGGGACTTTGCAGGAAACAGACTTAAGGCCGTGGCCGGTACGCTTACATCGACAACCGCGCCGATGGGCATTTTGTGGGGATTGTCCGCCATGATCCGGGCTTCGCCGACCTGTATTTCATGGCGATAGACCGATCCCAGATAGGAATGCTGAAGGACCGTTCCGGGCAGCGACAAAGAATTATCAGGCGCGCTACCCAATTGGGCAGCATCGCTGTGAAACAGAATTTCAACCGGGCCGCTTTGGCATTCGGGGAAATGGACGCCAGAACGATCCTGACTAGGTTCCGGAAGGCGATGGGTTTTGCCATCCAATGTCAGATCTATGGATGAAGCGCCAATTTCAGCGACACCATGCAATGTATTTCCCGCACCCATGAACCGGGCGACATAGGGATTGGCGGGTGTGTGAAAGACATCTTCCGGGGTGCCGACCTGCGCGATCCGACCTTGGTTCAGAATCACAACCCGGTCTGCCATCGACATGGCTTCTTCACGGTCGTGGGTGACCAGAACTGTTGTCAGGCCAAGTCGCTGTTGCAGGCTCCGGATTTCGTGGCGCATATTTGCGCGGATACCCGCATCAAGGTTGGACAACGGTTCATCCAGCAGCAAAACCGGTGGGTCTATGGCCAAAGCACGGGCAAGCGCCACACGTTGCCGCTGACCACCCGACAAAGCGCCGATCTTGCGATGGATCAGATCACCCAACCCGACAAGCGCGGCCATTTCCTGTACGCGCGATGCAACCTGATCTTTGCTTTTCTTGCGAAGCCTCAGCCCGTATCCGATGTTTTGCGCCACATTCATGTGCGGCCACAGCGCGTAGGATTGGAACATCATCGCCATGCCGCGGTTCTCGGGGGTGGTGTGGCTCATATCCTGCCCATCGACAGAAATCGACCCGCCGCGCACTGGAACAAAACCAGCAAGGGCCCGCAGCAACGTTGTCTTGCCACAGCCCGATGCCCCGAGCAGGGCAATGAATTCGCCGGCCTTTACGTCAAGGTCGATATTGGAAAGCACATCCTGCTCGGCGTATCCCACCCGAAGGTTGCGCAGCTTGATCTCGGCCCCAAGCGTGGAAGAAGAAGATTCGTAGTCGACCGGAGCAAGGTTCATTTTGCATCTTTCATAATTCTGCTACAAACGTAGTGAACACGTGTTCATGTAACGGTAAGAAATGACACCTTTATGACGCAACCCTAAATTTCAGATATTCGGAAAAGAAGTTCCGGTCCTTCGAGATGAGCCCCGACTGACACATGAATACTGGTAAAGAAATCAAACCTCGCCGTGTAACGGCAAAACAGGTCGCCGAGGCCGCAGGCGTTTCGCGGTCAGCAGTATCGCGTGCATTCACGCCGGGATCGCCTTTGGATGAGGATAAGAAGAAGAAAATTCTTCAGGTTTCTGAACAGCTTGGATACCGTCCCAATGCGCTTGCGGCGGGGTTGCAAAGCAGGGGTCGATCTAACCTTGTCGCAATTGTTACAGGTGATCTTGTCAATCACTACGACAGCGAAATTCTGGCAAAGCTGATGCGGGGATTACATGCAATGGGCAAGTGGCCCGTTGTACTGGGAGGCTCTGCCGAAACATCCGAAGCCGAAGTTCTCGAAGTGCTGGCGTATCCGCTGGATGCCCTGATTCTGCGAGGGGGTAGTGTGGACGAATCAGTTGCGATCCATTGCGCCAAGTTGAACATTCCCCTGATCGTGTCTGGTCGTGTGATGGATGCCGAAGGAGTGGATTGTGTCTGTTGCGACAACGCGCGCGGGGCGGAACTGGCGGTGGCGCGGCTGATCGCCCAAGGTAAAACCCGGTTGGGCTATCTAGGCGGATTGGCGCATTTGTCGTCCGATCAGGAACGGAAGGCAGGCTTTGAGAATGCTCTTGCCAAGGCTGGTCTGGAACCCGCCGTCACGAAGCACTCAGACTTCAGTTATGAGGGCGGATACGAGTCCCTGATTGAAATATTGAACAGTGAGGTCAAGCTGGACGGGTTGTTCTGTGCAAATGACGCTATGGCATTGGGTGCGATTGCTGCGGCCCGGCAACAGTTTGGCATGTCCATTCCTTCTGACCTGTCCGTTGTCGGATTTGATGACATCGCGATTGCGCAGTGGCCCAGTTTTCAATTGTCGACCATCAGAAACGATATGGATCAGACCGTTGCGCAGATTTTGCGGTTGCTCACCGAACGCTTGGATCAACCTGAAAAGCCCAGCGAAACCATTCTCATCGAACCAGAATTTATTTCTCGAGGAACGCATTGAATATGAAGGCAAATGTTGCATGTTTTTCAATCTGGATGCTGCCAGAAGAGCCTCTGCTGACTGAGTTGAGTAAAAGGATCAAGCGTTTTGCTGATGCAAACGACACGCCATCATTTGTCCCACATGTAACTCTGGAGGGTGACATCGCGGGGGAAGAGGCAGAACTGAAGGCGATTCTGGGCGAAATTTCAGCGGGTCTTTCCAGCTGCAACCTGACCGTGACCGGAATTGGTGCCGAAAACGTGTTTTACAAGTCGCTTTATCTGGATCTTGCACCTACGCCGGAATTGGAGCGCGAGCAGGAAAAGTTGTCCAGTGCCTTGCCGGCATCCCAGCGTCCAAGGGACTTTTTGCCTCATGTAAGTGTGGCTTACGGTCCGATTGCCCCAGAAATCAAATCAGCAGAAGCCCATGTTTATGAAGACATGATTGGAATGCAGATCAGTTTCCGGCGCTTATGTTTGGTAAGGTCGAGTCAAAACGTGCCTGTCGAAGAGTGGCACATTCTCCAGTCTTTTGATTTTGCCTCCGTTTAGGGCTTTAAGACCCGGGTAGCTTGGTCACATGCTTTGCGTAGGTTACACCTTGCGGCACATGGCTCGCTGGTCATTGTGAAGACGTTCAAAAAGGTGGATCAATCATTTCTGGATTTTGGATCCAAAATCCCATATTGAAACGTTACTAGGTGATTCATAGTAGCCAACGTTCGTGAGAAATCGGTGAATATTGCGGCATTGGCACCTGTTTCGTTACTGGCGGTCAGGTTCGCAAGTGTCACGCATCGCGGTTCGTTTGAGCCACTGAAACGTCCGGAGAACGCCCCGGGCGACCTGTAAAGTTTCGGCCAACGCGCCCAAAGCACTTTGGCCCCTGACGCATTGAGGAAGGATACCTTCATGTCCAAGAATGTCTTTACCGGCATCATGCCCGCCCTAATGACCCCCTGCAAAGACGATCGGACACCCGATTTCGATGCCCTGGTCAAAAAGGGCAAGGAAATGATCGCGGCCGGTATGTCTTGCGTTGTGTATTGTGGCTCAATGGGCGACTGGCCGCTGCTGTCGGATGCTGAACGGATGGAAGGTGTCGAGCGTTTGGTTTCAGCAGGTTTGCCTGTTGTCGTCGGTACGGGTGCAATCAACTCGAAATCCGCGGTCGCACTGGCGGCGCATGCGCAAAAGGTGGGCGCAGCAGGGCTTATGGTTATCCCACGCGTTTTGTCCCGCGGATCCTCGGTCGCAGCACAGCGCAACCATTTCAAAGCAATCCTGTCCGCCGCACCCGACGTTCCTGCCATCATTTACAACAGCCCGGTCTATGGCTTCGCAACCCGGGCCGAGTTGTTCTTTGCCCTGCGGGCCGAGCACCCAAACCTAGTGGGGTTCAAGGAATTCGGCGGCAAGGACGATCTGCGATATGCGGCAGAGCATATCACCTCACAAGACGATCAGGTTACGCTGATGGTGGGCGTGGATACCGAAGTTTATCATGGCTTTGTCAACTGTGGGGCAACCGGCGCGATCACCGGGATTGGTACGGCGCTGCCTAAAGAGGCGTTGCTGTTGGCTGCCCTGTGCCAAAAGGCTGCGACCGGTCATGCCGAAGCGCGCTTGCGCGCGCGTGAGCTGGAGGAAGCCTTTGGTGTGTTGGCAAGCTTTGACGAAGGCACCGATCTGGTGCTGTATTACAAGCATCTGTTGGTTCTGAACGGTGAAAAGGAATACCGACTGCATTTTGTTGAGACCGACGAATTGACGGATTCGCAACGCAAGTATTGCGAACAGCAATATGCCCTGTTCTGTGGGTGGTTTGCCGACTGGTCGAGACAGGGCGGAGTGATAGCTGAATGCATGTGATCGACAGCCACACGGGCGGGATGCCCACGCGGGTGATCTTGGACGGGGCACCCGATCTTGGTTCTGGCTCATTGGCCGAAAGGGCCCGTCGTCTGGCCACCGAACATGAAGCATTTTACAAGTCTGTTTTGCTTGAACCACGCGGGCAGCCCGGCATGGTGGCCGCGCTTCTTGTTCCTCCAGAAGACCCGAGTTGCGAAACTGGCGTGATCTATTTCGATACCGATGCGGTTCTGGGAATGTGCGGGCATGGCACGATTGGTCTGGCGGTGACGCTAGCGCATCTGGGCCGGATCGCTCCGGGTACGCACAAGATCGAAACGCCTGCCGGTCAGATCTCGGTCGATCTGCTGGACGCGAATACTGTGCGTGTCACCAATATCGAAAGCCGCCGGGTAAAAACGTCGGTTGCCATTGAGGTCGCAGGCCATGGTCAGGTGAAAGGTGACTTGGCGTATGGCGGTAACTGGTTTTTTATTGTCGACCCCAGCCCAATTGCTGTGGAACCGGGTAACATTCGCGCTTTGACTGACTTATCCATTGCCATCCGCGAAGCTTGTATCTCTCAGAACGTATGCGGTGAAAACGGACAACCGGTGGACCATGTGATCCTGCAGGGCTTGTCCCCTAACAAGGGCATTCACAGCCGCAATTTTGTGCTGTGCCCAGATGATCAATATGACAGGTCCCCTTGCGGCACGGGCAGTTCGGCGCGACTAGCGTGTTTGGCTGCGGATGGAGTGCTGGCCCCCGGCGAAGAAATCACTCAGGAAAGTGTGATCGGCAGCCCGTATCGCCTGAGCTTTCAACCCGGGCCTACGGGGGGCGTGATCCCAACGTTGACTGGCCGGGCGTATATCATGGGGGAAGGCAAATTGACTTTTGCGCAAAACGATCCTTTTCGCGAAGGGATCTTCCTTTGACTTAGATGTCAGGTGGCGCCGCGTAACCGGCCACTGAGCTTGAACTACTGATTGAGATTTTCCAGCGATGCAGCAAAGCAACCCAACAGAAATCGTTGTGATCGGCGCTGGTGTCGTGGGTATCAGCGCGGCGTTAGAGTTGCAAAAGCGTGGCAAGCAGGTTCTGGTTCTTGACCGTGAAGGCATTGGGGCAGGGGCGTCGAAAGGCAATGCCGGTGCGTTTGCCTTTACCGACATTGTGCCGCTTGCCACGCCCGGGATCATGCGCAAAGCGCCGGGTTGGCTGCTTGATCCGTTGGGCCCTTTATCGATCCCACCCGCATATGCGTTGAACATCACGCCTTGGATGCTGCGGTTCTGGCGGTCCAGTTGGCGTGATCGCTATGCGGCGTCGCTGTCCGCGCAGGCCGTTCTGATGGCCCATTGCCGCGCGGCGCTGGAACGTCAAATCAAAGAGGTGGATGGCGAGGCACTGATACGGCGTGAGGGCCAGTTGCAGCTGTTCGAAAGCGAAGCTGAGTTTCGTGCCAGTCTGCCCACCTGGGATTTGCGCAGGGACCATGGAATTCCCTTCGATCTGTTGGACAGCCCGGAACAGATCGCCGAGGTTCAGCCCGGTCTGGATCGCCGATTTACCCATGCGGGCTTTACACCGACTTGGATGAACACGGTTGATCCGGCCCGCTGGACCAGCCATCTGGCCGCGCAATTCACCGCGCGCGGAGGTCGTGTTGAACGCGCGGGTGTTGTGGCGTTGGCCCGGTCCGATGCGGGAGTGAATCTTGGAACAACAATTGGCGACATTTCGGCCAGTCAGGTGATTGTAGCTGCCGGGGCATGGTCGCACCAATTGGCTGCAACTTTAGGTGACCATATTCCGCTCGAGACCGAGCGCGGGTACAACACCACTCTGCCAGCAGGCGCTTTTGATCTGCGCACGCACCTGACCTTTGGCGGGCACGGGTTCGTGGTGACGCGGATCAACGATGGTGTCCGCGTTGGAGGCGCGGTTGAACTGGGTGGGTTGAAGCTGGCCCCCAATTTCAAGCGTGCCGATACACTGCTGGCCAAAGCCGGGCGGTTCCTGCCTGCCTTAAATCTTGAAGGTGGAACGCAGTGGATGGGTTTCCGCCCATCGCTGCCAGACAGCCTGCCAGTCATTGACCGCTCTGCCCGTGCGCCTCAGGTTCTGTATGCCTTTGGACACGGCCATCTGGGCCTTACCCAATCCGCAGGCACCGCAGAGCTTGTCGCTGATCTGGCTACGGGAGCGAAACCTGTGCTTGACTTGACGCCTTACGCATCCACACGGTTTTGAGCCAGAGGATGCGCGATGAAAATCACTTCGGCATTCGCAGCGACAAGCGCCTGTCGCGCAACATAATTGAGGACCCAAATGCGTAGCAGCAAGACGATACACGTGATTTCGGCGCATGCTGAAGGCGAGGTGGGCGATGTCATCGTTGGAGGTGTCGCCCCTCCACCCGGCGACACGGTTTGGGCGCAGCGCAATTACATCGCGCAAGACCAGACTTTGCGGAACTTTGTCCTGAACGAACCACGCGGCGGTGTGTTCCGCCATGTCAATCTGCTGGTGCCACCGAAACACCCTGAGGCCGACGCAGCCTGGATCATAATGGAGCCGGAAGACACACCACCAATGTCAGGGTCAAATTCGATCTGTGTCTCGACCGTGCTGCTGGATGGCGGGATCATTCCGATGCAGGAACCCGAAACCCACATGGTGCTAGAGGCACCGGGCGGGCTGGTTCGGGTCCGTGCGGAATGCCGCAATGGCAAGGCGCGGCGTATTTTTGTGCAGAACCTGCCCAGTTTCGCCGACAAGCTGTCGGTCCCTCTTGAGGTGCCGGGGTTGGGCACGATCACTGTGGATACGGCCTATGGCGGCGACAGTTTTGTGGTGGTTGATGCCAAGGCGCTGGGCTTCGAAATTGTCGAACATGAAGCCCGCGATATTGCCCGACTGGGCGTGAAGATCACCAATGCGGCGAACGAGCAGCTTGGGTTCTCGCATCCTGATAATCCCGAGTGGGATCATATCTCGTTCTGTGCCTTCTGTGGTCCGTTGACTGCGACCGAAACAGGGTTGACCGGTAAGTCCGCAGTCGCAATCCAACCGGGTAAGGTCGACCGTTCGCCAACAGGAACTGCAGTATCCGCGCGCATGGCGTTGATGGCTGCAAGAGGGTTGATGGTGACGGGCCAGACGTTTGAAGCTGCCTCAATCATCGGGTCAAGCTTTACGGGTCGGATCGTTGACGTGGCGCAGGTGGGCGGTCGCGCGGCAATCATACCCGAGATCAGTGGCCGAGGATGGATCACTGGTATTCACCAGCACATGCTTGACCCTGACGACCCTTGGCCCGGAGGCTATCGTCTGTCGGATACCTGGGGTGTTTGACCGCGTATATCCATACCCCGCGCTCGGACTGGTGGACGCATTCAGCCGGTGCGAAGTTATTGGTTCGGCTTTGAGAAATAGCGAAAACTCGGTACCCCTAACTAAAATGCTGCAGGGCTAGACTTGAAATGGCAGGAAAACGAGCAATCACCAAGCAGAGCTTGCCGGAGGTCATCGCAAATGATCTGCGGGAACGTATTCTGAGCGGTGAACTGGCCGAGGGCGAAACCATTCGGCAAGAGGCTCTGGCTGAAGAATATGATGTTTCCCGAATGCCGGTCCGTGAAGCGCTCAAACGCCTGAACGCCGAGGGTCTTGTGCAATGGGCCAACAACCGTGGCGGCTCTGTCACCAAGCATTCCCTTAGAGAAATTGGTGAGATTTTCGATTTGCGTATCCTGATCGAAGTGGACCTGTTTCACCACTCTATCCCAAACATGACATCCGCTGACTTTGCACGCTGCGAAGAGATTCTGAGCCAGATGGAGAGATCCTACGACGAAAACGATGTGGGGAAGTGGGGTGTCTTGAACTACAGATATCATTCAGCGCTTTACGCCGCTTCGCAACGGAAGCTGACCAACGAGTTGCTGGATCGCATCAGCCTGCAATCGGATCGGTATGTGCGAATGCATCTGAGTGTGATGAAGCAGCGCGAACCGGCAAAGAAAGACCATCGCGACCTTTTGCGGTTGGCGCGAGAGCGTAAAGTTGAAGAGGCTTGCGACCTTTTGGCCAGTCATATCCGGCGCACCAAAGAGCAGCTTCTGGGCATGATCGCCGCGAAACGCGCGGCTGAAGAGGCGACTTGACAAATTGTCGGGTCGGGATCCTTCTTTTCGTGTTTGGGCGGTGGCACATGTTCAGAACAACTTGGTTTGGCCTGATAACCGTTTGACGATGCACATACCGCCCGGAGAATTGAATAAGAAAGTTGAAGGTTTGACAGAGGCAAATGAGAACGCAGCGCTGAACCTGGATGATGTCCCGATTGGCTCGCTTCGCCGGTTGAAGGCTTTCACATGATCCAACCTGTTCCTATTGTTTCGGCCCGAGCCTGGCGGCAATACCAACCCTTTGCCGCAGGAAAATATGTGTGCCGCGGGCAGACCGAACATGGCTTCCACGCGGTGATCGTCGCGCTTGAAGCAGCTGATGGCACCATCGGCTGGGGAGAGGCGGCGCCTCTCGGGGCATTTTATGCTGAGGCTTTTCCCGAGGAAATGGCGGAAGGAACAGCACGGTTACTACCGGAAGTGATTGGTCTACCTTCAGATGCGCCAGCACAGTTGGCCGAGGTGTTGAACGCGGCCATGCTAGGCCAGCCCGGGGTGAAATCAGCAATTGACATGGCCGCTTGGGATTTGGCGGCGCGCCGGGCAGGAATGCCGCTTTGTTCCTTTTTAGGTGGGGGTGCCACTCGATCCGTTACACTTTATCGCTCGATCAGTCAGGCCACCCCTGAGGAGATGGCGCAGAGCGCGCAGGCCTATCTGAAACTAGGCTACCGGCGTCTACAGGTCAAAGTTGGACAGGACCCGCTGGAGGATATCGAGCGTTTGCGCGCGGTCCGAAGTGCTGTTCCTTCTAACATTTCGCTCTATGCGGATGCCAATGGCGGATGGCTGGTTGAAGATGCGCTTCGCTTTTTACGGGGTGTGGGCGATCTGGACTTTTGGCTTGAACAACCTTGTATGTTGATGGCCGAAAATCGGCGTGTTGCGCAATCTTGCCCTCACCCGTTTATTTTGGATGAAAGCATCACGGGTCTCGAAGCAATGCTGACGGCTCATGCCGACGGGATGGTGTCGGGGGTGACGCTTAAAATGGCCCGGATCGGCGGGGTTGGCCCGACCCGTTTGCTCAGCGATGTGGCCGTGCAGCTTGGGTTGAAGGTGACCATTGAAGATACCGGGGGAAGCACCATCAACACGGCTGCCACAGCTCAGATGATGGCCAGGCTCCCGGTGCGGCTTGCAGCGCACACAGTGGATTTCATGAATTGGGTGACAGTTCAAAACGCGACCGGTATGCCGCCCAGCACTGACGGATTGCTGCACGTGCCGAATGGAGCAGGTCTTGGGGTTGAGGTCGACCCTGATACTTTGGGCGAGCCGTTTTCTTCCAGTGCCTGACATAGATTTTTGCGCGCGAAAGCGCCCGGGCCGGACGCTGTCGCTTTTGCCGTGGCATGGCCCGGAACGAACCACTCCAAGTAAGTATCAGTTCACTCTTTCGCGCAGGTTTTCAGAGAGCAACCCGATCTGCCCGCCCGCTTTCTTGAGCGAGTTTTGCGGCGACTTGAGCGACGGCGAGGTCTTGTAGGCCGACGCCTGTACCGTCGAAGAGGGTGATTTCTTCGGCGGAGGTGCGACCGGTGTGATCGCTGTTGATGACGGCGCCGATGGGGTTGATTTGGTCCTCGGTCAGGGTGCCATTGGCGATGGCGTGTTGGGCCTCGCCGATGGAGGTGGACTGTGCGACCTCGTCGGTGAAGACAGTGGCGGCTGCGACCAGCGCGGCGTCGACCTCTTGCTTGCCTTTGGTGTCTGTGCCCATGCAGGCCAGGTGGGTGCCGGGTTTGATCCAGTCTTTCATCAGCAGCGGCTCGAAGGCTGAGGTGATGGTGATGATGACATCCGCCTGCGCGCCGAGTTCTTCTTGGCTGACGGCCTCGAACTCCAGACCCAACTCGGTTGCGACCGCGCCCAGACGGGGCAGCATCTCGGGGTGGGGGTTCCAGGCGACGACCTTCTCAAAATCGCGCTGCTCGGCGGCGGCGCGCAGCTGGAAGGCGGATTGGTGGCCTGCGCCGACCATGCCCAGCACCTTGGCATCGTTGCGGGCCAGATGGGCGATGGACACGGCAGATGAGGCCGCAGTGCGTACGGCGGTCAGGTAATTGCCGCCCACCAGCGCCGAGAGCCGCCCGGTATCTGGATCGAACAGGAAGACGGTGGATTGGTGATTGGTCAGCCCCTTGTCCATGTTGCCGGGCCAGTAGCCGCCGGATTTTACACCCAGCACCTGACCGGCGCGGTCAAAGCCGGATTTGAAGCCATAAAGCGCGTCGGCATAGCCGATGGCCTCACGAATGACCGGGAAGTTATAGGCGTCGCCACGCGCCATGGCGGCAAAGACGTCCTGTACCGCATCGAAGGCCTCGCGGCGTCCGACCAGTTGCTGGCAGAGGTCTTCTCCAACGATCAGCAGGGGTTTGTCTGTCATATCTTTCATGACCTTTTCCTTGAGCTTTGGGGTGCAGGTCCGGGCGGCAGGGGAAGGGATAACTGCCGCCCGGGACGCATGTGCGGCGGCTAGTAAGCCTTGCCGCGCGCGGAGACCGGCCAAAGCGCTTCAACTTTGCCGTTTCGAACACCCACATACCAATCATGCACATTGGCGGTCGGGTCACAGTGACCGGGCACCAGATGCAGCTTGTCATTGACCTTGAGAACGCCGTCGGGGTCGGCGACCACGCCGTGCTCGTCCGAGCATTTGACATATTCCACATCCGTGCGTCCGAAGATCACCGGCAGGCCGCTGTCCACGGATTGGGCCTTGAGGCCTGCGTCCACGATGGCCTTGTCTGCCTTGGCATGGCTCATGACGCTGGTGAGGATGAAGAAGGCGTTCTCCCATTCCCCCCGGTCGATGCGGTTGCCGTTCTCATCAAGGATGCGGCCATAATCGGCATCCATGAAGGCGTAAGAGCCGCATTGCAGTTCGTTATACACGCCCGAGGTGCTCTCGAAGTAATAAGACCCGGTGCCGCCACCGCCGACGATGTCACAGTCCAGCCCTTGGGCCTTCAGCCCGTCCACGGCGTCTTTCACCTGCGCCACGGCGATGTCGATCTTGGCTTTGCGGTCTTCGTAAAGATCCATGTGCTGCATCGCGCCCTGATAGGCCTGGATACCGGCAAACTTGAGACCCGGGGCCGCGTCGATCGCTTTGGCGATGGCGATGACGTCCGCTGTGGTGGTCACGCCGCAGCGACCCGCGCCGCAGTCGATCTCGACCAGGCATTCGATCTGGGTGCCGTGGCGCTGCGCGGCATCGGACAGATCACCCACATTGTCGATATCGTCAACACAGCAGATTGTGCGCGCGCCCAGCTTGGGCATCCGCGCCAGACGGTCGATCTTGGCCGGGTCGCGTACCTGATTGGACACAAGCACATCCTTGATACCGCCACGGGCAAAGACCTCGGCCTCGGACACTTTCTGGCAGCAAATGCCACAGGCGCCGCCCAGCTCGACCTGCAGCTGCGCCACGTCGACGGATTTGTGCATCTTGCCATGCACCCGGTGGCGCATGCCGTGGGCCTTGGCGTAATCGCCCATCTTTTTGATGTTGCGTTCCAGCGCGTCCAGATCCAGCACCAGAGCCGGGGTCTGGATCTCGGATGCGTCCATGCCGATGGCGGCGGGAATGTCGTAACCGACTTCGAGTTGCTCGATGTTTACGGGCTTGTTCATGATGTCCTCCTCAGCCCCGGGTCCAGGGCAGTTTGTCCAGATCCACATTGCCGCCGGTGATGATCACGCCGACGCGTTTGCCTTTGAAGGCCTCGGGGTGCTTCAGAATGGTGGCCAGCGGCACGGCGCAGCTGGGCTCTATCACGATGCGCAGGTATTTCCAGGTGATCTTCATCGCAGCGATGATCTCGTCCTCGCTGGCGGTGTGGATGTCGCTGACGAAGTTCGACACAAAGTGCCAGGTGTTCTCCTTCAGCGGCACTTTCAACCCGTCGGCGATGGTGACCGGCGCGTCATCAGCGATGATGTGACCGGCCTTGAAGCTGCGATAGGCATCGTCGGCCTGTTCCGGTTCCGAGGCGTAGATCTGCACCTCGGGCGCCAGGTTCGACAGGGTCAGGCAGGTGCCCGAGATCATGCCGCCGCCACCGATGGGCGCAACCACGGCATCCAGCCCGTCGGTCTGTTCCAGCAGCTCCGCCGAACAGGTCGCCTGACCCGCAATCACGCGGGGGTCGTTATAGGGGTGCACGAACTCACCGCCCGTGCGCGCCTGCACCTCGGCAAACACCGCCTCGCGCGAGGTGGTCGAGGGCTCGCATTCGGTGATGATCCCGCCATAGCGGCGCACCGCGTCCTTCTTGGCCTGCGGTGCCGTGCGCGGCATCACAACGTTGCACGGGATACCGCGCCGACCGGCGGCATAAGACAGGCTGAGCGCATGGTTGCCGGAAGAATGTGTGCAGACGCCGCGTTCGGCAGCTTCGTCATTCAGGCCAAAGACTGCATTGCAGGCCCCGCGCACCTTGAAGGCCCCGGCCTCCTGGAAGTTCTCGCACTTGAAGAACAGCTGCGCGCCGGTCAGATCGTCCAGATACTCCGACCGCAACACGGGGGTGCGGTTGATATGGGGTTTGATCCGCTCATGCGCCTCGCGCATATCGGCGATGGTCAGGCAATCGGCTGTGGTCATTGCATCCAACATCAGGGCCTCCTTACGCTGCAGATTGCATGGGTGTGGCACGGCCCGCGCGGAAGTATTCCTGCGCTGCGGCCACACCGCTGCCCAGCTCGATCGGATAGTCCAAATCGGCCATGGCCATTTCGATCGTGGCCAGACCGGACAGAACCATCACGTCCGTCAGGCTGCCCAGATGGCCGATGCGGAAGGCCTTGCCGTTCATCTCGCCCAGACCAATGCCAAAGCTGACGCCATAGGCGTTGAAGGCGTGATCCGTCAGGGCATTGCTGTCGAAGCCGTCGGGTACATAGATCGCGCTGACGGTGTCCGAGTAGAGATCCGGCGACTGCGCCACCAGCTCCAACCCCCAGGCCGAGGTGGCCTTGCGCACGCCTTCGGCGAGACGGAAGTGGCGGGCATAGACATTGTCCAAGCCTTCCTCGAACAGCATCTTCAGGCTCTCACCCATGCCATAGATCAGCTGCAGCGGAGGGGTATAGGGAAAGCCGCCCGATGCGTTGGCGTTCATCATGTCGCGGAAGTCAAAGAAGGTGCGCGGCAGTTGGGCCGTCTCCATCGCTGCCAGCGCCTTGGGGCTGACGCACAGGATCGCCATGCCGGTCGCCAGCATGAAGCCTTTCTGCGAGCCCGAGACCGCAATATCAACGCCCCAGTCGTCAAACGCGAAAGGCATCGAGGCCAGCGAGCTGACGCAATCCACAAACAGCATCGCCGGGTGGGCACTGGCATCCATCGCCCCACGCACCGCTGCAATATCCGAACGTACGCCGGTGGCTGTCTCATTATGGGTGACCAGAACCGCCTTGATCTCATGGCCCTTGTCAGCCGCCAGAGCTTCGGCAAACTTCTCCGCCGGGGCACCGCTGCCCCACGCGCATTCGATGATCCGAACATCCAGCCCGTGACGCTGACACAGGTCGATCCAGCGATGACTGAACATGCCATAGCGCGCCACCAGAACCGCGTCGCCGGGGCTGAGCGTGTTGGTGATCGACGCCTCCCATCCGCCCGTCCCGCTGGCCGGGAAGGTGATGATCTGGCCCGCGCTTGTGCCAAACACGCGCCTAGTGTCCTCCAGCACCGGTGCAAACGTCTCAACAAAATCCGGTGCGCGATGATCCTGCGTCTGAACCTGCATCGCCAGACGCAAACGATCAGGAATGTTCGTCGGGCCGGGAATAAAGACCGGGTTCTGGTTGGACATGATAAGCTCCTCCAATTTGGCAAAATTATCTTACCAATCTTCGGACATTGCAATTTTCTCGAAAATGTTTTCCATTATATGAAAAAATAACCTAACGCATTGAAATACATGGCCTGGAAGGTTTTTCATTATCAGGGAAAACGATAACCAATTTGAAAAACACTGTGCCAAAGCCTAAAACTGACCCACAGACAACACAGGAAAATCCCCCATGGAGAATCACAAAAAGCCACGCGGAAGGCCCAAATCAATCTTCAAGGAAAGCTCCGCCGGAACACTGCAATCCCTCGACCGCGCATTGGAAACACTCACAAAACTCGCAGCCCTGGAACGATCTACCACATGCGGTGGGCGGGCTGGCATCGACGAGGTACCCAGTGGGCATTGACATGAGAACCCTCTCCAGATTTGCGACCTTCCAGTGCTCATGACGGCCTGAATCACTAAGTTTCAAAGAGAAGGCATGTAAGGCTCTTTTGAAAAATAAACACTTTCAGTGTCTACAAAATTGAAAACAAAAGACTCTAAAGTAAGCGCGATACGCGGAAACCCACGGTAGAAGCCGACTTTCAAGATTCCTGTGGACTTGGACTCAGTCTAAGCTGTTGCAAAGCATCAAAAGACCAACACAACTAACGCGCTCAGAAGTCTCTGCATATCGCTCAAATGTCTATACCCCCGTTCTTCGCAGCCACCTTTAACAAACACTTTTTATGGGAATTTCGTTGGTGCCAACCAACATGAGAGAACGAAAGCCGCTAACGTTCACCGCGTCGGTAGGGTGCCATCAACGCCGCTGGTACTTCGGCTCTGCGCGCGACAAGGACGAGCGCGACGATGGAAAGTACGTAAGGCGCCATCAGAAAGAGCTGGTAGGGTACGCCTTCAATCGCCGTCTGCAGCCGTAGCTGGTATGCATCGAAGAATGCGAACAACACCGCGCCAACCAGTGCTTTACCAGGCTGCCAACTGGCAAAAACAACCAGCGCAATGCAAATCCAGCCGCGCCCCTGAACCATACCCGGGAAAAAGCTGTTAAACGCAGTTGTCGTCAGGAATGCTCCGCCCACGGCCATCAAAGCCGATCCTACGACAACCGCGCCGATGCGGATACGGATTGGGTTCAGCCCCTGCGCCTCAACTGCATGCGGGTTTTCACCGGTCATACGAATAGCCAATCCTAGAGGTGTTCTGGACAGAACGTAGGCCATCAAAACCACAGCAAAGAGCGCGAGGTAGGTCGGTAGAGCCTGGGAAAACAAAATTGGACCCAGAACGGGTATATCGGACAGCCCTGGAACATTGAGCGGTTGGAAAGCCTCGATCGTCGGAGGCAGATCACCCACTTCAACAATAAGCCTGTAAAGGTAATAGGCCAACGCTGATGCAAATAGCGTTATACCAAGACCAGATACATGTTGCGAAAGCCCAAGCGGGACCGTCAGCATGGCATGCAGCAATCCCATGACCGCACCACAAAGCGCTGCAATCATAAGACCCACCAGCAAAGGCGCTCCCATGTAGACGGCAAGCCAACCGCTCATCGCGCCCATAGTCATGATCCCCTCGATCCCCAGGTTGAGCACGCCTGAACGTTCGCAGAGCAACGCGCCAAGGACACCAAATATGAGAGGCGTTGCGATACGCAAAACGGAAGCCCAGAGACTGGTGTTCAGCAGCAGATCAAGAGCATCACTCATTGGCGCACCCTGTAGGTTGTGAAGAGAAGGGCCACGATCATGGTAAGCAGGCAAAGCGCTACGATCACATCGGCGATGAAACTTGGAACACCTGTAGCGCGACTCATGGCGTCGGCCCCGACAAAGACGGTGGCCACGAAAACAGCGGCGGCGACTACTCCCGCCGGGTGCAAAGCCGCGAGCATGGCGACAACGATGCCCGCATAACCAAACCCGGGGCTCATCGTGGTGGTGACCCCTGCTGTAACACCCATGACTTCGATGGACCCTGCGAGACCGGCCAAAGCACCCGAAAGCAGGGCCACACCCATGATGGTTTGGGGCAGGGAGATTCCGGCAAAGGCAGCAGCACTGGCGTTTAAGCCAGCTGCGCGTGTTTCAGCACCAAAAACAGTACGCGCAAGGATCAACCAAACAGCACCTGCAGCACCGATAGCGACAA
This sequence comes from Ruegeria sp. CF8, assembly GCF_056537285.1. NCBI lineage: Bacteria > Pseudomonadati > Pseudomonadota > Alphaproteobacteria > Rhodobacterales > Roseobacteraceae > Ruegeria > Ruegeria sp. CF8. The sequence continues at coordinate 576,170 of NZ_JBQFRG010000002.1, read as the reverse complement.
GCAGCCCGATATGAAGACGCGTGCGGGGGATCATATCCGGCAGACGAAAATCCCCGTCGATGGGCACGGAAGAGGGCCACCCAAACGCCAACGGATCGCGCATGGGACCCTCAATCATGAGACCGACGAAAAGAATTACGATAAAGTTGAGCAGTAGGGTTGTCACCACCTCATCCACGCCGAAACGCAGACGTAAAAAGGCAGGCCCTGCCAACAGGGCGGCGCCCGCCGCCATGCCTGCCAGCATCAAAATCGGAATACCTATCCATCCCGGAACCCCGAGTGAATGACCGATCCAAGCAGTAATCAGCGCGCCGACAAAGAACTGGCCCTCGCCACCGATGTTCCAAAGCCGCGCACGGAATGCGACCGCTGCTGCAAGTCCTGTGAGAATAAGCGGCGTGGCACGGGTCAGCATTTCGGTTATCGACAGGCGAGATCCAAGCGCGCCAGTCAGCATTTCGCCGTAAGCCGTAAGCGGGTTTACACCCGCTGCTGCAATGAGGCCCGCAGCCAAAAGCAATGCTGTAACGATCGCGGCCAGCGGCGCTAAGACTATCAGTTGCAACGGCACATGTGTGCGTCGTTCAAGCCGCATCATCATCTTCCTTCCAGACACCCGCCATCATCAGACCAAGGCGTTGCGGGTCAGCTTGGTCAGCGGATATGGGATTTGACAGGCGACCTTTGACGATGGCCTGTATGCGGTCTGACAGCGCCACGGCTTCCTCCAACTCTTCTGAAATGAGCAAGATCGCAGCCCCTTCGGCTCGTGCGGCCAAAAGCTCGGCGTGAACGGCAGCTATTGCCCCCTCATCAAGGCCCCGTGTCGGCTGGTTGGCGAGAACAAAGCGCGGCCCATTGGTCAGGACCCGGCCAAGGATCAGCTTTTGCATATTGCCGCCAGACAGCAGCCGTGTTCGTGTGTCGGGGCTGGCACCACGGATATCAAAACGTTCGATTACCCCAGAAGTGTAGTCGCGGGCCTCGCGTTTCCGGACAAAGCCGCCGCGCGAAAACTCTGGCGTGCGCAGCCGTTCAAGCACCGCGTTTTCCCACAGACTCAACTCGCCCACGACACCTTCTGCATGCCGGTCTTCAGGCACTCTGCCCGCGCCCGCTCGGATCATTCCGCGTGGCCCCAGATGGCCGATATCTTCGCCCAACAGTGTTAACTGCCCGGCGTTTGGATGTACCAATCCAGACAGCAGGCCGCCGAGCGATGCCTGGCCATTACCTGAAACGCCGACGATACCAAGGATCTCACCAGCGTGGACGGTGAAAGACACATCATCCAACCGCAATTCATCGCCATCCTCCACGCGTACGGCTTTTGCAATCAGGACTGGCGCGCCGATCTTGTGGTCATGGCGTACAGGCCGTTCAACTTTGCGGCCGACCATCAGTTCCGCCAACTCAGCGGGGTTGGTTTCTGAGGTTTTACGTTCCGCAACCATTTTGCCGCCACGAAGTACAGCCACACGGTCAGAAGCTGCCATGACTTCATGCAGCTTGTGACTGATGAAGATAAGTGAAAGACCCTCTTTCGTCATGTCTCGCAACGTTTCAAACAAGCGTGTCGCCTCGGGCCGGGCCAGAACGGCAGTCGGCTCGTCCAGGATCAATATGCGCGCGTCGCGGTAAAGTGCTTTCAGAATCTCGACCCTTTGCCGTTCGCCCACGGAAAGTGAACGAACCTTGGACTCGGGGTCTACAGGCAGACCGAAGCGATCTGCGATCTGTAACAGTTTCTTGCGTCCCTCGCCGCGGGCTGAACGTGCGCGCGTTAGCGGTTCAGAACCAAGCATTACGTTTTCCAGAACCGTTAGATTTGAGGCAAGCGTGAAGTGCTGGTGAACCATTCCCACACCCACCTCGATCGCGGCACGGGGCAGCCCCGGAGGCAGTTCTTTGCCGAACACCCTGACAGAGCCTTCGTCGGCTGCGTAGTGGCCAAACAGGATATTCATCAGTGTCGTCTTGCCGGCACCGTTTTCCCCCAACAGCGCAAGGATTTCCCCCTCTGCCAGTGTCAGGGTCACATCATCGTTGGCGGTAAGCGCACCAAAACGTTTGGTAATGCCGTGTAGTTCCAGAACTTTGGTCATGCGGGCAGGCCTGCGATTGGGGACGGAAAGGAGATTTCAGGCGAACGTGCTTCGATCAGCGCACCGAGTTTCAGCAATGCAAAATCTGCGCCGGGTGGACCGACCAATTGCACACCGAGCGGCAGGCGGTTTGCCGTGCCAAAAGGCAACGCCAAGGCAGGTAGACCCGCTGCATTGGCAAGGGCTGCGTTTGGAGCAAAAGCCTCCAGCCGCGCCATGTGATCGTCTGGGTCAGAGCCTGTAAGATTCAAAGTGCCGACAACCGGCGGCGCGGACGAGAGGACCGGCATCAGGACTGCATCGGCGGAATTGAAAAGCTTGCGCGCCCGATGTGTTAGGCGCGCAAGCTGTCGCGATGCCGCCAAAAGCGCGGTGGCAGCTGTCGCACGACCCTCTGCAGCCAAGGCAGCGGCCAGCGGGGGGACCATGTCATCAGAGATCCTGAGCGCGGTGAGCCAATCGGCCAAGGAAACGGCCAGTATGGTTCGGGCAATTTCGTGCGCCTCAGCCCCGAGTTGGTCGGGGGCACGAATATCTTGGACCTCACAGCCGGCATCGCTCAGTGCGTTGGCAGCATCTTTCGCGGCCTTGCACTGGTCAGCTCCGCAACGCTCCGGTAGCGCCAATGCTATACGGGGGTTTTCCGGCAGAATTACTGGGGCCATGGGCTGGACTACCGCATCTAGGGCAGTTTTTACATCGCGGACTGACCGGGCCAGGACCAGTTCGGATGCGATACCCATCAGGTGATTGGCAAAATCAGGGCCTCCGGGTACCGCGCCACGAGATGGCTTGAGCCCCGTTAAACCACAGCATGCAGCAGGTACTCTAATGGACCCGGCCGCATCTGTGGCATGAGCAATGGCAACGATACCACCTGCAACCGCTGCGGCTGCTCCGCCGGATGAGCCACCGGGGGTCAGTACAGGATTCCATGGATTGCGGCTGACCGCCATGCCATCTGGTTCACAGGTCAAGGAAAGGCCGAATGGTGGTGTTGATGTCAAACCAAAAGGGATCAAGCCGGTTTGGCGCAAATCCTGCAACAAATGGCTGTCGCTTTCGGACTTACGTCCTTGTGCGCGGATTGCTGCGGATCCTGCCGCGGCAGGCAGCCCTTTTGCAAAACTGCCGAGGTCTTTCACCAAAAACGGAACCCCATGAAATGGCCCGCGCTGTTCAGGTGGCAAAGCATCTGCAGCCTTTGCCCCGGCACGGGCCAAATCTTCGTCCTGAAATACCACGGCCCCCAAATCCGCCTGCGCTTGGCAAGCGGCAAGGCTGTGCTCCATCACGTCGCAGGCTGATATCCGCCCTGCCGTGATTGCAGCTGCCAGAGCCGTCGCATCGGTCACCCCAAAACCCTCGGGTTCAGGAGGGCTCGCTTTCGTCGATCGGAACATCCCATTCACCGGATTGGATCGCGGCCTGTTTGGCCTCCATCGCCGGGATGGCGTCGGCGGGCACTTCATCGGCGACATAGATCAGCTCATTGCCGCCATGGGCCATAAAGGAATACTCCGTGTAGTTCCGCCCGGTCGGATTACCGGCCTGAACGTCCGCCACGATGGCCTCAATGGTTGGGCCGTAATTCCAGATCGCATTGGCAAAGACCGTGCCCGGGTAGCGCGGTGTATAGTCGATAAGAGAACCGATGGCTTTGACACCCCGCGCTTGGGCGGCATCTGCGGTACCTATGCGTTCGCCAAACAGGATGTCTGCGCCCGCATCAATCTGGGCAATCGCAGCTTCCTGCGCACGAGCCGGATCAAACCACGCGCCGATGAAGCCGTTAACGAAAGTGGCATCAGGGTTCACTTCACTCACTCCCATCCGGAATGCGTTGATCAGCAAGTTCACCTCGGGTATCGGATAACCGCCGACTGAGCCAAAGACGTTGCTTTCAGACATTTGACCCGCGAGCATGCCAGCCAGATAGGCTGCTTCGTGGTTGCGGGTACCAAAGACACCAAAATTGTCCCCTTGCGGTCCTCCGGAAGACCCCATCAGAAAGGCGGTGTCTGGATAGTCTCCCGCCACTTCGCGTGCTTCGCGTTCCACAGCGTAGGATTCGCCCCAGATGATTTGGGCACCACCTTCGGCATATTCCCGCATTGCGCGAGGATAATCGGTCGGGGCAACACCTTCCGAAAACTCGTACTCGATCAGACCTGCATCTGCGGCCTCCTGCATCGCTACGTGGATGCGACTGTTCCAGGCGTTTTCAACCGGTGACATATGCACGCCGGCGACACGGGTAGCAGATTGCGCGTTCGCACGACGGACATAAGCCGGCAATGCCAGCGCGGCAGCAGCGCCGACCATCAGTTGACGGCGGGTTGTGATGAGTTTCATTGGTGTATCCTCTTCTGTTGGTGGCAGTTGTTCTTGTTATTGACCTTCCTAAGCATTGGGTTCAGGCGCATAGTCGGCGGGATCCAGGGTCGTGGGACGGCCGGGCAAAGAAAGTGCGGCCATTCGTGGTTCTGTACGTGCCAGCACCTTTCCGTTCTTGATGACGGCAAGGCGCGTAGCTTTCATGCGGACAGCTTCAATAGGGTCGCGTGCTTGCAGCAATATCATATTGGCAGGGCCGCCTTCACGGATTGTCGGGTCTGGCAGACCCATGGCTTTGGCCCCGTTCTGGGTGACGGAAACAAACGCCCACTCAATCTCTTCGCGAGATGTCATAGGCACGGCATGCACGCCCATATGGGCTACTTCCAACATGTCGGCGGAACCAAGCGAATACCATGGATCCATTGTGCAATCCTGCCCGAAGGCTACGTTTACACCCGCAGCGCGCAGTTCTGGCACACGTGTTAGACCCCGTCGGCGCGGATAAGTGTCTGAGCGACCCTGGAGCGTGATGTTGATTAGTGGATTGGGTACAATATTCATGCCGCTTTCCGCGATCAGCGGAACAAGCTTCGAAGCATAATAATTGTCATACGAATGCATCGCCGTCACATGGCTTGCCGTAACACGTGCCCCCAGTCCCAGGCGGGTGGTTTCAAAGGCCAAGGTTTCCACGTGGCGCGACATCGGATCATCACTTTCGTCGCAATGCAGGTCCAGCATCAGGCCGCGATCCGCCGCTATCTCGGCCAGTCTCGTGACTGATCGGGCCCCTTCCGACATCGTACGTTCAAAGTGCGGAATTCCACCCACTACGTCGACACCCATATCGAGCGCTTCGATCAGGTTTCTTTCTGCGTTTTCCGAACGGTAAAGGCCATCTTGCGGGAACGCTACCAATTGCAGATCAATATAGGGAGCAACCCGCTTGCGCACGTCCAACAGTGCTTCAACGCCCACTAAAGGAGTAGTCGAAACGTCCACGTGCGAACGGATGGCCAGCAACCCCTGCGACACGGCAAGGTCACAATAACGCATGGCCCGCTCAATCACTGCTTCGGGTGTCAGCAACGGCTTCAGCTCACCCCAAAGGGCGATACCCTCCAAAAGTGTGCCTGAGACATTCATGCGCGGCAACCCAAGGCTCAGGGTCGCGTCCATATGGAAATGCGGATCGACAAATGGAGGAGAAACCAAGCGGCCAGCGGCATCAATTTCTTCGAGCGCTTCAGCTTCAATTTCGGGGGCGATTTCCGCTACACGATCACCTTTGATCGCTATATCCAGTGGTCGGCGGCTAACTGGCAGCCGAGCCTGTCTAATGATGATGTCGAGCATTCACCCCTCCAAATTTGACCACATGGTAAAAGTATTCTGAAAAAATGCTATAAATTTCTGCGGCGTTTCAAGAACCGGTCAATTGGATAGTCTTCCACATCTCAATTGTCAGTGGGTGAGAGTTCTTGAGGCGTTGATCGAATGCGGATGCCTCAGATGCGAAATGCAAGCGCAGCAATTCGCCGTATCGGTGTATGGCCGCAAAGTGCCGCCAAAACTTTTAAACCTAATTGGGCTAACCCTGGTGCTCTTTCAGTTCATTCGTAAACCTCTGCAATCCGGGAATGTCGTTTGACGCCGAAAAGGTGATCATTCGGATCGGCCAGCTGAGATCGTAAGTCAAAGGCACTGTTGATACATCGCTTGCTTTCGGCGTGCCCAAAATGTCTTTGTCAACGATAGCACGGCCCGCGCCCTGAGCGACCATGCGAACTAAAGCGGATTGCGTCTGGGCTTCTGCTCTGACCTGAAACGAAACCTCACAGCTGTCGAACATTATCTCCACAGCGCGTCGGAACGGGCTATATGGCGTCAACATGACTTGAGGCGCTTCCGCAAGTTTAGCAGGCGAGACTTTGCGCACGTTGGCCAACGGGTCGTTACGAGGGACAATGACCACTGGTTGCAAGTCGGCCAGCCGCGTGCAGGCCAGATTTGGGTCGCCGGGGTCAGATGAAACAATTGCGCAATCCACCCGTCCTTCGCGCAACGCGGCCATCCCGGCCCTCTCGTCCAGAACGTCGATATCCACCCTGAGGCCTGAGAGTTCCGCCATGAGTTTTCCGGCCGCAACCGCAACGCGGGTGTCAGCCACCGCTGGGACCGTTGCCACACGTAGATGTCCTCCGGTGCCAGAGGCGATTTGGAGAGCGGCTTCCTGGATGCGTTCCAAACCTTGATAGTGCTTTTGAACCGCCTGATGCAGACTGTGTGCCGCAGAGGTTGGCTCGAACTTGCGTCCTGATCGGTCGAACAAGGACACGCCCATTTCCGTTTCAAGTTCAGCAACGACGCGGCTTATGGCGGGCTGAGATATGTGCAGGGCATCTGCCGCCTTCCGTGTGGAGCGGTGTCGATAGGCCATCTGAAAAAGCTCAACTTGACGGGCAGTGATACGCATGTGAATTGATAACATCAGCGTATCAATAAATACAATAAGATGATTTTTCATTAAGACTGGTGGCTGTTACCGTTTCGTGCATGAACTGCGAAACAACGGATCGAAACGTGCCCGCTGACCTAATGATCTTGCTTCTTGCCATAGTAACAGGATCAGCGATTCAGGTTGGGGTCGGGATTGGGTTCAGCATCGTAGCAGCGCCTGTAATGATGGTGTTGTTGGGAACGTCGACCGCTGTTCCAGTATTGCTCATGTTGAACACGCTCGTTTCGCTTGTCGCATCGAATGGGCGGGTGTGGTCAGAGAACAGTACACTGATCCGAAACGCCGTGATCGGGTGCCTTGCAGGCATAGCTCTGGGTCTCTTGATTTACCCCTATCTGTCGGAACGCATGGTGTTGGTCCTGACTGGTATTCTTTTGCTTGTCGGGGTCGCCGCCTCGTTAGTACCGCAGGAAAACAGGGTTGGTCTGCCAGGATTTCAGGCGATTTCGGGCCTATCGGGCCTTGCCACAGTATGGGCAGCGACACCCGGTCCTTTGATGATTTTGGGCTTTCTCGCAATAGGCCGAACCCCGCATGAAGCTCGTAGGTTGGTACAGCCCGTGGCACTGATCGCATATGGTTCAGCCTTTGCACTGCACTGCCTGTCGGACTGGGCCGCCTTTGCCAGTGCGCCATGGCTTTGGCCGTTTGTCGCGGCGACTATTGTGGGCAGTGTGCTGGGGCACCTGATCGGCCCGCTGCTGCCACAACAGGCCATTACCCAAGCCATTCGTTTCATTTCGCTTCTTGCGTGCGCGGTCCTGTTCCGCCGTGCCTATTTGGTTTGATAACAAGTGATGACTGAAAAGATGAATATCGATCTGAAACTGTCCGAGTTCCCCCGCGCCCACCTGATGATCGAAGTCACACCGGTCGAAAGGCTGGATCGTCTGTCAGATCATCTGGGTATAGATCTTTGGCTGAAGCGGGACGACCTGACCGGGCTTAGCTTTGGCGGCAACAAAACCCGGCAATTGGAGTTCTATTTTGGCGAAGCATTACAACAAAGGGCTGACACCGTTCTGATCACCGGAGCCGTGCAATCCAACTTTGTGCGTACAGCCGCCGCTGCCGCCAATCGTCTGGGGATGAAATCCGTTCTGCAACTGGAAGAACGGGTGTCGGGGATGGGAGAACAATACTACCTTTCGGGCAATGTTCTGTTGGCCAAAATTCTGGGCGCTGAACACATGCGCTTTCCGGTAGGTGAAGATGAAATCGGAGCTGACAACGCCCTGCATGAAAGGGCGGCTCAGCTGGTTGCAGAAGGGCACCGGCCCTATGTCATTCATCTTGGTATCGACCACCCGCCCTTAGGGGCGTTGGGCTATGTGCAGGGTGGTGTAGAGCTGAGCGCGCAGTTAAGCGATTTTGATGCCGCAATAGTGCCTTCAGGCAGCGGTTCAACCCACGGCGGGTTTCTGACGGGGCTGCGACTGTCCGGGGTGCATGCGCCCGTCTATGGAATCTGTGTGCGTCGCGATCAGGAGCAGCAGCACGCACGCATGCAAAAAGTCCTAAGCAAACTGGCCGCCTTGATGAGTTTCGACCCGGCCATTGTCATGAACAGTGTCAAAGTCTGGGACGGTGCGCTCGCGCCTGGATATGGGCAAGTCGGGGAGAGAACCCGTGATGCGCTAACCCTGATGGCGCGTACCGAAGGCATTTTTTTGGATCCGGTCTACTCGGCCAAGACATTTGCCGGGCTCTTGGGGCTGCTGGATGAAGGTGTGATCAGAAAGGGCCAAAAGGTCGTCATGCTGCACACCGGAGGGCTTCCAGCACTGTTTGGATACCAGGAGGTGTTTGAGCCAATCGATAAGGACCGATCGCAGTAGCACTACGCATATCACCAAACGAAAAATGACATTTTGAAAGGGAGTAAACGATGAGAAAGAACCTGATCCTGGCTACGGCTATGGCACTGGCTCTCGGGGGTGTCTCCGCGCAGGCCGAAGAGTTTGTCACGATTGGCACAGGTGGTGTGACAGGGGTGTATTACCCTACTGGCGGATCAATCTGTCGTCTGATGAACAAGAACCGCAAGGAAACCGGCGTACGCTGCACAGTCGAATCCACTGGCGGTTCGGTCTACAACATCAACACGATCCGCGAAGGTGAGTTGGAGTTTGGCGTTGCCCAGTCTGACTGGCAATTCCACGCTTTGAATGGCACCTCGAAGTTCGAAGAAGCGGGTCCTTTCGAAGATCTGCGTGCTGTTTTTTCCGTCCACGCCGAACCGTTCAACGTTATGGTTCGCGCAGACTCGGGGATCGAGCATTTTGACGATTTGGCGGGCAAACGGGTCAACATCGGCAATCCCGGCTCTGGCCAGCGTGGCACCATGGAGGTGCTGATGGAAGCCAAAGGATGGACCAAGGACACATTCGCCCTTGCCGCCGAGTTGAAGTCCGCAGAGCAATCCAGTGCCCTATGCGACAACCAGATCGACGCGTTTATTATCACGGCCGGTCATCCTTCGGGCAACCTGACCGAGGCCGCCACCACGTGCGACGCCAAGCTCGTGCCGGTGACCGGTGAGGCCGTAACGGGTTTGATCGACAACAACGCTTATTATCGTTCGGCCACAATACCCAGTGGCATGTATCGCGGCACCGATAATGACGTCGAAACCTTTGGGGTGGGTGCAACACTCGTGACGTCGGCCAACGTATCTGATGCGGCGGTCTATGCTTTGGTGTCGTCCATCTTTGAAAATTTCGACGATTTTCGCACCTTCCACCCGGCGTTTGCGAATTTGACCAAAGAGGAGATGGTAACCGCTGGTCTTTCTGCCCCAATCCATCCGGGTGCGCTGAAATACTATCAGGAAAAGGGATTGTTGGAATAAGGCGAGACGGTTTCGGCAATTCGTCCGACACGTTCCGGGGCCACGCTAATGCAACGCTATTCGTGTGGCCCCGCACAGGCAACATCAAGCCCGAATGAGAAATGAGATGGCTTCAGGCGCAGCCGAAGCGGGTGAAGCAATTAACAAGGCATCAAAAAGTAATTCGAGTGCCAATAAGGCTTGTTTAAGAATGCAGAAAACAATTGAGCAGACGCCCGTCGCTTCCAAAGCCATGGACGACGGACATGAAAGCGGCACAGCGGATTTTCCTCCGGAGACATCCAAAGTTGACTACTCGATTTCACCGGGCCTGGCCGACCGGCTTGGAGGGCTTGGACTTTCCATCGCCTTTTCCTCCTACCAGTCGGGGTCCCTTTACATGGTCGGCGTCAAACCGGGCGGGGGGATTAACATACATCAGATGGCTTTTCCCCGGCCAATGGGTATTCACCGTCATGGGGCGCATGGCTTATCGCTGGCGGCAGATGATCAAATTCTGCACATGCAGAACGTGCTGGAACCGCAGGAACGCGTGAATGATCTGTTCGATGCCGCCTTCATGCCGCGTCAGAGCGAGTTTACCGGACGGCTGGATCTTCATGACCTAGGCGTCGATGCGGCAGGCAGGGCGATCTTCGTTAATACACGATACAATTGCCTCGCAACCCCGGACCCGCGCCACAGCTTTCGTGAGGTCTGGCGCCCCCCGTTCATATCATCCCTTGTGGATGAGGATCGTTGCCACTTGAACGGGCTGGCGATGAAGGACGGGCTCCCCCGATATGTCACTGCTGTCAGCCGTTCGGATACGATCGACGGTTGGCGCGACCGGCGCGCGGATGGGGGTATCGTTATTGATGTCGAGACGGGAGATGTCGTTTGCGACAAACTGTCGATGCCGCATTCCCCGCGATGGCACAACGGACAGTTGTGGCTGCTGAATTCCGGGCGGGGCGAGTTGGGAACAGTGGAGTTCGACCAGAACGGCAAAGGTCATTTCGAGCCATATGTCTTTTGTCCGGGTTTTGCCCGTGGTCTGGCCGTGCACAGTCGCTACGCCTTCGTCGGCCTGTCCAAACCCCGTTACAAGCGGTTCGAGGGACTGGCGCTTGAGTCCCGCCTGACCGAGGCTGATAGCGTACCGTGGTGCGGAATCCAGATCATAGATCTTGAGACCAGAGCTTGCGTGGACTGGCTTCGGATAGATGGCGCGGTGGCCGAGCTTTATGACCTTGAGCTTCTGCCAGGTCATCTCTGCCCCATGGCCGTTGCGCCCGGCACCTCAGAGGCTGCAACGCTGATCACCTTTCCGAAGTAAACATATAAAAATCAATAACATAACTAAAATTGGTACGGACATAATGAGTACAATAGATCAGGGCACGAGCCTGTCACACTATCGGGCAATTCCTTTGCGCGGCGGTCGGATGACAAAGTACAAGGGGCAAGTGGCAAGTTGCGCTCCGGCATTTGGACGCGTGCTTTCAGGCATTTCTGCGGCGGCACTTGGCGCGACAACCTTCCTGATCGCAGGCTCCGCGCTTGCGGGCAGCTGCGCCCCGCAGGTCCCCGGTATATTTTTGTGTTCCGGACCAGCTGACCCGATCAACGACATCAGTGTGACGATCATCAATGGCGCGCCCATTTCCGTGGACACGTCTGCGGGCTTTGGTATTGAGCCCTTTAATGCCTCTAACGCCATTGATTTGTTCAGCAATTCGGGCCTGACTTTCACCGACAACTATGGGTCTACAGTCACCTCAAGGACCAATGACGCGCTTCGGACTGTCGTTTATGGTGGCGGCGATTTGACGGTGACCTCGACCGGTACGCTCAGCGGAGCGCGAAACGGTATTTATGCTCGAAATTACGGTGTGTTTTCACCGGGGAGTCTCTCGATTACCGCGGCGAATATCAGCGGCGCGACGGACGATGGGATATACGCCAGGAACGACCGTGGCACGGACCTTTCAATCACGACATCCGGGGTCGTTTCAGGCGGCGGATTTGGCATCTTCGCCCAAAACACTGGCAGCGGCACATTGGAAATCTCGACCGCAGAAGTCTCAGGTGGCGCAACAGGCGACGGCATTTCAGCGACGAATTCCGGTAGCGGCCTTTCCGTCAGTGCATCTGGTCGGGTCATCGGCGGCAACCGGGGTGTTGCAGCCATAAACAATGGCAGCGGAGCCCTGACGATTTCAACTGCGGATGTCACTGGAACAAACAGCTTCGGGATAAGGGCAGCAAACTACGGTTCCGGCACTGATCTGTCGGTCACTGCATCGGGTACTGTTTCGGGTGGACGTGATGCGATTTCCGTGAGCAACCGCGGAACCGGAAATCTGATCATCGATGTTGCGGACGCGATCAGCACAACGGATGGATACGGGATCAATGCCCGTAACTATGGGGCAGGCGCGGTGGTGATTTCTGCGGCCAACGTCACCGGAACTGCCAACAATTCGGGCATATTCGCCGGTAACACAGGCAGTGACCTGTCGATCACGACCAGTGGGCTGGTGACAAGCAACTGGCGTGGGATTTCTGCACAAAACACAGGCACCGGAGATTTGACCGTCTCGGTGGTGGATGTAACGTCAACCCGTCTGAACGGGCTGAACCTGTCTAACTATGGCGCGAACCTGTCGGTCACATCTAGTGGAACGATCAGCGCGATAACAAAAGGGGTTGAGGCGCGAAACCAGGGTGTCGGCGCAATGGCTGTTGCCGTCAACAACGTCACAGGTACGACTGAGGAGGGAATGTACCTTCTCAATGCCGCCACGGGAACGGATTTGTCGATCACCGCTGCAGGAACGGTCACGGGCACAACCGGAATTGCAGCAACCAACCAAGGCAGTGGTGCGTTGACTATTTCGACGTCGGACGTCACGGGCACAGTTAGCGAAGGTCTGATTGCACGCAACGAAGGTGGTACCGATCTTTCGATCAATGCGCGGGGTGGCACGGTTACCAGCGGAGGTAACGGGATTGTTGCACTTAATGATGGCAGCGGTGCGCTGACGATTTCATCGGCGGCCGTTACGGCGACCGGACGGAATGGAATATTTGCTTTGAACAGGGCACCCGGCACGGACCTTTCAATCACGAACACAAGTACCGTGACTGGTTCGTACAGCGGGGTGAATGCGATCAATCGCGGCAGCGGCGCTTTGACAATTGCAACCGGGGGGGCAATCGGCAGCAACGGCATAGGGGTTTACGCCAGAAACGAAGGCAATGGAGATCTGACCATCAGCACCTCTGGTGTCGTCAGCGGTGATTTTCGAGGGATTTACGCCCGAAACTATGGCAACGGAACGCTACGGGTGACCGTTGCCGACACCGTTACCAGCGGGTCAAGCGCAGCGATTGACGCGCGAACCAACTCTGGCGGGATGAGCGTGATCACACTCGGCAGCGGAGCATCGGTTTCGTCCACATCCGGCGAGGCGGTCACCAACAATGAGGGCAACAGTCAAGTGACCCTGGCGGCGGGATCGGTCGTTGCGGGTTCTGTGCGTCTAAATGACGGCATCGACGCGCTGACGATTGAGGGTGGTGCAGACATCAGCGCAGCAACCCTGTTCGACGGCGGCATTGGCACGCAAGATGCCGTGACCTTTTCGGCCTTCAACGGTGCTTTCGATGGCACCTTGTTCACCAATTGGGAAAACCTGACGGCAGACAATGGAAGCGTCCTGACTTTGGACCGTTCCGCATCAAGTATTATTTCTGTCGCGGCCCAAAACGGATCGACCATCGCAGTGGGCGAGGTAGGCCTGTCTCTGAACAGTAAATTGCAGATCGACGCGACCAGCCGTTTCCAGGCCGGGTTTGGCGGATCGGGCGCGGTCAGGGTTGAGAGAGACGTCAACAACGAAGGTCTTATCACGTTGGCTGATGGGCGCGGCGGTGATCGCCTGACCATTGGAGGCGATCTGACGGGATCTGGTATTGTAGCGCTTGACGTTGATTTTGGTGCCGGTTCCAGCGACCAGTTGATTGTGACAGGCGCCAGTGCAGGAGCACAGCAGGGACTGCAGGTTCAGAAATCCGGTACTCTTGCAAATCTCCAGACCTACGCGCTTGCCACGGTTTCCGACACAAGTTCTGCCAACGCCTTCCATCTGGTGAACGGTGATTTTGTGACCAAAGGTGGAGAAACCGCAATCGTCGGAGGCGCATATACCTTCCTGCTCGATTACGACACGGCAACCGGCGAATTCATTCTCACTCCATTCACCGCGAATGGCGGGGTGAACCTGAATCCAAACCGTGCATTCCTTGCGGCGGGCATCCAGCAGTTCAGTGACCACATTGCATTGGATGGGACGATGCGCCGTTTGTCCGGCAGAACAAGTGCAGACGAAGCCAATTCCGTCAGTCGATCCCTGAGCGAACTCAGCTCTACAGATCGACCACTGGTCTGGCTGAACGCTGAAGGTGGGCGTAACCGCTATACGTCTGGTGATCGCACCGATGAAACAACCAGCGGCGGCCTGCGTGTCGGAGCCAGCCTGCCATTTGCAGAGATCGGCAATGGCGTCGTCGTCGGAGGGTTCGAGTTTGGCGCAACAACACTGTCGACGAACAGCGAAACGTCATTGGCTGACGGCAAGATTGACACCGACGCCTACGACGTGACGCTGAGCGCGTTGTGGCTGGCAGATAGTCAGCTCTATCTGGATGGTCAGGTGCGTTATGCGTACTTCGACAGCACAACCCGCCTTGCCGGAGGGCAGGAGGTCGATACGGATGGGGACGGCTATGCCGCCTCGATCGAGGTTGGGAAAGTGTTCGCCCTAAACAATGGGCTGAACCTTATCCCTCAGGCGCAACTTCTTTACAGCAAGGTTGATGCTGACAATCTCAGCGATGTTTCAAGCGGTGCCGCCGGGACGGTCTCTGACGGCGATACGCTGAGCGCGCGCATTGGCCTGCGAGCCGAGCGTGAGTTTGGCACCAGTGTTCTCTTTGGGCAGCTCGATTACTACCACGCGCTTGATGACGAAACCTCGGTGTCCTTTGGCAACGACACAGTTCTGACCCAGCGCGGCAGAAATAACCTTGCCCTTACATTGGGAGGCCACATGGACATCACAGCAAACACCACTTTGTTCGGAGAAGTATCGGCCCAGAGCGGATTTGGCAGCAGTTCTGACGATTACGGCGTTGCAGGCCAATTGGGTTTCGACTTCCGGTTTTGAACTATCCACCACGAGATAACGACGGCGCACCCCTCCTCGCGCCGTCTCGTGTGGGCCACCGCAGCGCTCACTCACTTCATCACTCACGGGCAAAGGTGGCCCACACCCGATTTATCGATCAAACAGAAGGATCAATTCGATGAAAACTGTAATCTCTGCAGCACTGGCCCTGGCGGCATTGGCTGTTCATTCGCCGGCTCAGGCGGAAGATCTGGAATTCTTGCTCTACAACGACAGCAGTGCCGATCTGGTTGAATTCAACATCTCACCCGCGTCATCCGACCATTGGGAGGCGAACCTTTTGGCGGGTGGATATCTGGCCCCAGGATATGAAATCGGCGTAGGTATCGCGGATGGGCTAACGACCTGTGTCTATGATATTCGTGGCATCTTTGCCGACGGTTCCGAAGCCGAAGACTATTCGCTGAACCTATGCGATCTGGGTGAATATACATTCACCGACTAGGTATTTATCCATACGTTACGGTGAAAGCTCCAGGAAATTGGAGCTTTCCACAAAGGTTCGTACCTTTGGATTCGGTATCTGCCAGCGCGCCAATAAGCCCAAGACTCAGGATTATTTTGTTTAAGGAGAACACCTTGACCGAAAACATAACTCTCAGAGATGGAAGAACGCTTGCTTTCAGCACATACGGCGACCCAAAGGGAACACCAGTGATTTTTAGCCACGGGTTTTCGGACTCTCACGTCATTCGTCAACCCGACGACAATCTAACTGCTTCGCTCGGAGTGCGATGGATAGCAGCAGACCAGCCCGGTGTCGGAGGTTCCAGCCCGAAGAAGGATCGGAAAATGGTCGATTGGGGTGCTGATATGGAGGACCTGGCTGATCATCTTGGCCTTGATACCTTCAACGTAGCGGGCCATTCCGGCGGCGGCCCGCACGCTTTGGCGGTGGCATTCCAAATGCCGGAACGTGTGCGTAAGATCGCACTCGCTTCTCCGGTGGCACCGTTTGATGAGCCCGGTGTAACCAAGATGCTGGTGCTGAAGGACCTCAAGACCATCGCGAAACTGCGCCATTTGACCTTTCTGATACGCTGGGCCGAGCGTATGGGCGCCAAAAGTGCTTTGAAAGATATCCCGTCATATGTGGAGTCTGTTGTTGACCAAATGCCGAACGAAGCCAAAACAATGCTTCGCAATCCAGAGCAGCAGGCCTTATTCGAAGAAAACTTTCGCCTTGGCTACCAACAAGACGAGGAAGGAGTTTTCGAAATGACGATGGCTCTTTGGGACTGGGGATTTTCACCAAAGGCAATCCAGCAACCGGTGGATGTGTTTTATGGTACGCAGGACGACATTATCTCACCGGAAATGCCAAGACACCTTTGCTCTGAGCTACCCAACTGCACAGCGCACGAATGGGCGGGCGCAGGACATTATGGTTTTGTGGATCGCGCGCGGTGGACCGAATTTGTCAGCGCGGTCGCTGGCCTTTCTTAGTAAGTTGCAGTTGACGTGGTCTGCATGACGACGCGTTTGACCAGATCACGCGCCCGCGGCCAAGGGCCGGAAAGCGGGGCTTTCCATCTTGGTGTAGCCAAGCATTAGCTGGCATGCGTACACATTGCCCAGAGTTGTTTTGGATTCAGTGGTCGCTTTGACTGAAGACGCGCCCTTTGTTCCAGGCT
Organism: Ruegeria sp. CF8; assembly: GCF_056537285.1. Classification (NCBI taxonomy): domain Bacteria; kingdom Pseudomonadati; phylum Pseudomonadota; class Alphaproteobacteria; order Rhodobacterales; family Roseobacteraceae; genus Ruegeria; species Ruegeria sp. CF8. The sequence continues at coordinate 559,482 of NZ_JBQFRG010000002.1, read as the reverse complement.
TGGCGAACCAAGCGAATGGCAGGAAAGTTTGGTGCATTCTTGTCCGATCCGCTGATCCACTATGCCCTCCCGGAACGACACCCCGACGTTGACAGATCACCCCATCATGAGATGCAGCGCTACGCCCGAGAGCAGGAACCGACCTCAAAATACCAAGTTCTGTACTGTCCACGAATGTCCACTCTGTGTGCCCCCCGCCCTTGGAAGGGCGAGGGGCGTGGGTTTCAAAGGGCTTTTCGGAAAATCACCTTGTCGTCACCTTTGGCCCAGAAGTCACGGATGCGTGCTTCTTCTTCATACCCATTCTGGGCATAGAATTTGCGGGTCAGTGTAAAGCTATCCGAGCCAGATGTATCTACAATCAAGATGCGTTGCCCTTGGTCTTTGAGGTACCGCTCGGTCGCACGCACCAATGCAGCGCCAAGCCGCCTACCTTGCAGGTCTGGACGAACGGCAAGAGCGAGCATGTTCCACGTGCCGTCGGCGAAGTCTTCTGGAACCGTGTAGCACAGGCCCACAGCCTCACCATCACTATGACACGTTAGCCAAAGGGCCTCGGTTTCGCCCGCCAACGCAGGGGCCAGCATGTCCGGAAGTGCTTCGCTTGGGAAAAGCTCTGTCCTGTCCAATACGACCTGAAGCGCTGCAATGTCCTCGGCGGAAGTAGCTTTGATGATTGGATTTGTCATTGTCTTTATCCCCTTATCGGTTGTCGTATTGAGGGTTCACGGAACGAATACCGAGCCTTGTGGCGACGTAGGGTCGCCCGTTTTCAGATTTGATGAAGCGCCGCTTTTTCAGCCGCTGAAAAAGCTTCAGCGTGCAATCAGACAGCACATGGCCGTCGCGTGTGAAACACGAGACTTCGCGTATTTTGCCGCTCTTCATGCGTTCAAAGTGGATGGCTCCACCCTGCGCAAGAACGTGCAAAACACGCTGTTCATGTTTTGAGATATTCAATGTTTTGTCTCTTGAGTTTATGTCATCCGAAAAGGCTTCCGGCCATTCGCTCGGAAGTCTTTTGGTTCAGTTGGTCCAAACAGGTGGACCTTAGCGGCGGGCCGCAATCGTAGACATAAAATCTCCATCGCCCTGCTTCGTGCAAAGCGTGCACAGCAGTTACTGCGATGAGTGTCGATTGGCAAGCAGACATTGGGAAAGTCGAAACCAATACCTGCTTTGTCCACGATCCATGAATTCAAGCTCGCCCAGATTTTATCGTCGCGGCGAAGGTCGGGAATGCGGGTGTCGCCGCAGCATCTTGATCCGTTCACTCACGGCAGGAACGGGCCAAGTCTTTAGCCCAACCGTTTCTTGAACCTCAGAGTTGCCGCCAACAATCCGAACACCGCAAATCCGATCATCCAGAGGATCCCCCAGCGCAATTCGTAAAGCGAGGCATCTCGTAGGACCACACCGCGGATCATGTCCATAAAGTGCGTCGCAGGTAGAATTTGGGCAATCAACTGGACCGGTTTAGGCATGCCGTCGAAGGGGAACATGAAACCCGACATCAGGATCGACGGCAACAGGACAAAAATGGTCATCTGCATCGATTGAAGCTGGTTCTGGGCGAGGGTCGAGATCACGAGCCCAAGTGACAGGCTGGCAATGATGAACAGCAGTGTTACCACCAGCAAAACGCCCAGCCCGCCATTGATCGGGACATCGAACAAGACGTGCCCAAGGCCAAGGATGATTGCGACCTGTATCAAGCCCAGAAAAATGTAGGGGATGATTTTGCCTATCATCAACTCGATCGACCGGATTGGCGTGTTGATAAGCATCTCCATATTGCCCCGCTCGCGCTCGCGGACAATGGCGGCCGAGGTGAACAGGATCATCGTCATAGTCAGTATGACTCCGACAAGGCCCGGCACGATATTCACCGCCGATCGCTGTTCAGGGTTGAAGTAGAGCGTGACTTCAAACGTGGGCACTTGCCGGTTTGGAGGCTGTTTCAGCAATTCGGTCAAGGGCATCGCTCGCAGAGATTTGATTGCGCTGGCGACCATCGTGTCTGAACCATCGACGATCCAATGGGCAACAGGCCGGCTGCTGGTCTGATCCGTCGCGTTGGGCAGACTCAGCCCTACGGACGGACTGCGGGCAAGGCGTTGGCTGACGTCCTGAGGTATGATCAACGCGGCACGCACACGGGATTCGGTGATCGCGCGTTCCGCTTCCTGAGGGGTAGTCAGCTCTTCGGTGATGGTAACAACCTGCGTGGCCTGAACGATCTGCGCCAGCGTACGCGACAGCTCGGTTCTGGACAGATCCACCAGTGCCACGGGCACATGGCGCAGATTGGTGTTGATCGCGTAGCCGAACAGCAGCAGCTGGATCAGCGGGATCATAATGACCATGGCGAAAGTCATCCGGTCCCGCCGCAGTTGCAACAGCTCCTTCTTAAGCACAGCGACGATGCGGCGCGCAGAGATCACGGTTCCTGCCCCCGTGTTGCACTGACGAAGACGTCTTCCAAATTTGGACGTTGCGGCATCAGCGACAGGTCTGGAAAAGCATCAAGCCGCTTTCGCAGCATTTCCACAGGCTGAGGTTCGGACTTGTCGACAAGCACCCGCAACCGCGAACCCACTTGTGCTGTCGAAAGCACCTTGGGCTTGCCGTCCAATGCGTGTTTGACCTTTCGCAGGTCGGGACCTTCAACTTCGACAACATCGGCCTGCAAATCATCCATCAACTGACGCGGAGATCCGTCTGCCTTTTTGACCCCATGCTGTAGGATTGCCAGCCGGTGACAACGCTCTGCCTCGTCCATGAAATGGGTGGATACAATCATGGTCGCGCCCTGATCGACCAGATCAAACAATTGCTCCCAGAAGGTGCGGCGGGTTTCGGGGTCAACGGCCGAGGTCGGTTCGTCCAGAAACAGCAGTTTCGGTCGGTGCATGACAGTTGCCGCAAGCGCCAGCTTTTGTCGTTGTCCGCCGCTCATGCTGCCACTGAGCTGGTGAACGTTCGTCGTCAGGTCGTAGGTCTGCAGCAACTCGTCGATCCGGCCTGCGGCCGATTTCGCTGGAATGCCATAGATTTCCGCCGCGAACCGGAGATTTTCCAACACTGTCAGGTCGCGGTAATACGAGAAGATTTGAGTCATATACCCGATTTCGTTCTTGAGCGGCTCTGCCGCTTCGGGCATCGACTGACCCAATACCGAGATCGCCCCACTGCTGGGGGTTAGCAAGCCGGTCAGCATCCGCATGGTCGTGGTCTTGCCGCAGCCATTTGGTCCGAGAAACCCGTAAATCTGGCCCGTTCTGATCTCAAGATCCAGATTGTTGACTGCGGTGTTTTCCCCAAACCGACGGGTCAGACCCTGCGTTGAGACGACAACATCGTTCATGGCATGGGAACCTGCACTGGCACACCGGCGGGAAGGTCCGGTGTCGCAGTGGGCAGGTCAATCTCGGCCAAATAGACAAGCCGGGTTCGATCATCCTGGTTCAATCCGTAATAGGGCGTGAAAGACGCGTCGTCGCTGATCCAACGGATCACGCCGTCCAATGGATCGGCCAGCCCGTCAACGCGCACTTCCAGCGTATCGCCGGGTTTCAGATTGACGCGATGCGGCTCGGGAACGTAGACGCGCGCATAAGGGGTTTGGCCCGTGACCATCACGGCCACCGGGCTACCGGATGTTACGCGTTCACCCAAATTCCACGGCAGGGAATCCAGCACGCCGTCTCGGGTGGCCGTAACAGTCAAGTCTTCTAAAACGGTTTGTTCAGCGGCAACCAGCGCCTCGGCGGCCCGTACATTGGCTTCGGCAACCGCCAGGTCTTCGGGTCTGGTGCCGTTCTGCAGCTCTTTCAAAGACTCCTGAGCGCTAGCCAGTTCAGCCCGTGCAGAATCGCGCAAGGCCAGATCATTTGCCACTTGCGCTTCAGTCACTACCGAGTTCTCGACCAGTTTGACGTTTCGGTCATAGATTGCCTCGGCATCGGCAAGGCGGGCAACAGCGCCCGCAACCTTGGCCTTAGCTATGGCAATTTCCTCCTCTCGCGGCCCCACTTGCAGTTTTAGAAGCGTGGCCTGCGCCTTTTCCAGTTCAGCCTGCGCCAGTGCCAGCTTTGCCTTTTGCAATGTGGGATCAAGCTGAACCAGCGTATCGCCCGCTTTGACCACGGCGCCTTCGGCGACTGGTAAATCCACAACGATTTCGTTGGCTGTCGCAGTCAGGGCGACCCGGTCGCGCGCCAATACGCCCAAAGCCACGCTGGTATCAGACCCAGAGCACCGGTCCAGAATTGCCGGCAGTACAGCCGCCAGTATCAAGGGTATGGGGATCGTCATATTAAGCAAGGTGTCCCTCCGGTGATTGGCTTCTGAACGTGTTGGACAACAGTCAAAGCATACAATCAGGAAATCTGATTTTTGTATACGGTTCACCCGCTACGCACGGCAGGGCGGGTTCATGCGGGCGGCCGCGCCAACCACTCCTCCAGCTTTTCTCCGATCAGATGGGGGTTGTCTTCTTGCAGGAAATGAATGCCTTTTCCGATATCCACCGCTTCGAGATTCTGGATGGTCTGACGGCACCAGGCAACCTCTTTTGGCCCGATAGTACCCCCGGGTGTAGCGTAGAACATCAGCATTGGTATCTCGGTTTCCCCCAGCCAGCGGCTATAGGCAGAGACAATGTCGTGCACATCTGTGGGCGCACCGTCGATCGGTATTTCACAAGGCCAAACCCGTACCGGTTTGCGGCTGCGCGCGGTTGCGAATGGCGCGCGATAATGCTCCATCTCCTGGGGTTTCAGATCCCGCACAACAGCACTCGGCAGGATTTTCTCGACGAACATGTTCAGCCCCGAGATCATCACCCATCCCAAACCGGGTGTTCGCATCATGCGAAAGCCTGCGCGGAAATCTGGCGGAAACCCGGCCCAGTTCATAGGGCGGACCACGGCTTCCATAAAAGCGATGCCACTTATGTTCTCAGGATGCCGGTGCGCGTAATGGAACCCCAATGCCGAGCCCCAGTCATGGATGACTAGCGTCACGTCTTTCAGCCCCAGCGCCTTGATGAATCCGTCTACGTAAGGAACGTGGTCGACAAAGCGGTAGGCAATATCAGGCTTTCCCGATTTTCCCATACCGATCAGATCCATCGCAATGGCGCGGCCCTGCCGGGCTGCATAGGGGATGATATTGCGCCACAGATAGGACGAGGTCGGATTGCCGTGCAGAAAAAGAACCGGCGCGCCTTCGCCTTCGTCAACATAGTGGATGCGCTGCCCGTTCACCTCGACATATTTCGAGTCAAACGGGAAATCGGGTGAAATTTCCTGATCGGTATTCATTGAGCGGTCCTTTCTTTAGTGCTGGTTTCTTGGATCAAACCCAGCGCCGTATCATACCACGCTGGTCTGGACGCCCAGCCGACAATCGCTGTAACGGGGCACGATGGCGGGCGGGACAAGCTACCGGCGGGAACAACCAGGAACTTGCCGTTTTGCGTCTCAAAGGGCAGCGTCGTACCGCAGGCACGGCAAAACACCCGGCGAACTTGGGAATTGGGCACATCAAAGGATGTCAACATGTCCTTGCCTTGCAGCCATTCGATCTGGTCGGGTGTAGTGAAGGCATTTGCAACATGGGCCGACCCCGAGGCTTTTTGGCAGAAGCTGCAAAAGCACAGTTTGAAAGCGGCCATGTTGTCCTGAACCCGATAGCGAACAGCGCCGCAGATGCATTGACCGTCAATGTCAACTGGCTGGTCCATAGGAACGCTCACATCAGCCGCGATGGGCAAAGTACGCACGGACCGAGGCGGTAAAGGTCAGGCCCATGCAGATGATCGCAATGATAAAGCCGATGACCGCTGTCGCTGGGACCGAGACCAGAAAATCAACACCGATTGCTGCGCGGATGCCGATCATGCTGCGCTGCAAGATAGAAGCGACGATACAAGCAAAAGTCACCATGTACCCCAGCATCGTATAAAGCATCAGGTTGGCTGCTTGCGGGCCGACCAACTCTCCGACCTGCAGCCCGTAGAACTTGAAGGCCGCGAAGAAGCCTAAGGCCAGCAGGATTTTCAGTGCGTTCAGAATGAAGATCACGCGCAGAGTGACAGGTTTTGATGCACCGGGTGTCGGGTTGATGGCTGTCATGTCAGGTCTCCGTTTCGTTTGGGTTCACGCAGCATTTGTCGCCGCGCCACAGGAATGCTATCCACGTGGATAGGAATCGATTACTATCCACGTGGATAGAAAAAGCAAGGAGAAATCTGTGGCGCGAAAACGCAAGACGGACCACGACAGTGCGGTGGCAGGTGCCCTCGACCTGTTTTGGCGTCGGGGATACCACGGTGCGAGCACCCGGGAACTGGAGCAGGAAACAGGGCTGACGCGGTTCACGCTGCAGACCACTTATGGTGGTAAAGAAAAGTTTTTCTTAAAGACTTTGGATACTTACCTAGACAACGCCGAGACCCGGCACTTTCCTGACCCAGACACCTATTCGCTGGATGATCTGGCGAATTGGATCAAAGGCATAGCTTCAGATGAACGGATGCCTAAGATCGAAGACGCGGGCTGCCTCGCTTTCAACTCGATCAGTTCTTTTGACCGCTCAGACCCTGAGGTGAACGCCAGAATCGAAAGGTACCTAACCACTTTGGAAGAGCGGTTTGTGGCAATCCTAAACCGCGCCAAGTCGCAGGACGCAGTGCGCGCCGACGTTGATCCAGTAAGTGGTGCAAAGCTGCTGATCGGACTTTTGCTGGGGCTTCATACGATCATGAAAGCCCGGACATCGGACCAGTTTCCACAGAGCTACGCCGAAGCGGCGGTTGAGTTGATTGAAGGATGGAAAAATCGGTAGGAGATGAAATATGCAGGTGTGACGGGCTGCTTCAGGCTAACTCCGATCGACCAATGGCCAAACGAACGTGAGAATCTTTGCGTAACAGTCGGCTTCGTTCGATTTATTCGTCTATAAACGCGGATTGCCACTGCGATATTTCCGTCGCAGCTCCACCGGCGGCTATGGGCCGTTTCAAATTAAGAGGATCGGCGCGGAGGGCCGGTCTTTCGCCGTGGGTCAGGACTTTGAGATTATGCACGGAGCGTTCTATCGGATCGACGACCGGTGATCTGATCGCGCAACGGGCTTCACCATAGCTCTGAGTGGCGCTAGTCTCCGGCCCTAGCAACCTTAAAAGGAGCCGCCCCATGTCCCTCTTCTCAAAACTCTTCGGCAGCGGCAAAAAGTCTGAGCCGGAGCCGGTTGCGTACAAAGGGTTTGAGATTTTCCCCGACTTAATGGCAGAGGGTGGCAAGTACCGCTTGTTGGCCCGTATCGAAAAAACCGTCGACGGAGATCGCAAGACACATACGGTGATCCGGGCAGATGTCTTTGAAAGCCGAGATCAAGCCGTAAGCTTCAGCATCGCCAAGGCGAAGCAGGTGATTGACGAGCAGGGCGAAAGCCTCTTTGGCTCCGGAAATTGGTAAGTTGATGCCTGCTTCGTAATCGGCGGAAGCCATGTGTGACTTCTTGCGCGCCACCCGTGAGCAGCCCGATCTGACTGGTCCTAATTGACGGTTAGTGCGTGTTTGGCCTCAGCCCCATCGAGAAGATGGTTCGTCCAAATGGAGATTAGTTTAATGCAAATTGAAGCTCGTTCCCGGCGGCACTCATTCAGAGTGCCGCCAAGAGTTTTCAGTACGCCACAGATGGCAACCAGGTTGCGATCTGCGGGAACAGGATCACCAGCGCCAGCCCCGTCAGCTGAAGCAGGATAAAGGGAACAACGCCCTTATAGATATCCTGCAAGCGGATTTCTGGCGGACAAACGCCTTTGAGGTAGAACAGGGAAAAGCCAACCGGCGGGGACAGGAAGCTGGTTTGCAGCGTCACCGCAACAAGGATCACAAACCAGATGAGCTCGGGGTTGTCCAGGCCATAGCCGGGCACTGTCATCTGCATCGCGACTATGATTGGCGCAACCAAAGGCAGAATGATCAGCGTGATCTCGATCCAGTCCAGAACAAAGCCCAGCAGGAACACGATCAGCAGGATGAACAGGATGGTACCCATCTCGCTCAGGCCCATGCCCTGAATTGTTTTGGTAATAAGCTCATCTCCGCCCAGTTCGCGCAGGACAAACGCAAAGCAGGTTGCGCCCAGGAAGATCGCGAAAATATAGGCGGTGGTTTTGAACGTATTCCGTGTCACTTCGAACAGGTTCCGCCAGTTCAGCTTGCCATAGGCGAGCGCCATCAGAGTGGCCCCGGCAGCTCCAACACCCGACGCTTCGGTCGGCGTGGCGATGCCCGCGAAGATCGAGCCCAGCACAGCGAAGATTAGCGCAACAGGCGGCAGGACAGCTTTGAACACATCCCAGATTGCAGCCCAATCCACCCTTTTGGCGTCGTCGGGTAGCGGCGCGACCTCTCGGTTCAGAGTCGCGATGATCACGATGTAGAGGATGTAGAGACCGCCGATGATCAAGCCGGGGAACAGAGCGGCCATGAACAGGTCTCCAACCGACAAGGCCATCTGATCAGCCATGATCACCAGCATGATCGACGGCGGGATCAGAATACCCAAGGTGCCAGAGGAGGCAATAACCCCCGCAGCCAGTGTCTTGGAATAGTTCTGCTTCATCATCGCCGGCATTGACAGTAGACCCAGCAGAACCACGGACGCACCCACGATACCAGTCGAGGCGGCCAGGATGATCCCGATCGCCGTCACGGTGATCGCGAGACCGCCGCGCATAGTGCCGAACAGGCGCTGCATTGAGGTCATCAGGCGCTGGGCCACACCGGATTCGTCCAGCATCAGTCCCATGAAGATGAACATCGGCAGGGCCACCAGGACCGCGTTCGACATGGTCGCGTAGACCCGGTTCACCACTGCGCCCAGCGTCAGATAGTCGAGCCCGGTGAAGGTGGACTCCATGCCTGTCCAAAGCAGCATGTCGTTGTCGCCCATATAGGCCACGCCCGTGAAAAGAACGCCGACACCCGCCAGAACCCAGGCCACGGGATAGCCAGAGAACAGCAGCGCGACGAAGGTCATGAACATAATGATGACCAGCGTGTCTTCGGGCGTTTCAACAAGCTGGATCAATCCGACCGTGACGGTTAAGAAGATCGCCCACATCAAGAAAAGCTTGATCAAGCCGGAACTCGACGCGCGCTCATCCGCGTGCGTCAGCAGCATATATCCGTCGTGGATAAGCCGGGCGATGGCAGCCGTTGCCACGAGAACAAAGCTAATGGCGATTACTGATTTCAATGCCCAACGCGCAGGCAGGCCAGTCGGGCTATCCGATCGTTCGTTCACGCGGAAACTGTCATGGAAGTAGTCATACCCCTGATCGATCATCAGCCAGCAAAACGGCAATAGCAGGATCAAGATGCCTGACATCTCGACCACGCGTTTCGCACGGGGCGAGAATCCAAGACGCAGGATGTCAACTCGCACATGCGCGTCATGCGTCAGTGCATAAGACATGCCGATCATGGTTGTCAGCGCGTAGAGATGCCACTGCAACTCGTCGAGTTTCGGGAAATTCCAGTCCAGCGCATAGCGCATACTGACCTGGGCTACGATGGCGACAACCAGCGCGACACTGGCCCACATCACGACATGGCCGACACCGGACACCGCATCATCCAGCCAGGCCGAGGCTTTGGGTTGTCGACGGTCATCGCCTTCGACCTCGTCCCAATGCGGGTCGACATGCTTGTTCAGCTTGGTTTCAAAACTTTCGCTCATCATTGTGTTTCCCCTGATCCGGGGCCCCTCCCTGTGGGGCGATTGAAGGGTCCAGCGCGACGGCCCTGGACCCCACGCTTGGCTTTACTTACGCGGCAGGAATGCGTGCGATTTCCAGAGTGCGTAGCCTTCGCTGAACTCGTTCAGGTTCGAATAGACCTTATTGAAGAACGCATCATTGGCGGCCTCTTCAGCAGCGACCTCCTCCCAAGTGGTGTGGAACACGTCGAGCATTTCGGGCGTCCAATCGACGATGGTCACGCCATTTTCCTCGACGTTGCGCTGCATGGCGGCAAACTGGATCGCTTCACCTTCGGCAAAGCTCTCGGTCATTTGCGCACGGCAGGTCAGTTCGATCTGCGCCTGCAATTGCGGGTTCAGCTCGTTCCACTCGTCCTTGTTGATCAGCAACTCGAAGATGGTGGCCTGCTGGTGCCAGCCGGGGAAATAGTTATATTTCACCAGCTTGTCGAAGCCCAAACGCTGGTCGATGGCAGGCATCGAGAACTCGGTCGCGTCGATCGCGCCTTTTTCCAGAGCGGGAAAGATCTCACCACCCGGCAGCAGCGAAGTGGCGACACCCAGCTTTTGCATCACCTTCCCGCCAAGGCCGAAGAAGCGCATTTTCAGACCGTCGAGTTGTTCGACCGAGGTAATCTCTTCGGCAAACCAGCCCGATGTTTCGGGTGCGATGATCGTGCAGGGGAAGACTTTGACGTTGTAGCCGGCCTGATCATACATCTCCTGATACAGTTCCAGCCCGTCGCCATAGTACATCCACGCCATGTATTCACCCGCTTCGGGGCCAAACGGTACCGCCGAGAACAGCGGCGCAGCGGGGATCTTGCCCGCCCAATACCCGGCGGTGGCGAAGCCCGAATTGATCTTGCCGGACGACACCGCATCGAGGATTTCGAAGGCGGGTACCAGCTTGCCGGGTTCATAGACCTTCATTTTGATCGAGCCGCCCGAGATCGCGTCCAGATCTTCGGACACGCGCACGATAGGTGTGCCTAAGCCCGGCAGTTCGGTTGAAAATGCCACCGGTGTTTTCAACAGGATCTTGTCTGCGGCCATGGCAGGTGCCGCGGCCAACGCCACTGCGGCTGTTAGGGTTGCAAGGGTTTTCATGTCTGTTTCCTCCTCTGGGACATGGGATTTAGCTGCCGGTTTTCGCGATCACCGGCGGCGGGGTGTCCGGCAGTCTGAAGCCGGTTTCATTTCTGGGGGTCGGATCGGTCAGTGCGCGGGGTTTTGGCCCGCCCGTGGCCCAATCCAGCATCTCAACCGTGTGGACGATGGGAATGCCGGTGGCCGAGCCGATCTGCATCATGCAGCCGATGTTTCCGGCCACGATGACCTCGGGGTTCTTCGCCTCAAGTGTCTGGACTTTACGCGCCTTCAACTCGGCTGAGATTTCGGGCTGCATCAGGTTGTACGTGCCCGCAGAGCCGCAACACAAATGGCTGTCGCGAGGTTCAGACACCTCAAATCCTGCCGCTTTGAGCAGTGTTTTGGGCGTGGTCTTGATTTGCTGGCCGTGCTGTAAAGAACAGGCCGCGTGATATGTGACGCGCAGGGGGTCCGCCTTGTTGGGCTCTTTCAACTCAAGGTCATCCATCACTTCAGAGATGTCCTTGGCGATGGCCGCCACGCGCGTGGCGTCATGCTCTAGATCAGTGCCTGCGAACATGTGGCCGTAATCTTTTACGGTGGTGCCACAGCCGCTGGTGTTGATGACGATGGCATCCAGCCCGCCCGCATCCATCTCGGCCGCCCAGGCACGTATGTTCTTGGCAGCCGTCGCGTGGCTTTCCTTCGACTTCCCCATATGGTGGGTCAGCGCCCCGCAGCAGCCTGCGCCTTCGGCGATGACCACTTCACAGCCGTGTCGCGTCAGCAGCCGGATGGTGGCGTCGTTGATATCGGTATTCAGAGCCTTCTGCGCACAACCTGTCATAAGCGCCACCCGCTTTCGGCGCGGACCGCCCGCAGCGAAAGTCTGTGGATCGTCGTTGCGACTGACCGGAGGGATGACCTTCGGGGCCATTTCCAGCATCGCGCGCAGACGGGCATCGGGCACCCACTTGCGAAACGGATAGGCAATCTTGGCTCCCAGCAGCGCCAGACGAAACCGCATCGGATAAGGCAGGATGCGGGCCAGTATCCAGCGCAGTACACGGTCGTCCCAACTGCGCTTGTAGTTTTGTTCGATGTAGGCGCGCGCGTGATCGACCAGGTGCATATAGTGCACGCCCGAAGGGCAAGTGGTCATGCAAGCCAGACAGGATAGGCAGCGGTCGATATGCGTGACGGTTTTCTCATCCGGTACGCGCTCGTTTTCCAGCATATCCTTGATCATGTAGATGCGGCCTCGTGGGCTGTCGAGCTCGTCCCCCAGCACCTGGAAGGTCGGGCACGTCGCCGTGCAAAACCCGCAATGCACGCAAGAGCGCAAGATCTCGTTCGCCCGATTGGTGCCGGGATCGGTGAGTTGGTCTGGTGTGAAATTCGTTTGCATCTGATCCTCCCGTTCAGGCAGCCATCAGGCCGGGGTTCAGCAACTCGTCTGGATCGAACTGGCGGCGCAGGCGATCCGAGAGCTGTCGCAACCGAGGATGCTGAGGTTGAAAGACCGGCACCGCCCGGCGCAGATCAGCGCTGCCGCGAACAAGCGTGGCATGGCCGTCATGGATCAAATTGCGGATTGTCTCGGCCTGTTTCGGGGCGTCAGACGGGATCGCCAGCCAAACCACCGCACCGCCCTGATCCATCATCGCCCGTGCGTCCAGCTCGTAGCGCGCAGCGGTGATCACCTGCGGCGCGTCCGTGGGTTTGAGGGACAGTTTCCAGACCATTTCCTGCGTGCCGGAAAAGGCATGAACATCACGGAGTCCGGTCCAGATTGTATCGTGCACCTCGCCTTCCAATACCGAGCCTCCGCTCAGCAAAGCCTTCAGTTTCGACAAGCGGTAATCGACCTGGGTCGACAGCCCCTCAACCCGCAGCATCGCGGTGCCGTTCTGCCACGCGGCGCCGGAAACTTCGAACGGTGTGGTGACAGCGCGGCAGAACAGACGCACCGCTTCGGCCTCTGTCACATCGGTAAATTGCAGCGTCGCGGCCTGTTCTGGGCGCGGCAATACTTTCAGAGCAACTTCGGTGAGAATGCCCAACGTTCCATAGGCTCCACAGGCGAGCTTTGTCAGATCCAGCCCGGTGACGTTTTTCATCACCCGACCCCCATTGGCGATCACGCGCCCCTGCCCATCGACAAAGCGCACGCCCAGAAGATAGTCACGGCACGCGCCACTCAGAAACCTGCGCGGGCCCGAGATATTGCAGGCCACGACACCACCGATTGTCGGCTCTCCGACTGTGCCCAGCAGCGGACGGTGGTCCATCGGTTCAAAAGCCAGCATCTGACCTTCGGAGACCAATGCAGCTTCAATCTCTTGCAGAGGGGTTCCAGCTTTTGCCTCGAGCGTCAGCGAGCCGGGTTCATAGCGGGTGATCCCGGACAGGCCCGAGATATCCAGCGCCTGCGCGACCTTGCCCGGATTGCCGATCTGTCCACGCGTGCCACCTGCGATGATCCGCAGGCGCGCCTTGGCAGCCCGAGCTTCAAGCACAGCTTCTCTGACCGCCGACTCGGTGGTCGGCGTTGCAAAACCGGTCATGGTCTTTCCTCCTCTTGCTCTGGGTCAGAGCGGTTTTCAGCCCATCAGGAGATGCGGTTCCTCCGGTCCGCGCTCAGCTCCAATGGGAATACTTTGGTCGGGTTCAGCAGCCAGTCGGGGTCGAACACATCCTTGACCTGCATCTGCGCCTCAAGGTCGGCCTCGCTGAACTGATAGGTCATCAGATCGCGTTTCTCGATCCCCACGCCATGCTCACCAGTCAGGCAGCCGCCGACATCGACGCAGGTGCGCAGGATGTCGAAGCCAAACGCCTCGGCCTTTTCCAGGTCGCCGGGTATGTTGGCATCGAACAGGATCAGCGGGTGCATATTGCCGTCACCTGCGTGGAACACGTTGGCGACCTCCAGCCCATGCTTCTCGCTCAGTTCGCTGATCCGTTTCAGAGTTTGCGGCAGTGCGGAAACCGGGACGGTGCCGTCCAGACACATGTAATCGTTGATCTGACCCATCGCGCCAAAAGCAGACTTGCGGCCTTTCCAGATCAGGGCGCTTTCCTCGGCACTCTGGCTGGCGCGCAGTTCGACCGGGTTCAGCTTTTCAGCGATGGCGCTGATTTTAGAGAGCTGATCGTCGATCTCGGCTTCCGAGCCTTCAACCTCGACAATCAGCAGAGCCTCACACATCGGGTAACCTGCCTTGGCGAAGTTCTCGACAACGCGGATGCAGGGGCGGTCCATGTATTCGATGGCCACGGGCAGAACGCCCGCCTTGATGATGTTGCCGACGCACTCGCCCGCCGTCTCGGCACTGTCGAAGCCAATCAGGATCGGGCGCGCGCCTTCGGGTTGGGGCAAAATGCGAAGAGTTGCCTCTGTCACGATTCCAAGCTGGCCTTCCGAGCCGCAGATCAGGCCCAGCAGATCCAGACCCGGGGCGTCCAGAGCAGGGCCTCCGATTTCGACAATCTCACCATCGGTCATGACCATGCGTACGCCCAGAAGATTGTTGGTGGTCACACCGTATTTCAGGCAATGTGCACCGCCGGAATTCATCGCGATATTCCCGGCAATGGCGCAGGCCAGCTGAGAGGACGGGTCAGGAGCGTAAAAGAACCCATCATCTTCAACCTGCCCGGTCACGGACAGGTTGGTCACACCAGTCTGAACACGGATGAAGCGATTGTCATAGTCGATTTCCAACACATCCTTCAACCGCGCCGTGCCCAAAATGACGCTGTCCGCTGTGGGCAGTGAGCCTCCGGCCAGTGATGTGCCTGCCCCACGCGGCACGACTGAAACACCAAGATCATGGCAAAGTTTCATCGCGGCGACACATTCTTCGGTCGTCCGAGGCAGCACTACGGCCAAGGGCGGGCAGCGATAGGCGGTGAGCGCATCACACTCATAGGCGCGGGTTTCGTGCTCATCGCTGATCACGCTGTCAGACGGCAGCACCTCGGCCAGCGCTGCCACAATGGCCGCCTTGCGGTCCAGAACCGTTTGATCGGGTGAGGGCATGGCAATGGTGGACATGAGATGCTCCGTTCTGAGGGATTACAGGTTGGCCTGTTCGGCTTTGCCGCTTTCTTGAGCGAGTTTTGCGGCGACTTGAGCGACGGCGAGGTCTTGCAGTCCGACGCCTGTACCGTCGAAGAGGGTGATTTCTTCGGCGGAGGTGCGACCGGTGTGATCGCTGTTGATGACGGCGCCGATGGGGTTGATTTGGTCCTCGGTCAGGGTGCCATTGGCGATGGCGTGTTGGGCCTCGCCGATGGAGGTGGACTGTGCGACCTCGTCGGTGAAGACAGTGGCGGCTGCGACCAGCGCGGCGTCGACCTCTTGCTTGCCTTTGGTGTCTGTGCCCATGCAGGCCAGGTGGGTGCCGGGTTTGATCCAGTCTTTCATCAGCAGCGGCTCGAAGGCTGAGGTGATGGTGATGATGACATCCGCCTGCGCGCCGAGTTCTTCTTGGCTGACGGCCTCGAACTCCAGACCCAACTCGGTTGCGACCGCGCCCAGACGGGGCAGCATCTCGGGGTGGGGGTTCCAGGCGACGACCTTCTCAAAATCGCGCTGCTCGGCGGCGGCGCGCAGCTGGAAGGCGGATTGGTGGCCTGCGCCGACCATGCCCAGCACCTTGGCATCGTTGCGGGCCAGATGGGCGATGGACACGGCAGATGAGGCCGCAGTGCGTACGGCGGTCAGGTAATTGCCGCCCACCAGCGCCGAGAGCCGCCCGGTATCTGGATCGAACAGGAAGACGGTGGATTGGTGATTGGTCAGCCCCTTGTCCATGTTGCCGGGCCAGTAGCCGCCGGATTTTACACCCAGCACCTGACCGGCGCGGTCAAAGCCGGATTTGAAGCCATAAAGCGCGTCGGCATAGCCGATGGCCTCACGAATGACCGGGAAGTTATAGGCGTCGCCACGCGCCATGGCGGCAAAGACGTCCTGTACCGCATCGAAGGCCTCGCGGCGTCCGACCAGTTGCTGGCAGAGGTCTTCTCCAACGATCAGCAGGGGTTTGTCTGTCATATCTTTCATGACCTTTTCCTTGAGCTTTGGGGTGCAGGTCCGGGCGGCAGGGGAAGGGATAACTGCCGCCCGGGACGCATGTGCGGCGGCTAGTAAGCCTTGCCGCGCGCGGAGACCGGCCAAAGCGCTTCAACTTTGCCGTTTCGAACACCCACATACCAATCATGCACATTGGCGGTCGGGTCACAGTGACCGGGCACCAGATGCAGCTTGTCATTGACCTTGAGAACGCCGTCGGGGTCGGCGACCACGCCGTGCTCGTCCGAGCATTTGACATATTCCACATCCGTGCGTCCGAAGATCACCGGCAGGCCGCTGTCCACGGATTGGGCCTTGAGGCCTGCGTCCACGATGGCCTTGTCTGCCTTGGCATGGCTCATGACGCTGGTGAGGATGAAGAAGGCGTTCTCCCATTCCCCCCGGTCGATGCGGTTGCCGTTCTCATCAAGGATGCGGCCATAATCGGCATCCATGAAGGCGTAAGAGCCGCATTGCAGTTCGTTATACACGCCCGAGGTGCTCTCGAAGTAATAAGACCCGGTGCCGCCACCGCCGACGATGTCACAGTCCAGCCCTTGGGCCTTCAGCCCGTCCACGGCGTCTTTCACCTGCGCCACGGCGATGTCGATCTTGGCTTTGCGGTCTTCGTAAAGATCCATGTGCTGCATCGCGCCCTGATAGGCCTGGATACCGGCAAACTTGAGACCCGGGGCCGCGTCGATCGCTTTGGCGATGGCGATGACGTCCGCTGTGGTGGTCACGCCGCAGCGACCCGCGCCGCAGTCGATCTCGACCAGGCATTCGATCTGGGTGCCGTGGCGCTGCGCGGCATCGGACAGATCACCCACATTGTCGATATCGTCAACACAGCAGATTGTGCGCGCGCCCAGCTTGGGCATCCGCGCCAGACGGTCGATCTTGGCCGGGTCGCGTACCTGATTGGACACAAGCACATCCTTGATACCGCCACGGGCAAAGACCTCGGCCTCGGACACTTTCTGGCAGCAAATGCCACAGGCGCCGCCCAGCTCGACCTGCAGCTGCGCCACGTCGACGGATTTGTGCATCTTGCCATGCACCCGGTGGCGCATGCCGTGGGCCTTGGCGTAATCGCCCATCTTTTTGATGTTGCGTTCCAGCGCGTCCAGATCCAGCACCAGAGCCGGGGTCTGGATCTCGGATGCGTCCATGCCGATGGCGGCGGGAATGTCGTAACCGACTTCGAGTTGCTCGATGTTTACGGGCTTGTTCATGATGTCCTCCTCAGCCCCGGGTCCAGGGCAGTTTGTCCAGATCCACATTGCCGCCGGTGATGATCACGCCGACGCGTTTGCCTTTGAAGGCCTCGGGGTGCTTCAGAATGGTGGCCAGCGGCACGGCGCAGCTGGGCTCTATCACGATGCGCAGGTATTTCCAGGTGATCTTCATCGCAGCGATGATCTCGTCCTCGCTGGCGGTGTGGATGTCGCTGACGAAGTTCGACACAAAGTGCCAGGTGTTCTCCTTCAGCGGCACTTTCAACCCGTCGGCGATGGTGACCGGCGCGTCATCAGCGATGATGTGACCGGCCTTGAAGCTGCGATAGGCATCGTCGGCCTGTTCCGGTTCCGAGGCGTAGATCTGCACCTCGGGCGCCAGGTTCGACAGGGTCAGGCAGGTGCCCGAGATCATGCCGCCGCCACCGATGGGCGCAACCACGGCATCCAGCCCGTCGGTCTGTTCCAGCAGCTCCGCCGAACAGGTCGCCTGACCCGCAATCACGCGGGGGTCGTTATAGGGGTGCACGAACTCACCGCCCGTGCGCGCCTGCACCTCGGCAAACACCGCCTCGCGCGAGGTGGTCGAGGGCTCGCATTCGGTGATGATCCCGCCATAGCGGCGCACCGCGTCCTTCTTGGCCTGCGGTGCCGTGCGCGGCATCACAACGTTGCACGGGATACCGCGCCGACCGGCGGCATAAGACAGGCTGAGCGCATGGTTGCCGGAAGAATGTGTGCAGACGCCGCGTTCGGCAGCTTCGTCATTCAGGCCAAAGACTGCATTGCAGGCCCCGCGCACCTTGAAGGCCCCGGCCTCCTGGAAGTTCTCGCACTTGAAGAACAGCTGCGCGCCGGTCAGATCGTCCAGATACTCCGACCGCAACACGGGGGTGCGGTTGATATGGGGTTTGATCCGCTCATGCGCCTCGCGCATATCGGCGATGGTCAGGCAATCGGCTGTGGTCATTGCATCCAACATCAGGGCCTCCTTACGCTGCAGATTGCATGGGTGTGGCACGGCCCGCGCGGAAGTATTCCTGCGCTGCGGCCACACCGCTGCCCAGCTCGATCGGATAGTCCAAATCGGCCATGGCCATTTCGATCGTGGCCAGACCGGACAGAACCATCACGTCCGTCAGGCTGCCCAGATGGCCGATGCGGAAGGCCTTGCCGTTCATCTCGCCCAGACCAATGCCAAAGCTGACGCCATAGGCGTTGAAGGCGTGATCCGTCAGGGCATTGCTGTCGAAGCCGTCGGGTACATAGATCGCGCTGACGGTGTCCGAGTAGAGATCCGGCGACTGCGCCACCAGCTCCAACCCCCAGGCCGAGGTGGCCTTGCGCACGCCTTCGGCGAGACGGAAGTGGCGGGCATAGACATTGTCCAAGCCTTCCTCGAACAGCATCTTCAGGCTCTCACCCATGCCATAGATCAGCTGCAGCGGAGGGGTATAGGGAAAGCCGCCCGATGCGTTGGCGTTCATCATGTCGCGGAAGTCAAAGAAGGTGCGCGGCAGTTGGGCCGTCTCCATCGCTGCCAGCGCCTTGGGGCTGACGCACAGGATCGCCATGCCGGTCGCCAGCATGAAGCCTTTCTGCGAGCCCGAGACCGCAATATCAACGCCCCAGTCGTCAAACGCGAAAGGCATCGAGGCCAGCGAGCTGACGCAATCCACAAACAGCATCGCCGGGTGGGCACTGGCATCCATCGCCCCACGCACCGCTGCAATATCCGAACGTACGCCGGTGGCTGTCTCATTATGGGTGACCAGAACCGCCTTGATCTCATGGCCCTTGTCAGCCGCCAGAGCTTCGGCAAACTTCTCCGCCGGGGCACCGCTGCCCCACGCGCATTCGATGATCCGAACATCCAGCCCGTGACGCTGACACAGGTCGATCCAGCGATGACTGAACATGCCATAGCGCGCCACCAGAACCGCGTCGCCGGGGCTGAGCGTGTTGGTGATCGACGCCTCCCATCCGCCCGTCCCGCTGGCCGGGAAGGTGATGATCTGGCCCGCGCTTGTGCCAAACACGCGCCTAGTGTCCTCCAGCACCGGTGCAAACGTCTCAACAAAATCCGGTGCGCGATGATCCTGCGTCTGAACCTGCATCGCCAGACGCAAACGATCAGGAATGTTCGTCGGGCCGGGAATAAAGACCGGGTTCTGGTTGGACATGATAAGCTCCTCCAATTTGGCAAAATTATCTTACCAATCTTCGGACATTGCAATTTTCTCGAAAATGTTTTCCATTATATGAAAAAATAACCTAACGCATTGAAATACATGGCCTGGAAGGTTTTTCATTATCAGGGAAAACGATAACCAATTTGAAAAACACTGTGCCAAAGCCTAAAACTGACCCACAGACAACACAGGAAAATCCCCCATGGAGAATCACAAAAAGCCACGCGGAAGGCCCAAATCAATCTTCAAGGAAAGCTCCGCCGGAACACTGCAATCCCTCGACCGCGCATTGGAAACACTCACAAAACTCGCAGCCCTGGAACGATCTACGCTCAGCGACCTCAGCCGGGAAACCGGCGTGCCAACAGCAACCACCCACCGCATACTGACAACCCTGTCTAATCGTGGCTATGTCAGTTTCGACCAAATACGACAGGAATGGATGGTCGGCATCGAGGCATATCGAACAGGAGCCTCCTACCTCAATCGAAACAGTGTGGTCGAGATTGGCCGGCCCATCCTGCGCAGGCTCATGCGCGAATCCGGCGAGACCGCGAACATGGCAATGCCTGACGGCAGCCACGTCGTATTCGTTAGCCAGATCGAAACCGGAAACCCAATTCGCGCTTTCTTTCCTCCCGGCGCGCGGACGCCCATGTACGCATCCGGGACCGGTAAGGCATTGCTGGCCCAAATGAGCCCGAATGCAGTTGAAGCTCTACTGTCAGATGTCGCGTTTGAAACCTTTACAGATCGCACACATCGATCGACGACATCCTTGTTGGAAGACCTGACACTGGTCCGACAGCGCGGCTGGTCTTTTGACGATGAAGAGCGCTATGCGGGCATGTCATGCACCGGTGCTGCAATCCTGAACCAGTTCGGCATTCCCTGTGCAGGTATTTCTGTTTCGGGCCCGACAGCAAGGATCAACAAAGCCAACGCCGCCTATTTCGGCGAAATGGTGCTGAATGCAGCACGAGAAATCACAATCGCGATCGGAGGGCCGCCGCACTGACCCCCCATGACCCCAGCGCCGTTCAAATATGGTGTCAACAGTATCCGACATATGCTCGAATGATTGGTTTCACGCTTTGGTCAGCGACCAAAATCGTATAGGTAACGCAACCGCTGCGACGATTAAACCGATCGTATACCCTATCCAAACACCCATGGCACCGTAGTCAAAGACGAAGCCAAGCGCATAGCTTGCCGGCAGAGCAAGGGGCCAGTACGCGGTCAGTGTGATGACTGTAGGCAAGTTCATGTCAGACATTCCACGTAATGCGCCAAGTGCAGTGCCCTGAACGCCATCCGCGACCTGCAACAGCGCGACGATAAAGAACAGAGTTACAGCGAGGTCGACTACGGCAGGATCGTTGGACATAGATTCCGCCATCATTCGGCCAGCGGTTATGAACACGATCGCTGCAATCGCCTGCCAGAGGGTCACCATGACAAACGAAGCTTTCAGGATTGGTCTCAACCGCGAGGTGTCGCCTGCGCCCACTGCAAGGCCCACACGGATGGACGCTGCGCCGGCCATTCCAAGCGGGATCATGTACGCCAATCCTGCCAGCGCGTTGACAATCTGATGTGCTGCTAAGGCTTCGGCACCAAGCCACCCCATCATCAGGCCAACCACAGCGTATGCGCCTCCTTCGCCTGCATAACCAAGACAAAGTGGAAGGGCGTCTTTGGCTTGTGCCCAAACATCGGCCCAGACAACCTGTACCCGTTGACGAAACGTGGCCAACCCCGGGGCGCGTTTTAGAACAACGAGAGCAGCTATCAGAGACGCACACTGTGACAGGATACTGGCCAAACCTGCGCCAAGAATGCCGAGGTCAAGAATATGGATTAGGGTGTAATTGGCGGGCACGTTAATTAAAACGCCGAGGTAGGACAGGCCCACTGCCGTCCATGGCCGACCCACTGCATCAAAAAGAGCCTTTAGGCCAAAGAACAAAGTGAAAGGGATGATCCAGACCGCCATCGACATCCAATAGGGTAAAAGGATCGCAAGAACTTCTGTTGGTTGGCCCAATAGACCCAAAAGAGGGTAAAGTACCACCATGAGAAGGGCCGCAAGACCACCGCCCAGTAAGCAAAGCAAAAGCCCGCCACGCAATGCGAGGGCGACCTTTTTAGGGTCCCGAGCCCCCTCTGCCTGACTGATCTGAACTGAAAGCGCTGTAACTACGCCCCAAAGGGCAGAGATCAGAATGATCAGAACCGCAGTGGTTACACCTGCTGCGGCCAAAGGCACTGTTCCGAGCGGTGAAATCATTGCGGTATCGACAACACCGATCAAAAGCGCTGCGGCTAGACCCACCATCAAAGGGACGGCAAGCTTAATCAGCGGTAACAACTCGGCCCGCGTCGGCGCCTGGGAAACAAGGATTTGGTCTGTCATGATTCAAACACCGGGATCGGCCCGGCCTCAAAGTCGCGCGATAGAGCGTTCTGCTCTGGATGATCGGGGGCCGTTCAGCCCTGCGACGGAAGAATCATGAATTTGGTCCCTTTCTGGACGGTGCTTTGCAATTGGTTCTATGGGATTAGTTGAACCGCGTCCAGATGGTTGGAGTCCGGTATCAGGACGCGCTGATCTCAGTTATGTCACTGTCCGGAAAGAGCTTCGAAAAAAGCCGCGCTGTGTTCGTCTGACGGGAAGAAAAGTTCTATCTTCAGGTCGTCAAGTGTGACGTCTGTAATCGTGCTGAATTGAGCAATTGTGCCAAACATTGAAACTTGGTGTTCTCCAAAGCGGTAAACCGCAGGAACTGTCGGCCCCAAATTTATGTCGCTGGAGGATTGCGCCTGAGGGGCAAGAGCCTGCGCAGCCGCATCCAGTTCTGGTATTCCTCCGGCATTGGCGCTTTCCGACCTTAGCCTAAGCATCGTGTGATGTGCCACTACGGGCCAATTCTCGACCAGAGCCTTCATTTGCGGACTCGTCAAAAATGGAAGAAGGCTTTGCCCGATTTCTAAACCCAGAGGAGCAAACAGTTTCGCTGCAGGCCTATTGAGCTGTACAAGCCTCCAGACCCGATCCAGCACCATTCCCGGATAGGGTTCGTGCCTTTTCAGTGTCCATTCAACAGCGCTGCGGATCGAGGCCATTGCAGCGTCGTCAAGCTGTGTCGTGGCAAAGCGAGCGGCGAAACCTTCTGCGCGCATCATCTGATTTCGGGTTTCGACCGGAATATTCAGAACCTCAGACAAGTGAAGGATCATATCCGGGCTGGGCCGGGACCGCCCGGTTTCCAGAAAGGATATATGGCGTGCACTGACATCTGCTTCGATTGCCAGATCAAGCTGGCTCATTCTTCGACGTTTCCGCCATTCTTTCAGCAAACCGGGATACGGGGTCATACCACGAGCTTAGCAACCGTCCGTGCAGAAATCACTTACCTGTGACGTAATTGCTTTGTGTTCAACTTGTGTCGCATGAACGGCATGGTTCAAAGGAGGACGTGATGACACGGCAACAATCAGCAATGCGCTTTTCTGGCGGAATACTGGTGGTCACAGGTATTCTCTTTGTGTTTTCAGCTGTGCCAGCACTTCAGTTTCCGGCGCATCTTTTTCTAAAGCTGGCGTATTGGCCGATTCACTCTGTTCCATCAAGCATGGCGGTACCAACACCACTATTGTTAGCGATCGTCGGCGGTTTGACGGCAGGGTTGGGAGCTATGCAATGGGCGTTGGGGACATATATTGCGCCGTTGTCATCCGTCGCAGCTGCTAACGTCGCAAGGGCGACAGCATGGACATGGTTTTGCGCCGACAGTGCCGGATCCGTATTTGTTGGTGCTCCGTTCAACGTAGTTTTGAATCTGTCCTTTCTGCTTTTGATCCTGCTGTGCAGCAGACCGCGACCGGAAAGTAATCTGGTGAAAACCTGACGCCGTTTCTGTGCCGAGCGCGCTTGGACTGGGGTATCGAGGAATCGTTGCCTACTATTTGATGGCACGTGTCGGTCCTTAAGGGCCGATGCCAAATTCATGACGAAAGGTCGCTTTTGTCTCTGGTCCTAACCCCAGTCCAGGCTGCTCAGCCAGTCTTTCGCTGCGGTAACTGATAATCTTGAAGTCTGATCCACATGTGACAGCAACCAAACTTCTCTAGTCGGAAACTCTGTTACACTTTCCAGCTCAACTTGTTGAAACCGCGGATCGTCGGATGCGATACAACGCGGCAAAAGCGTTTTACCGATCCCCTTCGCAACGGCCTGCATACCCGTTTCAACATCTGCGACTTTTAGATTGGCCCGCAATTCGGGAGACCTCGCCACGTTTTCTAGCCAAGCAGCCTGAGGCAAGGTCTGATGCGCCTCGTCGTAGGTGATCCACTTCAAGTCTTTTATTTGATCTGGCGACAATGAACTTGTCGCGTAAGCCGCAAAGGACAACTCGCCCAATTTTTGCGCCTTGGTTCGTAGACCGCCGCCTGATGGGCGCGCAAAGCGTATCGCCAGGTCGGCCTCTCGCTTGGACAAGTCCAGGTTATTTGATGATGGGACCAGCTCGACAGTTAGGCTCGGATGCAAACGCGTCAGGGCAGCGAAGCCTGGGACGAGGAAACGGTTCACGATAATCGGTACTGAGCTTAGGCGGATAACGCCCTTGACGCGATGTGCACTCTCACCAGATATGCCCCTGATTGCGGCATTCTTCGCTTCAATTGTTTCTACATGCGTCAGGATTTGCAGAGCAGCGTCAGTGGGTTCGTACCGCCCATCGGCACTGCGCAAGAACAAGGTGCATTCCAACGACCGCTCCAGCGCCTTGATCCTCCGGGCGACTGTTGTCTCACTGACGCCAAGTGAACGTCCTGCCTGAGTTAGCTTCCCCTCGCGGTGGAGCGCTAGAAGGTATTTAAGATCGTTCCAGTCATGTTCCTGCATTTTTGCAGACTAACTCGTCTATTTCGTTGATCCAAGCTGCAGTATTGATGGTCTAAATCTGTTCTCACGTGAATTTACGGAGGCCAGAAAATGAAGTTCATCATACTGTTCGAAGATGCACCAGATGCCGATCCGGACATCCGAAACACACATATGTCGAAGCACCTCGATTTCCTTGAGCGGAACTCAAATAAGATTGAGGGCGCTGGACCTTTGTCCGATACAGAACGAAAAGGGCGCGACGGTCTATGGATTGTCGAGGCCGGATCAAAAGAAGAGGTAGATCGACTTGTGCGCGAAGATCCCTTTTGGTCGACTGGCCTCAGGAAATCCTATGCGATCATAAGTTGGAAACAGGTTTACGCAAACGGGTCGAGGGTAATCTGTTCGGGCTGAGGGGTCAGCAAGCTACACAATGCATCGCTTCGACCCACATGTTTTCGCCCACACACAACTTGGAACAAAGGTTCTTGAATTGCTCCAAAACCTGCGACGGTCCGGTGGTCGGACGCGAATTTTTAGGTCAGAAAAATCTTTAATACAAACATGTGGGCCACTGTTGCGACGCCGATACCGGGGGACACTTTCCGGTTTCTTCCAATTCATGTTCAGTGGCGACAAAAGCTTGGCGCAGAATTGATAGTTTTTTTGAAAGACTCTGCTCAATTCTGCCCGCGCGACGTGCTTTACCTTTACGAGACCCTCACGAATGCAAAATACTATGCCACAACGCCCGGATACTATGGTTCTGAATGATAACTGGAGCGATCTACGTCAGTTCCGCGAGCTGCCAGACATCGATTTGGATCGGCTTCTGGAGTACCGAACAGGTCGGATCCGGGAGCAGATGAAGCTGCAGGACGTGGCGGCGCTGGTCATCGTGAACCCGCTTAGTATGCAATATGCCGCGAATTACGATTCCTATCAGCTTTATCAGTCACGAGTACCCACGACCTATCTCTTCATGGCGCAAGACGGGCCGACCATTGTGTTCGGAGGTTATGGCAACAGTCGTCTGATAGACCGAGAGGAACCGGCGGACTTTATCGCGTTTTTTGATGCAGGTCCTAACCTGGCGGACAATGCACGCAGGTTGGCTGACCGTTTGCACGGCTATCTCGAAGAAATCGGTACGGACAGTCGGCGCGTTGCAATTGAATATGTGAACCCGTCTGTCACCCAAGCTTGTCTGCAACGTGGTCTCGAGGTGGTTGATGGTGTGTCTCTGACTGAAAGCGCCCGGTTGATAAAATCTCCTGACGAGATCGAATGCATCAAGTGGTCAGTGGCAGTGGCAGAGCTGGGAATGGCGAAGATGAAGGAGGCTTTGCGTCCTGGCGTGACCGAAACCCAACTTTGGGGCATTTTGAATTACACAAATCTGGCAAACCAAGGCGGGTGGCACGACGGGCGGATGCTGTGTTCTGGCCCGCGCACCAATCCTTGGCTGCAAGAAGCGACACAACGAGTGATCGAATCCGGGGATCTGGTTGGATTTGACACCGATATGGTCGGTCCGATGGGCTACTTCTGTGACGTCTCGCGCACGTTCCACTGCGGCCCTGCCAAGCCCACCGCCCGGCAGAAGGAAATCTATCAGATCGCCTATAACGAAGTGCAGCACAATATGGCGCTCTTGCGTCCCGGGATAACCTTTCACGAATTGCAAAAGCAGTCGTTTGAAATCCCGGAACCCTTTCAGAAACAAGCCTACCCCTGTATCTACCACGGGGTGGGTATGTGTGACGAATACCCGAAGATCATTCCCTATCACTCGGGACTGAACCCGTATGACGGCGTGGTCGAGGCTGGCATGGTGCTGACGGTTGAAAGCTACGTAGGTGCCGTAGGCGAGCGAGATGGGGTTAAGCTGGAAGAACAGGTACTCATAACCGACGATGGTTTTGAGCTGCTTTCCAGTTATCCTTTCGAGGAAGAGTTACTAAATTAATCCACACCAGCTTTGTCTTCGACGCGTTTCCCGAAGTCATGAGAGGGGCGAAGAGCCTGTTGAAACAGGACCGACGCCCCCTCTCACATCCTCAACGGTTTGCAACGGATGGCCAAGTGGCTTTGCGATCCTGTACACACCTTGAATGCTTGCACCATTGGTTTGAATACGCAGGAACGCTGGCAGTGCGCTGCATTTTCCCCCACCCGCTCGGACGCAACACAAAAAGGAAGCAAAGGAGTGCGGAACACGGGACTTTTTACATTCCCGGTGTGGGTCCGGCGGTACTTACTTTAAAGATCAGTTTTCTAACTCTAGGTCTGCCATTGAAAACTTCGCAATGTCCGCGATTTCGGCGCTACCGAGCGCAAAGCGGTGATCCGAGGCATTGAGCGTGAATTCATCGCGCTTAAGGGCCCAATCCACCATACGCAAGTAAAGTACCGTTCCTTGCTGCGCGCCGATGATCAAGTCTTCAACATCGGCGTCCGAAAGCGGAGCGGATGTGACAGCTTCGATGAGTTGGTCGCCATGAGGCAGTGTTTCGTGCTGATGTAGAACAAGGAACTTAGTGTTTTCGCGGTTCATGAAGTCAGCAGACAAAGCTTGATTGACAACCGCTCTGGCGCTTCCATCCGAAATGTTTTCAAGGATTAAAGCAGCGCCTACACGGATAAAAGGATGCTCATCGACTATGGAGTCGAAATATGCGTGCCATAAGGTGACATCAAACGGTTCAGGCAAAATGTCCAAGTTCAACGCCCTTAGATCTGAAGCGGCCACCAGGTAGTGCAGTTCTTCTTCATTTGCAAAAGACGTAAAAAACTTCCGAAGCTTTCTCAGCCGAGATAGTTTGGAGCTGGCTGCCACTCTGAAGAAGTAGGTCTGAACCCCTTTTGTCATGTGATACTGAAAAGACAAATATCTTTGGTACGCGTCGACCTTTGATACGTCCGACACCAAATACTCTTCTAACTTTTTTCTGAATGCGTCTTGGGCCTTCTCAATCAGCCCTTCTATTTGAAACAAATACTCATCTGAGCTCCACTGGGTAACAGACATGAGAACGACCTCTTAGTTGTACTCTTCAAGATAAGGTGACCTAATTTGCTTTAAGTATTGGTGGTCTAGTGCATTCAAAACGAGCGGCACCTGAGAGCCTGCATATTCGTCGCAAAACTCAGAACCCGCTTGTTGCCATCCGTATCTGTTAAACAGGGGTAACAAGTGTGGCGACGTGTGAAGCAGCCCATGTGTCCAGCCGCGGGCCAAGCAATAGTCGAAGCAATATTTGAAAATGTGACGGATCGATCTGGCTCCGTCCATGCTGTCTGCTCTGACAAGGCGTGATAGAATAACGGAACAATTGGGACCGACTTCAGCCGTCGACAAAACTTTCGAGAAGAACCCAAGATCGACCGCAACATCAAATGGTGTCAGACGAAGCGCCGACAACACTTTTCCATCGTGAAGTGAACAAATGAGATGCACCGACGATGCGTCGACTTCATCTATTAACAACCGCGCTTCATGATCCGCCGTAGGATACGGCTTGCCTTGCGCTTTAATGAATTGATCGTAACGCAGACGTCCGACCTCATGTGGCAGTGAAAGCTTGGTCAACAATCGAAATTTGGTATCTCGTGAACGACTACGAGCGGGTAAAAAATCACTTGTTATGGACATCTGACATTCCGCCTAAGCTGAATCCAGGAAGGAACAGAAGCTGGTAAATGAAAAAGCCCAACATCGACAAGATTGTGATCACAAGTGTCGTCAAGACCAGCAGCTTGCCGAAATCCTTTGGCGAACTTTGTTTTCTGATGGCGGCAGTTCGGTGCCTCGGTGTACTGGTTACCCCCATAAAACATGAACCTCCTAAGTCACTGCACTTTCAATGAAACATTGAACCAGCCGCGCGACGCTCGTCTTCCCCCAAATGGGGGAAAACCCGAGGCATTTAGGCGTTATTTTATTGGAGGAGCTATTTGAAACACGCGCCAGATGAATGCCACCCGGCTCCTGCAACCACTTTTCGTCAAAACTGAACTGACCTGGCTTTTGATTGTCTCCGGGCTGACACCCAGCCGGTCGGAGATTTCCAAATTCGACAGACCTTGCAGAACCAACCCGGCGACACGCGATTCAGCTTTTGACAGGCCATAAGCTTTCGCAACGAAATCTGACTGCAGGTGTACGGGTTCTAAAGGGTCAACAATTGTAATCAAAGCGCCAACCAACCCCTTTTCGATCTCCATCTCGACATCGCGCAAGGGTGAGACCACGGCGACAAGTGGCGGGTTTGCGCCGCGCCTTGGGACTTGGACAGCATCTCCTGACTTGTCGCCTTCGCCTTTTGCTGTGGAACTGACGTCCGAAATGCAGAATTTTAAGGCGGCGCCCGCCGTATCGTCACGAGACGTCAGTTTTCCGTCTGTCGATTTGGTTAATCCATCTTGCGTGTCGAGCAATCGCTTTGCAGCGCGGTTTTCGACAATTATGTCCCCGGATTCCGACACAAGAAAAACGCCGGTTGAAATCTTGTCTAACACTGAAAGAACGGCATCATACTTTTGTCTCAAACCATCAGTGAAACGATAAATCTCAGCAGCTTTGGATACGTGAGGGGCGACCAGTGGTCCGGCTTTGCCAACACCGGGCGGGATATCTTCGTCGCATTGACGACCGTAAAGAAACACAAGCCCGCTGAGTGTAACCGGATCATTGGATAAGTTGACAAAACTGCGGCGCAGCCAACCGGCGCGCAACCCTATCTCGACTTCCGGCCTTGCACTGTAGTGGGCATCCAAAGTCCATATGTTTTGGTCAAGCGTGACTGCGAATTGCGGTGTCGAATGAACAAATCCCAGCCCCTCCTGATCATAGTTTGACCCGCGCCCGTCAGCGATAAGCTGATTGTACTCAGACAACAAATGCTCGACTTCGGCAAAGTCCGAACTTGTTTCTTCTATAGCGAATTTGACGTTGTTGATGCTTGAAAATTGGTAGAGCATGGCGCCCTGGGCACCGACTGCCAGTTTGCATGCATCCAGGGCTCGGCCCCAGTTTTTGTCAGAAAGTGCTGCGTCGTAAATCGATATTAGGGTGTCTTGAGTGATCGTCATTCGGCGTTGGCTTCCGGTAAAATCAAGAGGCGTGCGCTACCGCGACACAAGATGCGGAACCGATCAGAGACCGCCCTCTGTCGGCTCTGATGAACTTCAGTCCTTTGATGAAAGTTTGGTTTCGATGATGAACTGCGTGACCGGATCAATGTCTTCCATATGAAGCAATTTGCCGAGCTGGGCGTCCAGGCGTGGCTCATCCCAATTGCGCATGGCAATTGCAATCTCCATTGCCGTCAGGCTGTCCCGGGCCAGTTCGCGAGAGAAGATTGGGATAATCTGATCCCTTAGATCAGGGGACACAGTACCAGAATCTGCCAAAGCGCGAATGAGGGATCGTTTATGGTCTTGTTTGACGTTTGCGGCCTGCAACGCTGAGCCTATGGACTTTACTGCCGTTGGCCCATCTATGGCAATTCCAGCCAGCGACCAATCATATGCATATCCGGAACTCCGAAGAATAGACCTGGGGTATCGTGATCGAACGGTGCGCTTGGCCTTTTCATCGTTGGGTTGCAAACCCAACAGTCGGATTGCAACCGGTACGAAGCTCAAACGACCGAGGTTATCAAACTCACGCAACAGATTGTCCGCGGCGACCGTATCTCGCAATACCTGGATGCTGCTATACGGGGCCCGGTCGATTTCTATCAGGGCAGTGTCTCTCAGTACCGGATCCTTGTGTGAAAGGTATCGTGCAAAAAACGCAACGCGCGCACCGGATGCGGACCTTCTGCCCGGCCAAAGATTTTCCTCTGCCCAGAGGGCATCCAAAAATTCTTCACGCTCTGGGGTTAGATTGAAAATCCGGGTCCACTTGCGTGACACGCCGCGCCCTGCGCTGTCTTTAGCAATAGTTCCGTATGTCATCAGAACCGTCATCGCGGGATTTGCTCGGTAGGCGGCGCGTGTCCTGCTGTCTACTAAAAAAGGGATGTCAGGAGTTCTTTCAAGATCGGTCAGTGACCCTTTTATCTGTTGCTTTGGAACGAATTTGAACGGATTACCCGGCGCAGGCGCGGCCAGTACGATGACGTCGGCAGCAATCAAATGATCTGCCAGAGAAGCGTCGGGCAAGGTGACGCAAACCTGGCAGGCCTGCGCTGAACGAGGCCCGAAAAAACCAAAACAAAGGATTAAAAAAATGATGATGGTCCCCAAAAAGGGCGCGCGTGGTCGTTCTGAATATAGGCGCTGGTTTTTTTGACGGCGGGCACGCATCAACAAACTCCCCAACCACTTTCCGCAATCCAACCAAGTCAATCAAGACGGTGGCTTCACACTCTAAACGTATCAGACCCTCATTCGCCATTTCCCTTAAAAAAGACAGAGATTTCTGAAAGGGCGATACTAGACAGATCAGCAAGCTCCTGTTGGCTTGCAATAACAGTATTTGCATGTGTGGCACCCTGTAAAGCGCCCCGCCATCCAACCAATTGAATGCGTCTCATGGAACGTTTCGGCAGGCAAGGTCGTCGCCAAGAGTTTTACGCCAAACCAGACCTCAAGTTGGCATGCAAGCTTTGAGCGTACTGACCAGTTCGCTTGGTGCCTGGTACTGCGGAAAATGACTGCGATTGAGGGTTTTAGTTGCCGTGTCTGGATACGCGGCGAGCATCTCATCCTGAATCGGAGTTGGAATAACATCGTCTTGCGTGCATCGGATGTAAACCCGCGACAGGTTTTCGAATTCCGTGGTGCGCCTGAATTTCGCCCCCAAAGGTTCTTCCGGCTGAAGCACCATCTTCAGTTCTGTAATATGCGGTAGAAAATCTCCCATAAAGCCGATCGGATTAAAGTGGTTACTGTGTTTGATCCAATTGAGGATATCGCCAGCGGATTGTTCGTCATTCGGCAGCATGGCGGCGAGGTAGATCAATTTGGATATTCGGTTGGGGTATCTTGACGCAACATGAGAAATAACTGCACCGCCCATTGAATGGCCAATCAGAACAACGTCGCGATCAGAGCCTGCTGGAAATCCGGAGGCAACGTCTTCGACATAGTCCTCCATGTCGAGCCCGGAAGAATATGTTGCATTCCCCAAAACGTCGAAGATTGTCATTGGCCGATCGTGACCACGTAGTTGGATCGCGGCAGAGTGGTCAACATGCGGCGCGAGACTTTCCGGTATGTCGCGCCAACTATCAGCAGTGCCGTTCATGCCATGTACAAACAAACAAGTTGTCATATCTCTGCTCCAATTCGTCAAATCAGTGCTTTTTCAGCGGACAGCACAAAAGTCGCAAAAATCTGCGGTGCGGGTCTCGCGTGTAAATCTAATGCCTTAGAACTATCAGGACCCAGCCGCTTAAACATCGTCCAAATGGGTTAGAGCCTGCCGACTAGCTGTCCAGGAAGTTGGCGCCAAAGCTCATCATGAGGCGCACGAACTGAGTGCGTGTCGCGCAATCGGTCTTGGCCAGGATAGATTTGACCTGTGTGTTGATTGTCGACACCGAACGCGCGCGTCTCTCTGAAATTTGACTGTTCGTCAGACCGTCGGCGATCAGGTCGACAAGATTCATCTCAGCGTCGGTTAACCCATATGCCCGTTGCATGGGAAGGGCGTTATAGTGAATGGGAAGACTTGTGTCAGTGCTGTAAACGATGAACCCACCGAACAACTTGGATGTAAATTCAAGCATTCTGTTTAATGGGGAAACTTCAATACACAAAAAGCTGCTGTCGCTTGTAGAAATCGCTTCTTTTCTTGGGCGTGCACCAAACTTTCCGTGATTGGATGCACCTTCCATCAATTTGGCGAAACGTTTTTGATCTGCGGCTTTTCGTAGCCGAAAAACCCCGTTTTGCGTCCTGAGAAAGACCGGGTAGGTATCATGTTGTCTTTTGAACTCTTCGTTCTCAAGTACAACACGCCCTTCACCATCAAGGATACATACACCAACGTTCAACCGGTCCATCGCTGCAAGCATTCCCTGGTGTTCCATAGCAAGCTGTTTGGCCGGTCGTCCAAGGTCAAGCGCTTTGGCAAGGTGCGGTAGTATTGTTGCAAGGTGGGAGCGCTCTTCGAGTGTCAGACGCCCTCGCTTATCTGAAAGCTGCACAGAAAAACGTGAAACTGCGGTATTATCCTTGTTCAACAATCCTGCGGCTCGATGCAGAATGCCAAGCTTTTGTAGGATTTGTACATTCGGCAATTGCTTGAGGTCAGCAATTCCCCGAGCGAGAACATCGTCTTCGATTAAGTCGATCTGGTCTTGCGCGAGAGAGTGGGCCTCAAAGATGTCCTGATCCCGGGCTTCGTGCTCAAAGCATTTTTCAATATACGTTTCGATAGCGGTCAGATCATAGTTTGCAGACGCCAAAGGAGCCACAAGCTGTTTTTGGTTCGGCGTCGTGTGCCATTCAAAAACAATACATCCCACTGCGTTAATCTGTGTTGCCAGTTTGTGTAAAACATCCGGCCACAACCCATCGTCCGCGACAGCGTCATAAATACCCAGAATTGTGTCGTAAGTTTCAGTTTCCACGGAATTCCAATGTGTTAGTCTGGTAATATGAGCGTTGTGTATTCCTTCAAATGCACATTTTGATTGATCGTATAAGACATTTGAGGAATTTGCAGCATCTATCGTTCTGAACACTCAATTTCCATGTGTTCAGGCTCAGCTTTGAAACCGTTTATGAACGGATCCCGCAAGGCGGCCGTTCATGTCTTACCTTTTAGGATTGGTCGGTTTTCTCGACTGGGCTCAACAATACCGCGGTCAAGGCTGGCGCGGAAATCGGCCGACCCAACGACGCTTTTTCACACTAGGCAGTCAGCTGCTCTGCGTCTCGAAAAAATTGAGGTCTACCGATCAGAAACCCCTTGGATCAGTCGGCCCAGGGGCGACGTTCGGATGCTCGATTTCATCGCGGTCGGTTGTTTTCTTAAGCCCACTCAAGTGCCAGGTGCGCACTGAATTGGCGGATGGCAGAGGTTTCGGATCGAGCATGCGGCATCACGCAAACATAGTCCTTTTTCATTTTCAGGGCATGCCGCGAAGGCGTCACGAGCAATCCGGATGCGAGATCAGCTTTTGCCAAAACGGATGGAACCAGGGCGATGCCAGCCCCTTTTTTGGCGGCAGAGATGGCAAGCGTCAGATCGTTAATCGTTAAACCTGCGTGAGAAAACTGTGTCGCATCAGATCCGGCCTGTTGTCTCCAATCCGACCAAAGGGGTTCGCTGGCATAACTGGGGCCCCATTTGTTGTGAATGAGCTTGCTGTCGGGGATATGTGACAAGGCTTCATCCATGTTCGGATACGCCCCAAGGAACGATGGGGCACATACCGGTATCGCAACATCCGAAAACAGGCTTGCTTCTCGGTATCCCGGATAGAGTGTTGAGCCATAGGTCAGGCGAACGTCAATGGCTTCACGCTCAAAATCGATCGGATCTTCCTGCACGCGGATATCCAGAGGGATTCCAGTTTCTTCAGCAAATGTGACTGCCTTGGGTAGAAACCAAAGCTCTGCCAAAGCTGGTAACACGCTGATCACCAATTGTCGGGGGCGTGTCGCGTTGTGCACTATTCGAGCCGCGTCGGATATTTCCTCAAAAGCGCGGGCGAGTTTGGGATACATCATTTCACCAGCGTCCGTCAGTGAGATCCGATTGCCCTTTCTGACAAACAGTCTTTTGCCCAGATGATCCTCGAGCGTTTTGATCTGCAAACTGACGGCAGCGGAACTGACGCCCAGTTCTTTTCCGGCCAACACGAAGCTTCCGCATCGTGCGGCGGCTTCGAATGCCCGTAACGCTGTCAGAGGCGGAAGGGAGTGACTATAGGTCATAGTAAATCTTATGATACCCAATAATTTTTTTGGTTGTCTTTGTCATAGATTGAATTTCAATGCTGTAAAGGAGGACGCCATGAATCATCTGCTTGATCTTGAAACTTACCCGCTGGATCGACCCGACAGCCCAGAATACGCGAAGTTGGTAGAAAAGTGCAGGGCAGATCTGGCTTCTGATGGCATGTTCAATCTGCCAGGGTTTTTCAAACCCGGGGTTGCGCAGAAGGCGGCAGATGCGGCGAAACCTGCTATGGACACGGCTTCGTTTCGGCATGCGCGCAAACACAATGTCTACTTCAAAGACGAAATGCCCGGTATCGATGACAAACACCCCGCGATGATCAAGTCGCAGACGGTCAATCACACGCTCTGTGCCGATCAGCTAGAAGGTAACCCCGTGATCGAAGTGTATGAATGGCAGCCCTTCGCGGATTTTCTGGCCGAAACTATGGGCAAGGAACGGCTTTATCAAATGGACGACCCGATGGCCCGGGTCAACGTTCAGGCGACGCGGGATGGCGAAGGGTTGAACTGGCATTTCGACCGCTCGGAATTTACCACCACGATCCTGCTTCAGTCGCCTGAGGTGGGTGGAGAGCTTGAGTATCGCAAGGATCTGCGCACGCCGGATGACCAGAACTATGAAGGCGTGGCCGCTGTTCTGGCTGGCAAGGATCCGGAAATCAAACGGATCATGCCTGCGCCGGGCGCGCTGAACGTTTTTCGCGGGGTGAACACACCGCACCGCGTGGTGCCGGTAAAAGGCGACACGGAACGCGTGATCGCGATTTTTTCCTTCTACGAGACACCAGGCGTCGCTTTTTCGGCTGAGGAACAAATCGGTTTCTATGGTCGATCCGTATCATGACGCGGGCGCGCAACGCCTTCAAAGATGATCGCAAGCTGACTTATCTGAACAGCGACGGAGCGGACAAACCACTGATCAGCCCGGTGTCACAAACCACGTTGGACAAGGCCCGCGCCTACCGGTTGACACGGTTGCGCGAGCAAATGGCAGAGCATGATGTGGCAGGCTTGTTGCTTTATGACCCGATCAACATTCGGTATGCGTTCGACAGCTCGAATATGCAGGTATGGACCAGCCACAATCCGGTCCGTTATGCGATGATCCTGGCAGGCGGCCCTGCGATCCTGTGGGAGTTCAAAGGCTGCGAGCATTTGAACGATGGTCTGCCGGGAATAGACGAAATTCGTACTGCCGTGTCTTGGATGTTTATGACCAAGGGCGACAAAGCCTCTGCCGGTGTCGAAGTCTGGGCCGACGAGATAGCCGATGTGCTCGGTCAGCATGGGGGTGGCAACAAGCGCTTTGCGGCAGACAAGCTGGACGGCCCGGGACTACACGCGCTGCAGGAGCGAGGGTTAACCTATGTCGAAGGGGCCGAATTGACGGAACGCGCCCGGTCGATCAAATCCCATGAGGAGATCGAGTTGATGCGCTGGACCATTCGGGTCTGCGAAGCCGGAATGGCGCGCATATATGATCATTCGGTGCCCGGCGTGACCGAGCGTGAGCTTTGGGGTCACCTGCATTTTGAAAACGCGCGTTCGGGCGGCGATTGGCTTGAAACCAAGCTTTTGACCTGTGGGCCGAATACCAACCCTTGGTACAAGGAATGTTCGAACCGGGCTTGCCAATTGGGTGAAATGATCTCGTTCGACACGGATATGGTTGGTCCTTATGGCTATTGCGCGGACCTCAGCCGCAGCTGGACTTGCGGGTACACCCCCATGACAGAAACGCAGCGGCGGATCTATGCGACGGCTTTGGAGCAGATTACCCACAACCTTGACGTGCTGAGGCCGGGTATAAGCTATGCTGAGTTCAACGAAAAAAGCTGGCGTATCCCGGATCGGCATATCGATTTTCGGTATTCGCTAGCTGTGCATGGCGTGGGCATGGCGGATGAATGGCCCGTCATCCCCTTGCACGTCGATTTCGATGAGACAGCCATGTCCGGCTTTATTGAACCGGGGATGGTTGTCTGTGTCGAAAGCCTTGTCGGCGAAAACAGGTCGGAAAGCGTGAAGCTGGAAACACAGGTTCTGGTGACCGAAACAGGGATTGAGCGGCTCGACAGTTTCCCTTGGGAAAGTGTCTAGGCGCGTTCCTTACCCGAACCAGGATAGGCTTGGACAAACGCTTCAAATGGCCTTGTCTGCGGCTTTGGAATGGCCATTGTGGCGGAATGAGCGAACGAAACCTGAGAATCGACAGAGCGACGCTGCTTCCAGAGCAGGGTTTGATCAGTGGTGCAGATCTGTTGAACGCTGGCAAAAAAATGGTGTCGGACTGGAAAGTCGGCACAAGCGCGTTTCAGGTTTCGACCGGTTATAGGAACGAGATTGACTATAAAAAGGCGATGATCCAGTCGGGGCAGGTGATGCAGCACGCACATCTCGGGTTTCGCGATTTGTCACATAGCGTCGATGCCATTCAAAGAGTTTACGACACTTGCCTCGGACGCGGTGCGCGGGTTGATCGGTTCGGCATGTGTCTGGATTGGTCGATGGGATTTCCAAGACATCAACGCACGGAAAAAGCGCGCGGGACCGGGGTCATTTTGAATGACGCGGAAGCCTTTGCACGTCTGACACAGGCTAGCCCCGCGGCAATGCACTTTGGTGATTTCATGCTGGGCTTCCCGGCGGCCCTTGAAAACACTTGCGCGGCGCTGGCGGCCGGGGCCACGACGATCGGCAATCTGGGGCAATATTTCACGTTTCGTTTGCCGGAATACGATAATGACGTAGAGACCACACAAGCGACGGTTCAGGCGCTTGGCCTGATTTCCGCGCAGCCGGTTCCGGTTCTTGTGCACTCCAATCTGGACGACGGGTATGCTGCGGTTTTCGAGGATCTGACGTCGGTTCTGGGTCAGGCGCTGCTTGAAAAACACATCGTGACGGGGCTGATCGGTGCGCCCTATGCAGTGTGTTATGGCCATCATTTCACTGAACCTTTGACCAGGATGGCGTTTCAACGCGCTTTGGAGCAGATCAGTGATGGCGTGCCGGGCTCGCAGATTTACGGCGCGACGGTGCTGTACAAAGGCACACATGCCGAAAACTATGCGGGGCTGTCCTCGTATCTTTTGCCCGATATTGTGGCGCAGCGGTTGCGACCAAGCGGACACGCTTTGAATCCGGTTCCGGTGAGTGAGAATGAACGCATCCCTGACGTGACCGAGATTTGCGACGCGCAATGTCATTTGCACAGGTTGGCCGAGTTGGCAGAAGGGTATCTGCCCCTGTTTGACACGGCCGAGATTGACCGGATCAGCGACACGCTCTTGCGAGAAGGCCGTCGTTTTGCAGATCGGGTTCTTGCAGGATTGTCGCAAGGCGGCATCGACACGGACGATCCGTTCCAGATGCTGTTGGCTCTGCGCCGTATCGGTGGGCGTGCCTTGGAGCATACCTTCGGCGGAGGCGCGCAAAGGCCCGATTCACCGCGGCGCAGAATTCCCATCGTAAGTGCCACAACATATCGCGAACTAGAGGAAGAAGCCGCGCGCTTTCTGGCATCTGACGCCGGTTTGGCGATGACCTGTCTGGCTAAGTCGCCTGCCCGTATTCTGACGGCTACCACTGATGTGCACGAACATGGAAAAATGCTTCTGGATCTGGTGTTCACCAAAGCAGGTTTTGATGTTGAAGATGGCGGCGTATCCAGCGACCCGGATGACGTTGTGGCATTGGTCAGGCAAAGCTCTGCCGACGCCATCGCGCTCAGCACTTATAATGGCGTCGCGCTGCGTTATTCCAAATCCCTGCTGCACAAGCTGAAAGAAGCCGGGCTGGATGTGCCAGTTCTGATCGGTGGCCGGTTGAATGAGATACCGGAAGGCAGCAATACAAGCCTGCCAGTGGATGTCTCTGACCGGTTGACCGAAATCGGTGTCATAGTCTGCGCTGATCTGGATGCCGCCACCGAAGCATTGCGCACTGTGCTGGCCAGTAGCAGCTCAGATCAAGCGTGATGATCACCTTGTTCGTTCCTGCGTCAGCCGAAACGCCGACCAATAGGTAACACCCGTTAAGGATCACCCAGTGGATATGTTTGCAAGGCGCCGCTTATCCATTAGCCTGTAAACGAGGGCTGAACAGGAATAGCAGGCACATGGCCGACTATATCGTACATGCATTGGGTGCCAGCCAGGTTTCGATTACTGGGGGCGAAAGCCTGAGTGGCTTCAGCCAGGGTGACGGTTCAAATCTTGTCGGCGAGTTTATTACAATCGGCACTGGCCCATTGACCGATCTGAACGTCTCAGACGGTGGATCAGACGTCAATTTCGACGACAATGACGGGAACCAGCGCTTAAACGGTGATCAGGTTTTTGATGGCACCACCTATTCCGATGGAACGCGCATTGAGGCCGAATACATCATAACGCTGCGCGACAATAGCACCGGGCAAACCTATCAGGTGCTTGGTGTCAACATTGCCAGCACGTCTCCTTCGTTCGGAACCACCGAAGGTGTGGCCTTTGTCGGCAGTTTCCCACCGCGCGGTGTACCGCTTGAGGTTGTTTCAGCGGCGGAAGGCCCGGGATCTGGGGGCCGCCCACCGATCAACGAAAACAACCTTGTGCCGTGCTTTACCCGGGCTACGTCGATCGCAACGACAACCGGACCAAAGCAAATCGAACAGATCACATTGTCGGACCTTGTTCTCACGCGGGACCATGGCCCACAGCCGTTACGGTGGATCGGCACGCGGCGTGTTGAAGAGGCAGAACTTCGGACCAATTCCAAACTTTACCCGGTTCGAATTCTTGCCGGTTCGCTTGGAAATGGGTTTCCGCAGCGGGATTTGTTGGTGTCCCGGCAACACCGAATGCTGGTTTGCTCGACCATTGCCAGCCGCATGTTTGGTGTCTCGGAGGTTCTTGTCCCGGCAATCAAGTTGACAAGCCTTCCAGGGATTTACGTGGACACGTCGGTTCGGGAGGTGGAGTATTTCCATTTACTGTTTGATCGACACGAGATTGTCTTTGCGGAAGGCACACCGTCCGAGAGTTTGTTTACCGGACCCGAAGCGCTGAAAGCGGTCAGTGACGCGGCACGGGAAGAGATCATCGCGCTGTTCCCGGAACTGACGCAGACAGACGTGTTGCCAGAGCCTGCCGGGTTCATACCTACGGGCAAGCAACAGCGGAAACTTATAGACCGCCACCTGAAAAACGAAAAACCTCTCATGTCTGCGCCTGGAACAATCCTGTAGCTGCGGTTTAGCCAGACTTTGACCTTAGGGTTCAAGTTATGTGAAACCCACAGCCCGGTAAGCCACACCATTCAGACAACAATTCTGCGATCTGATGAATCGGATCACCTTCCTCCAAGTCCTCAGAACGCAAAACCGCATGCCAGGGAACAGTGATGCCATCTTGAGTGACCCGCGCGCCAACGATGCGACCTTCTTTCAGCGCGGATTGCAGCGCCCAGTTGGACAGCACGCTTGTGCCCAGATCCGAGGCGACCAACTCGACAATTGCCTCGGGCAGTTCAACGGTTGCAGCCCATTTCGGGTAACTGTCCGTCGGGCGGAACAGCA
The DNA here is from genome assembly GCF_056537285.1 of Ruegeria sp. CF8. Taxonomy (NCBI): domain Bacteria; kingdom Pseudomonadati; phylum Pseudomonadota; class Alphaproteobacteria; order Rhodobacterales; family Roseobacteraceae; genus Ruegeria; species Ruegeria sp. CF8. The sequence goes on along the minus strand of NZ_JBQFRG010000002.1, from coordinate 519,722 downwards.
ATGCAAATTCCCGGTCGGGTTCAGGGATCTTTGTATAAGTGATAAAGGGCTCCCCCACGATGTCAGAGCCTTCGACATACGCACGCTCAGCCAGTCGGTGCGACGGTGGCATGATGTAAAGCAGGGGGTCATCGAACAGTTTGATGCTGCTGAGCCCTGCTTGCGAGACCGTGCCTGAAGTAATCGCAATGTCCAGATGCCGGTTCAAAAGGCCGGTCAACGGATCGCTACGTGCGCCCGCCATGATCTGGATATCGATCCCGTCGGTGCGCGACTTCATAAATTTGATGAAAGAGGGCAACCAGCGATAGTTGCTGTATGCTTCGACCGACAAGCGCACGACATGCTGGACGTTGGCATTCATGCGCCGCACGTCTTCTTCTGCACGGCTAAGGTCGGTCAGGATGCGTTCGGCCACGATTGCCATATAGTCCGCCGCCGGTGTGCGACGCAGTTTCTTGTGCATTCGGGTGAAAAGGGGCACGTCCAGGCGGCGCTCGGCCTCGCGCAGACGGTGCGAAAGGGCCGATGGCGTCACCCCCAATTTCTTGGCGGCATCAGTGATCCGACCCGTTTCGTTGATGGCTTGGATCAGTTGCAGGTGGCGCAGGTCAAGCAGCGGTTTCATGTGTTTCCAGCCTGAAAAAAATTCACAAAAACCAAAAAACTTCGAAATTGAAATTCAGTCAATAACAAGGTGAAGTCCCGCCAGGTTTTCTTTTGGAGCATCCCCCATGAACGTTGACGCCCGACGCGCGATCGAACAGGACAAGGCCCATCACGTCCATCCTCAGTCGAATCTGCGCCAACATGCCGAGAACGGCCCGACGATGATTACTCATGGTAAAGGGGTTTTCATTTATGACAGCGAAGGGCGCGAGATCATAGATGGTTTTTCCGGGCTGGGGTGTGTGTCGCTGGGCTACCACAACGAACGTCTGTCAAACGCGGCCAAGCGGCAGATGGATGTGCTGCCTTTTGCACCCACATTCTACAACCGCTCGCATCCACGTGTTGCGGAATTGGGCGAGCGTCTGATCGGAATGGCTCCGGCAAAAATGGACCGGGTGATGTTCCAGTGTTCGGGGTCCGAGGCCAACGATACCGCAATCAAACTGTTGTGGTACACCAACACCGCAAAAGGCGAGCCGAACCGCCGCAAGATCATTGGTCGGGTGCGCGGTTACCACGGCAACACAATCGCCACGGTTTCGCTTTCGGGTCAGCCGCATATGCATGCCAAATTCGGTCTGCCGCTGCCCGAGTTCAAACATACCGAGTTGCCGAACTATTACCGCTTCCACATAGATGGCGAGAGCGAAGAAGAGTTCTCCGCCCGGATGGCTGCAAAACTCGAAAAGCTGATATTGTCGGAAGGCCCTGAAACTGTTGCAGCTTTCTTCGCCGAGCCCGCCATTTCCGGTGGCGGCGCGCTGATGCCGCCTGAAGGCTACTGGAAGGAAATGCAGGCGGTTCTGCGCAAATATGACATCAAGTTCCTGGCTGACGAAGTGGTCTGTGGCTTTGGCCGAACCGGCAATATGTGGGGATCCCAGACCTGGGGGCTGGAGCCTGACATGATCTCTTGCGCCAAGGCGCTTTCGGCTGCGTTTTTCCCGATCTCTGCTTTGATGTTCAAGGACGAGATGTATGCCGACATGATGAAAAACTCGGACGAGGTTGGTACTTTTGGCCATGGGTACACATACGCTGGTCACCCGGTTGGCGCTGCCGTTGGGCTTGAGGCTTTGGACATCTACGATGAAATGGATCTGGTGGGTCACGTCCGTAAGGTCTCGACCCGGTTCCTTGAGAAATGTCATGCTCTGGCCGACCACCCGCTGGTTGCCGAGGTGCGCGGTGTCGGTCTGTTCTGTGGCTTTGAGCTGATGAAAGACGCTAAAGCCCGTGAACCGTTCGACCCCTCTTGGAAAGTCGGTGAACTTGTGCAGAACTTCGCCCATGATCGGGGTCTCTATCTTCGAGCAATCGGTGATCGGATGAGCTTTATGCCGCCGCTGATTATCAACGAGGATGAGATCGACATCGCAACTGAACGGTTCAAGGGTGCGTTGGATGACGCCTGGGCTGTGGTGCGCGCCAAAATCTGATTACGTTTTTAGAGGTTGGGCATATGCTCTCGCCTGATCTCTGCGCCGCCGGCTCTCCCAACTTTCGGCGGCGCGCCTTATTTTGAATTGCCCCAGCCTGCCAAGGAGAACAGGGATGACAACACCGCTGGAACCGAAACTGCCCGATGCGGGTTTGGCTGGAAACTATATCAACGGGGCTTGGCATTGGCCTGAAGGGCGGCTCGAGATCGAAAACCCCTCACGTCGTTCGCCGATTTGCGAAGTCGGTCGCGGCACGTCAATCGAGGTCGATTTGGCCGTCGCCGCCGCCCGTGCCGCGTTGCCAGCTTGGCGCGCTTTGGCTGCGAGTGAGCGTGGAAAACTGCTCACCGAACTCGGACGTCGCCTGGAAGAAAACGCTGAAGAGGTGGCCCGTGTCTTGGCGGCAGAGTCCGGTAACGCCATCAAGACGCAATCGCGGGGCGAGGCGATGGGTGCTGCTGGTGTTCTTAAGTATTACGGCGGCGTGGCGGTTGAACAGAAAGGCGAGACTCTGCCGCTTGGGCCTGGATTATTGAGTTATTCCACACGCGAACCGCATGGGGTTGTCGGGTCGATCATCCCCTGGAACTCTCCTTTGCAGTTGGGGGCGGTGAAGATTTCGATGGCATTGGCAACCGGGAATTGTCTGGTGCTGAAACCGGCCGAAGACGCACCGCTGGCGATCCTGAAATTGGCTGAACTCGCGGATGGTCTGTTCCCGCCGGGTGTCTTCAATGTTGTGACGGGGCTGGGTGAAGAAGCAGGTGCAACACTTGCTTCGCATCCGGGTATCGATAAGGTATCCTTTACCGGTTCAAGCGAGGTCGGCAAACTGATTGGCAAGGCCACGGCCGATCGCATCGCCAAACTGACGCTGGAACTGGGTGGTAAGTCCCCCACAATCGTTTTCCCCGACGCCATTGCCGATGGTCGTCTGGACAACACGGCGCAGCAGGTGGCGAATGCCATGCGTTTTGCCCGTCAGGGTCAAAGCTGCACCGCGGGTTCACGGCTGTTTGTGCATAAGGACATCTGGGACGAGTTGATGCCCAAGGTTGCCGAGAAATCCGCCGCACTGAATGTGGGCGACGCGCTGGATCCGGATGTAGATATGGGCGCGGTCGTGAACGCTGAACGCTATGGCGAGATCCGCGCCTATGTGGCCGAAGCCGAATCCGAAGGCGCCACCTTCCTGATCGGGGAAACTCCGGCTGAGGACCCGGCTGGCTTCTGTCCCAACCCGACCATCATCACCGGTGTTGACAACACTTGGCGCATCGCGCGAGAAGAGGTGTTTGGCCCGGTCATGGTCGCCATCCCCTTCGAGACGGAAGAAGAGGTCATCGCGATGGCCAATGACACCCATTACGGGCTGGCCGCGTTTCTGTTTACCCATGATGTCAGCCGCATCACGCGCCTGACGCGTGCCATCGATGCGGGCTGGATACAGGTCAATCAGGGCGGTGGGCAGATCCCCGGCATGTCCTATGGCGGCACCAAGCAATCGGGCATGGGCAGTGAATACTCGATCGAAGGCGCGCTTGAGGCCTACACTTACCGCAAATGTGTCACCATCAACATCGAGGGTGGCGCGTGAGCACGGATCGCTTTGGCAATGCCATTGACCCGGGTGTGGGATATGCCCGGGGTTCGCTTTTGCAAGGTTCAGCGGATGAGGTACGTCGGTTGGCGCAGGCCGGTCGCGTTGCTGCGGATTTCGTGGAACGCGAAGGTATCGACAAGATCGCCATTTGTACTGGGAACCTGCGGTTCTACCCAGCGACCCCGGACGATCTGAGCCTGCTGTGCGAAGAATGGATCGGTCCCGGCCTTTTTGGCGAAGAACTGCGCCAAACCGCAATCGCTCATATGGGTGGGCAGGGGCACGAAGCCGCAGCGGTGGTGAACCGTACAAGCGCCGGGATCGTTGCTACTGTATTGGCGCATTCCGCAGGTAAGCCGGTGTTGTCGTTGGTTGCAAACGGCGACCGGAGCCATGCCTCGGTTCTGCGCGGAGCGCGGCTGGCCAATGTGCAGGTCCGCGAAGTTCATGACTTGGAGTCTGTCAAACTGGCGTTGGCCGAGGACAGCCCCGCGTTGTTTGTGATCACGCCTGTCACTTCTGAGCTGTCCATGCTGAGCGATGACCTGATCCGCGACGCTGTGTCGGCAGGCAAAAATGCGGGCTGCGTCACGTTCCTTGACGACGCTTACGGTGCGCGGTTCCGCCCTGTTCTGCATGGCGGTGGGGCGTCGCTTTCGTTTGGGGCCGATCTGGTTATCACCAATGCAGACAAGGCGGGTTTGTCCGGCCCGCGTGCCGGAGTTCTTTGTGGCGACCCGGTTGTGTTGGTCCCTGTGCAGGCCAAAGCCAGCGAATTAGGGATGGAGGCCCGCGCGCCCATCGCAGTCGGTGCGATGCGCAGCTTGCAGGGATTCACTCCGGAACTGTTGCTGCAAGAGGCACAGGATGGGCAAGACCTTGCGACCGCCTTGGAATCCGCGCTTGGGACGGATCGAGTGACACGCTCGGCGCTTGGTCCGAAGATTGACGAACAAGACGCGATGGAGATCGTCCTTGGCATGGCCGAGATTGAAAACGCTGACGTCGTCCCTGCCGAAGTGACGGCCGCGATTGGAATGTTGATGCTGCGTGACAGGGGCATTGTGACGGTCAATACACATGGCCAACCCGGCGGGCGTGTCTCGATCCGGTTGAAACCAACATCCGGTGCCGTGGCCCGTGCCGGGGGTGCTATGGCGGTGGCTGACTGTTTGAAGTCGGCAATGCGCCAGACGGCGCAGCACTTGCACGACAAGACATGGTTCGCGGCAACACTGTTTGGAGACACGTGAATGGCCGATACGACTCTGATCACACGACTGGACAACCGGCTGGACCAGTTGGTGAATATCGACATGGGCGAGCGTGGCGTCGAGCACTTGTTCGAGGCCGCGCGCGCGCTGGAAGGTCGGTCGTTGGTCGGCGCTGCGGCAGACGCGCTGATGGCGGTGCCCGAGGGTGGAACGGTAATACTGACCACCGGTTCGGTTTCGCGCGCCTGGATCACGCAGGATTTGGGTGAAAACGATGGCCCCTCAGGCGCGGCGGCGATTGCAAGGGCATTGGTGCTGGCGCGGAACGTGACCTGCGTGATGTTGTGCGAAGAAACTCTGCTGCCCGCAATCCGCAACTCCTGTCAGGCTGCGGGGTTGTTTCCGGTGACGCTGGAACAGGCGGCGATTGCCAAGGCTGACAAAAGCCTCGCCACGATTGTCATGTTGCCTTACGCGACCGATGACGCGGGCGGGCAGGCGCAGGCAGAAACGCTGCTGGCAGACCTGAACCCCGATCTTCTGTTCTCGACAGAACGGGTGGGGCGCAATGAATTCGGTGTTTATCATTCCATGCGCGGTATCGACTATGGCATGGGCCGCGCGCGTGTTGATTTCCTGTTCGACCTTGCCTTGGAGCGCGGTATTCCTGTTGTCGCAGTCGGAGATGGCGGTAACGAAATTGGCATGGGCAAAGTCACCGATCACGTCAAGGCACACGTACCATTCGGGGATAAGTGCCAATGCGGATGCGGCGGTGGCATTGGCGCAGTGACCAGCTGTGATGTGCTGGTAACAGCCGCATGTTCCAACTGGGGCTGCACCGCAATTGCCGCAGCAATGGCCGCTCGTACGGGTGACGCGAAATTGCTGCATACACCAGACCGAGAGGCCCTATTGCTAGATACGATGGTCGCCAACGGCCTGATCAACTCAACCCACGGGATCGTCGATGACAGTGTCGACGGTTTCCCACGCCAAAGTCATATCGCGGTGGCCGAGCTTTGCCGCACGATCGTGAGCCGCGCGCTCTGAAAACTTACAGGACTGAACAATGATCCAAGACAATCCCGCCCTCATCGAAGCAATCCGTAACCGGTTCGCGCATGTCGACTCCTGCCCGTTTCAAGGTGAACGGATCTTTTTTGAGAATGCAGGTGGTGCGTTGACGTTGAAATCGGTCGCGGAAACCTCGGCCTTTTATGCAGCGATCCCGGACAATCCGGGCCGTATCAATCCTGCGGGGCAGGGCACTCAGAACGTGATCAACAAGGCCAAGCAAGATCTGGCCGTATTCATGAACGCTTCGTCCGGTCAGTTCTTTGCCGGGGAAAGCGGGACGGAACTGTTGTTCCGCATGATCCGAACGGCGTGTCTGGCCGCGCCAAAAGGGTCCAAGGTGATCGGGTCGTCCATCGAGCACCCCGCCACCCGCAGTGCCGCACGCCGTTGGGCTGAGATCGCAGGTCTGGACTATGTCAACGTGCCCCATGACAATGAAACAGGTCTGGTAACACCTCAGGACTATGCCGCACTTATGACCCCGGATGTAGCAGTGGCGACGATACTGCATGCGTCACCTGTCACGGGCATGGGTATGGATGTTGCAGCAATTTCGGCGGCCATTCGGGCGGTTGCGCCAGACTGTCTGATTGTTGTTGACGGCATTCAGCACGCGGCACACGGACAGTTGGACCTGGACGCTTATAATGTCGATGGCTACGCGATCTCGCCCTACAAAGTTTTCTCGCGTCATGGCTATGGCATTGCCTGGATCTCTGACAAGCTAAGCGCTCTGCCGCATGATATGCTGATCGACGCACCAGCCACAGGGTGGGAGTTCGGCACCCGCGACACCGGGTCTTACGCGACAGTTTCGGACGTGGTGTCTTATTTTGATTGGCTGGGTGGCGAAGTTTCGGATGAAAGCGATCCTCGCAAGCGGATCGAAGCCGCGGGTCGCGCAATTCACGCCTATGAAACGCACCTGACCAGCACCGCAATCAACGGCACAGGCAACCTGCCGGGACTACGCGACATGGATCACGTGACCATTTTGGCTGGGGCAGAAAACCCGGCGCGCGAGGGGTTGGTTTCTATCGTGGTTAAAGACAAAGCCTCGGAAGACGTGGTTGAAGTACTGAACCAGCAAGGCATCCGCACCCACACCCGCAAGGCGGACCATTATTCGGGCAATGTTCTGACACCGCTGGGTCTGCCCGACTGTATTCGCATTTCGTTTTGCCACTACAACACAGAGCAGGAAATCGCCCGTCTTCTGGCGGCAGTGAAAGAGCTGGGTGGCGACTGACGGTCCCGCACATCAACCGAACTGAAACGTTTCTGTAAGGCAGGATGATCAGGATGGGGCACTTCGACTCAGAGTTCAAAGTAAGCCGGGGTTGCCCGGTTGAACTGAAACGCTTCATCTTCCTAGCCATGCCGGGGTTTTCGGCACTTGATCTGGGCTCTGGCGTTGATGCATTGGCCGCCGCCAACAAAGCGGCAGAGCAAGTTTTGTTCCGCTGGCAGATTGTCAGCGAAGACGGCGCCCCAGTGGTGTCATCAGCGGGTATGAACATCGCGGTTGAGGGCGCACTGCCAGCGGTCCAGAACGGCGATTGCATAGTGGTATGCGCCTCCATCGACACCCAGAAAGCGCCAACATCGGAAAGGATCAATGCCTGGCTTCGCAAGGCTACCCGGCAAGGGGCTCGGCTTTGCGGCCTGGGTGGGGGAGCGCTTTATCTGGCCCTCATAGGATTGGCGCAAAAAGGCAAGATCTGCGCGCATTGGCGCTTGCAGCCAGTTTTTGAGGAAACCTTCCTGAAACTGGACCCTGTCTGCACAATCTATGAAGAAGAAGCCAATTTCCTGTCCAGCGCCGGTGGGGCCGCGACGCTTGATCTGTTCCTAGCCGTAATTCGGCAAACAGCGGGCGCAGCGATTTCGAACCGTGTTGCGGACGACCTGCTATGCGCGTCGGTGCGACCGGGCGACAGCCGTCAAACTATGACTGACCGTTGCAGATTGCAGCATAGGAACGAAAAACTCTCAAGGGCGGTCGCGGTGATCCAGGACAGTCTGGAAGAGCCTCTCCCTACATCCATGCTTGCACAGAAAGTCGGAATATCTACGCGCCAACTGGAGCGTCTGTTTGGGCGTTATCTGGGGTGTACGCCTAAAACCTATATGACGAACCTGCGGTTGGACAGGGCACGCGTGCTGTTACAACAGACCCATATGAGCGTGATCGACGTCGCCGTCGCATGCGGCTTTTCCTCTGCCAGTCATTTTTCAAAACTGTATCGCAGGCAATTCGGAATCTCACCTCATATCGAGCAGAGCGCGCCTTAGGGCCAGCATCTAATGGCTGGCAGAGGCATTCGGACCAAGGTCTGATCCGAACACCTGCCACGATTTGCTTAACCGCGCATCCGGGCATTGTCTGGATCGTAGAGCGGGCGCAGGCTGGCTTGTGCCGTTACAGACCGACCCGCCACCTTCACCTGATAGCTGCGTGCCGCAAGAGCTTTCATCGTCATGCCTTCGGGCCGCGAAACATAGCCCATGCCAATGGCCCCGCCCACGCTCCAGCCATAGCTGGCCGAGGTCAAACGCCCGACGATTTGCCCGTCGCACAGGATGGGTTCCTTTCCAAAGATTAGGGCGTCTGGATCGTTGAGCCGCAGTGATAGCAAACGGTTTGCGGGGCCTGCCCATTTGCGGGCAACGATGGCCTGTTTGCCGATAAAGTCAGTGGCGAAATCACATGCAAAGGTCAGGCCGCTGTCTACCGGGCTATCATGTGGGCCAATTTCGTGACCCCAGTGGCGGAAGCCTTTTTCGATCCGGCAGCTGTCTACTGACATGCCACCGCACAGGCGCGGCGCGTCAGGGGCGGCCATGATGGTCTCGAACACCTGCTGGGCGAATTCGGCCGGGATGTGCAATTCCCACCCTAACTCGCCGACATAGGTGATCCGCTGGGCACGTACTGGCGCATGACCAACATGCAGGGATTGCCACGATCCAAACGGGAAGGCGTCATTCGACAGATCTGCATCTGTCAGGCTGGCCAGGAAGTCCCGCGCTCGCGGGCCCATCAGGGCCAGTGTCGCCTCGGATGAGGTGACGTTGATGACTGAAACCGAGGTGCCAGCAAGCTGCGTTTTTAGCCAATATTCAGTCTGCGGTTCAGCCCCGGCCGACGTCATGACCAAAAAGCGGGATGAGCTAAGTCGAGCGACGGTTACATCCGCTTCGATCCCGCCTTGCGGGTTGAACATGTGGGTATAGATCAAAGCGCCCGGCGCAACGGCCATATTGGCCCCGCAAAGCCGTTGCATCTGCGCCTCGGCGTCTTGCCCATCCGCAACGAACCGGCCAAAGGTCAAGTCGATGCAACCCAGATCAGTGCGCAGTGCCTGATGCTCGGCTTGCCAATCGTCGAACCACGGCTCGCGTCCGAACCCATCCGTCATCTCGCGCCCGTAGTAGAGCGGACGTTCCCAGCCATTGGCGCTGCCGAACTGTGCGCCCGCGTCGCGTAGATGCATGTAGTAGGGCGTCCGCCGCAAACCACGTGCCTCAGTCTTGCGAAGATAAGGCCAATGCATCGCATAGGCGTGCCCAAGCGTTTCGGCGGCCTTGGTTGCGGTGTAGCTGCGCGCGTTCAAGCCAGGCACGATGCGGCGGCTGTCCACATCGGTGAGGTCCATGGTCATGTGACCGGCCATGATCCACTCGGCCAGAGCTTTGCCCGCGCCGGGGCCGTTCTGGATCCCGGTTGAGTTGAAACCTGCGGCGACCCAATAGCCTTTCACATCCGGGACCGGCCCCAGATAGTGTTTGGCGTCGGGTGTGAAACACTCCGGGCCGTTGAAGAACTTGCGAATACCCGACTCCGCCAGCGCGGGAACCCGCTCCATTGCCGCTTCGAGGATGGGGTAGAGGTGTTCTTCGTCGCAGGGCAGTTCGTCGAATTCGAACGTCTCGGGCAGGCCATACTTGGGCAGCCACGGGGTCGCGTTAGGTTCGGAACAGCCGATCAGCAGTTTGCCCGCATCCTCTTTGTAATAGGCGTATTCGTCCATAACCCGCAGGATAGGTAGGTCTCCGGTCACGCCATCAATCGGGTCGGTGACCACGTAATAGTGGTTGGTGTAATGCAGCGGGATCTGCACTCCATGGGTCAGGCCAAACTCGCGCGCCCACATGCCGGTGGCGTTGACCACATGCTCGGCGCGGAACAGACCTTCGGCGGTTTCAACGCCGACAGCGCGCCCGCCTTCGATCACAACGCGGGTGACCTTGGTATCTTCAAAAATCTGCGCGCCGTTCATCCGCGCGCCCTTGGCCAGAGCCATCGTCGTGTCGATGGGATTGGTATAGCCGTCGCCGGGAAACCAGAACGCGCCCTTTGCACCGTCGACGGACAGCAGAGGCCAGCGATCCTGTGCCTCTCTCAGGCTGATCTCTTCCGCGCGCAGACCACAGCCGTGGGCATAGTCGACCTTGCGCCGCAGCTCCTCCATGCGCGCCTCGGTCAGAGCCACAGTCATCGAGCCGTTGCGCTTGAACCCGGTATTCTGCCCTGTCTCGTCCTCGAGGCTTTCCATCAGGTCGAGGCCGTATTTCGCCAGCGCAGACATGACCGGCACACCCTGCGTTTCGCTGACCAGACCGGCGGCGTGCCATGTCGTTCCGCTGGTCAGTTTCTTGCGCTCGAACAGGGCAACCGACCAGCCTGCCTTGGCGAGGTGATAAGCGGTCGCGCAGCCGACAATGCCGCCACCAATGATGGCGACCTGAACGTCCGTCGGAAGAGATTTCGCCATGGGTTTTATCCCCGCAACCGGTCGTTTTCAGGATCGTAGAACGGCACGGTCGCCACAGTCGCATTGACCGGAACACCTAGCACTTCGATCTGGTAAACGTCACCGGGCTTCGCGGCCTCTGTCAGATAGCCCAGAGCGATCCGCTTGCCGATGCGGAAGCCGGTGCCGCCCGAGCTGACATAGCCCACCGGCTTTCCATCCCGGCAGATGGGGTCGGAAGACAGCGCGTCGGCGCCGTGGCCGTCGAGTACGAAGGCGGTGAAGTGATAGTCCTTCGGCTGCTCAGCCTGCGCCAGAAACGCGTCGCGCCCGACAAAGCTGCTTTTCTTCTTGCTGACAAAGCGATCCAGACCGGCGTCAAAGGCAGTATATTCGATGCCGAAATCAGCGCCCCAGCCGTGATAGCCTTTCTCAAGCCGCATGGCGTTCAGCCCGTAAGAGCCGAACTCGACAATGCCGTGATCAGCACCTTGTTCCATGATGGCGGTATACACACTGACCAGATCTGCGCTGCGCATGTGCAGTTCCCAGCCCAATTCACCGACATAAGACACCCGCAGCGCGATGACCGGTGCACCTGCAATGGTGATCTCGCGCACCGACATCCAAGGGGCGTTTTCTTTGGACAGATCATCCTCGGTCAACGGTTGCAGCACCTCGCGCGATTTTGGTCCCATGACCATCAGGGCAGCGTCAAAATCAGAGCCTCGGGTCAGGGTCACGCCCTCGTCCGGTAGGAATTTCGACATCCAGTCGTGATCGCGCTGATCGGCCAGAGTGGGGCCGCAGAGCAGGTATTTGTCCTCATCCAGCCGCGCAATCGTGGCCTCGGACCAAATCTTCCCCTTGGGGGTTAGCATGTAGGACAGCTTGACCCGGCCCACGGCGGGCATTGCGCCGCAGAAGACACGATTGAGGAACTCGGTGGCCTTGGGCCCTTCGACCTCATACCGGGTGAAGCCGCCGTGATCCATCACACCGACCCTGTCGCGCACGCCTTCGCATTCAGCTTTGACCGCATCGTGCCAGACCTCGTGATGGAAGCTGAGCAGGCCATCATCCTTGATTTGATCCGTTTCGAACCAGAAGGCGCGCTCCCACCCGGCGACCTGTCCGAATACCGCGCCCTTGGCCTTGAGCGTGTCATATAACGGGGTGGTCTGTACGGGACGGCCCGATTTCCACAAGCGATGCGGATAAGGGATCGCGTATTGATGCTCATACAGCTCGCTGGACCGTTTGACGGTGTAGTCGAACGTCGCCCATTCCTCGCCAAAGCGGCGGGGGTCCCAGAAGGACATGTCCCATTCGGTCTCACCTTCGGTGATCCATTCGGTCAGAGTTTTCGCCGCCGCCGCAGAATGCGTGATCCCCACAGGGAAACAGCACGCATGATAGAAGTTCGGTAAACCAAAGGCGGGGCCGCAAAGCGGCGCTCCGTCCGGGCTGTAGGGGATAGGGCCATTCACAAACCGGCTGACACCGGCCTCACCCAACAACGGCACATGTTCCAGCGCGGCCTCAAGGATTTCTGCAATGTCATCAACGCTGTCTGGATAGAGCTGATTGGCAAAGCAATCGGGCATCCCGTCCAGCCATGCGGGCCGCCCTTCGTGACCGTATGAGCCCAGCAGCAGCCCGTTCCGCTCGCGCCGCAGGTAGTACATGATGTCCGGGTCACGGACGAGCGGGAAGTTTTCGGGGTTGGCTTCAAGTTCCGGCAGGCTTTCGGTGACCAAATACTGGTGCTCCAGCGTGACGACGGGCAGTTTCTGGCCGACCATCTCACCGACCTGACGACCGTAATAGCCCCCGGCGTTGATCACGATGTCACAGGCCACGTTGCCCTTGTCGGTCTGCACTTCCCATTCACCGGACGCGCGGCGTTCAATGCCGATGACCGTGGTAAAACGCGCGATCGCCGCGCCCTGATCCCGCGCGCCTTTGGCCAATGCCTGGGTCAGTTGGCTTGGGTCCACGTCACCCTCATACGGGTCGAAAATCCCGCCGATGATGCTGTCACCCGAGCTGAAATAGGGGTGCATGTCATCCATTTCGGACGGGGTGAGCATCGCCATGTCGTAACCCAGCCCCTTGGAGATGCCGACAAGATGGCGGAACAGGTCCATGCGTTCGGGCGTGTGGGCGGGCCAGAACGCACCGGTGTGGCGGTAGGTGATCGGATAGTCGACCTCTTCCGCCAGATCCTTGTACAGCCGCCAGGCATAATTGCCCGCGCGCATGCCGCCCCAGCTGTTGGCATAGGTGGGGATGTTACCTGCCGCGTGCCAGGTCGACCCGCTGGTCAATTCGTTCTTTTCGATCAGCAGTGTGTCGGTCACCCCGGCTTTGGCAAGATGATAAAGAGTCGAGACACCAACCGCGCCGCCCCCGATGATCACAACTTTGGCTTGGCTTTTCATGTGTTTAATCTTTCAGATGGATGGGCAGACGAGCGCGCAGGGCAGCCTCGATATCGGCCGGCAGGTGCGAAGGTGCAGGTTGCGCTTCGATCTCGGCAACGCGAGCTATGGCTTTGTCCCAGACGGTTTGCGCACCGCTTTCAAGCCAGTCATTGACGCTCTGGCGGTCGCCCAGAGACGGATAGACGTATTCCTTGGTCATCAGATCCAGGGTCTGAGCGGTGCCCAGGAAATGCCCCTCGCCGGTCACGACCTGTTCGATCATGTCCAGATCAATCGAGCCTTCGAACATTTCGACGCCGCGCACTGAACGCAGGATGGCACCGCACATGTCATTGTCGATCACCAGAGCTTCTTTGCTCGCTGCCATGATCGAGCCCAGCATACCCACGGACAAGTTTATCATGTCAGCGCCGCCCTGTGCGGCCAGCGCGATAGTATAGCCTTTTTCATAACCCGACTGCGCGTCCGCCGTCTTGGCATCGGTCATGCCCGCCGAAACGGTCGAGGGCAGGCCAAGGTTCAAAAGCAGTTGCGCCGCGGCAGCATTGGCCACAGCAGCCTCGCCTGAACCGCCGGTCATAGCGCCGGTGCGCAGGTCGGAAATGAACGGCAGGAACGCCAGAATACATGGAAAGCCGGGCTGCATCATGTTGACCAGAACCAGACCAGCCAGCGATTCCGCCAATCCCTGTGCCAAAGCGCCAGCCAGCGCGGCCGGGCTTGTTGCCCCCGCCTGTGCCGCTGAGCAGATCTGCAATGGCATACCTAATCGGACACATTCGCGCATCACCCCGCAGGCCTCTTCGGCCAGCGTCAGCGGTGGCACCACGTGACAAACGGATGCGAAACAGAAGGGTTGCGTTTTAAACGCGCCGTCGCCGCCCAAAGCTGCGTCGAACATTTCAACCACGGGGGTCACATTGGCGGGCTCAAAAAAGCTTGTGCCAATGGGTTTCGCGGTCGCCTTCATCGCGGCAAATGCCGTGTTGATATCCAGCGTCAGCGGGTCTTCCAGATCCCGCGCCACAACGGGACGCAGGGAATAGTGAATGCTGTCGCAGGCATCCACGATGCGCATCAGGCTGTACAAGTCTTGTAACGTGCTGTCGCGGAACGTATTTGTGGCGGCGTCCAGTACTTGCACCGCTGCACCACCGGTACCGATGTGGACGCGACCACCGCCAACCTCGATCCCACGATCCCGAATGAAACCGGGCAGTTCTACGCGTTTACACGCGCCTGCGATTATGTCCTCGACCAACGTGCGTGAAAAGGTGATGCGGCCATCAGCCCGTTCCGTAGCGCCATTCTCCAGTGTCAGTGCGCGGATGTCATCAGGTGCTCCGGACACACCAATTTTTTCCAAGATGTCGAAGGCTGTATCGGTAATATGCGCCAGTTTGCCGTTATCCAGCGGCCTAAATCGACCGCCAATGGGTGGTAAAGTCATCTGTGGCGTTGCGGAACTGGGTGCCCGTCTTGATCGTGTTCGCCGCATGAGCGCGTCCTTGATGAAGTATTTTCCCGCGCATCTTAGGTAGGGTGTAGTTTTAGCTCAATTCCATTATTGGCTGATTTTTGTGAAAGAAATTCATTCAACGACATGGCGCAACCTACGAATCCTTGCGCCGTAGTAGTCATGGTTCAACGAGGGCGATACCGCCCCGTGAAAAGTCAAGATTGCGGTGTTGACGTAACCACACCACGTTCGACCCAATCGTCGAAAAGTGTAAGAACGGCGTCGCAGAACGCAGTATCGTTGATATGGGCGTCCAGTTCGGTCATTGGAACCTGATCGGGCATCACTCGGCGAGCTTCGTCGATCATTTCGGCCAGTGCTTGTGGGTCATGCGCCTCTTCGCCTTCCTTGTCCCATGCCTCGATGCCTTGCAGGGGCAGAAAGAAATGCGTTGGTCCTTTTGCTGCACCCAATCGATTGGCAAGTTCCCGAATCCAGGCGCGCCGTTCGGCTCCGTTGAAGACCGAACTTTTGATCAGCCGGTTGTGTTCGTGGAAGGGCCGGTCGGCATAGTGTTCGGGGATGTCCTGCCATCCCGCAAAATCCAGCAAGTCCAACGCGCCAGGGGCGACCATCTGCGGGATACCCACGCGCCCGGCATTGGTAACACGGTCCGCACCGCTGGAAACGACCGAGCCTGCCATGAGGTTTCCAAATTCCTGCATGCAGAAATCCATTACGCAGGCGAACGCGCCTTCGCTGGCTAGTTTTTCGTAGGCCATGCCGCCCATCCCTGTGGAATGGAACACGGCCACTTCGAACCCACGCTCTTCCAGTGCTGGTTTGAGGGTTTTCATGTACTGAAGGCAGGATGATCCCAGGCTGGTCATGCCAACCAGCGGCTTGCTACGGTCCGGTGCGGTGGCGGCCTTTGTCGCTCCGACCACGGCCCCGGCCGCCTGACTGAGCGAGGACTGACAGATTGAATTCATGCCGTAGAGGCCGCCAGCCCAAAGGATCATCTGAATATCGGGGGCCAGCCGGTGTGGCGGGATAAGCGGTGAGAAGCTGACGGTTGAGACAATATATTTCGGCACGCCCATCGGCAGCGCTTGTGCACAATCCAGCGCAAGATCGGTGCCCATTGTGCCGCCGGTGGCCAGCATCCCGTCAAACCGTCCGTCGGCATAGGCCCGCGCAACCACTTTGGCGGCCCCGGCAGACATGATGCGGAAGGCTTTGTTTTCATCTCCTTGGGCAATGACCTCATCAATTGTCATGCCACCAGCTGCGGCCACGTCATGCTTTGAGATGTCAGTTGGCGCAGAGGGATCGCCCAGAACAGACACATCCATTGTCAGCACATTGGCACCTTGCGCTTGTATGGCGTCTTCGATGAACCGCATTTCAGGCTCTTTGGTGTCATAGGTGCCGATCAACAGGATGGTTTTATTAGTCATTTGTGCCTCTCTTGCCTGCCGGCGATTATAGTTTGATCCAAGCGGTTTTGAGATCGAAGTACTTTTCCATCGCATGCAGCGACTTGTCATGCCCATTGCCCGACTGACGAACGCCACCAAGGGGAACGGTCAGGTCTGCGCCGCCATAGGTGTTCACGTGGACAACCCCGGCACGAATGCCTGCGACCATGCGATGTGCGCGGCCAAGGTTCGACGTCCAGACCCCGCCCGCCAACCCGTAAACGGTCGCATTGGCCAAACGGATCGCGTCTTCTTCGTCCTTGAAGGGTGTAACGGCCAGAACCGGGCCGAAGACTTCGTTTTGGAACAGGGTGTCGGTATCTTTCACCCCGGCCATGACGGTCGGTGCCATGTAATAACCACCGGTCTCGGTCAGAATACGGGCTCCACCTGTGCGGCGCTCAGCGCCTTCCGCTTCGGCTGTGTTCACGAAATCCAGATTGGACTCCAACTCGGACAGGCTGTGCACCGCGCCGATCTGGCTATTCAGGTCCAACGGATCGCCAACGCGAAAGGCTGAGGCGTGGCGGGTGATCTCAGACAGAAAATCCTCGTAGACTTCTTCCTGTACCAACAGGCGCGATCCGGCAACGCAGACCTGACCCGAGTTGCGGAATATACCAGCGGCTGAAACCTTGGCCGCTTCGGCAAGGTCCGGGGCATCGGCAAAGACGATGTTCGGCGATTTGCCCCCCAGTTCCAAATAACAACGCTTTAGGTTGGAGCGTGCGGAGTATTCCAATAGACGTCGTCCTGTCGCGCCGGACCCGGTGAAGACAAGGATGTCGACATCCATCGACAGCGCCAGCGCCTCACCCACAACCGAACCGCGCCCCGTCACGACGTTGAACACTCCGTCTGGCACCCCGGCCTCAGCTGCCAGTTCGGAGATTTTCAACAGGCTGAGCGAGGCACTTTCCGCTGGTTTCAGGACCACGGAGTTGCCAGCCGCCAGCGCCGGGGCAATTTTCCAACTGCCGATCATTAGAGGGAAGTTCCATGGCACAATCGCGCCGACAACGCCAACGGGTGCGTGATGTATCAGACCCAGAACGTCGTCGCCCGTGGGGGCGATCTGACCGTAGAGCTTGTCGATGGCTTCGGCATAATACCGGAACGTTGCCGCAGCCGAGAGCGCCTCGGCCTTATAGGCCATATTAATCTCGGTCCCGTTGTCGCGAACGCCCAGAACAGCAATCTCCAGCGCTTGGGCTTCGATCAGATCAGCAAGCTTCAGCAGAACTTTCTTACGTCCCGCGGGGGCCATTCGTGACCACCGCCCATCTTCAAACGACACCCGCGCCGCTCGTACGGCGGCGTCAACATCTGCGGCACTGCCCTCGGCAATCAACGCCAGAGGCTGGCCGTTGATCGGGGAATGAACCTGATGCTGAGCACCGGTTTCGCTTTGCTGAAAGCGGCCGTTTATGAAATGTCCGAGCGGTGCAACTTCCTTTGTGCGCAGCGCGTCAATCGAGGACTGATCCATGAGGCGTTATCCTTGCTGTGTCGTGTCTTCGTCGAGAACCGGTTGCGGTTTGACGCGGTCTTTGTGTTCCTGGATCAGAGAGCGGATGTGCAACAGTATGATCCCCAGGATCATTACAAAAAGGATTGCCGCGATGGGCCGGTCGATGAAATCAAGCGGTGATTTCACCCGGGCCATGGCGCTGCGCAGTTTGACCTCCATGATGCCACCCAGAACCATACCTAAAATGATGGGCACGATCGGCAGGTTCAGGCGTTTCAGGATCAGGCCGAAAACACCGAACCCGGCCGCAATCGCGCAATCGGTGATCGAGTTTCGCAGGCTGTATACGCCCACAAAAGAAAGGGTCAGGATCATAATGCCCAGAAAGCGAGTTGGGATCTGAATGAGTTTCAACAACAGATTGGTCGAAAACAGCAAAAAGATCAGAACGACCACGTTCAGTAGGATCAACGCCATATACAGCGCCATGACAAAATCCATCTGTTCCGCAAACAGTTGCGGGCCGGGGATCACGTTGTGGACGTAGAAAACCGACAGCATCATCGCGGTCAGAGCCTCACCTGGAATACCCAGCGCCAGAAGCGGGATCATTGCAGCCCCTGGGACGGCATTGTTTGCGGCCTCAGATGCCACCAAACCTTCGGGCGACCCTTTGCCAAAAGCATCGGGATCTTTCGAGCTCTTCTGAGCGTAGGTGTAAGACAGGAACTGAGACGTGAATTCGCCGGTGCCCGGCACCATGCCCATGAGAACGCCCAATGATGACGACACGGTGGCGATGCGCTTCAGGCCCAGAAGCTCTTTCAGGCCGGCAAAAATATTGCCGCGAACATGGGCTTCGCCGGGGGCGTGTTCCTTATCGACCAGCAAAAGCAGCGCTTGGCTGATGGCAAACAGGCCCAATACAACAACGATCAGATCGACGCCCGATGACAGCCAGGTTTGCTCGAAGGTGAAACGCCGCGTGTATTTGACAGGCTCCAGCCCCACCGTGTTCAGAAAAATCCCAAAAAACGCCAGCATGGCGGCGGAAAAAGTCTGCCCGCGATGGGCCAGGATCACGAGTAAAATACCCATGAAAGCGGCCAGAAAAATCTCGCGACTGCCGAAATGCGGGGCGACCCAGGCCAGAACGGGCGAAAGAACGATCAGACAGAGGATCGAAAAAATACCACCAAAGAACGAGGCTGAATAGGCCAGCGACAAAGCCCGATGACCCTCGCCGCGTTTGGTCATGGGATAGCCATCATAGGTGGTCAGGGCATTCACGGCCGTGCCTGGGGTGTTAATTAGAATGGCCGGGATTGCGCCGCCATACATGGATGACCCGTAGATGCCCAGAAGAAGGGTCAAACCCACGATAGGTTCGAAAGCAAATGTAGCAGGCAGCAGGATCGCGATGGCCACGGCCGCGCCCACGCCGGGCAAGGCGCCAATGATAACGCCCCCGACGGAACCTATGATCAGCGCCACCATGACTTGCCACTGGGCCAGAATTGCAAATCCGGAAATCAAATTGTCCATTGCGACCTCATAGATAGGTCAGCGCAAAGGCGCGCAGCCCGTCGGGCAGGTATTCATAAACGCGACCAGCGGGGATGTTCACTTGCAGCAGCGCCCGAAAGACGATTGCGACCACCGCGCCAAAGACAAGGGCGATGCAAAAGGCCCCGGGCAAGCGAAACCCCAGACGGACAGTTAAAAGGGCTGCAAACAGCATGGTCGAGGGCAAGTACCCAAGCCATGGAACCGCAACAACGTAGATCAGGAAATAGACAACGTATTCGAGCGATTTCAGCCAAAACGTGATCTCTCGCAAACGGCCGGGAATACGTGGTGACAGGAATGAGCTCAGCAAATGCAGGCCGCTGAACACAACCATACCCCAGATCGCAATGGTCGGCCACAAAGCAGGCTGGGCGAACCACTTTGTTCGTTTGACGACCTGAGTTTCGCTACCAAGCTGGCTGAGAAGGAACAGTGAGAACACGAAGAACATCGTGGCAAAAACGATGTCACCGGGGCGCCGATAGCGCCGGAACATGTCTTGCAAAGTCTTTGCAATCATCGTGGCCTCCTGTTGGATGGAAAGAGGCCCGGCAGTGTAAAACGTGCCGGGCCCGTTCCGGTTTATTCGCCCAGGATCTCTTCGATCTTGGCGAACGAGGCTTTGTCCTGCTCGATCTGAGCGTTGGAGGCATCCGGATCCTGCCAGTAAATCAGAGCACCGGTTTCCTCGGCCAATTGTTTGGCCTTGTCAGAGCTCAGCGCCTTTTGAGCCGCCGCCGAAATCTTTTCACGGGCGTCTGCTGGGGTGTCCTTATGGACAAACAACCCGTTCCACAGGGCCAAAGGCAGATCAGGGTTCAGTTCCACGACTGTTGGTGTATCGGGTACCAGCGAAATCCGCTCGCCGCCGATGCTGGCAAGGACGTTCACCTGATCCAGACAGGGCAGGATAAGCTGAAGGGTGGTGTTGATTACGTCGACATCGCCCGACGCCAGAGTGTTGCAGTCCAGCGCATCAAATGCGGCTTCGCTGGCAAAGTCGAACCCGCTGTTTACGGCTGCAGCAAAGGTCACCTGGGTTGGTGGCAAAACGGAACCGAAATGGCCAAGTGCGACGTCGTTTTCCTTGCCGTGTTCCGCCAGCTCTTCCCAGCTTGAGAAAGGCGCGTCCTTGCTGGCTGCGATCACGAAGGGATATGTCAGGAAGATCCCGATGGGATCAAACGGGTTGGGGTTGAGCTCGGGGATGCCGATTTCGGGACCAATGACCGGCACGCCAATGACAAAAGACCCGATGGTGTAGCCATCTGCGGGGGCGGTTGCCACCTCAACGGCACCGGGGAACGGACCACCGCCACCGCCGGGTTTGTTCACGACGGCGGCTGGTACGCCGTACATGGCCTGAAATTCATCGGCGATCATCCGCGTCAGAACATCTTCCAGATCGCCCGGAGGCCACGGCACCACAAAGCTGACCGGCTTTTCGGGGTACTCGGCCAGTGCAGCGGTAGCTGATGCCACTAAAGCCGCAGCTGTAAGAAATTTCTTCATTGACTCCTCCCATACGTGGTTCATTATTTGATCCGCGTTAACAATAATAATGTTGCTTTGTTAAGTTAGTTCTGTCAAGTATTCCCTGAGTAAGAGGAAGCGAAACACATGGGCACAGCCCTTAACGCCTTAAAAATGCTGGATTACTTTTCAAGCGCGCGACCGGAAATCGGGCTGAGTCACTTTGCGCGACTGTCCGGATTGAATAAGGCAACCGCGCTGCGCCACCTGCGTGCGCTTGAGGAATACGGTCTGATCGAACAGAATCCTATGACCAAGTCTTATGCTATCGGACCGGCGGCCTTGCGCCTGGCAGCGCTGCGTGAAATCGCGCGGCCAGGCATCGAAAGTGCGCGCCAGAAAATGCAAATGGCGATGCAAAGCGTTGGCGAAAGCCTGCATTTGTCGCTATTGGAAAAGACTGGGCTGCAAACCGCATTGGTGGTTGAAACAACGCGGCACAGCGTGCGCGTCAGCCTTGACCCCAGTGAGATCCTGCCGATCAATGCAACGGCCTCGGGTCTTTGTATGCTCAGTTTTGGCCCACCCAGTTTGATGGAAGATTTGGATCACAAAGAGCAGGCGCGCTTCACGGACGCCACGCTCATTGATCCTGAAATCATCAAAGAACGGGTTGCGCGGATCAGCGCCTCAGGCTGGGCCAACAGCAACGGCAGCTATGAAGAGGGCGTCTTTGGGTACGCCGCGCCGATTTTTGGTATTGATCAAGTCGCTCTGGGGACCATTGCAATTGCTTTGCCAGAAGGCCGCGCCACCGACGACCGCCTGCCATCCATTCTGTCTGCATTGCACACTCTTTCGACGGACCTGACCGCCGATTTTGGCGGTCAGTTACCCGACACTTTTCCCACTGAATTCCACCCTTGACCGAGGGTGAACGATACTTCCGGAGGCCCGCACCATGAAAGACTCGAACTTTCTGAAGGAAAACAACGCCCGTTATTTCTGGCACCCGATGGCACATCCTGCCGACAGTCAAAAGAACCCGCCGACCATTTTGAACGGCGGTGAAGGTGTCAGCATTATCGATGTTGATGGTCACAAAGCGCTGGATGCCGTGGGGGGGCTGTGGAACGTCAATCTGGGCTATTCCTGCGAACCGGTGAAACAGGCCATTGCCGATCAGCTGAACGCGTTGCCTTATTACTCGACCTTTCGCGGAACCAGCAATGACAAAGCCATTGAACTGTCTTATGAGCTGGCGCAGTTTTTCGCACCTGACGGTTTGACCCGCGCGTTCTTTACGTCGGGCGGATCGGACTCTGTCGAAATTGCGCTGAAGCTTGCACGGCAATATCACAAGGTGAGGGGCGATGCCGGTCGCACCAAGTTCATCAGCCTCAAGCAGGGCTATCACGGCACCCATTTCGCGGCTGCATCCGTCAACGGCAATCAAAAGTTTCGCGCGGTCTATGAGCCGATGATGCCGGGTTGTTTCCACGTGCCCGCACCCTGGACCTATCGCAACCCGTTTGACGAGACGGACCCCGAGCGTCTGGCGCAACTTTGCGTCAACGCGTTGGAGGCTGAGATCGCGTTTCAGGGGGCAAACACGGTTGCGGCATTTATCATGGAGCCGGTTCTGGGGGCAGGGGGAGTGATCCCTCCGCACAAAAGCTTTATGACCATGGTGCGCGAGGTGTGTTCCAAACACGGTATTCTTTTGATCTCTGACGAGATCATTACCGCATTTGGCCGCACCGGCAGCGAAAGTGGTGCACGGCATTGGGGTGTTCAGCCCGACATCATGACAACAGCAAAAGCGATCACCAACGGGTACTTTCCGTTTGGCGCGGCAATGATTTCGGGCGCTGTCGCTGAAGTCTTTGAAAAGGACACCACGGGTCTTGCATCGGTCGATCAGGGGTACACCTATTCCGGCCATCCGGTTGGGGCAGCGGCGGCGCTGGCTGCTTTGTCCGAGATCAACAGGCTGCGGGTTTGGGAAAATGCAGCGGCGCGCGGGGATGAATTATTTGCCGGGTTGCAGAAGCTGGCCGAAAAGCATGACGTGATCGGCGACGTGCGCGGTGGCGAGGGTTTGATGTGTGCGCTCGAACTGGTTTCTGATCGGGCGACCAAAGCCCCAATTGCCAAACACCTGCCGTTGCAGGTTCAGAAAGCGGCTTATGAAGATGGCGTAATGGTGCGCGTTTCCGGCAACAACATCATTCTGTCGCCCCCGCTGATTATCACGTCAGATGATGTGACCAAGATCCTGTCAGCGTTGGATACGGGTCTATCGACTCTTTGAGCGTTCAATCGGCCTCGTCTACCCAAGGCGAGGTCAAACTTTAACGGCCTGTAGTTCTTCAAGAAGATCCAGCAATTGGTCCAGCTTTTCACGACCCATCTGAGCCTCGATATTGCTGGAGATCGCAAGTGACGCGGCCAGGTTTTCCTTAAGGATGGACCGGCCTGCATCCGTGATCGTGACCATGGTGCGGCGCTTGTCGTCACTGTCCTGGCGACGAGTGATCTGGCCATCAGCCTCCATTGTGCGCACGATGCGGGTCACGCTTGGAAGCAGCAGACAAGCCTCGTGCGCAATGGTGCTTTGTTCCACTTCGCCCAGTTCATCCAGCACGCGCAGGATGCGCCATTTCTGTTCGGTTATCTGGATGCCTTGCAGCATGTCCCGGATCGGGGCCATGACGGTTTCACGGGCACGCAGCAGCGCGATAGGAAGGGACCGGGCGGTGCTTTTGGTGTGGCTTTGAGTGGTCATGCGGCCTTCTAGAGCGGTGGTTCGGAAATTGCAAAGATTAACAAAGCAATCTCTTGACGTGGGACACATTAAATACTAAACATGTTAAGTAATGAGGGAGGAATCATGCCGCATTTCCACGTCGAATATTCCGGAAACCTGGAAGACAAGATCGACATGGGTGGCCTGTGCGAATGCATAAGGGCAACAGCTGCCGAGATCGACACCTTTCCGATGCCTGGCATTCGCGTGCGCGCAACGCGTGTGGACCACTATGCCATTGCGGATGGAAATCCGGCGCATGGATTTGTTGATATCTCGATCCGCCTGCGTGCAGGGCGGTCGGAAGACGTCAAGCAGGACGCGACGCGGCGTATATTTGACGCGGTCAAAGCCTATCTGGCGTCCGCCCTTTCGCAACACTCCATCGCTCTGTCGCTTGAGATGCGCGACATCGACCCCAACCTTTCGCCCAAAACCGGCACGATCCGCGACCATCTGGCCGCGACCACGCAGGAGACCTGAAACATGAGTGCGCTGGATACGAACATCGAAAAACTGACAGGCTTTCTGGCTCGATTCAGAGAAACCGGCATCCGCAATCGTATTGCCGGTGAGGATCGGGACGGGTCTGCGGGAGTGTTCCAATCCACTTCGCCAGTCGACAAATCTGTGATCTGCGATGTTGCTCATGGCACCGCAGCTGATATTGACGCGGCGGCCAAGGCCGCCCATTCCGCGTTTGCTGAATGGCGCGACATGTCTGCCACCGAACGCCGCCGCATCTTGTTGCGCGTTGCAGATGCTATCGAAGCCCGGGCCGAGGAAATCGCGCTGTGTGAATGCTGGGACACGGGCCAGACGCTGCGCTTTATGTCCAAGGCCGCGTTGCGCGGGGCAGAGAATTTTCGGTATTTTGCAGATCAGGTGGTTCAGGCGCGCGACGGGCAACATCTGAAATCCCCGACGCTGATGAACGTGACCACGCGCGTTCCAATTGGACCAGTTGGCGTGATTACCCCATGGAACACACCGTTCATGCTGTCGACCTGGAAAATCGCCCCTGCTCTGGCTGCGGGCTGCACGGTGGTTCATAAGCCCGCTGAAGACTCTCCACTGACGGCCCGCCTGCTGGTGGAAATCGCCGAAGAGGCCGGGCTGCCCAAAGGCGTGCTGAACACGGTCAATGGGTTTGGCCCCGATGCAGGCAAAGCCTTGTGCGAACATAAGCTGATCAAGGCGATTGCTTTTGTCGGCGAAAGCCGCACTGGCAGCCTTATCGTCAAGCAGGGCGCGGACACGCATAAGCGCAACCATCTGGAACTGGGTGGAAAAAACCCTGTGATCGTGTTCGATGACGCCGATCTGGATCGTGCGCTGGATGCGGTGATTTTCATGATCTATTCGATCAACGGCGAGCGCTGTACCTCGTCCTCGCGTTTGCTGGTGCAGGATACGATCAAGGAAGAGTTTGAGGCAAAGCTGGTCGAGCGTGTGAACAACATCAAGGTGGGCCACCCGTTGGATCCGGCCACCGAGATTGGCCCGCTTGTAACAGAAGAACATTACAACAAAGTCACCAGCTACTTCGACATCGCCAAACAGGACGGTGCAACCGTTGCTGCCGGTGGGGTCAAGGTGGGCGATGAAGGCTACTTTATCCGTCCGACCTTGTTCACCGATGCCACCAACCAGATGCGCATCGCACGCGAGGAGATCTTTGGCCCTGTACTGACCTCGATCCCCTTTGCGACCGAGGAGGAGGCGCTTCAGATTGCCAACGACACGCCCTATGGTTTGACGGGTTATGTCTGGACCAATGACCTGACCCGTGCCTTGCGCTTTACAGACAAGCTGGAGGCTGGGATGATCTGGGTCAACTCGGAAAACGTGCGTCACCTGCCTACGCCTTTTGGCGGGGTCAAAGCGTCCGGCATTGGACGGGACGGCGGGGATTGGAGCTTTGAGTTCTACATGGAACAAAAGCATATCGGTTTTGCCACCGGTCAGCACAAGATCATGCAATTGGGGAAGTAAACCCCTCAGGTGATCCCGAAACGGGGCCACCAGCACGCATCAGGAGGAACCGCCATGGGAAAGATTGTACAGGCTGCAAAGATCACACATGTGCCCAGCATCTGGATGTCCCATACGATGCCGAAATACAAAGGTATCCGGCAATCTGCCATTGATGGGTATGCCCGCCTGCGTCAGGACGCGATAGACCGCGATGTCGAGACGTTCATTGTGTTCGACACCCATTGGATCACAAATCAGGGATTTCACCTGAACACGAAAGAACACCACAAAGGTCGATTCATAAGCCATGAACTGCCGCATATGCTGGCGGACATGGAGTTCGATTATCGCGGCGATCATGAACTTGGGGAGACCATTCTTGACGTTCTGCGCGAGCGTGGAGAGCGCGCGCTGGGCCATTCGCACCCGGATATGGGTATGGAATACGGCACTCTGCTGCCAATGCATTTCATCAACGAAGGGGTGAATGCACGGGTCTTGCCCGTGGCCGTCAATCAGTTCTCGTCGATTACGGAAAACCGGGTTTGGGGTGAGGCCATTGCCGAAGGCATCCGGCGTTCTGACCGCAACGTGTCTGTTCTGGCATCAGGGTCTCTTAGCCATGATTTCACACCAAACGAACGCTCGGTCGAGGGGTTGAATGCGGTGAATGGTGAATTCAACCGACAGATGGACATGCGCGTGCTGGAACTTTGGGAAGAGGGCCGGTTTGAAGAGTTCCTTGAAATGTTGCCCGACTATGCCAAGAAATGCACCGGAGAGTGCGCCATGAACGACACCGCCCTGCTGTTCGGAGCGCTGGGCTGGGGCAGCTACAAGGGTAAGATTGATATCTACACCCCATATTTTGGCAGCTCTGGCACAGGCCAGGCAAATGTCAGCTTTTCGGTCTGACATCAGGCATCAGGGATTGCTTCAAAAGATCGAAACACATCGGTTTGTTATGACTGCGTATCTCGCAGGGTCGAGCGGGTTGAGTTTTCTGCGACAACAAAAGGTTAACGCATGGATTGGGACACGTTTTCGCATTGGGGCCAGCACATTTCAAAATGGGCGGCCGATTACCATAAGACACTTGCGGAACGCCCTGTGCGCGCACAGACCGCACCGGGGGAAATCGCAGCCCAACTTTTGGCAACCCCACCCGAAGCGGGCGAGCCGATGGATGCCATCATAGCCGATTTCGAACGGATCGTGATGCCGGGCATAACCCATTGGCAGCACCCACGCTTCTTTGCCTATTTTCCGGCTAATGCTGCGCCCCCGTCGATGCTGGCCGAGATGCTGGTGACAACAATTGCTGCGCAATGCATGTTGTGGCAAACTTCGCCCGCCGCGACGGAGGTCGAAGGTGTCATGGTCGACTGGTTGCGGCAGGCCCTAGGACTGCCCGAAGGAATGACCGGGGTTATTCAGGACAGCGCTTCTTCGGCCACATTGTCGGCTGTTTTGACCATGCGGGAACGGGCCACGGGCTTTACCGGCAACCGCGAAGGTTTGAATGCCAAGGGCGCGCTGCGGATCTATTGTTCGGAACAGGTACATTCGTCCATCGACAGGGCCTGCTGGGTCGCGGGGATTGGACAGGACAATCTGATCAAGCTGCCCACACAGGGGACCAGCTTTTCAATTGATGCCTCTGCGCTTGAGGCCGCTATTCAACGCGATCTGGCCGCCGGGCATGTCCCCGCTGGTATCATTGCCATCACGGGCGGCACGGGCGTTGGGGCATGCGATGACTTAACGGCTGTGGCGGATATCGCGCAAAAACACGACCTTTACACCCATCTCGACGCAGCCTGGGCCGGATCGGCCATGATCTGCCCTGAATTTCGCGAAGCCCTTTGGCAGGGTGCCGACCGCTATGACAGCATTGTCTTCAACCCGCACAAATGGATGGGGGCTCAGTTCGACTGCGCCATCCAGTTCCTTCGGGACGCCTCGCCGCAGCTCAACACACTGAAGATCGAACCGGAATACCTCAAGACAACCGGAGCAGAGGTGACGAACTACTCGGAGTGGACGATCCCACTGGGGCGTAGGTTCAGGGCATTGAAGATCTGGTTTCTGTTGCGCTCATACGGATTGGAAGGACTGCGCGCGCGCATCCGCAATCACGTGACGTGGGCGCAGGAACTCGCCGATCAGATCGGAGCAATGGACGGGTTCGAGATCACCACCGGCCCGATCCTGAGCCTGTTTTCATTTCGATGCCCGGGAGACGACGCAATGCAGCAGCGGTTGGTCGACGCGTTGAACGATGATGGGCGGATTTATCTCACCCAAGGCATGTTCGACGGCCGCAAGATCATCCGCTTTCAGGTTGGACAGTTCGATACAACCCGGGATGACGTTCTGATGGCAGTCGACGTGATCCGGGACGTGTGGGAGACACTTGAATGAAGTTTGCAACTTTCTCAGTGGGTCAAGAGCGGCATTTCGGGGCAATCACCGATGAAGGTGCCATTGCATTGAACAAGGCATTCCCGGATCATCACAGTCTTTACGAGGTAATTGCCGCCGGGGCGTTCGATCAACTTGCAAAAGCGGCCGAGGGCAAAGCTGTCACCCATACCGACTTCACCTATGACATGGTGATGCCGGATGCGCGCCGTATCCTGTGTGTCGGCGTGAACTTCCCAGACAGGAATGCCGAATACAAGGACGGCAGCGCGCAGCCCAAGTACATGTCGCTTTTCCCGCGCTTTGCCAGTGGGTTCACCGGCCATGACCGCCCGCTGATCCGGCCACCGGAAAACCACACTCTGGATTATGAAGGCGAAGTGGCCATCGTGATTGGCAAGGCTGGTCGGCGCATTTCACAGGACGATGCATATAATTACATTGCCGCGCTGACCTTGTGCAATGAAGGCACCATTCGCGACTGGGTACGGCACGCAAAGTTCAATGTCACGCAGGGCAAGAACTGGGATAACTCGGGGGCCATTGGCCCATGGCTGGTGCCGTTTGCTGACGCGGCCCAACTGGATGATGCCCGCATCCAGACCCGCGTGAACGGTGAGCTTCGGCAGGACGACACACTGAACCGCATGATGTTCCCGATCCGGCGCGAGATTGAGTACATCTCGACCTTCATGACGCTTCAGCCGGGCGACATCATCGTCACAGGTACACCAACTGGCGCAGGGGCACGGTTCGACCCGCCGAAGTACCTGGTGCCCGGAGATGTTGTCGAGGTGTCCGTCGAAGGAATCGGAACCCTGCGCAACTCGGTCGAGGACGAACAGGTATGACGCCCGAAGATCACGCCCGCGCCGCGGACGATCTGTTGCAGGCGGAACGCGGGCGCGAACAGATCGGCCTGCTCAGCTTGCGCCACCCTGAGATGGGGATGGAAGACGCTTATGCGATTCAGAATGCCATCTATCGCCAGAAATTGGCCGAAGGTCGCAAGGTGATCGGGTGGAAGATTGGGTTGACTTCGAAGGCGATGCAATACGCCTTGAACATCGACATTCCCGACAGTGGAATTCTGTTTGACGATATGGCGTTTGACAATGGCGCCACCGTTCCGGCAGGGCGTTTTATTCAGCCCCGGATCGAGGCCGAGATCGCCTTTGTTATGAAATCAGCCATTGGCGGCGAAAACGTATCTCGCGAGGATATCATCGCCGCAACTGGCTGCGTCGCCCCTGCACTAGAAATTCTGGACACCCGCATTCAAAGAGTGGATTCCGAGACCGGCAAGACCCGTACAGTCTTTGACACAATCAGCGACAATGCCGCCAATGCGGGAATCGTTTTGGGTGCCGAGCGCCACGCGGTTGATAACTTTGACCTGCGCTGGGTTGGTGCGCTCACTTTCCGCAATGACGAGATCGAAGAAACCGGTCTGGGTGCCGGTGTGTTGAATGATCCTGTCGAAAGTGTGGTCTGGTTGGCGCGTCGCATGGCGCAATACGGACAAAACATAGAGCCCGGACACGTCATTTTGTCCGGCAGCTTCATCCGACCGGTCGAATGCCCGTCGGGAACCAAAGTTCACGCGGACTTTGGGCCATTTGGTTCGGTTGATATCAATTTCGCCTGAAAGGAAAACCAATGCCTGCGCCACGTAATTTGTTCAAGGCCGCGCTGAAGGCGGGTAACCCTCAGATTGGGTGCTGGGTTGGCATGGCAAACACCTATACGACCGAGATTGCAGCGACTGCGCAATTCGATTGGCTGCTTGTTGACGGAGAGCATGCACCCAACGATCTTCGGTCGATCCTCGAGCAGGTGAGGGTAATCGAGGGATCGGGCAGCGCGCCCGTTGCACGTCTGCCGATTGGTGAGAGCTGGATGATCAAGCAATATCTTGACGCAGGAGTGCAAAACATTCTGGTGCCAATGGTCGAAAGTGGCGAACAGGCGCGCGAACTGGTGCGCTCCGTTCAGTACCCGCCGCATGGTATTCGCGGTGTGGGTTCATCGTTGGCGCGAGCATCACGTTTTGCTGCGATCCCGGATTATTTGAAAACCGCCGACGAACAGATTTGCCTGCTTGTGCAGGTAGAAAACAAGAAAGGTATGGCGGCACTGGACGATATTCTGGCAACAGATGTGGATGGGGTTTTTATTGGTCCAGCTGATCTGGCCGCTGATATGGACCATTTGGGAGATGCGAACCACCCTGAGGTGGTTGAGGCAGTGCTGGATGCAATCCGTCGCATCGTGACGGCGGGCAAGGCCGCCGGGATTTTGACGCTGGACCCGGATCTTCAGCGTAAGTGTCTGAATCTTGGCGCAACTTTTGTCGCTACTAACATCGACGTGACCCTGTTTGCCAAAGCAATTCGGTCCGCTGCTTTGGCTGGTTTAAGCCTGCTTCCCGATCAGACCGCAACAGGCATCGCACAAACAGACGCGGCTTCAAAGTACCTCCAGCAACTCTGCAAACATTGGTCGCATAAGGCCGATGTCTCATTTAATGCAACTCAAGGCAGCGTGTCTTTTCCTGACGGAGATCGGGTGGCACTGACAGCAGATGCAGCCACTCTGACGGTGACCGCCACAACCGGCCCGCGTGGCAATCTGCGTCGTTGGCAACAGGTGATCGAGACGCATTTGATCCGCTTTGCTTTCCGTGAGGAATTTAGCATCGAATGGAGACCCTGACGATTCTGGGGGGCTTGATTTGAAAGGGTCGTGCTTGGAAGCAAACGGTAAAAGGCTTAAAGCTCTTGTACACCGTGGACCGTCAGCGTACTGACCAGATCAGCATAGTCCTCGCGGGCTTTGGGGCCTGCGCCGGTGTTCCACATGTAATACCAGTTCAGCATCCCGAAGACCGACATTGTTGCACCGCGCAGCTTGTCCTTGTCATCTTCAAACGATTGGGGTGACAGTTCCGACAGAATGTCGCGCACAAAATTCACCAAATCCCGTTGATAGTTGCGCAAAAGCTTTTGCTGTTCATCTGTCAGAGCGCTCATGCCGCTGATTTGCACCCGGTGCTCGTCATCCGCGCCTTGATACGCAAAAAGGATTTCACGTACCGCTTTTCGCAGTTTCTGCTCAGGGCTCAGGCCGTCCAGATCCACGTTACAGATCCGATCCCGCAGTTCACGCAAATAAGTTTCAAGAATGTCATACAGGATGGCATCCTTGCTGTCGTAATAGTGATAGATGTTGGCCTTCGAGATCCCGCACTCTTTGGCCAGCAAAGTCATCGACGCGCGATCAAACCCCTGATCGGCAAACACTTTGGCCGCCATTTTCAGGATTTGTTCCCGCTTTTGGTCGTGGTCTTTGGCGATTGTCCGGGCCACGTCTTATTCCTTATCGCGATTGTCGACGACACGCTTCGCCTTGCCCTGAGAGCGCTCGACGTCGCCGGGGTCACCTACAACAATTTCTGTTGAAACGCCAACGACGTCCTTGATCCGCTTGGTCAGCATGCGGGCCGCCGCAGTTTTGGAGAGCTCATCGGTGGAATCCGGTGAGGATTCAACAAAGACCCGCATCGCGTCCATGCGGCCCGACTTGTACAGTTCAATCTGATAATACGGGGCAAGACCCCCTGTCGCCATGACCTGTTCTTCAATCTGGCTAGGGAAGACATTGACGCCACGCAGGATCATCATGTCGTCGCTGCGACCTGTGATCTTAGCCATTCGGCGCATGGACCGTGCTGTTCCCGGCAGCAGGCAGGTCAGATCTCGCGTGCGATAGCGGATCATCGGCAGCCCTTCCTTGGTCAGGGTTGTGAACACCAATTCGCCGGTTTCGCCGTCGGGCAAAACCACACCGGACACGGGGTCAATGATTTCCGGCAGGAAATGATCTTCCCAGATCACCGGGCCGTCTTTGGTTTCAACGCATTCATTGGCTACCCCGGGACCCATGATCTCGGACAGGCCATATATATCGACTGCATGCATATCAAACGCGGCCTCGACCTCGGCCCGCATCGCATCAGTCCAGGGTTCAGCACCAAACACCCCAACCTTCAACGAGCTTTCTCGGGGGTCGAGACCGGCCTTGTGGAACTGCTCAAGGATATTGAGCATATAGGACGGCGTCACCATGATCCCGTCCGGTCTGAAATCGTTGATCAGGTTGACCTGCTTCTCGGTTTGCCCTCCTGACATGGGAACGACGGTCGCGCCAAGGCGTTCAATCCCATAGTGCGCACCCAGCCCGCCAGTAAACAGCCCATAACCATAAGCATTGTGGACCATGTCGCCTTTGCGCAGTCCCGAAGCACGTAATGAACGCGCGCCTAAATCCGCCCAGTTGTCGATGTCATTCTTTGTGTAACCCACTACGGTCGGTTTGCCTGTCGTACCGGAGGACGCGTGAAGACGAATGATCTCGCTGCGCGGAACTGCGAACAAGCCAAACGGGTAATTGTCGCGCAAATCGTTTTTGTATGTGAACGGAAACTTCGAAAGGTCGGACAATTGCTGCAGATCGTCGGGATGCACACCGACTTCGTCAAACCGCTGTTTGTACATCGCAACGTTGTCGTATGCGTGGCGTACGGACCACTTGAGCCGTTCAAGTTGCGTGGCGCGAATTTCATCGATCGAGGCGATCTCGATCGGGTCCAGATCCGCTTTGTTTGGGGAAAGGTCTTCCATCGCGTCACTCCTCCAGTCGCGAAGCTATTCTTGAAAATTCTGACCGCCAACAGCGCGGGACATGCCGCGAAACTCAGCGATCAAAGTGTTGTCTTGGTTGGTGACGTGAACGTCGTAGATTCCGTTTCGACCGGACGAAGTGACCTCTGTCGCAGTGGCGGTCAGACGGTCGCCTTTGTTTCCGGGTGCGAGGAAGCTGATCATTGTGTGTTGTGCGACGGTCGCCTTGTTTCGGCTATTGCAGGCAAAGGCGAAGGCGCTGTCGGCCAGTGCATGGGTGACGCCGCCATGGCATGTGCCATGCCCGTTGCAGTGATGGCTGGCGACCGTCAGGGTCAGAACGGCGTGGCCTTCGTCAATCTCAACAAGCTCCATGCCGAACCATTTGCTTGCCTCGTCATTTGCCCACATTGCAGCGGCGGATTTTTCGGCGCGTTCCTTTGGTGTCATCGTCACCGCCCCTGAAAGTTTGGCGCGCGTTTTTCAAGGAAACTGGATACGCCTTCGGCATAATCCGCGCTTTCCCCGCAGGTTTTCATTGCGTCAGCTTCAATTTCAAGCTGATCTGATAGTGAAGTTGTGGCCGCAGATTGAATGCATTGTTTTGTCAGGCCCAGCCCGAGTGTGGGGCCGTTGGCCAATTGCGCGGCAAGCGCGCGCGCCTCGTTCATCAGTTGATCGTCGGGCAGTGCTTTCCAGATCAGTCCCCAGTCTTCTGCCTGTTTGGCTGAAAGAGGTTGAGCGGTCAGAGCCAACCCCTTGGCGCGTGCCTCACCCAAAAGGCGTGGCAAGTGCCAACTGCCACCCGTATCCGGTATCAGGCCGACCTTTGAAAAGCTCTGTATGAATTTGGCACTTTCCCCAGCCACAACCATGTCACAGGCCAATGCAAGATTTGCACCTGCGCCTGCGGCGACTCCGTTTACGGCACAGATGACCGGGAACTCCAAGGACCGGATCAACCGGACCAGAGGCGCGTAAAACGTTCGTACCGTTTTGCTCAGATCCGGAGGGCCATCCATTTTGGTTGGATCGCGGTCGCCCAGGTCTTGACCGGCACAGAATCCGCGCCCCGCGCCGGTCAGCAATATCGCGCGGGCGCCGTTGTCGCGTGCGGTTTTCAACGCGCCTTGCAGGGCCGCGTGCATGTCTTCATTGAACGCGTTCAACTTGTCTGGGCGGTTCAGGGTAATTTCGACCCAGTTCCCGTGGTCTTGTGCAAGTATCGTATCGCTCATGACTGTCTCTTTCGGCCTCATTTCAACTTAATCATTGCATTAACCGAACGGTTGGTCAATATATAAACCTGTACCGAATCTGTGCCGATCAAAAGGGTTGTCGATGTTGCAGTCGTCGCTGGTGAGCGTTGAATTCAAGGGTGACGTGGCATGGGTCACGGTCAACAACCCGCCAGTGAACGCGACCTCTACCGCAGTGCGGCGGGGGCTGTCCGACGCGGTTGATGCGGTTCAAGGCGCGCGCGTGGCGGTTCTGTGCTGCGCAGGCAAGACCTTCATCGCAGGTGGTGATATGTCCGAGTTTGATGCGCCGCCAGTCGAGCCGCATTTACCGGATATTGTTCAGAAGATCGAAGACAGCAAAGTGCCGTTTGTCGCCTGTATGCATGGTAATGCGCTGGGCGGTGGGTTCGAAATTGCCATGGGTTGCGCATGGCGGATCGCTGCGTCGAACACTGGTTTTGGTTTGCCCGAGGTCAATGTGGGGTTAATCCCCGGGGCAGGGGGCACCCAACGTTTGCCGCGTCTTGTGGGGATGCAGGCTGCAATCGACATGGCGTGTTCCGGGAAGATTCTGAAAGCAGGCGAATTGGCGAAACTCGGAGGCGTAGATCTGATCGCCGACGACCCCAAAGCCGCCGTTTTGGAGTTCGTTTCCAAGCTGCCGGAACGCCCAATAGCTGTTAGCCAGCGCTCTGCACCCGAGTTCTCGCCCGATCTGTTTGAGACAAACCGACAGGCGTTGAAGAAACGCGCGAAAGGGCAGCAATCTCCGCTGGAAAATCTAACTGCACTCGGCTGGTCTACTGAACCATTCGCCGAGGCGCAGCCGAAAGAACGTGCCCGCCACCTGGCTCTGCGCAAAAGCGCGGAAAGTCGGGCGCTGCGCCATGCTTTTTTTGCCGAACGCTCCGTATCCAAGCCTTCTTTGATCAAGGGGGCTAACGCACGCGACATTTCCCGAATTGCCGTTGTGGGCGGGGGGCTGATGGGCGCTGGCATTGCCACGGCTGCGTTGAGCAATGGGTTGTCGGTTGCTCTGATCGAACAAAACGCCGAGTCTGCGTTTGCCGCACAAGAGCGGGTCGAATCCCTGATGAACGGAGCCGTCAAACGGGGTAAAATGTCCGAAGCGCAGTTGCGGGAGTGCCTGTCCAGATTTCAGACCGCCGACAGCTATGTCGCCGCTGCTGATTCAGAGTTGGCCATCGAGGCTGTGTTCGAAGATCTGGCCGTCAAGCAGGCGGTTTTTTCTGAGTTGGCCAAGCACATGCATCCCAACGCTATCCTGGCCACAAATACATCCTATCTAGACCCGGCAGACATCTTTGCGGGTGTCGAAAATCAGACCCGCTGCATAGGCTTGCATTTCTTTAGCCCGGCTCATGTCATGAAGCTGCTGGAAATAGTGCACATGCCGCAGACATCCGCAGACGTAATCGCCACGGGACTTGCGATGGGTAAGAAGCTGAAGAAGGTCTCGGTGCTGTCCGGAATTTGTGATGGTTTTATTGGAAACCGCATGTTGGCTGCCTATCGGCGCGAGGCTGACTATTTACTGGCCGATGGAGCGCTGCCTTATCAGGTGGACGCGGCGATGCGTGCGTTTGGGATGCCCATGGGGCCTTACGAATTGCAGGACCTGACGGGTCTTCAAATTGCCTGGGCCAACCGAAAGCGAAACAAAGCAACCCGTGATCCCAGCGAGCGCTATGTGTCCATCGCCGATAAACTATGTGAGCTGGAACGATTTGGTCAACGAGCCGGTAAGGGCTGGTACCTATACTCGGAGGGTGATCGTACTCCAATACGAGACCCTGAGGTTGAGGCGTTGATCGAAGATTACTCGGCTGAACAGGGCATCACCCGCCGGACTTTTACAAAACAGGATATTTCATCCCGTATTCTGGCGGTTCTGGCTAACGAAGGTGCCCTGATCATCCAGGAAGGCATCGCGGAAAACGCGGACGCTGTCGATATGGTACAAATCTATGGATACGGTTTCCCGCGTTGGCGTGGAGGTCCAATGCACTACAGCAACGAGATCGGTATCGACGTATCTCACGCAATGATGCTGACAGTTGCAAACGAAAACCCTGGGTCGTGGCGTATCGCGGACCATGCAGGGAACCATTAACATGTTGATGGTTACAAAAGCGACCATTAACGCATTCTTGACTCATGTTTCACTGGGAGGAGACAGAACCATGAAATTCACCAAGCTAAGCACCTTACTGGCATCGGCCGCGCTGGCCGTTTCTGGCACAGTGGCACTGGCGGCAGATTACACGCTGACCATTTCCAGCTGGGCGCCGCCGACCCACGGCATCAACGCCAAGATGTGGCCGAAATTCGTGGAAATGGTTGAAGAGGCGACAGACGGTAAGGTCACCGCCGAACTCAAGCTGGGAATTGCGCCGCCACCGGCACAGATGGATCTGATTATGGATGGCGCGGCAGATGCGTCGATCATCTTCCATGGTTACCAGCCGGGTCGCTTTGTCACCACCAAGATGATCGAACTTCCCGGATATGAGGGCTCGGCCGAGGACGCTTCGGTCGCTTACTGGCGCACCTATGACAAGTTCCTCAAAGAGGCAGACGAACATCGCGGCGTGAAGGTAATTGCGCTGCACACACATGGCCCTGCCCAGTTGCATTCCAGCAGCCCGGTGACCACGCTGGATGAGGTGTCGGGCCTCAAGGTGCGTATCCCGGGTGGCGTTGGTGGGGACGTCGGCACGGCGCTTGGTGCGACCGGCATTCAAGTGCCTGCGCCGAAAGTCTACGAAACCCTGGCGTCGAAAGCTGCGGACGGGGTTGTGATGCCCTTTGAATCCCGTAAAGGCTTCAAGCTGACCGAAGTGGCGCAGAATGTTTACGAAGTTCCAGGTGGTCTCTATCGCGGATCGTTTGCCTTCATCATGAACGAAGACACTTTTGCCGATCTGCCCGAAGATCTGCAGGCTGCTTTGGAAGAGAACGTCTTTGGTGAACCGCTGAGCCGTGAGATTGGCAAGATCTGGGACGAGATCGACGCCATCGGTCGCGAAGCAACCGAAACCACCGAGGGCAACGCGATCAACGCGGCTTCTGTTGAAGATCTTGAGAAGTTTAACACCATTGCCGTCGACGTGCGCGCCAAGGTCATTGACGAAGTCAACGGCGCGGGTATCGACGCTCAGGCCGCTTATGACATGATCGTAAATGAAATGGCTACGCAGTAATGCAGCCCGGCTGGCGGGAGTGACCCGCCAGCGCTATTTACCCGCCGGGGACCAATCATGCACTCACTCGTGACCTTTGCGCGGCGCATCAGTGTCGTTCCGACGATGCTGGCCTGCGTGGCGCTGTTCATCCTGATGGTGATGACCTTTTTCGACGTTATCCTACGTTCTGTCTTCAACGCGCCCATTGAGGCGGCGACTGAGCTGACACGCATTTTGATGGCGATCCTTGTCTTTTCGGTCCTGCCCATAATCTCGGCCGGGCGCGGACAGATCGCCGTGGACCTGACAGATGGGATTTTCGCACGTTTACGGCTAAGCCGGGCGCGTGACGCGATTGTGTATCTGGTATCCGGCATCATGCTGATCTGGCCAATTCAGCGCGTGTGGGTGCTGGCAGAGCGGGCGCGGGATTACGGCGATGTCACCGAATACCTGTCGATCCCTGTCTTCTATGTGGGTTGGTTCATCGCCGCATTCACCGCGATCACTGCTGTCGCGATGATCATCACCGGGATTTTGCACATTTTTGCCCCCCAAGCCTTGTCGGAGCACTCCTGATGACTGCCGCTTTGATCGGTTTCGCCCTTGTCCTTGTTCTGGTGCTGCTGCGCCTGCCCATAGTCTTCGCGATGGGCCTGGTCGGGACGCTTGGCTTTGCTTATGAACGCGGCGGCAGCATCCTGTCCGAGCGTGGTTTGAAGGCTGCGATGTCCATGGTGGGCCGCCAGATCACCGACACGGCGCAGGATTACGGGCTGTCGGTTGTGCCGTTGTTTATCCTGATGGGTCTGTTCGTCAACAAGGGTGGCCTTGCGCGTGAACTTTACGCGGTATCGAACGCCTTCCTGGGCCATTTTCGTGGCGGCATAGCCATGGCGACTGTTGCGGCCTGCGGTGGGTTTTCTGCCATTTGTGGCTCGTCGCTGGCCACGGCCGCAACGATGTCCAAAGTCGCGATGCCGGAGATGCGTCGCTACGGTTACTCGGATGAGTTGTCGACGGCATCGATTGCTGCCGGTGGCACGTTGGGGATTCTGATCCCGCCATCGGTCATTCTGGTAATCTATGGCCTGCTGACCGAAACCTCGATTGGCAAGCTTTTTGTTGCAGGCATCATCCCTGGAGTGCTTGGCATCCTGTTCTATCTCTTGGCCGTGCGTTGGACCGTTTGGCGCAGACCTGACGCCGGACCGGCAGGAGAGCGTCACGGCTGGGGCGAACGCCTTTCGGCACTGCGCTCGGTCTGGGCCGTGCTGCTGCTGTTCTTCCTTGTGATCGGCGGGTTGTACGGGGTGTTTGACTTCTATCCGCTGAACCTGACCTTCAGCCCGACCGAGGCAGCTGGCATGGGCGCAATGGGTGCCTTCCTGATTGCTTTGTCTCGGGGTGGGCTAACCCTTGGTTCCACCT
Source organism: Ruegeria sp. CF8 (assembly GCF_056537285.1). Taxonomy (NCBI): domain Bacteria; kingdom Pseudomonadati; phylum Pseudomonadota; class Alphaproteobacteria; order Rhodobacterales; family Roseobacteraceae; genus Ruegeria; species Ruegeria sp. CF8. The sequence goes on along the minus strand of NZ_JBQFRG010000002.1, from coordinate 481,284 downwards.
TTGAAGTATTGAAAGAGACCAGTTTCACTGCTGCGGCATTGTTCTCGGTTCTGATCGGGGCGCAGATCTTTTCGAACTTCATCAACTTGGCCGGTCTGCCCGAAGCGCTGATCGCCTTGGTCACGGCCTATGAGGTGGAGCCGTTTGTGGTGATCCTGATGATCCTCGGGATCTACATCATTCTGGGCTGCGTGTTTGAATCGCTTTCGATGCTTTTGCTGACGGTACCGATCTTCTTTCCGCTGGTGACGTCGCTGGGTTACGACCCGATCTGGTTTGGCATCGTTGTCGTCGTCGTGACTGAGATCAGCTTGATCACTCCCCCGGTCGGATTGAACGTGTTCATTCTGAAGGGAGTGGTGGGGGATGTCTCAACCGGGACCATCTTCAAGGGCGTCACACCGTTCTGGGTGGCGGATATCTTCCGCCTGGCGCTGATCGTTCTGGTGCCATGGCTGGTGCTGGTTCTGCCGGAGCACATGGGGGCGATGGGTCACTGATGTTCTCGCTGACCGCACTTCCAACCGGTTTTCACGCAGACCCTTATCCGGCCTATGCTGCGCTGCGTGAAAACACGCCTCTCTGCTTTCAAGCCGATGGGTCTGTCATCCTGTCGCGCTATGACGATCTGGATCTGGTGTATCGGGACACGACACGGTTCATTTCGGACAAGAAGGCGGTTTTTGGTCCGAAATACGGGGTCGACAGCCCTTTATACGAACATCACACGACCAGTCTGGTGTTCAATGATCCGCCCTTGCACACCCGTGTGCGTAAAGTGATGGTCGGTGCGATGAACCCGCGCGCTCTTGCGCAGATGGAGCCTGGACTGGTGCAGCTTGTCGACGGTCTGCTGGACCAAATGCAGGCCAAGGGCACTGTTGAGTTGATCGAGGATTTTGCCGGAGCGATACCGATTGAGATCATCGGCAACCTGCTTGGCATACCCCGGTCCGAGCGCGGACCTTTGCGCGAATGGTCTCTGGCCATTTTGGGCGCGTTGGAGCCTCAGCTGACTCCGGAACAAGAAGACTGGGGCAACCGTGCGGTGTCTGATTTCAAGACATTCCTGCGCCACATCATAGATGATCGTCGCGCCAATCCGGGTGACCCAAAAACGGACGTGCTGACCCGGTTGATGCAAGATGACACCGATGGTGGCTTGACGGAAATTGAGTTGTACCAAAACTGCATTTTCATCCTGAATGCTGGGCATGAGACCACGACCAATCTGATCGGCAACGCTCTGGAGTTGCTGGACCGGCACCGTGACAAGCGGGCCGAGTTGCTGGCCGACCCAGAGCTCATAAACACCGCCGTGGACGAGTTTTTGAGATTGGAAAGCCCCAACCAATTCGGCAACCGTTTGACCACCGGGGATGTCATCTTCCATGGCCAAGCCATTCCAGCCGGAACCGATATCCATCTTTGCATCGGAGCCGCCAACCGCGATCCGCGACAGTTTGAGCAGCCCGATGAAGTGATGTTGGACCGACGCCCCAACAAACACCACGCTTTTGCTGGCGGGCCCCATACCTGCGTCGGCCTGACTTTGGCCCGTATGGAGGGGCGCGTCGCGGTCGGGCGGTTTCTGGCGCGCTTCCCGAATTATTGCATCACCGATGGTGCTGAGCGCAGCGGCCGCGTCCGGTTTCGGGGTTTCGCGCAACTACCCGCGCAGGTTTGAAAGGTACGGTTTGCGGTATTGCTGCGCAAATATAACGACCGACCGTACGGTTAAAGATATGACGTCACATGCTCTACGAGGCGATGTGAGGATCCAGACACAGATGAGGAGACGCTCATGACCATCCAACAGATATCCAGCTTTGCAGCCGGTGCGTGGGTGCCGCCTGGTGCCGGGGCGCGCACTATTTCCAGCGCCGTAACGGGCGAGGTCATTGCAACCGCAGGCAACGCGGCACTGGATGTGCAAGGAATGCTGGACTATGCGCGCGACGTCGGTGGGCCGGCCCTGCGCAAGATGACCTTTCATGAGCGGGCCAAGATGCTCAAGGCGGTGTCGCTGCATCTGGGTCAGCACAAGCAGGCGCTCTATGATCTGTCTTTCAACACAGGCGCGACGCAGTCGGACCACATGATCGACATCGACGGCGGCATTGGCACGATGTTTGTCTTTGCCTCGAAAGGACGCCGGGAAATGCCGGACGGGCATGTCTATCTGGACGGTGATGTTGAGCAACTATCGCGCAACGGCACGTTTCTGGGTCAGCACATCTGCACCCCGTTGCGTGGTGTGGCGATTCACATCAATGCGTTCAACTTCCCGGTCTGGGGGATGTTGGAGAAACTGGCACCAACCTTGTTGGCCGGTGTTCCAGCCATCGTTAAACCGGCGACGAATTCTTGCTACGTGACCGAGTTGTGTGTGCGGCTGATGCTGGACTCCGGAATCTTGCCCGCCGGGGCGCTGCAGCTGGTGTCGGGCGGTTTGGGCGACATGCTGGACCGTTTGACTCTGCAGGATGTGGTCAGCTTTACCGGATCGGCGGATACTGCGTTGAAATTGCGGTCCAACCCCGTGATCCTTGAAAACTCTGTGCGGTTTGTGGCGGAACAGGATAGCCTTAATTGCTCGATACTTGGTCCAGATGCCAAGCCGGGTACGCCCGAGTTTGACCTTTTCGTCAAAGAAGTCCAGCGCGAGATGACGGCGAAGGCTGGTCAGAAATGTACCGCAATTCGCCGGATCATCACGCCTGAAGCACAGGTGCAGGCGGTGATCGAGGCGTTGTCCGCGCGGCTGGCCAAAACCGTTATCGGCGACCCAAGACTGGAAACCACCCGCATGGGTGCGTTGGTCTCGAATGGTCAGAAACGCGACGTTCTGGAAAAGGCCGAGATCATCGGACAAGAGGCCGAGCGCGTCTTTGGCGACCCGAATGACTTTGCAGTCGATGGTGCGGACGCCGAGAAAGGGGCGTTCCTACCGCCCATGCTGTATCATTGTGCCGATCCGGATAGTGCGCAGCGTGTGCACGACACCGAAGCCTTTGGTCCGGTCAGCACAATCATGGGTTATCGCGATCTCGACCATGCAATTGAGCTGGCAAACCGGGGGCAAGGGTCCCTGGTGGCATCGGTCATCACGCATGATCCTGACGTGGCACGTCATGTCGCCATCGGGGCCGGGGCCTATCATGGGCGTTTGTACTTCAACAACCGCGACTCGATGAAGGAATCCACAGGTCACGGCTCACCTTTGCCTCACATGGTACATGGCGGTCCCGGGCGCGCTGGCGGTGGAGAAGAGATGGGCGGTGTGCGCGGTGTGAAACACTTTATGCAAAGGACCGCCATTCAGGGCTCACCTGATCTGCTGACCGCGATTGGAAACAGATGGGTGCCCGGCGCGACCGAGGTCAAGGGCCCAGCCCATCCCTTTACGCGCAGGTTTCATGACCTTGCAATTGGCGAGACCATCCACACGGAACCTCGCACCATCACGATGGAAGACATTGAACATTTCGCCACTTTCACAGGTGATACCTTCTATGCCCACATGGATCAGGCTGCGGCGGAACGGAACCCGTTCTTTCCGGGTCGCGTCGCCCATGGCTATTTGTTGCTGTCATTTGCCGCTGGATTGTTCGTCGAGCCGAATGAAGGGCCGGTGCTGGCCAATACCGGTCTGGACGGGTTGCGCTTTATGAAGCCGGTTGAGGCCGGAGACAGCATCAAAGTGCGACTTACGGTCAAGGCCAAAACCAAACGCAATGATGAATATGGCGAAGTCCGTTGGCACGTCACACTAACCCAGCAGGATGACGAGCAGGTCGCGGAATATGAGCTGCTGACTATGGTTGCTTATTGAGTGCTGGAATGCGCGCAGCGGGCCGGATGGCAATTCCCTTCGGCCCGACTATAATCGGCATATGAAAGACACTGGCCCTGATTGGTTCGAATCCTGCGTTAGCCAACTGACTGCCACAGGCACACAGCGGGTGTGGTCGGTCTTGGTTACGATTTTCGGCGATTTGGCTCCGAGCGGATCGGATCAGGTCAGTGGCAGCTTGATCACGGCGTTGACCAGTCTGGCCGGAATCAAGTCTGAGGCGACGCGTGTTGCACTGCATCGGCTGCGGAAAGAAGGTTGGATCGAAAGTACGCGGGTGGGGCGCACCAGCGTGCACCGCTTGACGGATTTTGGTCGCAGCCAAAGTGCCGCCGCCGCGCCGCGTATCTATTCCCGCGAGACCGAAAAGCCCGACATCTGGCATGTGCTGATCGCCAGCGGTTCTGAAAATTCCCGCAAAGAGCTGTCAGATCTGATGCTCATTGGTCACTATATCTCTGTCAATGCGTCTACAGCCATGGCGCCGGGCCCGGTCCCTGATGGGCTGGAAGACCTCTTGGGGATTGAAGGCAGTGAAATATCAGTGCCCGGTTGGATGCGGGATTTGTGTGGACCTGAGCCTCTGAAAGTCGCTTATGATCAGTTCTGGACAACGCTTCAGTTCGTCGAGCGGCATTTGCCTGCGAAGGGGTTGGACGACCCCCTGCAAACCGCCGTTCTACGTGTTCTGATCGTGCATGGGTGGCGGCGGCTTATCCTTCGCCATCCTCCTCTGCCCCCTGCATTTCTTCCCGAAAACTGGAAAGGTGTGGATTGCCGACAGTCCGTGGCGCAGTTGTTAGACAGGTTGCCTCGCCCGGACCTTACGTCTCTGGAAGCCGTATTGGGGGATTGAGGTCGAGCTGGACGCGGGTGTCGCCCGGTCCGCTTAATTTAGTTTGGTTCACCTCCCCAATCGGTCCGAATATAGCAACGGCAAAGTTCTGACCTTATATGTTACAAAAATGGCGAAAGAGATCGAAAAAAGGTAACATAAAGCTTGCTTCGAATCGGTTGCTTTAATAAAAACCGACCAGACGGTTAATGAATACTGACGCGAACAGGAGACCTTGGGCATGGACGCATTCATTTGCGACGCGACGCGTACACCGATTGGGCGGTATGGCGGAGCGCTGTCTTCTGTTCGCACGGATGATCTTGCGGCTTTGCCATTGGTGGCTTTGAAAGAACGCAACCCTCAGGTCGATTGGGCCAGCGTCGACGATGTGATCTATGGCGATGCCAATCAGGCAGGGGAAAGCAATCGGAACGTTGCGCGCATGGCGGCCTTGTTGGCCGGGTTGCCAATCGACATTCCGGGAACAACGATAAACCGTCTTTGCGCCAGCGGTATGGATGCCGTTGGAATGGCAGCCCGTGGCATCAAGGCAGGCGATTACGATCTGGCTATTGCAGGGGGCGTGGAAAGTATGTCCCGAGCACCGTTTGTGATGCCCAAGTCAACTTCGGCGTTCACTCGCAACAACGCGGTGTACGACACCACGATCGGATGGCGCTTCGTGAACCCCAAGATGAAGCAGGACTACGGCGTGGATTCCATGCCGCAGACTGCCGACAATGTGGCCGAAGACTATGGCATAAGTCGCGAAGATCAGGATGCTTTTGCTGCACGCAGCCAAGCCCGGTGGGCGTCCGCTTATGCGGCGGGTGTTTTCAATGATGAAATCACTCCGGTTTCGGTGCCGCAGCGAAAGGGCGATCCGATCATCGTGGACACGGATGAACACCCGCGTCCGGGAACCACAGCAGAAAAGCTGTCGGGTCTCAAAGGGGTGAACGGGGCGGAAAAGACCGTCACGGCGGGCAATGCTTCGGGTGTGAATGATGGCGCGGCAGCCATTCTGATGGCGAATGAGGCGGCAACGGCAAAGAATGGTCTGACCCCGATGGCCCGCGTGGTGGGTATGTCGGTTGCGGGTGTTGCGCCGCGTGTCATGGGCATTGGCCCGGTTCCTGCCAGCCGTAAGGTTCTGGCCCGTGCAGGGCTGAGCATCGAGCAGATGGATGTGATCGAATTGAATGAGGCATTTGCCTCTCAGGGCCTTGCCACCCTGCGCGAGTTGGGCCTGCCGGACGATGCGCCCCACGTAAACCCCAATGGCGGAGCCATCGCTTTGGGCCACCCACTGGGCATGAGCGGCGCGCGCCTGGTACTGACCGCAGCTTATCAACTTAAACGAACCGGGGGACGCTTTGCGCTCTGCACTATGTGTGTGGGTGTCGGGCAGGGCGCAGCCCTTATTCTTGAACGCGTGTAACCGAGGAGACGGGACATGTATGCTCAGATGGTTAAATCCGAGGCATCAAACGAAGATCCGGAAAAGCTGGCGGAATTTCAGGCGCGGATCGATGCTGACATCAAGATCGAGCCAAAAGATTGGATGCCTCAGGCTTATCGCAAGACCCTGATCCGTCAAATTGGTCAGCACGCGCATTCTGAAATCGTAGGTCAATTGCCCGAAGGCAACTGGATCACCCGCGCACCCACATTGGAGCGCAAAGCGATCCTGCTGGCCAAGGTGCAGGATGAAGCCGGGCATGGGCTTTACCTGTACTGCGCGGCGGAAACGCTGGGCGTCAGTCGGGATGAGTTGACCGAGATGCTGCTGGACGGGCGCATGAAATACTCGTCGATCTTCAACTATCCAACGCTGAACTGGGCCGATATCGGCGCGGTGGGGTGGTTGGTCGACGGGGCGGCGATCATGAACCAAGTTCCGCTGCAGCGCACATCTTTCGGGCCATACTCGCGCGCCATGATCCGCATCTGTAAAGAAGAGAGCTTTCACCAGAGACAAGGCTACGACGCAATCCGCAAAATGGCCGAAGGCACGCCCGCGCAGAAGAAAATGGCGCAGGATGCCCTGAACCGGTTCTGGTATCCGTCGCTGATGATGTTCGGGCCATCCGACAAGGAATCGGTCCATTCCGCGCAGTCGATGGCGTGGAAAATCAAGATCAACACCAACGATGAGCTGCGTCAAAAGTTTGTCGACCAGACCGTGCCGCAGGCCGAGTATCTGGGCCTGACCATCCCCGACCCGGATCTGAAATGGAACGAAGAACGCGGGCACTACGATTTCTCTGAGCCCGACTGGACAGAGTTTTTCGACGTGATCAAGGGCAATGGCCCCTGTAATGTGGACCGTCTTGCCGCGCGCAACAAGGCCTGGGATGACGGCAAATGGGTGCGGGACGGGCTGCTGGCCCACGCTCGTAAGAAGCGCACTGGAAACGTAGCGGCGGAGTAGCTTAATGAACCCTCCCTCGTTTCTGTTGCGCACTCTGCTGCTGGTTTGTGTTGCCTTCTTTTTGTGTATGGGACTTGCACACTTTGGTGGTCTCAAGTGGCCGGTTTTGTTTGTCTATTTCGATACGCCCTACTACGCCTATCAGGACAAGATCATCTCGTTCACGCTGATAACCTACATGTCGCTGTTCTTTGCCGCCTCGCGTCATTTGGTTGTCGTACCATATGCATTGGTTTCGATCTGGGGAACGGTATTTGGGCTTGCAGCAGTGAACGTTTCAACAGCTTTGACCAGCGTTTTAGAGGGACAAGGCACTTTTCTGTACTGGCTACAGACTGCAAGCTTTGGGGTTTTAGCCACAATACTCACCCTTCTTTACCTGCGAGAAAAGGAGACATCGGTATGAATAACGAATGGCCCTTGTGGGAAATTTTCATCCGCGGCCAACATGGAATGAGCCACAGACATGTTGGTTCGCTGCACGCGCCAGATGCGGAAATGGCGATCAAGAATGCGCGCGACGTGTACACGCGCCGTAACGAAGGCGTTTCGATCTGGGTGGTTGAGGCCAACAATATCTCGGCCTCTTCGCCCAGCGACAAAGGCCCTCTGTATGAGCCCAGCGAAAGCAAGGTGTATCGTCACCCGACTTTTTTCGACATCCCCGATGAAGTGGGGGCGATGTGATGGCCCGGGATGAGGCATTCCTGCAATTCTTGCTGCGGATGGGAGACAACACTCTGGTCCTCGGGCATCGCGTCAGCGAGTGGTGCGGCCACGCGCCGGTTCTGGAGGAAGACATCGCGCTGGCGAATACCGCGCTGGACCTGATTGGCCAGACCCAGATGTGGCTTGGTCTTGCGGGTGAGATTGAAGGTGGCAAATCCGCCGATGATCTGGCCTTTCTGCGCGACGCCTGGGATTTCCGCAATGTACTGCTTGTCGAAGTTCCGAACGGAGATTTCGGCCGCACATTGATGCGCCAGTTCCTGTTCGACGCATGGCATTCGATTATGCTGGGGCGCTTGATGACATCCGCGGATGATCGTGTCGCTGCAATTGCCGCCAAAGCCAGCAAGGAGGTTGCCTATCACCTCGAACGCTCAGGCGACACGGTTGTTGGGCTTGGCGACGGGACCGAGGAAAGCCATGCCCGAATGCAGCAAGCCCTTGATTATCTGTGGCCCTATGTCGGTGAGATGTTTGCCAGCGACGAGGTTGACGCCCAGATGGTCGTCGCAGGTATCGCACCCAATCCGACAGACTTGCGTGAAGAATATGACGCTCTGGTCGGACGGATCCTGACCCAGGCAACACTGAGCATTCCAGAAAGCCAGTTTGCCCATAAGGGCGGGCGTGACGGGCAGATGCATACCGAACATCTGGGTCATCTGTTGACGCAGATGCAATGGCTGCAACGCGCCTATCCCGGAGCCAAGTGGTAAGAGCGGATGCAAACCTCGAATGACCAAATTTGGAGCTGGCTGGATGCCGTTCCCGATCCCGAGATCCCGGTGATCTCGGTCGTGGACTTGGGCATCGTTCGCGATGTGCGTTGGGACGCCGGAACGCTGGTTGTGACCGTCACACCAACGTACTCTGGCTGTCCTGCGACGTCCGTCATCAGCATGGATATCGAAACCGCGCTGCGCGACCACGGGATTGCGGATGTGCGGATCGAAACCAGCATATCCCCCGCTTGGACCACAGATTGGCTGAGTGAAAAAGGCCGCGCCCAGCTGGAAGACTATGGGATTGCGCCACCGCAACCGGCGGGTGGTCCGGAACGGTGCCCGCATTGTGGCAGCACGGCTGTTGAGAAAGTCAGCCAGTTCGGTTCGACCCCATGCAAGGCCCATTGGCGCTGTAACGACTGCTTGGAACCCTTTGACTATTTCAAGTGCATCTGAGGAGGAGCACCGGATGGCACGTTTTCATGACTTGAAAGTCACCGACATCCACAAAACCATTCGCGATGCGGTCGTCGTGACGCTTGAGCCTGCGAATGGCGCAATGGATCATTTCGATTTCACCGCCGGTCAATACCTGACGTTCAGGCGCGATTTTGAAGGCGAAGAACTCCGCCGCTCGTACTCGATCTGTGCAGGCAAGGACGACGGTGTTTTGCAAGTCGGTATCAAACGGGTCGAGGGCGGGGCTTTTTCAAGCTGGGCCAATGCTGAGTTAAGCGTTGGTGACGTTATGCAGGCGATGCCGCCTATGGGCAGCTTTCACGTGCCAATCGAAGCGGACGCGGAAAAACAATACCTCGGCTTTGCTGGCGGATCGGGGATCACTCCGGTTCTGTCACTCCTGAAAACCACTCTGGCCCGAGAACCCAAGTCCCGCTTCACGCTGATCTACGCCAACAAAGGCATCAACACGATCATGTTCCGAGAGGAACTGGAGGACCTGAAAAACCTCTATATGGGTCGCCTGAATGTGATCCATATTCTTGAGACCGACGCGCAGGAGATTGATCTGTTCACCGGGCTTGTGACGCAGGAAAAATGCGGCGAGCTGTTTGAACACTGGGTCGACATCAAAAACGTGGATACGGCCTTTATCTGCGGACCTGAGCCGATGATGCTGGGGATTGCTGCCGCGCTGCGCGAGCATGGGCTTGAAGACAGCCAGATCAAGTTCGAGCTTTTTGCCAGTGCTCAACCGGGGCGGGCTAAACGCAATACAAACGCGGCAGAGGCGGGCACGCAGGCGAACCAGACCAGCGCTTCGATCACTCTGGACGGCTCGACCCAAACCGTGACTCTGCCCAAGGATCAGTCTATTCTGGATGCCGCCTTGGAAAACGCCATGGACGCGCCTTACGCCTGCAAGGCAGGTGTTTGTTCCACCTGTCGTTGTCGCGTTCTGGAAGGTGAGGTCGAAATGCTCGCCAATCATGCGCTCGAGGATTACGAGGTCGAAAAAGGCTATGTACTGAGCTGTCAGGCTTATCCGGTGACCGACCGTGTGGTCGTGGATTACGATCAGTAAAGGGAGAGGATCAATGACCGAAGCCATGACACTCGACAGTTATCTGGCCGCAGGCGGGGTACTGACCAATCCGACGAATGTACCGCCACGCTACCGCGCCGAACTGATGAAGCTGATGGCCACTTTTGTGGACAGCGAATTGGCCGGTGCCGCCGGTTTTGCGGATATCATCAATCAGGGGCCGGGCATCAAGGAACGGATCGCGGCTGCCAAGATTGTGCTTGAGAAAACCGATCATGCAGATCGCGTTCTGAAGATCATGGGTGAATTTGGCGCGGATACCGAGCGATACGCCACGCATCACCCCTGGACCGCACGTCTGGATCGCGAGGCCGATATTGGCGCAACCCGCAGCGCACATGACATGCGCCTTGCCGTATTCAACTATCCGATCTCGGGCTGGACCGACGCCGTCATTATGAACCTGTTGATGAGCCGCGCGGTGGCCGAGCAACTGGCTGAGTTTTCGACGGTTTCGTACCAACCACTGGCCGAAGCCTTCCGACAAATCGCCCCTGTCGAAGCACATCATGGCGCACTTGCCCTGGAAGGCGCAGTGAAGCTGGCAGAAGGCGGAGAAACAGAGCAGATGCAACATGCCGTGGACTATTGGTGGCCCCGCGTCGCGCTGTCCTTCGGTGGAGATGATCCGAAACGGTTTGCCTTCCTGACATCAATCGGTTTGCGTCACAACCGCAACAGCGCGTTGAAAGAACGTTGGAGCCAATCGGCACAGGCCACTCTTGGGCAGTTGGGTCTCACCGCACCCGAATAACTTCCCAATTTCCCGGTTTCGCCTTTCTCCAATGAAAGGCTCTTCCAAGCGCCGCGCTGCACCAAAGACCTTTTTGCTGCGATTAAAGCGGTCAAATTGCGACATTGGCTGGTTGATTCAAACAACCTCCTCCGCTCATTCGCGCCCAAGATGGGGATAACGCGCGTGGGAGGACACAATGCGGTGCAACCAATCTCTGATGATTCAGATGTGCCTCTGTCTTCCGGCGGTGTGTTCTCTCAATTCAGCCTGAAACAAAAGTGCCGCGCATGACATCAAGACCTCTCGACCATATCCGCGTTCTCGACTTTGGCCAGTATCTGGCTGGTCCTTTGGTTGGCATGATGCTGGCCGACATGGGGGCCGAGGTGATCCGTATCGATCCGCCCGGCGGACCGCGCTTAAAGGATCCGGCCACCGACATGCTGTCGCGGGGCAAGTCGGCCATTACCATCGACCTCAAGTCGGATGAGGGTTTGAAATTAGCGCGCGATCTGGTGGCAAGAGCCGACGTCGTGATCGAAAATTTCCGCCCCGGCGTGATGAGCCGTTTGGGCCTTGGCCCGCAGGCGCTGCGTGATATCAATCCGCGCATCGTGTCTGTCTCATTGCCGGGGTTCGCCTCGAACGACCCGGCTCTTGCGAATGTACCAGCGTGGGAGGCGGTGATCGCTGCGCGCACAGGGCAGTTTACGGATATGGGGTTGAACCGGCGTTTGATGGGGATCAACCCGTCCTTTACGCCGCTCACCCTTGCCTCGGCTTACGGAGCAGCCTTTGGGGCCATGGCGGTACAATTTGCTCTGACGGCGCGCGACCGAAATGGGGGGGATCACATCGAAGTCCCTTTGGCTTCGGCCTTGCTGGAAGGGTTGGTTTATAATTGCGAGCAGATTGAGGATTATCCCGAACGCTACAAATCCCCTCGAGAGGTGGAGCTGGACCGACGCGCGGCCGAAGGTCTGCCAATGGACCTGAGCTTTGCTGAACTGGAAGAGTTTCTGGATCCATTCTACCGAACCTATACCTGCGCCGACGGTCGGGGGTTTTATGTTGTCGCAGGCAGTGTGAAAACACATCCTCGACGCGTGTTGGAGGTTCTGGGTTTAGGGGCGCTGGCAGACGAATTGCCGGATTTTGATGCCTATCTGGACACAGCGGACTGGCCCGATGAATGGTCTTTGCGAAATTACCCGGTCGGCGCGAGAGACCGGGCACGGGTGTCTGCTGCCATGAAACGGGCGTTTCTGACCAAACCTTCTCATGAATGGGAAGCCTTGTTCGGCGCGGCCAAGGCGCCTGCTACCGCGCAGCGGTTCACCAAGGAATGGCTGGCTGATCCGCACGCTTTGGCTTCGGGGCTGGTGGTTCAGGTGCAAGACCCGCGTCACGGCGAGATGAAACAGATGGGCAATGTCGCTTGGCTTACCGATGACGCCGGGGCGCTTGACAAACAGCCGGGACCGGACCCGGACACTGCGCCCAAAACTGCTGTCCTAGCCGAGCCACCGCGCGACGGGGTGGCGGGTGTGGGAGAACGCGGCTGGCTCGAGGGGCTCAAAGTCCTGGACCTGACCAATGTTATCGCCGGTCCAACCATAGGTTCCACGCTGGCTCGCTACGGGGCTCAGGTTACCTCGGTTCAGCCGGTAGAGCCGTCGGTCGACCCGTGGAACACGGTTGTATTTGGTTTACACGCCCATCGTGGCAAACGCAGTGTGTTGCTGAACCTCGGTTCAGAGCAGGGACAGGACGCGTTGTGGCGGCTCATCGAAGCGTCAGACGTCATAACGATGAACGGCACGGACGAACAGCGCAACGCCTTGGGCCTTGGCCCAGAGCAGCTGACCGCGATCAACCCACGGCTCATTTTGGTTCAACTGGATGCTTTCGGGGGTCCTGCACGCGGCCCCAAATCGGACCATTTGGGCTATGATGATCTGGCACAAGCCGCGACCGGGGTGATGGTGCGCTTTGGCGGAGGGATGGAGACACCGGAAGAACACGCGCATTTCGGCACGATCGACGTTCTGACCGGATATTGCGCCTGTGTTGCGCTGGGCGCGGCCCTTCTGAGGCTGCAGAAAACCGGAAAAGGCGGAATTGCACGTGCGGCGCTGGCGGGGGCAGGGAACCTCATTCAAGCACAGTTGATGTATGATTTTGAAACCCGCGCCCCTTTTGACGAACCCGCAGGTCGTTCGGCGTTGGGATGGGGCCCGTTTTACCACTGTTACCGTGCCGCTGACGGTTGGCTTTTCTTCGCGGCACCAAAAGATCAACGAGACGCCTTGCGCCACGTTGGCGAACTGGCAGATATCGCTGACATGCCGGAACCGCAGATGGCCAAAGCCCTGGCAGATCGGATTGCCACGCAACCCGCCGCATTTTGGCAGCAAGCTTTCACGGGCACTTCTTCAACTGTTATGCCTCTGGGTTCGCTGCACGACACACGTGACGCTGTTTTGCATCTCGAAAGCTCTGGTCAGGTCGATCTGACGCAGAATACGTTCAGCGTCATCCGGCACGATTTGCACCCTATGGGTCGGTGGTGTGATCTGGTTGCTCCGAACGCCGTGCGGCCTGAGCGAGCTAGAATCGTAATCCCTGGACCGATGCCAATGTACGGCGCGGACACACGATCAATCCTGAGCGAAGTCGGGTTTTCTGACGCGGAAATTGACGCAATGATCGCCAGCGGTTCGGCAGGTGAAAGTTGGTCAGACCGCTACCTGCCGGAGTGACACCAAGCCATGACGCGTTCTGAGAACCAAGGCCCTGCCATCACCCCAAGAACTCGCGCCAAGGCGCGACATATTCTCGACCACTACTATATCGGACCGTCCCGTGACGCGTCGGTTCTTGAGATATGGGGATACACAGAGCGCATGACCTATGCGCCAGGCGAACAGCTGGCTCTGCGCGTTTCTACCACCGCTCGGGAGTGGGATCTGGAGATCGGGCGCGATGGCGCAACCTACGAAGTGATGCATCGCGAGAGCGGCTTGAAGGGTGTGCATCAGATGACACCCAAAGATTGCTCGGTCACTGGATGCGGGTGGGAGGTGACTTACGAGTTCAGAATTCCGGACGACTGGCGTGAAGGCGGTTACCTGGTGACGTTGCGCGCTGAACAGGATGGGGATCAGGTGGAAGAGCATCACCTGTTCCTGCTGCGGCGCGCACCTGAAAAACCAGCAGCACCTTTTGTACTCATCTGCGCCACTGGGACATGGCTGGCCTACAATTGCTGGGGAGGGTCCAATCACTATGAAGGCATCACCGGACCCGAGGGCAATGCGTTCTCTCCGGTGGTGTCGACACAACGGCCTTGGTCACGGGGATTTTGTAAGCTTCCTGCAGGTGCCCCGCGTGCTGTACCGGATGCACCGCATAAACCAGAAGAGATGGTACGTTACCCCTATATGGAATGGGCCTATTCTTATGGCTACTCAAAGAAATACGCCTCGGCGGGATGGGCGAGTTATGAGCGTCATTTTGCACGCTGGGCCGAAGCGGAAGGGTATGATTTCGATTTCGCAACGCAGCATGATCTTGAGACAGACCCGGATCTGTTGAAGGACTACCAATGCGCTGTTTTTGTGGGCCACGACGAATATTGGTCAGCCAATATGCGCCACGCTGTCGACAGGTTTACGGAAGGTGGCGGACGTGTCGCCCGATTTGCTGGAAACTTCCTGTGGCAAACCCGGATCGAAGATCAGGGCCGAACCCAAGTTTGCTATAAATACACCGCAGATCTTGACCCTTTAGTGGCGAGCGATCGCGAACATCTCGTGACATCCGCGTGGGAGGTCTCTCCTGCAAATTGGCCTGGTGCACGGACCTTTGGGGTTAACGGCTTGAAGGGCATCTATGCTGGTCTGGGTCGATGTGTCGGGCAGGGAAGTGGCGGATTTACGGTCTATCGACCGGACCACTGGGCGTTTGCAGGCGCACAACTGGGATACGGTGACCAGTTGGGCGCAGGTGCGCGTATCTTCGGGTATGAAGTCGATGGGCTGGATTACAGAATGGATGACGGGCTGCCCTTTCCCACCGGCTCAGATGGCGCGGATTTGGGCGTACAGATCCTCGCGCTTGGTCTGGCGACCAATATCGAGCCTGACCACGAAGTTTGGGGCGAGACCTTGTATATCGGAAACTCTGATGCGGTTTTTAAAGCCGAAAGCATGTTTGGCGTTTGCACGGACGAGACGCTGGATCGCAGCAGCCGGGGCAACGGGGCGGTCATCTACTGGCAACGCGGGCTTGGAGAGGTTTTTACCGCGGGCACGTGTGAATGGGTGATGGGCCTTGTGCGCCAAGATCGTCAGGTCGAACAGATCACGCGCAATGTACTGAACAGGTTTGGAAACTGTCAGCCGCTCTAACGTTATTCTGCATAAACCTTTGGCCTAAGCCGGTTGAATTCTGCCAAAAGTCCAATTTTGTTGAGCCAGCAAGCCGCACAGTTCAGGACGACCGCAATCTCGCGGTGACTGATAACATTGAAAGGAATGCAAATGAACAAAATTGGCAAACTGGCAGTGCTGGCAGCTTTTGTGGCACCGGGCTTGGCGTTGGCACAAATCAACGTGAATGATGTGCTGGGATCCTCTGAGGGTGCAATTCGCGCGGCTTTGGAAGCCAAAGGCTATTCCGTCACCAAGTTCGAAGTCGAAGATGACGAGATTGAAGTTTATGCGTCACTGGACGGCAAGACCTACGAGATCGAAGTTTCGCCCGAAACAGGCGCCGTTCTGGAAATTGAGCTGGGCGACGACGAGGACGACAGCTGACACAAAAGGGGTGTGTCAAGCTCTGGACGCACCCCGGACTGACCGAAAGCAAAATCATGACACGTGCCACAGTTTTATGGTCCTTATTTGCAGTGCAGGCCGCCTGCAGCGCCTACTTCCTGTTGGACATTGTTTTGGACTTTTGGCCCAACTCCACGTTTTTTCTGGCAGAAAGTGATCTTGTCGAATTGCTAGTCACGGTTGCGCTGATTGGTGGGTTGGCGTTCACCACAGTCGAGCTGCGTAAAATGCTGAGCCGTCAGGCCAAGCTTGAGGATCAGATGAAAGTCGCCTCCGGCGCATTTGGCGAGGTGCTTGAAACGCGGTTCCAGATATGGTCATTGACTCAGGCCGAACGGGACGTCGCCATTCTGGCGATAAAGGGATACGCGATCGCTGAAATCGCTGAAATTCGGGCCACCAAACAGGGCACGATTAAAGCGCAATGTGCATCAATTTACCGAAAGGCCGGAGTATCGGGCCGATTGCAACTTTTAAGTCTCTTTGTTGATGACCTGCTTGCGGATGATCTGGTCTCTGTCCCCACTCATCAAACAGGTAAAGTGGGCTTGACCTGAAGTCTAAGGGTGAGGTGGACAAGATTGTGTCGCTTGAGGACTGAAATGTCGCAAACTCGCTAGTGGGATTTTGGTCAACGGGCCAGAAAACGGTATGACTCGCTTGTGTATCCCCAATCGTCTGGATCGCCGTGCAACCGGTTGTGATCTGGTGACACCGCGCCGGTAGCCGCCCTGCGGGGCGAACTGCCTGCATGCTTTCAGACGACAACGGAATACCAAATGACTACCGCGCTACGCCTTGCCATCGATATTGGTGGCACCTTTACCGACACAGTTCTGGTCTCGGGGGATGAGACGATACTGGCGTCGACGAAAACCCTGACCACGCATAAAAACCCGGCCGAAGGCGCCATGGAAGGCGCTCAGCGTGTCATGGCGCAGACCGGTCGGTCGCTAAAGGAAGTTACCGGGTTTATCCATGGTACTACACTTGCGACCAACGCGCTGATTGAACGGCGTGGGGCAGTTGTGGCGACGATCTGCACCGAAGGGTTCCGAGACATCCTCGATATCGGGTACGAGCGGCGCTATTCCCAATACGACATCAACCTTGAAAAGCCGGACCTTCTGGTGCCGCGTGAACGATCCTTCGTCATTCGCGAACGTATGTCGGCCGAAGGCGAGGTTCTGATCGATTTGGATGAGGCGCAGATTGAACACCTGCTGATCGAGCTCGATGCCAGCGGTGCAGAGGCGGTGGCGATCTGCCTTATGCACTCTTACGCCAACCCCACTCACGAACAACGCTTGCGCGATCTTCTGGCTGAACGCCGTCCCGATTTGACGGTTTCGATCTCGTCCGACGTCAGTCCCGAAGCGCGTGAGTTTGACCGGCTCTGCACAACCGTCGCAAACGCCTACATTCAGCCGTTGATGGAATCCTATCTGTCCCGGTTCGTCGAACAGTTCGCAACCGAGGGCGTAACTTGTCCGATCCTGATGATGACCGCGGGTGGTGGGATGTGCACCGTGGAAACTGCGGCACGGTTTCCAATCCGTTTGGTTGAATCCGGCCCTGCAGGAGGTGCCATTCTGGCCGCACGGATTGCGGCGCGGTCTGGGCTGGATCAGGTCCTGTCATTTGATGTCGGTGGCACCACAGCCAAGCTTTGCCTGATCGACAATGCGCGTCCTCAGACGTCCAGATCTTTTGAAATTGCCCGTGCGGCACGGTTCATCAAAGGCTCGGGCATGCCGGTGCGTATCCCGGTGATTGAGATGATCGAAATCGGCGCTGGTGGTGGCTCGATAGCAGGTGTTGACCGTCTGGGCCGTCTAACCGTTGGCCCGAAATCCGCGGGGTCAGAACCCGGGCCGGTGGCCTTCATGCGCGGCGGCACAGATCCAACCGTGACCGACAGCGACATCACGCTTGGTTATATCGTGCCCGACACGTTTGCCGAGGGGCATATTCAACTGGACCCCGAAGGCTCAAAGGCCGCACTGAAGCGCGTGATTGGCGAAAAACTGGACTTGGATGCGGTCGGATCGGCGGACGGTGTCAGCCGGATCGTGGATGAAAGCATGGCCAGCGCTGGGCGTATGCATGCCGTTGAAAGCGGTAAGGATCTGGGGCCGCGCACGATGATAGCCTTTGGCGGCAACGGGCCGTTGCATGCAAGCCGCGTTGCACGCTCAGCCGGGGTGTCGCGTATCGTGATCCCACCCAATCCGGGTGTCGGATCGGCGGTTGGCTTCCTGTTTGCGCCGGTGTCGTTCGAAATCGTCCGTTCGCGCTATTCCTTGCTCGACAGTATGGATATGCATGGGGTGAATGCGCTTTTCGATTCAATGATTGCCGAAGCAAAAGAGGTTGTTGCCAAAGGGGCAGGCGATGCACCGACCGAAAGCCAGCGCACTGCCTTTATGCGATATAACGGGCAGGGCCACGAGATCGAGATCCCGCTACCGGATCGCGCCCTGACGCGCGACGATATTGCGCCGCTGACTGCCGCCTTTGAAGAGGAATACAGAAAGCAATTCTCGCGCCCCGTGCCGGGGATGGAGATTGAGATTCTCAATTGGGCGGTTCGGGTCGCGACGCCGGACAGTTCTGTACCGCCGGTGACTCAAACACCGGACCTCACGGCGTTTGACGTCACTGAAACGCGACCCATCACCTGCGATGTGGATGGCGCGGCGAAAGACGCGGCCTTTGTGGCCCGTGCCGACCTGAAACCCGGTGACCATTTACGCGGCCCGGCGCTGATCCATGAACCGCAAACCACCACGCTCGTATCTGCTGATTTCTCGGCGCACATGGATGCCATTGGCAACCTTGTCCTGTTCCAGGACCAGAAAGGAGGCGCAAAATGACCGTTGAACTTTCCCCCGCTCGCCTGCAAGTGATGTGGAACCGCCTGCTGGCCGTGGTAGAAGAGCAGGGTCAAACCCTGATCCGCGCGGCTTTTTCGCCCATTGTGCGTGAATGTGGTGATATTTCTGCAGGGATCTTTGACGTCAATGGTCGGATGCTGGCACAGGCCGTGACCGGCACGCCTGGCCATATCAATACAATGGCCGAAGCCGTTCTGCACTTGCGAGAGCGATTTGCACTGCAGGACATGAAGCCCGGCGACATCTACATGACCAATGACCCGTGGCTGGCCTCGGGGCACCTGAATGACTTCCTGCTGATGATGCCTGCGTTCAAGGATGGCAAGGTTGTTGGTTTTACCTCGTGCACCTCGCATCTGGTCGATCTGGGTGGTCTGGGGATGGGGCCAGAGGGGTCAGACATCTATGACGAAGGCTTGCTGATTCCACCTTGCAAACTGGTTGAAGAAGGCACGCCCAACGCACTGCTTATGGACATCATCCGCGCCAACTCGCGTGAGCCGATCGCCAATGAGGGCGACATCTACGCACTGATCGCCTGTTGCGAGGCGGGCGTGAACCGTCTGGTGGCGATGATGGAAGAGTTTGGGATCGAAGATCTGGATACACTGGGCAGCTACATTATCGATACGTCTCGCAAGGGCGCGCTGGAGGCCATCGCAGAGGTGCCAGAGGGCGTTTATAAGAACGTGCTGCGCATGGACGGATATGAGAATGAGCTGGAGTTGCATGCCACGCTGACCGTTACCAAGAACGGGATGCACGTGGACTTTACGGGCACATCGGGTTGTTCGAAGAAAGGTATCAACGTCCCGTTGAACTATGCAACGGCCTATACGGTATTTGCTCTGCGTTGCATCGTTGGCCCGGACATTCCGAACAACGCAGGCTCGCTGGAGCCGTTTACGGTGGATGGCCCCAAGGGCTGTATTCTGAATGCACAACGCCCTGTGCCGGTCGCCATGCGCCATACGCTGGGACAAGTGACCCCGGATCTGGTCTTGGGATGCCTGCATCAGGCGCTGCCGGATCAGGTTCCCGCCGAGGGTGCGTCGTGTATGTTCGATCTGCCCATGCGGCATGCGCCGGAAGTTGCGGCCAATGGCGGGCGTGAATTTGCGATCGAACCAGTCCATAACGGCGGTACCGGTGCGCGACCCCACGCAGACGGACTCTCTGCAACCGCCTACCCCTCGGGCGTGTTTGGTTCGCAGGTCGAGATCACTGAAAGCGTCGCACCTGTAGTGATGTGGCGGCGTGAACTGCTGCCGGATTCAGGTGGCGCGGGTAAATATCGCGGAGGTCTCGGACAAAGGATTGAGATGACCTCGTCCAATAACGCGCCTTTCATCGTTTTCCTCTCAGTCGAGCGCCTCAAGTTCCCAGCCTTGGGCCGAATGGGTGGCCAGCCCGGTGCCCCGGGGCGCATCCGGTTCCGCGATGGCGACGGTGACATTCCCGGCAAAGGAGAACTGCGGGTGGAAGGCGATGATTACCTGATCTTCGACACACCGGGCGGTGGAGGCTTTGGCGATCCGTCAGAACGGGATCCGAAGGCCCTTGCTCTGGACCTCAAACGCGGCCTTGTGACCGAAGCGGGCGCGAAAGCCTATGGAGGCACGTCATGATCCGCGCAGTCGAGCATGTCCGCCAGATGGCAGCGTACGCTCTGGCGGATTTGGGTGGGCCCGAAACCGTGTCTCTGGCCCAAAACGAAAGCGCTTTTCCAGCCAGTCCAGCGGCGGTTGCGGCAGGGCAGGCGGCGTTGGATCAAATGCCACTTTACCCCGATCCCGATTGGCCAGAGCTTCGCGCTGCAATTGCCGAAACCCATGGTGTCGCGGCCGGGAATATCCTGTGCGGTGCAGGTTCGATGGAGTTGATCGGATGCCTGATCCGAGCATTCGCCGGGCCGGGCGACCGGGTGCTGGGCACGGATTATGGCTATGCTTACGTTGCTTCTGCAACAGCGCAAGTGCAGGCCGATTACGTGAAAGCGCGTGAGGTGGATTTGACCGTTTCGGTTGATGACATATTGGCCGCCATCACGCCTCAAACGCGGATTGCTTTTGTCTGTAACCCGGGCAACCCCACCGGGACTCTGATCCCGAATGCCGAAATTCTGCGCCTGCGCAACGCGTTACCGGCGGACGTGTTGTTGGTGGTCGACCAGGCCTATGCCGAGTTCGCCGATCAGGATCAAAACCCGGCCGAAGTCTTTGCGCTGGTAGATCGCGGCGACACTGTGGTCATGCGAACCTTTTCCAAGGCCTATGGATTGGCGGGCGCGCGCGTGGGTTGGGGTCTGTTCCCCGACGCTATTGCCGGTGAGGTGCGGAAGTTGTTGAACCCGAACAATGTCTCGATCCCTTCGCAGGCCATGGCGACCGCAGCTATGCGGGATAAGGATCATATGCTGGATACGGTTTCCAAAACCGCTGCCATTCGGGATCAGTTCGCCAATGGGTGCCGCGCTCTGGGTCTGACGGTCGCGCCGAGCAATACGAATTTCGTGTTAATCCGTTTTGCGGATGAGGAGATGGCGCAAAAGGCAGATGCTGCCCTGCGTGCCCAAGGGTTACTGATGCGCGGCATGGGGGGCTATGGATTGGGCGATTGTCTGCGCGCTACCATTTGTGAAGAACCAGTCATGGATCGGTGCCTGACCGTTTTGAAAGAGGTGATGTCATGACCCATGAGACCCGAACACGGGCCAAGATCGGCGTGCTGGTGCCGTTCACCAACACCAATCTTGAGGTAGATATGATGCTGATGCGTTGCCCGGACACGACGGTGCATTTCCAGCGCATGGGCGGGTATGATGTGGATGAGATTCCTGGCTCGGACCAGATGGCGGGTCTTGGGGCGTCGGACATCAGCCATGATCTGAAGATGATTGCAGGTGTGCGGCCTGATGTGGTGCTCTATGGCTGCACGTCTGCCACGCTGACACACGGCCCGTCATTCGATGAACAGTTGGCGCAGGACATCAAGGCAGGGTCGGGCGCACTATCCTTTACCGCTGCCGGGTCACTGGTTGACGCAATCAAGGCTTTGGGCGTGACAAAAGTGGGGTTTTCTTCGCCCTATCTGGGCGAGATAAACACACAAGCGGTTGATTTTCTGGCGCAAAACCAGATCACAACAGTCAAATGCGCCGATATAGGTCGTGAGCTTGGGAACTACGGCCAGGGTGAATTGACCCCGGATGAAGTGTTCGATCTGGCCTGTCAGGCCGATCATCCTGAAGCCGAAGCCATCGTGCTTAGCTGCACCGATATGCGCGCGGTCGAGGCCGTAGACCGGATCGAGGCCACGCTGGGCAAACCTGTGGTGACGTCTAATCAGGCCATGATGTTTGCGCTGATGCGGGCTTTGGGCTTGCCCCGACAAGGAAACGTGCCGGGGCGCTTGTTCGACCTGTTGTAAACAAAGGCCGGGCTGATAACCCGGCCTTTTCTTTAGGGCTCGTCGGAGCCGATTTCTTCCTTGCGCTTGGCAATATAAGCGTCCAACTCCTCGCGGATCGCGGGGTCCATTACCGGTTCTTCGTATTCGCGCAGCGCCTGCTGCCAGATTTCGGTCGCGCGGTTCAACGCGGTCTTTGACCCCGCGGCTTCCCATGCGCCATGGTTTTGCCAGTCGGACAGCATGGGTGCATAAAACGCAGTTTCATAGCGTTCCATCGTGTGCTCAGTGCCAAAGAAATGGCCGCCAGTGGGCACGTCTTTGATCGCGTCCAGCGCGAGTTCGCTTTCGTCGAATTTCAGAGGTTTCAGGTACTCCATCATGTTTTGCAGGATTTCCACATCCATGACGAGCTTCTCATATGACGCAGTGAGCCCACCTTCGAGCCAACCGGCTGCGTGATAGACCAGATTGGCCCCACCCAGCACCGCGCCCCAGGTGGCCATCATCGTCTCATAAGCCGCCTGTAAATCGACCACGTTCGAGGCGTTGGCGTTCGAAGTTCGATAGGGAATGCCATACCTGCGGGTCAGCTGACCGCTGATCATGTTGGCTTTGGTGTTTTCCGGCGTGCCGAAAGCGGGTGCTCCCGACCGCATATCCACGTTTGAGGTAAAGGCCCCGTACATCACCGGCGTGCCGGGGTTGACCAATTGGGTCAGGGTCACGCCAAACAGCGCCTCGGCATTTTGCTGGGCCAAAGCAGCGGGTAGGGTGACAGGGGTCATCGCGCCCATCAGGGTGAAGGGCGTGATCGTGACCGGCTGGCCATGTTCGGCCATGGCAATCAACCCGTCGCCCATCGCGTCATCGAACAGGCGCGGAGAGTTGACCGAGATGATGGTGATCAGCCCCGGATCTGCGCGCATCTGATCCAATGAAATACCCCGCGCGATGGCCATCATGTTGATGCCATCCATGGCGCGCCCTCGGCCAATCGCTGTTGCGTGAAAGCTTAGGTCGCTATAGCTGAGGTTTGCGTTATAGGTGTCCAGATGCCGATTATTGGCCGGCATTTCCTGCGGCGCGGTCACCTGATTGCCAATCAGGTGGATGGCGTTAAAGTGATGCGCCAGCTTGATGAAGTTGCAATAGTCTTCATAATTGCCCGAACGTCGCCCGTTGATGCAGTCATGCACATTCGGCGGACCGGCTACGAGGCCGAAATTGACGTGGTTGCCACCCAGCGTGATCCGTTTGTCCGGGTTTCGGCCAGTCAGCGTAAAGGTCTTCGGGACGGTTTTCAGAGCCTCATTGATGATGCTTTCATCGATACGGATCGTCTTAGTGTCGCGGTCCACCAGCGCTCCGGCCTGTTCAAACAGGTCCATCACGTTGTCGCCCATGACACGAATACCTGCTTCGGACAGGATACGCATCGACGTGGCGTGAAGCTGATCCAGTTGCTCTTGGCTCAGCAATTCCATCTTGGGGGACGTGTTGATCACATCCTGCCAGGGCAACTGCCGGATGGCGGCGCTACCGCGATCGCTTTTGCCACGTCGCCCGCCACCCCGGGTGCTACGTCTTTCTCGTGCCATGTCAGTATCCTCGTTCGGGGTTAACGATATTGGTCAGCGCTTCACCCTTGCGATAGCGCCAGAGGTTGTCAGAAAACATCTCGACCGATTTCAGGTCCCACCCCTCATAAACCGATGAGCAATGTGGGGTGATGATCACGTTGTCGAAGCCCCAAAGCACATGGTCTGAAGGCAGTGGTTCGATGGTAAAGACATCAAGCGCCGCGCCTTTCAACTCGCCGGTTTCCAGCGCGTAAACCAGAGGGGCTTCATCTATCACACCGCCGCGCGAGACATCGATGATCACAGCGCCGGGCTTCATGCCGGCAAATGCGCGGGCGTTGACCAGCCCTTTGGTACTGTCCAGCAGCGGGACACAAACGACGATGAAATCCGCACGTACCCAAAGGTCTTGCAGATCGTCCATGCCATACACTTCATCTACTTTTGGGGTCTGTTTTGGACGGGCCCGTACACCGACCGTGGTCAGACCCATCGCCTTGCACCGCGCGGCGACCGCCATACCGGTCTGGCCGAGGCCGAGGATCAGTACCGTTTTGCCGTCAATTGGTTCAACCGTGCCCGACACCCATTCGCGACGGGTTTGAGCCGCGCGAAACCCAGGCAGGTCCAACATAAAGTGGAACATTGCCCCCAGCGCATATTGCGCCATCATGTCAGCGGCCACCCCGGCGGCGTTGGTCACGGTAAGGGTTTCAGGGTTCCAAGGATTCATATGGTCGGTGCCCGACCCGCCAACCGACACCCATTTGACGCTGGGCGCATCAATCAGTGCTTGGCGTGGAAAGCCGGGTGTGCCGGCAAAGCGGACGGAATAGACCACCTCAGCTTTGGTATCCGCGATCATCTGCGGCAAAGCCTCGTAGCTGTCGCAGGTGTGGATTTCCAGATCCGGGTGCCGCTGGGCGAGCACTGCCTTGGATCCCGAAGGGTTGTCTGTGTGAAGGATGGTGACGGGGGATTTCACAATGCAGCCTCTTTCTTGAACTCCTGAGCGGCGGTTTCAATGGCTTGGGCGAAAAAGGCAGTGGCAGAGATGTCGAAAAGAACGCAGAATCCGTCCAGCCCCTTATGATGCGCGCGCCAGACAACCGCTTCTGTGTAACCGACGCGGGTTTGGGCGATCTGGCCTTCGGTGAATGTGTTTGCACGCAGGTCCACGGGGCAAATCTTGGCCATCAGATCATCAAGCCGCGGGCCAGACAGATGCATCCAGGCCCATGTTTCTTCGCGCCATGCGTCATAACCTTTGGACGCGTCTGCTGCCTGCCATGCGGCACGCAGGTCGTCGGCCCCTTCGATGACGACAAGATCATTGCTGCCAAGGCGTAGAATACCATCGCTCGCTCGATTGATCTCGGGCAGTTTGCGCCCTTGGGCGGCAAGCCAGTCGGCGCTGCCGCGGCCCTTAAGGCCAAAGCGCGGCAGAGCGGTCATGTCAGACAGCGTGACCGGGCCTGACGCAAGTGTCACACCCTCGGCGGCCCCGCCCGGTTGCAACGGATAGATCTGCATCCTTACACCTCCTGCCGCGTGTTGTCCGGGTCAAAGAAGGCGTGACCTTCGACCGGCACCTGAACCCGATTGCCATTTCGACACTTCACCGTGACAGGAGAGCCGATCTCGGCGTCGCGCCCGTCCACGTAGGCCAGCGCGATATGCTTGCGCAAAGTAGGGGACCACAGAACCGAGGTTACATGCCCCACCGGCACTTCGTCGCGCAGAACTAGACAGCTTTCGTGCGGAACATCGCCCCCTTCAAAGCTGAGGCCCACCAGCTTGCGGGACAGCCCCTTGTTCCGCCGCATCTCGATGGAGCGTTTGCCGACGAAGAACGGTTTGGTCTTGGACACGGCCCAGTCAAAGCCCAGCTCGTCCGGCGAGGTCAGCGCGTCTGTATCCTGCCCAATCAGAATATGCCCTTTTTCCAGGCGTAAGATGCGGCTTGCCTCAAGGCCGTAAGGGCGCAGACCAATGGGTTCGCCCGCCGCCAAAATCGCATCCCATAGGGTTTTGGCGTAGCTTGAAGGGCAGTGAAGCTCATAGCTCAGCTCGCCAGTAAAACCGATCCGCATGGCACGAACCGGTACGCTCGCCACTGTGCCTGAGCGCCCGTCGAGATAGGCAAACCCGTCGCGCGAAAAGTCGATATCGCTATCCAGCGCTTCGACCACCTGACACGCCTTAGGCCCGGTGATGTTGAACCCGGAGAAAGCAGACGTGACATTCAGCACATCCACATCCAGCCGCCATTGCGCGTTCCAGAACAGCATATCTGCATAGACGCGGGCCACAGCACCGGTGGTGGCTGTGACATAGTACGTATCTTCAGCCAGACGATAGGCGACGCCATCATCTATCACGGTGCCCATTTCATTGGTCATCAGACAATACCGGCATCTTCCGACGGGCTGTTTTTTATAGGCCATCGTATAGATACGGTTGAGGAATTCGCCCGCATCCGGGCCGCGCACTTCCAACCCGCCAAGGGTCGAGACATCCAGTACGCCGACGCCTTCACGCACCGCTTTGACTTCTTCTTCGATCAGCCGTTTAGCATCGGTTTTAGGCCCGTAGAAATAGGGCCGCCACCACGCGCCGACGGGCCGCATATCAGCGCCCAGTCGGATATGTTCCTGATGCAGCGCGCTGCGTCGCTGCGCGGGATGATGATGCCCGGACAATACCCCTAGCGTTTCCGGCGCAAACGGGGGCCGCGCCGTGGTCACGCCGGTCTCGGCAATACTGCGCCCGGTGGCGTCGGCAACAACCCGCGCCGTTGCCAGAGCGGAATGGCGGCCCTGCGATGGTCCCATGCCCACTGTGGTAAACCGCTTGATCAGCTCAAGCTCGCGATAACCTTCTTTCGCAGCATTTTGCAGGTCTTTGACTTGAATATCCTCGTCACGGTCGATGAAGTCCTTGCCCTTGGGGTGCGGCGTGATCTTGGGCTCGAAATTGGCCAATTCAGCTTCAGGGTCGGCGATCTGGTCAACCTGCCCATGCGGCAGACCCAGCCGAGCCAGCGCCGCATGGGTCGCGAAGCGGGCATCATTGATCACCACATCCGCTGTGACCGGTCCGTTAATGCTGCCCGCGGTTCCCAGTGGGCCATTGGGCAAGGCCAGAGAGAAGCGGGCGGTCGCGTCATCGTAGCTGAGTTTTGCGCCAGCCTGACACGGCAACTGCCAACTGGGCGCTGACCCGACCGAGACCACCACCAGATCGCAGTCGATCCGCTGACCGGCGACTGTGATGCCGGTGACATGGGTTTTACCGTGCGCCTCAGTGATATCGCCTGCAATGGTCTGGACGCCCTGTAACGCTTCGCCCGAGCCGCCATCGCGCGGGTCAATAATTGCAGCCAGTTCGACCCCCGCGTCCCGCAAGTCCTGCGCGACGCGATAGCCTTCGGGATTGGCCGCCAGAACCACCGCACGCTGACCGGGTTTGACCGCATAATGGCGCATCAGACGT
The DNA here is from genome assembly GCF_056537285.1 of Ruegeria sp. CF8. Taxonomy (NCBI): domain Bacteria; kingdom Pseudomonadati; phylum Pseudomonadota; class Alphaproteobacteria; order Rhodobacterales; family Roseobacteraceae; genus Ruegeria; species Ruegeria sp. CF8. Next base: position 454,178 of record NZ_JBQFRG010000002.1, on the reverse strand, counting down.
TGCGCTGCTGAACCCAGCATGATGCCGGGTAGGTCATTGTTGCGGAACACAGCGGGCTGTTCGACGCAGCCGGTGGCCAGAATGACCTCACGCGCGCGGGTCTTGAACAGTTTGTTGCCCCGGATCAGCGGCAACCAGTTGTCTTCGTACCAGCCATTCACAGTCGTTGAGGTCATGATCCGCAGATTGGGCAATTTACCTGCGCGTTCTGTCAGGTTCGCCAGCCGGTCTGCGCCGTCGCGGCGGTAAGTCAATGCACCACCCAGTTCTGGCTCCATCTCGGCCAGGATCACATCGGCGTCTGCCTCAGCGGCTTCAATAGCTGCAGTCAGTCCCGCCAGACCGCCACCCACGACCAGCAGGTCGCAGAACAGGTTTGCTTTTTCGAAGTCCTTATGTTCGGCATTGGTGTCCAGAACGCCCAGACCCGCCTTCTTGCGGATCAGTGGTTCCCAGAGTTTCAGCCAACTGTTGCGCGTGGGGCCCATGAAGGTGCGGTAATAGAACCCCACGGGCATGAAACGGCCCAGCTTGTCGAGAAAAGCATCCCGGTCCCGCGCAAGTGAGCCATTTACGTTCTGTGCCGTGACGGTCAGCCCTTCGGTGATCCCGTGCCGGTCCGCCTGCACGTTGGGGTCCGAGGGCAACTGCACAAGCGTGTCTGCCTCTGATCCGGCCATAGACATCACGCCGCGCGGGCGGTGGTATTTGAAACTGCGCGACAGCATCCACTGTCCATTCGCGGCCAGCGCCGAGGCGATCACGTCGCCTTCAAACCCGCTAAAGTTTTGACCTTCAAAGGTAAACCACACCGGGGTGTCGCGCCGAATGCGCGTGCCATAAGGTTCGGGCAGGCGGGTCATTGGGCGATCTCCGATGCGTCGAAGGTGCGGATCACCTCGTTCGTCGTCACGTTACGTTCGGCCAGAAAGAAATAGTTCGACGGTACGTGACGCCACCACTCGGTGATCACTCCGGTCGTGTTGTCAGCACGGAACAAATGCCGCGCCCAATCCTGATCCGAAGTTGCGGCGGGATCGGGGTCGGCTTTCACGGGGCCAAAACACTGGAATTCGTTGATATTGCGGGGGCCGTTCATCGGGCAGGTCAGAATCTTCATGTCAGTGACTCGCGGCGGTTGCGCCCATTTCGTTGAGCAGATCGAACGTGGCGAAGCGTTCCATGGTGAAGGGTTCGAGGATCGGAGCAACCTTTTGGTTGGCGATGGTCTGGGCCATGTATTTCCCGGCCACGGGCGTCGCCTTGAACCCCCATGTGCCCCAGCCGCAATCCAGCCACAGGTTCGACAACGGGCTGGCACCCATGATAGGCGAATAATCTGGCGTCATATCGGTGATCCCTGCCCATTGCCGCAGCAGGCGCACGCCTTGCAGGAAGGGGAATAGATGCACTGCGCCTTCGGCCAGATGCTCTTTCATATCCAGCGTCGAGCGGGTGGAATACAGCTGATACGGGTCCGAGCCGCCACCAATCACGATCTCTCCTCGCGAAGATTGCACCAGATAGGTGTGCAGGCTGACCGAACTGACCAGCGTGTGCAGCCAAGGTTTCAGCGGCTGTGTCACCATGGCCTGCAAAGGAAAGCAACGGATCGGCAGCTCAACGCCCGCCTTCAGGGCCATATCGTAATTCATGCCGCCCACGGCAATCATTACCTGACCGGCAGAGATGTTCCCCCGGTTGGTACGAACGGTGGTGATCTTGCCGCCGTCGGTGTCGAAGCCTTCGACCCCGGTGCGCTGGTGGATTTCCACGCCCCGACGGCTGGCCTGCGCCGCATAGCCCCAAGCCACCGCGTCATGCCGCGCTGTGCCGCCATCGGCGTGCCATAGCCCACCGATGATCTCAAGCGGGCCGCCTTCGTCCATGTTCAGATGCGGGCTGAGTTCTTTTACGGTTTGCGCATCCACCACTTCGATATTGGTGCCCGCGTGCTTGCCCATCTCGGCGCGCAGTTGGAAACTGCGTAAAGTGGCCTCGGTATGGGCCAGGGTCAGCTGACCGCGCTGGCTGAACATCACGTTGAAGTCCAGCTCCTGACTCATCTCCTCATAAAGCTGCACGCCTTCTTTGTAGAATGCGATGCCTTCTTTGGTGATATAGTTCGAGCGGATTGTTGTGGTGTTCCGGGCCGTATTGCCGCCGGCCAGATAGCCTTTTTCCAAAACGGCGACGTTCTTGATGCCGTGATACTTGGACAGGTAGTGCGCACAGGCCAAACCGTGGCCACCACCGCCTACGATCACCACGTCATAGCTGGGCTTCAGATCGGGCGTCGCCGGGATGTCGCCGGTCACGGGATAGGTCGAAGACAACCCGTATTTCAGGAGCGTAAATGGCATTCCAGTAAGCCCCGCCTACGATTTTGGCGCGTCATAGAGCAGCGCAGCAAGGTCCGAGAACCTGGACCCCGGTTGGCACAGCCCCCATACGGCATCGCGGATGGCAGCGGCGCGAGTGTCTCCCAGCGAGGGGGCCGCGAACTCCATGAATTTTTCATCCACTTCCGCGTCATCCATCGGGGCCTCGGGCCCACCTCGGGCGTGAACGTCGCCGGAGTCCAGAATGCGGCCGTCTTTCAGTGTTATGGAAACATCGGCAATGCGGCTTTTCGGGAAGCGGGCCGAATGGCGTTCGGTTTCAAAAACGGAAACGCGGTCCACAATCGACGCAACAAGAGGGTCTGACAATCCGGCCCCTGTTATATGTTCGACCCCGATCCGCCCATACGCAGCCATGGTGGCGACCGCAAACGGCAGGGAGTATTGTGCCTTTGACGTGTCGTCCGGCATCCCCTGAAACAAGCAAGCACTTTCGCGGAACGTGTTGACGCGGATTGATGCGATGTCCTTGTGCGTAATGTCATGATCCCGCATCAGGGCGCGTGTGGCGTCGATTGCAGCGTGTGCCCAGCGGCAGATCGGATAAGGCTTCACGTATTGATGCTCCATCTGCCAGAACTGGCCAAGATCCTGCCAATAAGGCGCTACCCCGTCGGCTTCGATGGTGATGGCGGGGGCGCCAGTAAATCCTTTTTCGGCCAGTACGGTCGACGAAAGCCCGACCAACGCGCCCCAGCCCGAGCCGTCATGCAACATGGTTGGATTGGCGATTTCGCGCATCATCTGGCTGCGGGGCCCGTGATACTCGGCGATCCCCATCGCCTGCCGCATCTGGTCTTGGTTCAGACCGCGCAATCGCGCCGCGACAGCAACCACACCCAACGCGTTCCAAGCGCCTGAGGTATGGTAGTCGCTGACAGTGTTGTGTAGCGAAATACCGGCGCGTCCGGCGACTTCATAACCGATGGTGACGGCGGTCAATGCCTCGGGGCCGGAAAAATCCTCTATCGTTTCCGCCACTGCTGCCAGCGCGGGAACAACCGCCACCCCGATATGGCCTTTGGTCGGGTTGTAGCCGTCATGCCCGTCCAGGTTGTCAGTTTGTGTAGCAGCGGCATAAGCCGCCCCCGCAGCGCTGACCCGACGCCCATCAAACATCATACGTGCGCTGAACGTATCGTCACCCGCGCCGTACAAGGCCAGCGCACTTTCGCGTGCGATCACCCCTGCTGTCATGGGTCCTGAGCCGATTGTGATGCCCAGCGTGTCCAGCGTCATTCTGGCTGCGGCCCTCAGCGTCGTCTCCGGGATATCTCCGGCAGTCGTTTCAAGGGTAAAGCTTGCTATTTTGTGAAATCTGTCTGCCACGGGCTGCCTGCTTGCGTTTGAAGTCTGGATACCGGTCTCTGCCCGCATGGTAGGATTAATTGTTTCCGGCGGCACGAAAACAATCTTTGGGCAATGGCACCGGAATTTTTGTGGGTCCGCTGGCAGCCATGTCGCTTGCGTAACAGTGTTTATGTCGCAAAAGAACAAGAGGCCGGGCCGGTCACGCCATACTCGGGAAATATACCGCCCCGGATCACAGCCCATGATGAACCTGCCGCACCTGTCTTTTCTGCGCTCTTTCGAGGCCGCCGCCCGCCATCTGAGCTTTACCAGTGCCGCGGAAGAGTTGAACTGCACGCAATCTGCCGTCAGCAATCACGTCCGGTCGCTTGAGGAGTTTCTCAAACGACCGCTCTTTGTGCGCCACCCACGGTCTCTGTCACTCACCGATGTGGGTAAAGCGTATCTGCCTTCAGTGCGCCATGCATTGCAGGAAATTGACGTAGCCACTCAGTCACTTGTACTTCGACCACATACCCGAACTGTGGTCGTCTCCTGTCCTGTTAGCCTCGCCGCAAACTGGCTGCCTGACGTCATTCGGGGATTTTCCGAAAACCACCCGGATATTTCCGTGACTGTCCACGGGACCATCTGGACGGATGTGGACCCCAACGTTTCGGACATTTCGATCACGATCAACCACAGGGATGACGCATCTGAAAATCTGACGCGTTTGTGGTTGGAAAAGCTGACGGTGGTCTGTGCGCCGGGCTATACCGTCGGTGATCAACCATTGACCGACCCGCAGCAATTGCACGATGCGCAACTGATCCACATTCTGGGTCGCTCGGCTTATTGGGAAAAAGTGGCTGCAAATTTTGGGCTAATGGACCTGGACCAGAAAGAAGGCCCAAGAAGCAACAGTTCGAACCTGGCGCTGGAATTGGCGGCCAAATCCTTGGGATGTGCGGCTTTGCCGAAATCGCTGGCCCGGCCTTATGTCGAACGGGGGCTTCTGATCGAGCCATTTGCCCTAAACCTCGACAGCCCATGGGCGTATTATGCCAATCTCCGAGAAGCAAATGCCACGCCAGCGGTTCGACTGTTCCAAAACTGGTTATTGAAAGTCGCGGCTGAAACGGAGGGTCAGATTGGTTAATCTGCTCCTTCCTTGCTGCGCGTTCGATACCCCGACCGCGCCCCCGCCAGCCAATCGGTGTTTGTCTTTGGTGCAGAAAATTCGACTGCATTGCGTCCGTTTTTTTTGCATGTCCTGCAGGTGGAACCGTCATAGTGTCCGCGACATACCGTGCACCATCAACACAAAGCATCGCCTGTCATGAGCCAGATATCAGAAAGCCTGCTAGAGCAGATCCGCAACCAGTTTGCCCAGATCGACCATTGCCCCGAACAGGGTGAGCGCATTTTTTTCGAAAATGCAGGCGGCGCGCTGACCTTGAATTCGGTGCTGGACAGTTCTGTTCGCTATGCTGCGATTCCAGATAATCAGGGGCGTGACAACCCGGGGTCACATGCGCTTGTTGATACCATCAATGCTGCCAAAGCCGATATGCGAGATTTCATGAACGCGCCCGGCGGGCAGTTCTTTGTCGGGGAAAGCGGCACTGAATTGCTGTTTCGGTTGATCATGAATGCCTGTCTGGGCACAGGATCAGGTGTCGTATTGGGGTCGACGCTGGAACACCCCGCCACGCGTTCGGCCTGCGACCGCTGGGCACGTATTGCCGGGCAGGAACACGTGTTGATACCGCATGATGATGAGACAGGGCTTGTGACGGCCGATGCATATGCTGCAGCCGTCACCCCCGCGACCAAAGTGGCGACGATCCTGCACACTTCGCCGGTGACAGGGATGGGCGTGGATGTGGCCGCCGTATCAAAGGTAATCCGCGCCGTAGCACCTGACTGTTTCATTATCGTCGATGGCATCCAGCACGCGGCGCACGGTCGGATCGACCTGACTGCTTATGACGTCGATGGATACGTTATCTCACCCTACAAGGTGTTTTCGCGCCATGGATATGGTGTTGCCTGGATATCCGACCGATTGACCGCGTTGGACCACAACGCTCTTTTGGATGGCCCTGCGGAAAATTGGGAAATGGGGACCCGCGACACCGGAGCTTATGCCACCATGTCCGATGTTGTGACTTATTTCGAGTGGTTGGGCAGTCAGGTCAGCGATGCCAGCGACCGGCGTGGCAAGTTCCTGGCGGCGGGTGATGCCATCCACGCGCAGGAAAAAGCGCTGATCGATGCGATGATCCACGGCACTGGCAACCTGAGCGGCCTGGCCGAGATGGAAAAAGTCACTATTCTGGGTGGCGTCGACAACCCGGCGCGGGAAGGCTTGGTCTCGCTGCGTGTTGAGGGGGTGGCCTCTGTCGATGTGGTGAAACGGCTGAACGATCAGGGCATCCGTACACATCTGCGCAAAGCAGATCACTATTCAGGGAATATTCTCACCCCGCTGGGTTACGACTCCTGCGTGCGGGTTTCGATGTGTCACTACAACTCAACTGGCGAGGTCGCTCAATTCCTTGCCGCTATGAAAGAAATCGCCGCCTGAGCCGCGTCAGATCTAGGGAAACAGATTCATGAAAACCCATGCACAAGCTGTTGTCATCGGTGGCGGTCTCGCCGGTACGTCGATTTTGTATCACCTTGCCAAACTCGGCTGGACGGACTCGATCCTGCTGGAGCGTGATGAACTGACCAGTGGCTCGACCTGGCACGCGGCGGCCAATATTCACGGGTTGCACGACAACAACAACATCACGCGAATCCAGCACTATACGATGAACCTGTATAAAGAGCTGGAGAAGGAAACTGGCCAAAGCTGCGGCGTGTTCCAGCCGGGTTCGCTATACTTGGCCCAAACCGAAGAACGCGAGCAGCAATTGCGCCTGCAAGAGGCCAAAGCCCGGTTTTATGGCCTGAACTTTCACGAGGTCAGCCGCGAAGAAGCAAAAGAGCTTCACCCGCTGGCACAGTTCGATGATATCCGTTGCATCATGTACGAACCCGATGGCGGCAATGTGGACCCTTCGGGCGTGCCCCATGCTTACGCTGCCGGGGCGCGAGCAATGGGCGCAACAATCGAGAGGTTCTGTCCAGTAACAGGGACCGAGCAGCAACCGGACGGCAGCTGGATTGTGCGGACGCCGAAAGGGGATATCCACACACAATGGGTGGTCAATGCATCTGGTCTTTGGGGGCGCGAAGTGGCGGCTCTGGCAGGGCTGACGCTGCCGCTGCAACCGACCGAGCATCAGTATTTCGTGACCGAAACCATCGATGAAGTCGCCAATCTGGGCCGTCGCTTGCCCTCGATCGCCGACCGGGATGGTGAGTATTACTTCCGGCAGGAAGGCAACGGGCTTCTGATTGGCGCCTATGAGAAAGATATGAAGTTCTGGGCTGAAGAGGGCACACCGCTGGACTTTGCCCATGATCTGTTCCCCGACGATCTGGATCGGATCATGGAAAACGTGATCCGTGCGACCGAACGCGTACCGGTTGCGGCGACAGCCGGGGTCAAGCGAGTGATTAACGGGCCGATGATCTGGTCGCCTGATGCCAACATGCTGTGGGGGCCTGTGCCAGAGTTGAAGAACTATTTCCTTTGTGGCGGTCTGATCCCGGGTTTCTCGCAATCAGGTGGGTTGGGTTTGCTGGCAGCGCAGTGGATGATCGAAGGTGAGCCGCAATATGACATGTTCGCTTGGGATCTGGCACGGTTTGGCGACTGGGCCGACAAGAAATTCACCAAAGCGCGGGTGGAAGACGCCTATACGCACCGTTTCAAGATCCACTTCCCCAATGAAGAACGCAGCGCTGGCCGCCCGGCTCGTGTGCGCCCTGCCTTTGAGATGCAAAAACAGATGGGCTGTGTCTTTGGTCTGAACTGTGGTTGGGAACACCCGCTGTGGTTCGCGGATGAACCCGGCACCGAAGAGACAACCGGCTTCACCCGCCAAAATTGGTTCGATCCGGTTGGTCGCGAGGTGCAGATGCTGCGCGACAGCGTGGGCGTCATCGACATCTCGAACTTTGCGAACTACGTGATCAAAGGACCAGGTGCTTATGATTGGCTGGACCGTCTGGTGGCCAACCGAGTGCCAACCGAAGTTGGGCGTAGTTGCCTGACGCCTCTGATCTCGGTTCGCGGTGGCGTGGCAGGGGACTTTACCATTACCAAGCTGGCCGAAGACGAATACATGATGATCGGATCGGGTATGGCCGAGCGCTATCATCAACGCTTTTTCCAAATGGTCGAGATGCCCGAAGGAACCACTTTGGAGGTCGCAACAGACCGAATTGCCGGGTTCAACGTCGCGGGTCCGAAATCGCGCGAGGCTTTGGCACGTCTGACCAATGCCGACCTGTCGAACGAAGCATTCCGTTTCATGCGATCCCAGAAAATCACGGTTGCAGGTGTGGACTGCGTGGCTATCCGCGTCAGCTTTACAGGTGATCTGGGTTGGGAACTGCACTGCGCCGACACTGATCAGGTTGCGCTTTATTCTGCATTGCTTGAGGCCGCCAAAGACTGCGGTGGCGGCCCGGTTGGCGGACGTGCGCTGGGGTCGTTGCGCATCGAAAAGGGCTATGGATCCTGGGGTCGGGAATATAGCCAGGAATACTGGCCGCGAGAGGTTGGGCTGACCGGTCTGATCAAGCTCGACAAGGATTTCCTTCACAAGGACGCCTACCTTTCCGTAAAGGACAACGCGCCGCGTGAAGTTCTGACGGTCTTCGAGTTGGACGTGACCGAGGACGCAGACGCCACCGGCAGTGAGCCGATTTTTACACCCGACGGCACGCCTGTTGGCCGGGTCACATCTGGGGCGTATGGCTATTCGGTCGGGAAGTCACTGGCCATTGGCTTCCGCAACCCCGAAGTGGCGCAACCCGGAGATGAGGTGGTGATCCAGGTAATTGGCAAGCCGCACAAAGGGCGAGTTCTGGCTGAAGCGCCCTTTGATCCCAAGGGCAGCAGACTGCGAAGCTAAGCCTTACATAGGCTTAGAAGGACGGCCCTGTTCAAAACTGATCTCTGCCCAAAGAAACTAAATTAAGTGCGCTGCGATCAGCGGCGCGTTTTTTGCGCTCGATAGCCGTTGTGTTTTTAGGCATGGTCTCAGCCCTGCGACATCAACCATTCTATAACGTCCCGGACTTCACGCCTGTCCCGGCTTCCGTCCTGTGCTTCGACAAAATAGCCATGCGTTGGTTTGATGTCTTCGTCAAACAGACGCAATACACGCCCCTCCCTGAGGTCCTGATCAATCAGTGGTAGCCAGCCAACTACTGCGCCTTGTCCCTCAGCGGCCCCTCGCAACAAAATATTCGCGTCTTCAAAAACAACGCCCATCAACGGGGAGGCGGGCTGCACGTTCATTGCGGCAAACCAGTCCAGCCAGCCCCAATAGTTGCGTTGGTGAAGGATGGGTTTGTTCAAAAGATCCTCGGGTGCTTCGATGGGTCCATATTGGTCAATGTACTTCGCGCTTGCTATGGCGACGGGCCTAAGTTCCAGTAGTTTGAGTGAGCCGCGCGGCATGTCCGCCAAACGATGCCAGCTTAGTACGATATCTGCGTGGGTCTGGTCCCCCATGCGGGGTCGGTACGAAGGGACGACCTCAAGCTCGACCTCAGGGAAACTCTGCCAAAGGTCGCTGATGCGTGGCATCAGCCACCTGGCCGTTAAGATGGGTCCGGCGGCCAATCGTACGACCTTGCGTGATGTTCTGCGCAAGGCCCCGACCGTGTCTTCCAGCATCCCAAATGCCCGCCCAGTCGTTAAGGCCAGCCGAGTTCCGTCTTCTGTTAGCCTGACCTCGCGCCCCACGCGTTCAAACAATAGGGTGCCCAGTTGATCTTCCAGTCCTCGGATGTGGTGGCTGATGGCCGTTGGGGTCACCGCCAGGTGCTCGGCGGCGGCGCGAAAACTGCCCGTTTTGGCGGCTGCATCGAAAGCGCGGAGTGCGGAAAGGGAGGGAAGCATGACCGTCCTAATGATGAGTGAAACTTACTAGTTGCTGAAGAAAGACCATTTGTAAACTGCGGTTTGGATTGCAATCATGGCAAGTAGATAATCTGGACTCATGTTGAAATGCCCACTACAGCGCGCAGACGTGGCCGCAAACAGCGCCTGACCCAAACAACAGAACCTGTGTCGAACCCGCCTGTGTGGCCGGGCATCTGTGGTGGGCGGTTCAAACCGCTTTCTCCCGAAGAGGTCGCGCTGGTTGAGGAAACGGCGCTGACCCTTCTGGAAACGCTTGGCCTGAGTCAGGCTATACCTTCAATGATCGAAAAGGTGGTCGCGGCGGGCGGGTCTATGTCGGACGACAATCGTTTGCTGTTCCCTCGCGCTTTGGTGCGTCAGGCGATCAGCGAAGCAAACCGTGACTTTAGCCTCTGCGGTCAAGTTCCTGAACATGATCTGGATATCAGTCAGGCCCGCGCGCACATGTCCAGTGGCGGCGCGGCCCCCGGTGTTTTTGATCTGGACACGGGCGTCTATCGGGACTCGACACTGGCTGACCTGTATGACGCGGCCCGCATTGTCGACCAGATGGACAATATCCATCATTTTAGCCGTTCGGTGGTTGCTCGGGATATCGAAGATAACGCGGTTATGGATCTCAACACCGCTTATGCCTGTCTGGCGGGGACGTCCAAGCATGTGTCGATCTCGATCACCGAGCCCGACAATGTGCCCGCAATTGCCCAGCTGTGTTATGCCATTGCCGGCAGTGAAGACGCCTTTCGCGCGCGTCCTTTCTTGACTGTGATGGTGTGCCACGTCGTGCCACCCATGCGCTTTGCCGAAGAAGCATGTGAAGTTCTCGAAGCCGCAATTCTGGCCGGGTTCCCGGTTCAATTGATCAGCGCTGGACAGGCCGGTGCTACCAGCCCGGCAACCATTGCCGGTTCATTGGTTCAGGCCGTTGCGGAAACGCTGGCAGGGCTGGTGTTCGCCCGTCTTGTCGATCCAGAGGTAAAAGCGATCTTTGCACCGAAACCGCTGGTTGCTGATCTGCGAACCGGCTCCATGTGCGGCGGCGGCGGAGAGCAGGCAATCCTCATGGCTGGCGCTGCTCAGATGGGCCGGCATTTCGATCTGCCAACCTCCTCTATTGCGGGCATTACAGACGCCAAATGTTTGGACGCGCAATACGGGGCCGAAAAATCGCTGGCCGTGACCATGGCTGCACACGCGGGTTCAAACATTGTCACCCAGGCGGCCGGGATGCAGGCCAGCTTGCTGGGTGTCAGCCATGCGGCTTATGTCAGTGACAATGACATGCTGGGCAATATCCTGCGCACATTGCGCGGGATCGAGGCCACGCCTGAAAACATCGCCGCCGACGTGATCGCCGACGTTTGCCGGGGAGAGGGGCATTATTTGGGCGAACTGCATACATTCAACAGGATGAAATCAGATTATTTCTATCCCGAAATTGGTGATCGCCGAACGCCGCGGGAATGGCAGGAAGACGGCTCTCAGCCCGTTGGTGATGTCGCTCGGGAAAGAGCGCGAGAGATTTTGTCCAACCACTTCCCACAGCACATTCCTGATGACGTTGACCGCGCGTTGCGCACGCGTTTCGACATCCGCCTGACACGACAGCAAACCGGCAGATCCTCATGAAAAGTCAAAACCTAAGCGCCCGCGCCCGTGCGGTTATGCCTGGTGGCGTCAGTCACGAGTTGCGTTACAATACCCCGTTTCCGATCTATTTCGACCGCGCCAAAGGGGCCGAGAAATGGGATGTGGACGGCAAGCGCTACATAGATTTCAAACTGGGTGCGGCCAGTCAGATTCTGGGTCATGCCCACCCTGAGATTGCTGAAGCTGTGGCCCATCAGATGGAGAGGATGCCTTACACCGCAGACTGTCATCCGCTTGAGGTCGAATGGGCCGAATGGCTGGCCCGCCTGTTCCCCTCTGCCGAAAGGGTGCGGTTCACCGGGTCCGGTACAGAATCGACAATGCTTGCCTTGCGGCTGGGTCGGGCATACTCGGGCCGTGACAAGGTGCTACGGATCGACGGCCATTTCCACGGCTGGCATGACATGTTGATGAAAGGTGCCAAACCCGGCACCAACACAGCGCCGAGTTTGGGTATACCGCAGGCCGTGACTGACCTGACGGTGGTTTCCCCGCCGGATATGGATGCTGTCGCCGACCTGCTGGACAGCGATCCACATATCGGAACGGTATTTGTCGAAGCCTCCGGAGCAAATTATGGCTCGGTCCCGCTGCCAGACGGTTTTTTGCAGGGGGTGCGGGCCCTGACCGAAAGAACGGGCCATGTGCTTGTTTTTGATGAGGTGATCACGGGTCTGCGTTGGTCGCCGGGCGGCCGTCAGGCGCGAGATGGGGTGACGCCGGATCTGACAACATTGGCCAAGATCGTCACTGGTGGTCTGCCGGGCGGGGCCGTTGTTGGTCGGGCTAACGTTATGGATCTGCTCAGCCCCGGCGAGACCCGCGATGGGTTGTCACCCCCGGTCGGGCACAAAGGCACTTTCAACGCGGCCCCCTTGGTGGCTGCGGGGGCGGTTAAGGCGATGGAAATCCTTTCGACCGGGGACGTTCAGGCCCACGCCGATGCAATGGCCGCGCGTCTGCGGGATGGCTTCAACGCAGCCTTCAGTGAGCTGGACGTGCAAGCACTGGCCTATGGCGACAGTTCGACCTGCCACCTCTATTTCGGTGGACGATCCATTGAAGGGCTGGACGCCGCAACAATTCGAAAAACGCCACCCGCTGTCGTCAAAAGCTTGCGTGACGGGTTGCTGGAGAGAGGCGTGGATTTCATGTCCTTCACCTCCTGCGTGACCGGCCTGCCGCATACACCCGACCTGATTGACGAGGCGGTCGCACTTTTCCGCGACACTATTTCAGATCTGGTCCGTGACGGAGTGCTGTCATGACATTGCCTACCCATGCCCGTACCGTCATCATTGGTGGCGGCGTCATCGGCTGTTCGATTGCTTATCATTTGGCGCGCGAAGGCCGGAAAGATATCGTCGTTCTGGAACGCTCGAAACTGACCAGCGGCACGACTTGGCATGCAGCCGGTCTGGTGCGGCGCTTGCGCCCGTCGGCGACACTAACCAAGCTGATCAACTATTCCATCGACCTTTATGGCGAACTAGAACGTGAAACCGGGCAAGCTACGGGATGGACTCAAACCGGCTCGCTGACGCTGGCCACCAACCAGGACCGGCTGACGAATATCAAACGTCAGGTCTCGCTTGGCCGCGCGTTTGGGCTTGAGGCCGAGGTTGTGGATGCGCCCCGCGCCAAGGACCTGTGGCCGCTGATCGAGGTCGATGACGTGATCGGCGCGGTCTGGTCGCCGTCGGACGGACGGGTCAACCCCTCCGACGTGGCCCTTGCGCTGTCCAAGGGTGCACGGGCACGAGGGGTTCAGATCTTTGAAGATACCCGCGTAACCGGCTTGCAAAAGAAAGGCGGGCGGATATCGGGCGTCGAGGTCGGTGACCATGTGATCAAGGCCGACGAGGTTGTGATCGCCTGTGGGCTTTGGTCGCGTGAGGTCGCGGCCATGGCCGGGGCACATATGCCGCTTTATGCCTGTGAACACTTCTACATTCTGACCAAGCCCTTGCCCGAGGTTCAGGCCCTTGGCAAAGGCGTGCATCTGCCAACGCTGAACGATCAGGATGCGTTTCTCTATGCCCGCGACGATGTCGAAGGGCTGTTGGTGGGCTCGTTCGAACCCCATGCTAAGGGCTTGCCCCTGGACCGGCTGCCCGCCGATTTCTCGTTCGATCTGCTGGACGAGGATTGGGATCATTTTATGCCGATGATGGAAAACGCCCTGCGCCGCATTCCGGCACTGGAAAAGGCCGAAGTTCGGATGTTGCTGAACGGCCCGGAAAGCTTCACGCTCGACAGCCAATTTATGCTGGGCGAAAGCCCCGAAGTGCCGGGGCTGTTCCTGATGGGAGGGATGAACTCTACCGGAATTGCTCTGGCAGGTGGGGCAGGCAAAGCCATGGCTGAATGGATCATCGCCGGAGAACCCACGATGGAGTTGAACGAGGCTGATATTCGCCGCTTCAGCCCCGAGATGAACGTTCTGGGTGCACTGGAAGCCCGTATTCCTGAAGTTCTTGGACGCCACTATGACAATCCGTTTCCCGGTCGCTCGATGGAGACTGCAAGGGGTCAGCGTCGTTCGCCGATCCATACCGGCCTCGCCGCCGCCGGGGCGCGGTTCGAAGCGCGTGGCGGCTGGGAGCGTGCCGTTCATTTCGGGGGCGAGGCTGCCCATCTGCCGCTTACCTTTGGCGCGCCAGCATGGCGCGAGCAAGTCGGGCAAGAGGTCGAAACCTGCCGATCGGGCGCTGCCATTCTGGATCAAAGCGCTTTTGGTAAAATCATGGTGCAGGGGCCGGATGCCTGCGCCTTTTTGAACCGGCTCTGCGCCGCGCAGATGGACGTGCCCGAGGGGCGCATTGCGTATACCCAGATCCTGAATGCGAAGGGCGGCGTGGAAAGCGATCTGACCGTTCAGCGGCTTGGGCCCGAAACTTATCTGCTGATTGTCGGGGCCAATGAAACCGTTCGTGTGATGCAGCGGATGCGGGACACAAGAGGTGATTACCGTGCGGAGTTCACGGATGTTACCAGCGGATATGCCATTTTGGGCCTTGCTGGTGCGCGGGCCCGAGACGTGCTTCAGGCCACGACAAACAAAGCTGTCCCGGACCTCAAGCGGTTTTGTTTTGCACCCGTCGAGATTGGTTTGGCCCGGGGTTGGGCGGGGCGGCTGAGCTTTACCGGGGAAGAAGGCTTTGAGCTTTACATCCCTGCCGAAATGGCCATGGCTGCCTATGAGGCGCTGGTCGCCGCAGGTGCAAGCCATGCGGGTCTTTACGCAAGTGGATCTTTGCGCATCGAAAGTGGTTTTCGGGCTTTTGGTCACGAACTCACACCGGGGACCACGCCTTTTGAAGCTGGACTGGGTGCGTTTTGTGCCATGGGCACGGGTTTTGTGGGCGAAGACGCTTTGCGCGATCACAGACCAGAACGGCAAATCGTGTCGATCCTGTTCGACGATCCTGACGCGATCCCGCTACATGATGAACCCATTTACTTTGACGGCAAGGTCTTGGGGCAGATCACCTCAGCCGCATGGAGCTACCGGTTTGGTCGTTCCGTGGCGCTTGGCCTAATCAACGCGCCTTTGGACCTGCTTGAAACCCAAGACGTTTTGGACGGGTTCGAAGTCGAAATCGCTTGCGTCCGGTACACAGCCAAAGCCTCTCTCAAATCCGCAAAGGTAGCTTTTGCATGAGCGACACAATCCAGTCCACCCAAGTGGCGATCATTGGCGGCGGTATCATGGGCGTGGCCGCGCAGTTTCAACTGGCCGAGAACGGCTGGACCGACACGATCCTTTTTGAAAAGGCGGAATTGACCAGCGGTTCCACTTGGCACGCCGCTGGCCAGATCGCCCATGCGGTGGGCAGTCGCCTGATGGGGTGGATCAACAAAACCTCCATCGAGACCTACAAGCGGGTCGAGGCCGAAACCGGACAGAGCATAGGCTGGCACGAAGTCGGCGGCATCCGGATTGCGACCACCGACGATGAAGTCGATTGGATGAAGTCGATCATGGGCGTCGGCAAGCTGTTGCACCTGCCAATGGATCTGATCGGCCCGGAAGAGGTGGCGCGGGTTAATCCCTTTTACAAGGTCGATGACGTTAAAGCTGCGGTGCGCACTTACGAGGATGGTCATATCGACCCCTCAAGCGTGACCATGGCGCTGGCTGCTGCAACCCGGTCGCGTGGCGCCCGGATTGAACGGCACAACCGGGTGCTGGGGGCGTCCCGCAAAGGCGATATGTGGCTCTTGCGAACGGAAAAAGGCGATGTGTTGGCCGAACATGTGGTGATTGCCGCCGGGTCTTACGCCAATCAGGTGGGAGAGTGGTTCGGGCTGAAAATCCCCTCGGTGTCGTGCCTTCACCACTATCTTGTGACGGACACCGTACCTCAGTTCGCCGACCGTCCGGAATTGCCCGTGATGCGGGACAATGCCTTTGGCGGTTACATCCGGCAGGAGCAGAAATCCGGCTTGATCGGAATTTACGAAGGCCATGTCTGCCCGACGGTCTGGGAAATGCCCGAAGGCGCCCCTTGGGCTGCCGAAAATGAGCTGTTCCAGGCCGATTATGACTCGATTGGCGATTTCCTGATGGTGGCTTTCGACAAAATGCCAATTCTGGCTGATCTTGGCATCAAACGCGTCGTGCGTGGGGCCATAACGCACACACCTGATGGCGGAATGCTGGTTGGGCCATCGGGCGCGCCGAATGTCTGGTTGTCCTGTGGATCGTCCATCGGGCTGGCCTGGGGCGGCGGCGCGGGCAAGGTACTGGCCGATTGGATGGTGCACGGTGAGACCGAAATCAACACGCGCGGTTTCGATCCGCGCCGATACGGAGATTTCGCCTCGGACAACTTCATTGTCGAGCGCACCAAAGATGAGTTCATGCGTCGCCATGACACGCCTTGCCCGGGTAAGCAGTTCCACAGCCTTCGGCCGCTGAAAAAGCACCCGCTGTATGACCGCCTTGCCGCCAAGGGAGCAGTTTTCGGAGAAGTCGCCGGCTGGGAGCGTCCGCGCTATTTCGGTGGAGCAGGCGAAGCAGAACAGATCGGCTGGGGTCATCAGCCGTGGCATGCAAACGCGACGGCCGAGGCAAAAGCGACGCGCAATGGCGCCGGTGTCATCGATCTCTGCGCTTTTGCCCAGTTCGAGATCTCGGGCAAGGATGCGGGCGCTTTGCTCGACCGGCTGTCGGCCAACCGAATACCTTCGAAAGACGGGCGGATGAGCCTGAACCATTTGCTGACGGCACAGGGAAGGTTCGAGACAGAAATTACCATCTGGCGGATGGCCGAAGATCGCTTTTTTACGGGTTCCCCCATTGCTCGCGCCACACCGGATTTCGATTGGATCAAGTCCCATATCCGACCCGGCGAGGATGTGACTATGATCAACCGCTCGGCAGATTGGGGGATGCTGGCGCTGTCCGGTCCAGCATCACGCCGTATCCTGTCGGAACTGACTGAGGTTGATTTGTCCAATCGCGCTTTCCCCTGGTTGTCGGGGCAGGAAATATGCGTCGCAGGCATGTCTTGCTATGCCCTGCGCGTTTCGTTTGTCGGTGAATTGGGCTGGGAATTGCACGCGCCGCTGGATCATATTGGCGCAATCTACGAAGCGCTTTTCGAAGCCGGGTCCAAACATGGTCTCACCGATCTGGGTTCTTACGCGTTCAACGGGATGCGCATGGAAAAGGCCTATCGCGCCAGCGGAGAACTGACCACGGATGTCGGCCCGCTTGACGTCGGCCTCGACCGCTTTGTCGTGAGCGAAGGACGCGATTTTCTGGGCCGCGATGCGCTGCTCAGCCGAGATCCGGCATGGCAGCTGTTCTATGCAGAGCTGCACTCAGAAGACATCGACATTCATGGTGGCGAGCCGGTGTTGCTGAACGGTCAGCCAGTGGGTCTGACCACATCGGGTGGGTTTGGCTATACGATCGGCAAGTCCCTGGGGTGGCTGTTCGTTCGCAAAGGTACCCCGCAAACGGGTCTCAGCGTCCGAATTCTTAATCGTGACATCCCAGTTACGGTACATCAAGATGCGCTCTTCGATCCGCAGAATTTGCGACCCCGATCCGAGGAATAACTCTTGCTGCAACCGATAGATATCACTCAGAAGTCGGCCGTCGAGCTTGCGGGAGACCTGCGTAAACGAACCCTGAGCAGCTCGGAGGTTTTGGCAGCGTACCGCGCGCGTATCGAAGGTGATACAATCGGTGTGAACGCCTTTGTCACGCTGGATTGGGACGCTGCCAGCGTCCGTGCTGATGAACTGGACAGGATGGCCGCACGGGGGCAGTTCGCAGGGCCACTTCACGGGCTGCCCATCGCGATCAAAGACTGTTTTGATACCGCCGGTCTGCGCACCACTCACGGGTCAAAAAGCTTTTCTGATCATGTCCCATCCAGTGACGCGCTCCACGTTGCGCGTCTCAGGGCGGCCGGTGCTATTATCATTGGTAAGACAAACACGCCCGAGTTCACGTTTTCTGGTCAAACCACGAACTTTGTATCGGGCACGACGCGCAATCCATTGAACCCCGAAAAGACGGTTGCGGGCAGTTCTGGTGGCGCGGCTGCCGCGTTGGCGGCCAACATGGTTGCCCTTGCCGATGGCTCGGATCTTGGCGGCAGTGCCCGCACACCTGCTGCATGGTGCGGCGTTGTCGGTATGCGGCCAACATCGGGTTTGGTGCCCATGGATCCAAACCCGGCCCCGTTCGACGGTTTGTCTGTGCCATGCCCGATGGCGCGTTCAGTTTCGGACCTCGCTTTGATGCTGAGTGTGATGCAAGGACCCACGCCCAACCAGCCTTTGGCATACACCGGCGCTTACCCGGACCCGGCCGAGCTTGATGCCCCGCTGACTGCTGGACGCGCGGCATTGAGCCTTTCACCCTTCGGTGCAAGCGTTGACCTATCAGTTCAGGCTGCCTTGGCACCAATCGCAGATATTTGCCGCGCTTTGGGCTGGCATGTCGAAGAAGACACAGCCCCGGACCTTGCCCCGCTGCTTGCATATGGCGACATCATTCGGGGTCAATGTGCCCTGCAAGTTCGCGCAGCGCTCAATCCCGACATCACGCTGGCCACAGAAAGCTACCGCGCGGCCTGCGCACAGGGCGAAGGGCAAAGCCTTGCCGAACTGATTGCCTATCAGACGACACGCCGTCTTGTCTGGGACTCTGTTACTGCATTCTTCGCCCACTATGATTTTGCCCTTTGGCCCACCGCCACTGGATTACCGTTCAGCGCTGACCTGCGAGACGGGGAAATCACCGAAGACTGGCGTACAGTGACTTTGACACCGACAATGGAGCTTCCATCGATTTCCATCCCCATGGGTCAGTCTTCGGACGGTATGCCCGTGGGTCTTCACATCACCGGCCCAAAAGGGTCGGACGCGCGGCTGCTGCGCTTTGCCCGCCAGATTGAACGCCATATTTCCGGAGACTGACCATGACTACCATCAACGGCGGAGAAGCCGTCTATCGCGTTCTGAAAGCCAACGGCATCGATACCGTTTTCGGCCTGCTGGGCGGCTCAATGCTGGAACTCTACGACGCCATGTATAAAGGCGGTCAGATCGCCTATGTCGGAGCGCGGGACGAACGAGCTGCGGGCCACATGGCTGATGCCTGGGCACGGATGACGGGCAAACCCGGTGTGGTTCTGGGCGCGCAGGCGGGGCCCGGTGTGGTCAACATTGTGACAGCGGTGGCCGAGGCACAACTGGCCTATTCTCCGCTTGTGGTTATTGCCGGAGCGATCACCCGTGCTGATCAATGCAAAGATACGTTTCAGGAAATCGATCAGGTCGCGCTGTTTGCCCCTATTTCCAAACGTTCGGTCATGGTGACAGATCCGGCGCGGTTGGCACCGATGCTGGAAGACGCCATCCGGTTGGCCAACACAGGCCGACGCGGACCAGTGGTGCTGCATGTCCCGCGTGACTTGTTTGCCGCTGACATTCCTGATTTTGAGCCGACCCCGGTAAACATCGCGCGCCCCGGTCCGGCCGCACCGTCGGACGTCGCTGCCATTGCAGAGCTGCTATCAGGGGCCGAAAGGCCGGTGATCTTTGCCGGTGGGGGCTTCAAATGGGGGGACGGGCGCGACGCTTTGACGGCTTTAGCCGACAAGCTTGAAGTTCCGGTCGTCGCCTCAACCGGCCATGCCGACGTCATGCCCCACGGGCACCCGTGGTTTGCGGGGCAGGCCGGTCCACGTGGCAATTTAGTCGCCAGTAGGCTTACGCGCGAGGCCGATGTTATGGTGGTTCTCGGGGCCCGGCTTGGGTTCAACTCGACTTTTCATTCCAACGACTATGTCGGGGCTGACACCCGAATTGCCCATGTTGATATCGAAGGCGCAGCGGTTGGTCGTTATTTCCCCGCCGAGATCGCGGCACAGGGCGATGCCCGCCTGACCGCCGAAGCTCTGATTGATGCTTCAACGCGACCGGATTGCGATCCCTGGCGCGAAGCGTTCCGCGCTGGCATGTCCGACCTCGCAGCCGAGCGCGCTGCGGAGGCAGAGCTGGACAGCCTGCCCATGCACCCGCGTCGCGCCCTTGCCGAAATCCGCGCGACCTTGCCCGAAGATGCCATTGTAACGCTGGACACGGGCAACACTTGCCTGCAAGCCGCTGACCGGCTGGCCCATTATGCACCGATGTCTCTGATCACTCCTTTGGATTTCGGTCTCGTCGGCTTTGGTCTCGCTGCCGCAATCGGGGCTAAGGCCGCTGCGCCGGATCGCCCTGTCGTGGCTGTTATGGGTGATGGGGCCGTCGGCTATTCGATGATCGAGATTCAGACAGCCATTCAGCACAATCTGCCAATCACCATCGTTGTATTGGACAATCAGGCTTGGGGAGCGGAAAAGGCTTACCAGCAAGAGTTTTACGGAGGCCGATTGCTGGGTGCAGAAATTCAATCGCCCCGTTTTGACAAATTTGCCGAACTATGTGGTGGGAAAGGTATATGGGTCGATGGGCCCGGTGGCATGGGCCCGGCGTTGCAAAAGGCCATCGCGTCGAATGAAACAACGGTTATTCAGGCCAAAATCGACCCAGGTGCGTTGATGACCTTGCGCAAAGACCTGTTCAAAGCACCGCAAAAAGACTGAACTCACCCCGATCGATCTATTCGGATCAGTCTTGGTTGATACTGCGGCGAGGAAGGTTAACTTAGGTTCTGGTAATGCACCGGAAGCGATGCGTTTGTCTGTGTTGACCATCAAATCGTTCTTTTTGCATTGTATCGGGATGTTCACCGGGCCGATCCTAGGATTCTGCGCGTTTGGTCAGCCTTTACATCGAACGGCCATCAGGGGTCCCACGACTGTAAAGGCGCCGCATGATCATGGGCGTGAGGTACATGGGAATCTGATAAGCACCGATGAAGGCCATGATTGGCGCAGTCACCTCGGGCGGCAGGGCTACAAAAAAGATCGCGATGTTTCGGTTGCCGGCGATCAACGAAACTGCCGTTGCCCTTGCCGGGGGAAGCTTGCTCTGAGTCAAATAAAACACAACAATCTGTGCGCCAAAATTGGCAAGACAGGCAAAGGCGATCCAGAATACAGCCAAAGCCGGATCCTGCAACGCTGTTGCGCTGACGGACGGCATCAGGCCAATGACAAAAATAGCGAGTGTGAGCGTTCCCAATCCTTCAAGACTTAGCAATTTGGATTGCGACGGCGCGCGCAGGATTGTCTTTCTTACAAACATGGCGGCACCGGTTGCGCCTAAAATTGTCAATAACAGGCGCAAGCCAGCCCCTAAGACTGACTGAACATCGCCAAGCTCGGGCATAAGCAGGAAAATAGGCAGTGCGGTCAAAGGCAACAGAGCCGTGCCTACAACCATCAGTCGCATCGCGTGTTCCGGTGCGTGACCCATCATCATACACATATTCGGGCTGCCTGAAATGGACGGGGCCGCCGTCATGATCAGCAGGCATAGAAGCACCGGCGCTCCGATCCACCCGCACGCATATCCAAATGCTATGACGATCATCGGCGTCACCAGCTGAAATCCGACAACTGTCAGCGCGACTTTGGGCAGGTCGCTCAACGACCCAACGATGGCTTTGGGGTCCATCCTCAGCACAGTCACGAACAGCAACAGAACGACCAAAGGGGCCAGCAGGTCGCGCATTGGTTCCGCCAGAGATGGCAACAGAAGACCTGCTGCCAATCCGCCGATCAGAACGTAAGGTCCATGGCGCGCGGCCAGATGAAGCGGGTTCAAAACCGCATTATCCGCCCGGGCTTTGTCGCAGGTTTTCAGGCAACCATGTCGCGAGATCAGGGAACCAGATCAGGATAAAGACCATCAGCACCATGATCAGGAACATTGGAATGGCCGCCCGCGCGATATAGCTCATCTCGTGGTTGGTCATGCCCTGCATCACAAACAGGTTGAACCCGATCGGGGGTGTGATCTGGGCCATCTCGACGACGACCACAATGAAGATGCCGAACCAGATCAGGTCGATCCCGGCGTCGCGGATCATTGGCTCGACCACCGCCATTGTCAGTACGACCGAAGAAATACCGTCCAGAAAACAGCCCAGAATGATGTAGAAGACCAGCAACACCATAAGCAGTTCGAACCGTGTCAGCTCCCAGCCTGCAATCAGATCAGCCAAACCGCGCGGAAGACCGGTAAAGCCCATCGACAGCGACAGGAACGCCGCGCCCGCCAGGATAAGGGCGATCATCGCGCTGGTGCGCGTGGCCCCCATCAGGCTTTCGGTAAAGGTTTTCCAATTCAAAGATCCCTGACCCGCTGCCAACAGCAGCCCGCCGATAACCCCAAAGGCTGCGGCCTCGGTCGCGGTGGCATATCCCAGATACATCGACCCGATCACCACCATGATCAAAAGGATCACAGGCAGCAGGAAACGTGAGTTCTTGATTTTTTCTGAGAAACTCAGTTTGGCTTCGGTATTGGGGCTCCAGTCTTTGCCTAGCTTGGAATAGATCGCCACGTAGCCCATGAACATCGCCGCCAGTACCAGGCCGGGAAGGATTCCAGCAAAGAAAAGCTTGGTGATGGATTCATTGATCGTCACACCGTAGACGATCAGGGTCAGCGAGGGCGGGATCATCAGCCCGAGTGTCGCCGCCCCGGTCAATGTTCCGATGATCATGCGCTCGGGATAATTGCGCTTGCGCAGTTCAGGGATCGACATTTTGCCAACCGTTGTCAGCGTGGCCGCTGACGAGCCCGAGACAGCCGCAAAAACCGTACATCCGACAATGTTGGTGTGCACCAGCCCGCCTGGCAAAGGGGCCATCCAAGGGGACAGGCCCTTGAACATGTCTTCGGATAATCGCGTTCGGTACAGGATTTCACCCATCCAGATGAACATGGGCAGGGCCGTCAGAGTCCACGATGACGACGCCGACCAGATGGTGGTGATCATCACGTCCCCGACGGGGCGGGTGGTGAACAGTTCCATTCCGACCCAGGCAACGCCCATCAAAGCCAAGCCGACCCAGACGCCGGTGCCCAGCAAAGTGAAAAGAACAAAGAGAAAGAGGATGATGACAGAGAGATTTTCCATTATTTACTCTCCGTGGCTCTGATCGGCCAGATCGCGGACGATGCGGTGTTCGCCCTTGAAAAGCACGTGGATCAAATGATCAGTCAGAGCAATGGCCAGAATGACTGCGCCAAACAGCATCGCGGATTGCGGGATCCAAAGGGCGGTTCGGTCCTGGCCTTGGCTAATGTCGTTGAACTTCCAGCTCCAATAGACAAAGCGGTATGCGTACCAGCAAAAATACCACATGACAGCAGTGCCGATGGCGAAGCACCAGACCTCCAGAATACGCCTTACCCCATCCGGTACGGCGTTCAGAAGGATGGAAACCCGGATATGGCTGCCCCGGTTCAGCGCATTGGCAAAGGCCAGAAAGGATGCAGCGGCCATCGCGTAACCCGCATAGTCGGGTGCTCCGGGAAACACTTCACCGGTCCAGCGGGCTAGCATCTGCACGACGATCAGCAACAGTATTGCGATCAGGCTGAGTGCCGCCAGAATCCCTGCCGTCAGATAGATGAAGTCGAGTACGGACCGAAGTCCTCGCAAAACCGCCATACTGTCCCCGCTGTGTATTGATTGGATGCGAAAAGGGCGGCCGGATGAACCGCCGCCCAAATCGAAAGGTTATTGAGACGCGTTGAAGGCGTCGACGATGGCTTTGCCTTCGTCACCGGCAGCTTCCAGCCATTCGTTGGTCATGGTCACGCCGATCTCTTTCAGTTCGTTGGTCATCTGTTCAGAGGCCGGACCAACAGTCATACCGCCATCCCGCAAACCCTGCAGTGTGAACCCGGTATATTCCTTGGCGCGCCAGTTGCCTGCGTATTCTGCCAGTTCAGCGCAGCCCTTGATTACGTTCTTGTTGGCATCAGACACACCAGACCAGACATCTGAATTGACCATCACGTAGTTGCGCGGCAACCACGCATCGACTTCGTAGAAATAGTTCAGGCTTTCCCAGACTTTGCGGTCATAACCGGTCGATCCCGATGACACCATCGAATCTGCCACACCCGTCGCAAAGGCCTGACTGATTTCCGCCGCTTCAATCGTCACCGGTAGCATCCCGGTCAGCTCGGCCAACCGCGAGGTCGCATTGTTGTATGAGCGGAACTTGATGCCTTTCATGTCAGCGACCGAGTTTACCTCGTTCTTGAAATACAGTCCCTGAGGCGGCCACGGCACCGCGTAAAGCAGCGTCAGGTTCTGCTCGGCCAGTACTTTTTCGATAGATGGCTTGGCGGCCTCCCAAAGCTTGGCGCTGTCGTCGAACGAGGTTGCGAGAAACGGAATCGAGTCAAATCCGAAAAGCGCGTTTTCGTTCTGGTGACCGGATAAAAGACGTTCACCAATCGGTGCCTGCCCGGTCTGGATCGCGCGTTTGATATCGGCACCCTTGAACAGTGAACCGGAAGGATGTGTGACGATCTCGATCTCACCACCAGTGCCTGTCGTCACGCATTTAGCGAACTCCGCGCCTGTGGCCGAGTGGAAGTTTGACGCCGAATAAGCCATCGGCATGTCCCATTTTTCGGCCATGGCCGGTGCCGCCGCGGCTGCGGTCAGAGCAGTTGCTGCCAGAAGATTTGTCAATTTTTTCATCGTTTTCTCCCTATTGAGTATTGAAACACCAATGTTTTTCATCGGCTTGTTCTTATGTTGCGTAGCGTGACGGCGCGTAGACGCTCACATCCGCGTTTGGGGTTCTGCCCGCGATCATTTGGGCCAAAAGGCGTCCGGTTTTTGGCCCGCCTGTCAGGCCAATGTGATGGTGCCCAAAGCCCATATAGGCCCCCTTGATGCCGGGCACGTCGCCAATGATCGGGATCGAGTCAGCCGGGGCGGGCCTGTGCCCCATCCATTCCACTTCCTCCTTCCATGTTATGCCCGGAAAAGCCGCCCGGGCATTTTTTCTCATTAATTCAAACGGCGTGCGCGAGGGTGGCGCATCCAGCCCTCCGAACTCTACAATGCCTGCCAAGCGTATGCGCCCATCCATGGGTGTTGCAACAAACTTACCCGATGCGACCATGACCGGGCTGCGCGGCATGGCAGAAGGTTCCACCAATTCAAGATGATACCCGCGTTCGCTTTCAAGTGGGACCGAAACCCCCAAGCGCTTGGCCAACGGACCCGACCAGACGCCTGCCGTTACAATAGCAGTGTCGCACGCAATGGTTTCACCGCTCGTGCGAACGCCGGTCACGCTTCCGCCTTCGCGCGTGACGTCTTCGACGGTGGCTTGGATGATCCGACCTCCTTGCGCCTCAACATGTGCAGCTAGGTCTTTCACATATCGCCCCGGATCGGTGATGTGACCATGATCTGAAAGCTTGGCCGCAAACCCGATATCCTGGCTGAAGACGGGATCGTAATCGTGGAATGCCTTGCCTTCCAATTCTTCCCACGCAAAGCCATGCTTGCGCCGAATGCCCCAACCAAAGGCATCACCTTCGAAATGGGCGCGGTTTTCATAAAGAAACAGATAATCGCTTGGGACGATCCATTTCTCAGCGCCAGTGCCGGCGGCCAGCGCCTTGTGGTCGTTCAGGCTGTCGCCCACGATGGGCGTCAAGGCCGCAGCAATCCGTTCCACGTCTGCGGCGTTTGCGTGGCTTAAGTATTGTCTGAGCCATGGCAACAGCTTTGGTAAGTACCCCCATTTCAGGAACAGCGGCTGAGAGGGGCTCAACAGCATCTTCGGCGCTTTGGCGAGCAGTCCTGGAACCGTCACAGGCACGATAGAGCACGATGCAAGCACGCCGCCATTGCCATGTGAGGTTCCTTCGCCCGGCCCGGCCTTATCGATCAAAATCACGTCGTGACCGTCACGCTGCAACCAGACAGCAGCGGACACTCCGACAATTCCGGCCCCGATGATGGCTATGGTCTTCTTCTCGCTCACGCCGCCACCGCCTTTGAAACTGCGTAGTGGTTCAGTTTGTCCAAGTCGGGTTTGCCGCCAAGCCCAGGGCCATCCGGCACGCAGACATGCCCGTTCCTGATCTGGAAAGGTTCTTCCAATATGTCCTCTTTCAGGAAATACGACGCCTGATAGAACTCGCAACCCAGAGTGATTTCCGGCGTTGCAGCAATCATGTGTGTGCCTGCCAAATGGGCCAGACCAGCCTCGAACATGTCGCCGCCATAGGCTGTCAGGCCGTGTGTAGCCGCAATGCGCGCAACGGTCTGACCGCGTGTCAGGCTACCGGATTTCATGATCTTGACGGAAACACCGTCGCAGATCCCCTCGCGGGCTGCACGCTCCATGTCTTCTGGGCCAAACACGCTCTCGTCTGCCAGCAACGGCACATCCGTCATTTGGCGCAACTTGGCCATCATGCCGAAATGATGAGCGCGCACGGGCTGTTCGATGAAATCCGGATCGAACCGGGCGACGTCGCGCACCTGTGCTGGGGCATCCTCGATGTTGAGCCCTTGGTTATAATCCACGCGCACAGAAAACTTCGGGCAGTTCTGGGCCAGGTATTCCAGCCGCATGATGTCAAAGGCGTGATCCTTGAACCCGGTCTTGAGTTTGACAATCCGGACACCATCGTCTTGCAACCGTGCCAACAGATCGATGTCTAGCGAGAAATCAGGGTTGGCGATGGAGCAACTGAGAGGGATTGCATCCCGACATTTCCCGCCCAACAAGGACCAGACCGGAACGTTGCTGATCTGGCCTGCAAGATCCAGCAGCGCAGTTTCCAGTGCTGCTTTGGCCTCAGTGCAATGCGCCACTGCATAAGCAGCGCGCGCCATGATCGCGGATCTATCGCCGACTTTGGCGCCCAAAACAAGCGGACGCAGATACCGATCCAACGCTGCAAAGGTCGCCTCCGGCGTGCCGGTGAACACTGACCAGGGCGACGCTTCACCAAACCCTTGCGAGCCGTCCTCAGATGTCAGCCGCAGGATAACAATTTCACAAACGCCTTCGACAGATCCAATACCGTGATCCCGGCGCGAGGTCACTGGCAGCTTGAGGTGCCATAGGTCATAGCCTGTGATTGTTTGTGAGAGATCGCTCATTCGGCCCCCTAGAGATGTGCGGAAGCCTGCCTTGACCGGCATATCATTTCAAATACTATATCTTCGACAGTTCATCAGAAAAAATGATACAATACCGATGTCATTGCGCTTTCGTCAGCTTCAAGCCTTTCACGCCATCATGGAAACCGGAACCGTGACCGGCGCGGCATCGGTTCTTGGCATCTCGCAACCCGGCATCAGCAACCTTTTGGCGCAATTGGAACGCGAGGCGCGATTACCTCTGTTCGAACGCAACAAGGGGCGTCTGTTGCCCACGCCAGAAGCCGAGTTGCTGTACCACGAAGTCGATACTGTTGTGCGCGGGTTGGATCACGTTGCGCAGGCGGTGACAGATTTGCAGAACAAGCATCCGGGTCAGTTACAGGTTGCCGCGCCGCATCTGTTGTCATTCGGTTTCATGCCGCGGGAGATCGCGCGTTTTGCCGAGAGCCGCCCGAACCTGTCCGTCAGCTTTCAATCGCAATATTCGTCGAAGATTCAGGAATGGGTGACGTCAGGCTTGTTCGAGATCGGAATTGTTGAGATGCCTATTTTGCACGACACGCTGAACTATCAGGTGTTTCAGTTCGAAACTCTGGCGACCTTCCCTGAAGGCAGTCCATTGGCGGCGTATGACGTTCTGACGCCGGAAACTCTGGAAAACGAGCCCTTTATTGTCATGGGACCGGAACACCAGACGCATCGTAAAACGCGCGACATCTTTCAACGTGCCGGGTGCTTATGGCGCACGCAGATTCACACACACTTGTCTGAAAATCTGTTGAGTTTCGTGAAGCAAGGCATGGGGGTCGCCATGATCGACCCCTTTACCGTTACCTTTGATGAAGAGAACGGATATCAGACCCGCCCATTTAAACCAGCAGTCATGCTGGAGCTTGCAATCATCACTGCCAAAGGTCGCCCCCTATCCAGGATCGCGCAGGAGTTTCTGGATCAACTGATCCCTTCAATCGCCTCCTACGCAACCCATTCGGATACTGGCGCAGCCGCGTTGTGAAGCTGTTGGGAATGGATGTCGACCAGCGTTGGGCCATCATGTTCGATGGCCTGTTTCAGGATTTTTGGCAGGTCTTCGGGGTCTTTGACCGTCCATGATTTCACACCAAAGGCTGACGCCACTGCGGCGTGGTCCGTGCGGTTGAAGTCAACATTGTAGAATCGTTGACCAAAGCCTGCATCCTGTCCCGCCTTGATCCAGCCGAAGACCGCATTTGAGAAGACAATCGATGTGATGGGCATTTTGTGCCGCACCATCGTTTCGAATTCACCACATGTGAAGCCAAACGAGCCATCGCCCATGACGGCTAGGGTCTTGACCGACGGACGCCCGACATGTGCCCCCATCGCTGCACCTAATGAATAGCCTAGGGCGCCATGCGCCCGGTTGGTGATGAACTGCCGTCCCGATGTCCGCCACCGGTAATGAGCACTGAAATAGGGGCAGGGGGTACCTGGATCCGCCACAACGATTGCGTTGTCATCCAGAATATCCATCAACGCGGCCATGACAGCTTCGGGCCGGATCGGCATTTCTCGACTTGCGGCCAGCGGCGCGAAAGCGGCTAGCTTGGCATCCCACGCGACACGGGCTTTATCCGTCCCGCCTTGTGCGTTCAGGTCTTGTCGATCTTCTAAAGCGCGGGCCAGAGCCTCGAGCGCCAGACGGGCATCTGCGCAGATTGCCACTTCGGTCTGGTAGTTTGCGCCAATCACCATGGGATCGCTGTCGATGTGAATGATAGTCGCGTCGCGACCTGGGCTTCTCCACCTTTCGGTTGTGACCGAACCGGCGCGGCAGCCGATGAAAAGGACAACATCCGCCTGATCCACGACAGCGCGTGTCGCGGGCACACCTCCGTTAGACCCGACAACGCCTAACGCCAGCGGGTCGGTTTCGGCGATTGATCCCTGACCGGATACAGTTGTCGCAACGGGCATATCCAACAGACCGGCGACCTGTCGCAAGGCTTCGGTCGCGCCTGACAGAACCGGACCTCCACCGCAGACAGCAACAGCGGATTTGGCCTGCGCCAGAATGTCCGCCGCTGCTTCGATTGCATCCATGTCCGGGGCAGCGCGCTCGGCAGGATAGCTGCGATGCCTGTCATCCGCCCAGATTTCGGCCTCATCCACCTGTGCCTTTTGCGTGTCGAAGGGCAAAGCCAGATGGGTGGCGCCCGGCGTACCCGTTGTCATCGCCCTGAAAGCGGCCCGTACCATGGCGGGAAGCCGTGCGGCGTCGTCCAGCGAGGTATTCCACTTGGCTAAAGGTTTGAAAAGGGCGGGCTGATCCAGTTCGGTCAATGGGTATTTGCCCCGGCTGGTTGTCGCGACGTCCGAGGTAATCGCCAGAATCGGAACCGAGCTTTCGTTGGCTTCGACAACACCGGGCAGAATGTAAGTTGCACCTCCGCCCGAGGGGCCTTCGCAGACACCGGGCTTCCCAGTCACACGCGCGTAACCATCCGCCATATAGGCCGCGTGCCGTTCATCCCGTGTCAAAATGTGCTGAATACCGTGATCCATGCGGGCCAGAGCGTCATAGAAAGGCAAGGTGGTATCGCCGCACAGACCGAACATGTGCTTCACGCCATGTGCCTCGAGCATACGCACCATAGCCTCTGCCCCGGTCAGATAATTCGTCCCTGTCATGATCTACGAGCCTCTCGATTCCTCTCTGTACGCAGAACTGTATACAGTTTTGTATATTGATTTCAAGCTCTGCCTATGGCACCTGTGGCAAACAAGAGGAAGGGCAGGTTAATGGCGGGTCCACGGGTCGACGACATCTATGATCAGGTTAAGGCGATGGCGGTCTCGTTCCGTCTGCGCCCCGGAGATCGCCTGAACGAAGTTGCCCTGTCCAAGGACCTGGGCGTCAGCCGGACCCCTTTACGAGAGGCATTGAACCGGTTGGTTGCAGAACGGTTGTTTGATTTTCGCCCGGGGCAAGGGTTTTTTTGTCGTCCTTTGGATGCGCAAAGCGTGTTTGACCTGTTTGAACTGCGCCAGATTATCGAAACTGCCGCCGCGCGTGCGGCGTGTTCCAAGGCCTCTGACAAAGACCTGCAGAATCTGCGGGATGAGCTGTATTCAACGGGCATCGATATCACCGGCCTGACCGTCGAGGAAGCTGTCAGCCGGGACGAGGCGTTTCACCTTGGGATAGCCAAACTGTCAGGCAATATGGAGCTCTTGCAAACCCTGACGCGGATCAATGAGCGCATACGCTATATCCGCTGGATCTCTATGAGTTTGGACCGGGTTCACCGTTCAAAAGACGAGCATAAGCGAGTTATGCAGGCGTTGATGGAACGGGATGCGGAAGAGGCCGCGCATGTTCTGGGTGCTCATATCGCCAAACGCATGGATCAGGTGCAGGACGCAGTGCGTCACGGGATTTCCAGCATTTACATGGAAGGGTCCGAAGAAATCTCGGCTCGAATTATTGAGGAGGTCGAGGGATGATCGCGCAGGGCGGAAAATCCATCTATGGGGCATCCGTTGGCATTTTGATGCTGGATGCCCAATTCCCAAGAATTCCAGGTGATATGGGGAACGCTCTGACCTGGCCGTTTCCGGTGCTCTATCGCATTGTCCGTGACGCTTCGCCTGATCGTGTCGTTCGGCAGCGGGCCGAGGGGATGCTGGATGTGTTCATCGACGCGGCGCAGGATCTGGTAAAAGATGGCGTTGACGGCATAACCACCAATTGCGGTTTCCTGTCCCTGTTCCAGAAAGAACTGGCGGAAGCCGTCCCGGTTCCGGTGGCCACATCGTCATTGATGCAGGTGGAAATGGTGAATCGCATTCTACCTGCAGGCAAGCGCACCGGGTTATTAACTATTTCAGCCTCGACCCTGACCAAAGATCATCTGCAGGCGGCCAACGTGCCGTTGGATACCCCGATTGGCACAACCGAAGGCGGGCAGGAGTTCACCCGTGCGATCCTTGGGAACGAACTGACGCTGGATGTTCAGAAAGCACGAGAGGACAATATGCGCGCAGCGTTGGCCTTGGTTGCGGACAACCCTGACATGGGTGCGATCGTTCTGGAGTGCACGAATATGTGCCCCTATGCACGCGATATCCAACAGGCCACCGGGTTGCCCGTGTTTTCTATCGTCTCGTTCATTCAGTGGTTTCAGGCCGGTCTGGTTCCGCGGACATATTGATCGAAAAATTGGTGCGCGAAGCACTTTGCTCAGTCATGTCAAAATAGAAAACGCCCGATCCTGAAGACCGGGCGTTAAAAAACAGGTTCTGTCAGAAACGGATCAGAGGCCCCACTTCTCGCGGTTGGCTTCGAAGAAGCCTTGCGCTTTTTTCACTTCGATCCAGTTGTTCACGTAGTTGATCCAGACCTGATCGCCTTGCGGCAGGATCATCGCGATGGGCGATGGCGACCGGGGACCCGCATTCTTGACACGGACCACTGGGAACTTCGCCTCAAGTGTTGAGCCTTCGATGTTCGACGTGATGAACACATCTGCGCGTCCAGCGATCACTTCCTGAAAACCACGGGCCGGGGCTTCGACAACTTTGATCTCGGCGTTCGGGAACCATTCACGCACACGCTTTTCAAACGTCGTGCCCAGCGTTGTGGCAACCGTCACACCAGGCTGGTTGATAGAGTCGTAGCCGTCGAATTTGTCCGCTTTGTCTTTGGTCGTGTACGGGAACAACTCCACCGCAATGTAGCTGTCCGAAAAACCGGCAACCTTCATGCGCGGTGGCGAGATCGAGGCCGAACCGGTCAGGTGGTACTTGCCAGCCACCACGCCATTGACCAGTGTTTTCCAATCGGTTGGTACATATTCGACCTCAACCCCCAGATCGGCGGCCAACTCGTTCATGATGTCGATGTCATAGCCTTTATAGCTGTTGGTGGCTGGGTCACGCAGCGACATGGGGTTCCAGTCTCCGGTGGTGCCGACCTTCAGCACACCGGAATCCAAAACCTCATTCAGTGCAGATTGCGCGTGTGCGGCACTCGACAATACCAGTCCAAGCGCGGCAGCAGCCGCGGTTTTCCAAAAAGTGTTCATTGAATTCTCCTGTTGGTGGCGTTTCGGCCTTGCTGCCGTATTCATCATTGATTTAAGCCGAAAGAGAAAGATAACCTCAAGAAAATAAAACAACGCGATTAAAACAGGGGCAGACCAGCTTATGCCAGACGCCGCAATCGAACTTGTCGGCGTGAACAAGTGGTTCGACACGTTTCACGTTCTCAAAGACATTAACCTAACGGTCAACAGCGGCGAAAAGGTAGTGATTTGCGGGCCTTCGGGCTCAGGTAAGTCGACCGTCGTTCGGTGTATCAACCAGTTGGAAAAACACCAGAAAGGCACCATCCGCGTGGATGGGGTCGAACTGACGGATGACGCCAAATCTGCGGCGACGATCCGGTCCGAAGTTGGAATGGTGTTTCAGCAATTCAACCTGTTTCCGCATCTAACTGTGTTGGAAAACCTGACATTAGGCCCGATCAAGGCACGGGGTCTCAGTCGTAAAGAGGCCGAGGAAAAGGCGCGTCTTTATCTGGAGCGTGTGCATATTCCCGATCAGGCGGACAAGAAACCCATTCAGTTGTCCGGCGGCCAACAACAACGGGTCGCCATTGCGCGATCTCTGTGCATGGAGCCGCGTGTGCTGTTGTTTGACGAGCCGACCTCGGCCCTGGACCCCGAGATGATCTCGGAAGTGCTGGATGTCATGGTCGAATTGGCGGATGAGGGTATGACAATGGTGGTTGTGACGCATGAGATGGGGTTTGCGCGCAAGGTGGCCGACAAGATGATCTTCATGGATGCGGGTGAAATCGTCGAAGAGGGCAAGCCAGAACATTTCTTCACCAACCCGCAATCCGAGCGGTGTCGTAAATTCCTGTCGCAAATATTGCAGCACTGAGAGGGGCCGATGAAAAAACTTCTTCTGATAGCGCCCTTGCTTTTGCTGGCGGGTTGTTCCTCGTCCCAGACTTGGGGCTGGTATGTGATCGACCCCACCACGGCATCGGGCTGGACCAATGTGAAATTCCTGATCTCCGGCATGTGGGCGACAATCCAGATCTCGCTGATTGCTGCAGTTCTGTCGATTGTTATCGGACTGATGGTGGCGTTGCCGGGGCTGTCCGAGAAACGCGGCTGGCGTCTGGTCAACAGGGTCTATGTGGAATTCATCCGCGCCATTCCACTGCTGCCTATGCTGTTTTGGGTGTTCTACGGATTGCCCATCGTGTTCCAGTCGATGGGAATGAACGTCCCAATCGATCCATTCTGGGGCGCGATCATAACGCTGGCGATTTCCGACAGTGCCTTTACCGCCGAGATCTACCGCGCGGGCATTCAATCCATCGCGCGCGGTCAGCGCGAAGCGGCGCAGACCATCGGTCTGAATTACGTACAGACCATGCGTTACGTGATCCTGCCACAGGCGATCCGGCGTATTCTGCCTCCGTTGGCAAACCAGTTCATTTACATCGTCAAGATGAGCGCCTTTGCCAGCGTCATCGGGATGCAGGAACTGACCCGCCGTGCAAATGAGCTGGTGGTGACCGAATACCGCCCGCTGGAAATATACACCTTACTAATCTTTGAATACCTGATCTTGGTGCTGATCATCAGTGCCGGAGTGCGCTGGCTGGAACGCCGCATGGGCGCAGATGAGCGCGGATAAGGAGCTTACTTGTGGACTGGAAAGATTTCATGGCCGAGACCGAGGCCAACATCGGCACCTTCTCGAAAGAGGTTCCCGAAACGGTGCGTGGCTTTGGCGTCATGGGCAAGGCCGCCAAGTCCGACGGTGCATTGAGCGAGAAGACCAAGGAATTCATCGCGTTGGGCATCGCTGTCGCGACCCGTTGTGACAGTTGCATCGGGTTTCATGTGAAGTCGCTTGTTCGTCTTGGGGCCACGCGCGAAGAGATGTGCGAGGCGTTGGCCATGGCGACCTATATGGGCGGCGGGCCGTCCTATGCATACAGCGCAAAGGCTCTCAAAGCTTATGATGTTTTTTCTGCGTGAGGGTCAGATAGCCAGATGAGCGCTGAAAGGTCTGGTTGACCTCGCCTCACGCTCAATCAGCGATCGCTTGACCGTTTTGTCCCGCGTGCAAAATGTTCTCTTCTGCGGTCTTGCGTACAATTGCACCGATCTTGAGAAGGTTCTCACTCAGTGGGTTTGTTTTGCGCCAAACCAAGCCAATCGTCCGGGCAGGCGGTGTGTCCTGGAACCGGGCGATTGAAACGTCGGCGGAACGGGTTTCCAAGCCGACTGCCATTTCCGGTATCAGCGTCACGCCAATCCCGGCCCCAACCATCTGCACCAGGGTAGACAGCGAACTCCCCTCCATGATCTGCTGCGGTTCGATGTTGCGGATCGAACAAAAAGACAGGGCCTGATCGCGGAAACAGTGGCCTTCTTCCAGCAACAACAATCGCATTGTTCTCAGCTGCGACGAACTGGGCATCGGAAGGCTGGCGTCCTGTGCCGGGCGGACCAGTAAGAAGTCTTCGTTGAACAGCGAAAACTCCCGAAGGCTGGGCTCGGAAACAGGTAGGGCGACTACGCCGACATCCAGCCGCGAGTCGAGGATTTCCCGGATCACGGACTCTGTGATGGTCTCTTTGGGTTCGATTGTCAGTTGTGGGAATCGCTGCGACAAAGCCTTGATGATCGAGGGAAGCAGGTACGGTGCCACTGTCGGGATAACGCCAATCCGCAAACGGCCTGATAGTGGGCCGGACGGTGATTGTACCAGATTGCCCAAATCTTCGACCCGCATCAGGATTTCACGGCCGTGGGTCAAAACGTCTTCTCCAAGTGCCGTCAGCCGAGTCTCACGCGCAGCGCGTTCCACCAGAGGACCGCCCATTATGGCTTCCAGCTCCTTGATTTGAATGGAAAGGGCAGGCTGCGAGATTGCGCTGGCAGCCGCGGCTTTGCCGAAGTGACCATGAGTGGCAAGGGCCTCGAAGTAACGCAGGTGCTTGAGTGTCAGTGCTTTCATTTGAAAAACTAATCACAATGATAGAAATTACAAATTTCCATTTATCGCTTGGGTCGGGTACGAGTCAACCTATCTGAACCCCTAGGTAAATACTCAGGAGATTTACAATGGACGGTAACCCTCACAATCACCAATCCGGCGGCTGCCCTGTCATGCATGGCGGGAACACTGGCACGGGCAATTCTGTCACCAAATGGTGGCCGGATGCGCTGAACTTGGACATTCTGAGCCAGCACGACACGCGCACCAACCCGATGGATGCGGATTACAACCACCGTGAAGCGGTCAAAGGTCTGGATTTCAAAGCCGTCCGTGCCGATGTCGAGGCGCTGTTGACCGACAGTCAAGACTGGTGGCCGGCTGACTGGGGTCACTATGGCGGTCTGATGATCCGTCTGGCGTGGCACTCAGCCGGCTCTTATCGCCTGGGTGACGGTCGCGGCGGAGCAGGGTCGGGCAACATCCGGTTTGCTCCGCTGAACTCGTGGCCAGACAACGCCAGCCTGGACAAAGCGCGCCGTTTGCTTTGGCCGGTGAAAAAGAAATACGGCAATGCCCTTTCCTGGGCTGACCTGATCGTTCTGTCGGGCACCGTTGCTTATGAATCGATGGGCCTGAAAACCTTTGGCTTTGGATTTGGTCGCGAAGATATCTGGGGCCCGGAAAAAGACGTGTACTGGGGTTCGGAAAACCAATGGCTGGCGCCGTCCGAGAACCGCTATGGCGATCTGGAAACACCTGGTACGCTGGAAAACCCGCTGGGCGCAGTACACATGGGCCTGATCTATGTGAACCCCGAAGGTGTGAACGGTAATCCTGATCCGGCACGTACCGCTTTGCATATCCGTGAAACCTTTGCACGTATGGCGATGGATGACGAAGAAACCGCAGCGCTGACATGCGGTGGTCACACGGTTGGTAAGGCGCATGGCGCGATGGCGGGCGACAACATCGGTGCCGAGCCCGAAGCCTGCCCTGTTTCCGGCCAGGGTCTGGGCTGGGACAACCCGGATCAGAACGGCAAGGCAACCAACGCGTTCACCTCAGGCATTGAGGGCGCCTGGACGAAAGAGCCGCTGAAGTTCGACATGGGCTATTTCGATTATCTGTTCGGTTATGAATGGGAACTGGGCAAATCGCCCGCTGGCGCGCATCAGTGGCAGCCCATCGACATGCCGGAAGATGAAAAACCTGTCGATCCGACCGACCCGTCTGTCCGCCGGATGCCGATGATGACCGATGCGGATATGGCGATGAAAGTTGATCCGGCTTACAACGCGATCTGTCAGAAATTCATGGCCGACCCGGACTATTTTGCGGACACCTTCGCGCGTGCCTGGTTCAAGCTGACCCACCGCGACATGGGGCCACGCGTTAACTACTACGGTCCGGACGTACCCGCAGAAGACCTGATCTGGCAGGATCCCATCCCTGCAGGTTCAACCGGATATGACGTTGATGCGGTCAAGGCAAAGATCGAGGATAGTGGTCTGACTGCAGTCGAGATGATCACCACCGCTTGGGACAGCGCCCGCACATTCCGTGGCTCGGACAAACGCGGTGGCGCAAATGGCGCGCGAATCCGTCTGGCGCCGCAAAAAGACTGGGCGGGTAACGAGCCTGAGCGTCTGGCCAAGGTTCTGGGCGTGCTGGAGCCGATCGCTGCTGAAACCGGAGCGTCGGTCGCTGACGTAGTCGTTCTGGCAGGTAATGTCGGTCTGGAACAGTCGATCAAGGCCGCAGGCTTTAATGTGACGGTTCCGTTCTCGGCTGGTCGCGGCGATGCGACAGACGAACAGACCGACGCAGACAGCTTCTCGGTGCTTGAACCACTGGCTGACGGGTTCCGCAACTGGCAGCTGAAGGAATACGCCGTGTCGCCCGAGGCGATGATGCTAGACCGCGCGCAATTGCTGGGCCTGACGGCATCTGAGATGACCGTTCTGGTTGGCGGCCTGCGTGTTCTGGGTGCCAATCATGGCGGATCGGCGCATGGTGTCTTCACCGACCGTGTCGGACAGCTGACCACTGACTTCTTCGTCAACCTGACGGATATGTCGCTCAGCTGGCATCCGGTCGAGGGTGGCACCTACGAGTTGCGTGATCGCGCGTCCGGTGAGGTCAAGTTCACGGCCACCAGTGCTGATCTGGTCTTCGGCTCGAACTCGATCCTGCGTGGCTATGCCGAGGTCTATGCTCAGGATGACAACGCCGAGAAGTTCGCGCGCGACTTCGTTGCGGCGTGGACCAAGGTCATGAACAACGACCGGTTTGATCTGGTCGCCTAAAGTATGAAAAAATCAGGCGAGGATTCCCTCGCCTGGTTTTCTATTGAAAATCCTTCAACCGGTTCAAGGTGGTTCCAGCCAGCGAAATTAAGCTGGAGCGTTTAGTCCTTGAAACAGCGTTTTATAATCGCAACTCCGTAGCACAGCGACCGTTGTATTCCCGACGCGGAACCGACCGTCTGGTGCTAGAGGCATCCATTTTTCGGGTCCAACCCGGCGACCACCTGTCCAGGTGCCGTTGGAAGAGTTCATGTCCCGGATGTACAGAACACCCTTCTTTTCAACTCTTAATACACAATGTTGGCCCGAGGCTTTTTCGCTGCGGGACAGTGCCAGGTCTGCCCAGTTTGGATCGCGGCCTATCTTGATTTGATGGGATTTCCGCAAGCCCGCCACCTTCTGAAACTCGATCACCTTACCGCGATCCGGGCCATCCATTACGGCAAGCTGCCAATAGGCCAGGGGGCGCGGTGCCATGGGGCTGTACCATGTCACCTCAGCCGCCCGCTCGTATCCTGAAGCGGTATTTGGGTTCATTACCGTCAGAACCAGAGACATGATCTTTTTGACGGCGCGGGTGGATCGCCGCACAGGCGAAATGGGTTTACTTTGCTTGTCCCGATGTTCAGGCGCATGGCGTAGCGCCAATGCTCAACCCACCTAAGAACCCTTCGCAGATCAACCAATAGATCAGTGCAAGAGCCACAAAAAGCCCGCTAGGCAAGGCGAGGCTCGCAGGCAGGCAACCTGTTTTAACCAATGCTGTTGGACGATCTGCCATAGCCCCGGGCACTTGGTACCCGGGACATGAGCCCTGTATAAACAGTTGAAGTCGCGATTATTCCGCGACTTCAGGAGCCGGAGTGTGTTTTCTGAACTGTTGATCAAACAAGGTTCTGAAACTACCGCTTTTCTTCATCAACTGGTCCAGGTTGCCCTGCTCTACGATTGCACCATCCTGAACCACGATGATCTTGTCTGCCTCAAGCACAGTCGACAGTCGGTGTGCGATGACAATGACGGTGACGTTCTGTGTCAAGGCATCCAGTGCTTTTTTGACAAGCGATTCCGATTCTGCATCCAACGCACTGGTGGCTTCGTCCAGCAGAAGGATTTCGGCGTTGCGCAGAATGGCACGCGCGATGGCGATCCTTTGTTTTTGTCCACCAGACAGGAAAGTGCCGTTTTCGCCGACCTGAGTGTCATAACCGTCAGGCAATTCCATGATGAAGTCATGCGCATGGGCGGCCTTGGCCGCTTCCATAACCTCTTCCTCGGTCGCTTCAGGGGCCGAGCAGCGAAGGTTGTCAAGGATGGATGCGGAAAACAGGAAGGTGTCCTGACCTACATACGAGATCTTTCGGCGTAAGGAGGCAAAGCTAACTTCTCTCAGATCCTGCCCGTCGATCTCAACGACGCCTTCATCAGGATCATAAAAACGCATGATCAAACCGAACAAGGTGGATTTACCGCCACCTGACTGGCCAACAAGGGCCGTTGTCTTACCTGCTTCGAACGAGACATTCATGTCCTCGATCACAGGCACCGCACCTTGATACCCGAAGGTCACGTTGCGTAGGGCAATGTGACCTGGCCCTTCGGTCAGATCTCGGGCATCGGGACTTTCGGTCATGGTGTCTTCTTGGTCCAGCAGACCAAACAACATGCTGACACCCACCATATTGGCTTCGATCTGGACACGCATACGCGACAGTCGTTTCGCGGGCTCGTAGGCCATCAGCAAAGCGGTGATAAATGACATCAGCTGCCCGGCTGTTGGTTGTTCGGTGCCCGCGATGCCCATCGTGCTGACGATAAGCACGCCAGCGACGGCAAGGCCTGCCAGAAATTCCATCAGCGGGCTGGCGATTGCCTGCAGCCTGGCAATGTCGTTCGAGCGTTGTTCGACCTTGCGGATCGCGGTCTCCATCCGGTCGATCATGCGATCTTCCAGCGAAAAGACTTTGATAACTTTGATACCGGCCGATGTTTCCTGAAGGACGCGAATAATCTCGGCCAGCGACTTGAACTCGGCCTGCATGATTTTGCGTACACTTTTCAGTAGGTATCGGACCCCCAGCAAAGCGACGGGGCCTACCACGAAGAACATTACCGACAGTACGGGCTGTTGATAAACCATGACCGCAACGAGCCCAACCAAAGTCAGGGCGTCGCGTACAAAACCGGTGACAAGCACGTCAATCAAGTTTCGGGCGGATTGTGCGCCGTTTGTCGTGCGCATCAGCAGGTCAGACGATTCATTCGCAGTAAAGAAAGAAACGCCATGACG
Organism: Ruegeria sp. CF8; assembly: GCF_056537285.1. NCBI lineage: Bacteria > Pseudomonadati > Pseudomonadota > Alphaproteobacteria > Rhodobacterales > Roseobacteraceae > Ruegeria > Ruegeria sp. CF8. The sequence goes on along the minus strand of NZ_JBQFRG010000002.1, from coordinate 414,592 downwards.
AAGCAGTTTTCGGTAAACCTTTTCCTGCTGTTGTGCGACGATTCGATTGCCCGCGCGCGCCAGGTAGTTCGCTTGAATATACGAGGCAATCGCCTTGGTCAGGAACAGAAGTACAACGGCAAGCGCGATGACCTGCGCCCATCCCCGCAGTTCGGGGCTGGTCATGGCATCGACGATGTATTCCATCATATAAGCCGATCCGGCGGTGGTGATGGCCACAACGATCATTGCCAAAATCGCAATACCATACAGTGGGCCTTGCTCGTAAAAGCTTTCGCCCACAAGGCGGCCCATGTAGCCCGATCGCCATTTTTTCCAGGCGCGCGTTATCATTGCGTTCTCCAAATCGTGAAACGGTGCGCACGTTCAGATACCCTAATTTTTCCCGGGCCTAAAGGGCAGATACCGGGCTGCGTCAGTGCGGCCCATGGTAACTGTCTTTCGTGCGCAGCCGTAGATAGGGATTGCAATGGGATCAAACAAGGTCAATGCGCCTTTTTACGCCGATGGCCCTTTTTGGGGGCGGCACGACTTGGACTCGTCGCAACATGTGAAATGGGGACAGGGCCGTTAGCGCGCGGCGGTGCCGCGCGGTCGAGACAAAGTCGGCGCTAGGTATAACTCAGCCCAGTTCCTGCAGATATGCCATCAGGTTCACTATATCTTCATCCTTTTTCAAACCGGGAAATTGCATCCGGTTGCCGGGCAGGAATTCCTTGGGATCGATCAGAAACGCGGTCAAACTCTCCGGCGTCCACACTATTTCGGCGTTCTGAAGGGCTTTGGAGTATTTGAAGCCATCCACCTGACCTGCGGATTTACCAAAAATAGCGTGCAAGGACGGACCGACGCCGTTATGTCCTTCGTCTAATTTGTGACACGCGCTGCATTTGCGAAAAACCTTTTTTCCCGCTTTGACGTCTCCTGATACTGCGGTTGCAACGACCGTTTCCGTTGTCGCGGGAGGTGTTGCGGCCTGTTCGCCGTCTGAATGAAAGATCAGCCGCGCCGTGATGGGCACTGTTCGGGTGATGCCGGGCAGATTGGCCAGTTCCATCAGTTTGTCGACACCCGCATTAACACCGGCATCTTCAGCGTTGAGGAACACCATATCATTGGTCGCAACCAAGACGGACGTTTCAGACAAGCGGGCGACAAACATTTCGGTGTCAAAGGCAACTTCTGTTCCTGTTAGCGTCAGGACAGATGCGGCATCCACCGTCGTGGTTTCTCCGACGGCCAGCCCAGACACCTCGGCCATGTCAAAATCTGCCTTCAGGATTGCGGTACTCGCTTTGCGAAAGACAAATTCAATCATCCGCTCGTTTCGAATATCGATATTTGTTTCTACCGATGACAGGTCGATTTCGATTTCTGCATGGCCATTTTGGGTCACATAACCGCTGAGTTTGGTAAAGCTGTTAACCTCACCGACAGAGTTTTTCTTGATGGTTCCGTAAGCCAGATGAGAGTTGTCGCTGTCCAGCATCCAATTGTCGGCCAGAACGGGCGTTGCAACAATCGTCGACGCAATCGTGACTGCTTTCAACAGAAGTTTCATTTCAATCCTCCAAGGTTTGTGACACTTTTGCCCCGGCGGGCTTGGTCCGTGAGAGACAAACACACACAGGTCGCGATTTATTCGATGAGTGCCGAAATGACTTCTGAACAGGCCGTCCGCGACGCGGTACAGACGCATTCAAAACGCGTCTGGCGGTTTGCTCTGGCATTGTCAGGGGCATCAGATGTGGCGGACGATCTTCTGCAGGCTACATGCCTGCGCGCGCTGGAACGCCATCATCAGGTCACATCACACAACCGTCTGGACAGCTGGTTGATGACGATTTGCCGCTCAATTTGGTTGAATGAGGTGCGATCGCGCTCGGTTCGGCGGGCCCAGGCCTTGTCGGTGACGCCAGAAGCTGACCTAGTGGCCACCGGGCCGGATTCCGAAACGAATATTTTCGCGGCTGAAGTGTTTACACAAGTGATGCAGCTGCCAGAAGCGCAGCGGGAAACGGTTATGCTAGTATTCGTCGAAGGGTACAGCTACCGCGAAGCCGCTGCCTTGCTGGAAGTTCCCATCGGTACGATTATGAGCCGGCTATCGAATGCCCGGCAGAAACTGAAAACCGTGATGCAGCTTGATGCGGCTGGCACCGCGCGACGGAGTGGCAAATGACGTTTTCCGACGAGACGCTGTTGGCGTATCTGGAAGGCACACTGGACGAGGCTCAGAGCCGCGCCATCGAGGCTGCGGTTGAGGAAGATGCTGAACTTGAAAGCCGCCTGATGGCACTGGACCCGTTCGCGCCAGTGATTCAGGGTGTTTTCGAGACTCTGCCTGCCGAGACGCCGAAGATAGAATTGCCGGAACCCGTGGAGCAAAATAAAGGCAGTGGGTTTTTGCGCCTTTTCGCCGTGGCTGCGAGTGTTGGAGTTGCAGCAGTTGCCCTGACGTTTTGGGCCACACGTCCGGCAGATTTAGGTTGGGCGCAGCAAGCGGCGATCTATCAGTCGCTATATGTGCCCGAGACGATTGTTTCTCTGGACAGTTCAGAAGCTTCGCTGAACAAGCAGTTTGAAATGGCCGAGGCCGAGCTTGGACGGTCTTTGAACAGAGATACACTTGAATCCTTGCCGGGTCTCGAGCTTAAGCGGGCGCAGGTTCTGTCATTCAAAGGCAAGCCTTTGATCCAGGTTGTCTTTGCAGATGAACAGGGTCAGCCTTTTGCGTTCTGTATAATTCGTCAGGGGCCCAACGCTCCGCCCGCTGAGGTCAAGCAAGCGGTGCTGAGCGGTTTGGCGACGGCCACTTGGGCTCAAGACGGCTATGGATACATGCTGTTGGGCAGTTCTCCGCAAACAGATTTACAAAGTGAGCTGGACGTTCTGACCCGCACTTTTGCAGGCTGATCAGAAACTCTTGCAATGCCTCTTGTGAACAGTGGCAAATGCCCGAAGAATACCGGCATGAAATCGAAGAAACCTTTACCCCTTCCTGAGGAAGAGGTCGATGATCTCGGCCCGGCCAGTATTTTTGATGGCGATCCGTCTGAGGAAGAAGATCTTTGGTTTCTGCCTCCCGATGAGGTCGAGGAAGAGGATTATTTCCTTCCCGGCCCGCGATCCGATCAACGATTGCTGTTTGACCCACGCGATTGGCGTGCGGCGCAGTCTGAATTGTCGGCCGAGCTTGCAGTTCTTGCGCTGACTTTCGGTGCTTTGGACGAACGTTTGCGCGCAGGTCCCAAGGGGTGGACGCATCGCCTTGCCCTGATGGAGACGTCTGATCTGGGCTGGTGGACGGGTGATCGCATCAGTGTTGACCGATTGGCTTTGTGGACCGGCTTGCGCATCGGAGCGACCCATGATGACGTGCAAGCATTGTTCCGAGCCGGATGGGCTGTGCGCCGCCTGAGCTCGGGCGCTGCCCCCGCACAAGGGGGATGGGAAACCGGATTGACCGCATTTCTAGACCGCCTGGCGCAAGGGTCCGATGCAGCCCCAGATGCAATTGTGGATCTGGCGGAAGTGATGCAAGGCGTTGAAGGTTTGCATCCGGTCACGCAATCAGCAATCGCGTTTCATGCATGGCGTGCTATCGCGCAGGGTATTGGTCAGGATACCGAGGCCGCCGTGATAGCGGCGCGGCACGCAGCGTCCATGGGGCGGGGTGGTGCCGTGTTTATGCCACTTGCATTGTCAGGTCCGGGCGCATTGCGCGGGGCAGGAGAGCCGACGGAAAAACTCGGGGCCTGGATACGAGGGGCCGGGCAGGCGGCCCTTGCGGGGTTGTTGCATCTCGACCGGATCAGCGCCTGGGAGGCCAAAGCCCGGGACGTCACGCAAGATTTGAGCGGGCGCACCCCTCCGCGCCTGATTGAGGTGTTGGCCTCGTGGCCTATGGTGTCAGCTCCTTTGGCCGAAGATCTGACCGAAGCATCGCGTGCAGCGGTTCAGCGAAATTTCGATCTGTTTAACCACCGAGGTCTAGTACGTGAGGTCACAGGGCAAGGGCGTTATCGCGTCTGGACCGCGGCGCTGTAGTCCAGCAGCCAACTACGGAACATGCGGGCGGGTGTGCGCATGGTTGTAAGCGATGGGTAGATCAGGTGGTACGCCTCTTGTCCGGCAACTGTAGCTTCCGGCAGGCACGGCACGAGCCCAGACATTTCCATGATCCGATCCGAAGCAGGCGCGCGGGCAAGCGCAATACCCAACCCGCTTGCTGACAATTCTGCTGCCATGATCGAGTTGTCCGCGAAGAAATACCGCGCCTGTCCCGCAGGCAAGCGCAGGGTTTCGAACCAATGCGGCCAACTTGCGCGATGTGTTGAGACTTCGATCAGAGTGTAACCAAGCAGATCTTGCGGGGTTTTGATCTGTGCAGCGATAGCGGACGGTGCAACAGGATAAAGAACTTCTCGAATTAACTCATCACCTTCGGTGCCAAACAGGGCAGGGTTGCCAAAAACAATCTGCAAATCAGTAAATCGATTGGCAAAATCCGAAACGACGTTTCCGGTGGCCAGTGACAAGTTGATATCAGGATGCCCGGCTTGAAATGTTGAAAGGCCCTTGGCCAGGATTCCATGAGCGAAAAGCAACACAGACTGCACGTAAAGGCGCTGCTCCCGCGTTTCGCCAAACAAGCCAGTGGTGGCAGTTTCCAGCATCAACAGTGACTGTTGCACCGATGGTAAATAGGCCCGCCCAGCCTCGGTCAGTGTTACAGCGTGGGCATGGCGGTGGAACAGCGGGGTGCCCAGCCGGGTCTCCAGCGCTTTGACCTGTTGGCTAACGGCCGCGGCGGACATGTTCAGCTGCACTGCTGCCCTGGCAAAGCTTTCGGTGCGCGCGGCCGCTTCGAACACGCGCAACCAGTTGAGAGAGGGGATACGGGACGTCATGTCGAAAGGCTAAGCAAAACTTACCCTGACCTGCAAGACAAACCGTGCTGAGCCTTGCTCAAGTCGTATTAGCGTATTGGCAGCGAACAGAATGAATGAGCTCTGCCATGACCGATCCGGCCCTACCTCCGCGGCCCAAGCGCAAAATCTGGAACTTTACACCGCAATTGCCAATTCAGACGTCTCCGTACTGGGATTGGCCGATGAAACCCTTGGCGGCGTTGCGTTACCTTCTGCAAAGCTGGAATCCTTTGGCGCTGCGCGCGCTGCTGCTGGTTTTTGCCATCATCACATGGAATTACCTGACCCCATCACTCGTCCGGATCCAGACGTTCAGCTGGGATTGGGTGGCCGAGATCTGGTTTCGGAATTTCTGCATCCTGATGGTGGTCGCAGGTGGCTTGCATTTGGCACTGTGGAAATTCCGCACGCAACAAGATGAGTACCGCTATGACATGCGTCCGATGATGAAGGGCGCAAAGGTTTTCACCTTCAAGAACCAGGTCTGGGACAATATGTTCTGGACCTTAGGCCCGGCGCTTACGTTCTGGACTTTTTGGGAATGCCTGATCCTGTATTCCTATGCCAATGGTTGGATCACCATGATCTCCTTCGACAGCAACCCAATCTGGTTCATCTTGGTTGTGGTTTTTGTTCCGATCTGGGCGGGTTTTCATTTCTACTGGCTGCATCGTCTGCTGCATGTCGGCCCGTTTTACACCAAGGTGCACGCTTGGCATCATCGCAACATTAATACCGGTCCATGGTCTGGCCTGGCCATGCATCCTGTCGAAAGTTTCTTTTTGATGTTCGACACGATGATTTTCTTTCTTCTGCCGTCCCACCCAATCCACGCGATCTTTCTGCTGTTCCATCACGGAATTGGTGCGCCGACCTCTCATGCTGGTTTCGAACACGTTAAATTCGGCAATAAGGCCAAGTTTCAGGTCGGGGACTTTTTCCATCAACTGCATCACAGGTTTTTCGATTGCAACTACGGCACCTGGGAAACGCCTTGGGACGAGTGGTTCAACACGTTCCACGACGGAACGGACGAGGGCAACGAAATGGTCAAAGAACGCCGTCGCAAGATCTGGGCGGGCGAGTAAAGCCGACCAGTCCTTTGCCGAGCCTGAAACGACCCGGCAAAGGACTGGGATTTACATCCGGACCTAGTTCCTCACTCTGCAACGAAGCATCAGTGTAGTTGGCCAAGCTGGAAGGCTACATGCAACGCCTGACAACCAGACCGGAAAAGCTCAGCGCCCCACCCCGACATAGGTTTCAAAGCCAGCCTTCAGGGTCTTGCTTTCTGAATAAACATTGCGGAGATCGACCATTCGGGGGGCGCTCATGGCCTGGGCCAGATCACCAAGGTTAAGAGCTCTGAACTCGTTCCATTCCGTCAGCAGAACCAGAACATCCGCCCCTTGCGCGGCAACATAAGGATCGTCGCACCATTCGACGCCCGGCAGTAGAGTTTCGCCTTCGGATTTACCTTGTGGATCCACCACGCGCACTTTCGCGCCTCCACCGATCAGGGCCGGGACAATGGACAAAGAGGGCGCGTCACGCATGTCATCTGTATTGGGCTTGAAAGTAACCCCAAGCACCGCAACGGTTTTGCCGTTGAAGTGATCGTCACAGGCCTCGCGGATCTTTTCGATCATACGCTTTTTGACTTCGTCATTCACGCGAATGACGGTTTCAGTAATCTGCATCGGATGTGCGTGATCCTGACCTATCCGCGCCAGCGCTGCAGTGTCTTTGGGGAAGCACGAGCCGCCATAGCCGGGCCCTGCGTGCAGGAATTTGTTGCCGATCCGCCCGTCCAGACCCATGCCGCGAGACACCTCTTTGACATCTGCACCGACCTTCTCGCAGAGCCCCGCGATTTCGTTGATGAACGTGATCTTGGTCGCCAGAAATGCGTTGGCGGCGTATTTGATCATCTCGGCGCTTTCCAGATCGGTGGTCAGGATCGGAAAATCGCGCAGGTAGAGTGGGCGGTAAATCTCGGCCATCACTTCGGCAGCGCGGTCGTTTTCCACCCCAACCACAACGCGGTCAGGGCGCATGAAGTCATCAATCGCGGCCCCTTCGCGCAGAAACTCAGGGTTCGAAGCGACATCGAATTCCGCGTTGGGATTGGCGGCTGCGACCACCGCCTGTACTTGCCTGTTGGTGCCTACGGGTACAGTCGATTTTGTGACGATCACAGTATACCCGGTGACGGCCTGTGCTATTTCTTCTGCAGCTGCCATCACATAGGTCAGGTCGGCATGGCCATCACCACGCCGGGTCGGCGTTCCCACCGCAATAAAAACCGCGTCCGCCCCGTCCACGGCGGCGGCCAAATCGGTGGTAAAGCTCAGGCGGCCGGCAGCCACGTTTTTGGCCATCAACACATCAAGACCGGGCTCGTAAATTGGGACCTCGCCGGCTTTGAGCATGTCAATTTTCTGCTCCGCCTTGTCGACGCAAATCACATCATGACCGAAATCCGAAAAGCACACGCCAGACACAAGGCCGACGTAACCGGTGCCGATCATCGCAATACGCATCTCAAAAGTCCTTCTTAACAATACCTGCCGACAACGCGCGAACAATCAAAGAAACCAGCGGTAATTTCAATGGTTCACAGCGCCCGTAGACCGCTTCCCATAGGTTCTACCTGTTTTTGAGGCAATAAGGGTGCGGGAACTTTTGCAACGACTTTTAGCGTGCAACACAGATTTTTTCGATTTGCACCCAGTTTGAGGGGGATTTTAGTTCACCAAGTTTTTTTTGGTTTAGGACCATAATTTGTATTGGAACAAACGTGTTGCCCCGTTTTGCCCTTTCCAGCGCGTCAATCAAGCACACACTTAGACGTTCAAATTTTTGTGCCCCGTTGTGAAACAACTAATGCCAAGCGACATTCAGATACTTTGTTGAATTGGGTGTTCAGAACTTGTTTTCTGAAGTGAAAATTTTCGAACCAATCAGCCCGAAAGTATCGCTTTGTTGAAAGGTTGTAGGCTTGTTTTTGTGGTGTTTTGTGAGGGCAGGCTTCACGATTTCTTTCCGGAGCATTCGTAACAGATTATCAAAGACCTGAGCAAAGAAGCCGCCCGGTAAAATACCCGGGCGGCCTATTAACTTAGAACCATCGCCCGATCGCTGTAACGGTCGGCGGCAGTACTGAGGAATCTGACAGCGCCGACAGCACCTTGTAGTCAACCTGCGTTGTGCCGGGCGTATCCAAACCGACAACCCGGCCGACAGAGCCTCCGCTGCCATTGACGCTTGGTGCCGCTGCAAAGGGCATGGGATAGTTCCAAGTGAAAGCGGAACTCGCGAATAGAGCACCCTCAGCGTTAGAGCAATCAACTGCGGGCAGGGTAGCGGTGCAAATCTGTGTCCCGTCGGCGAACCGCACAAACTCGCCGTTTGTGTTGTGGCCGCGTTCGATGACGGCACCGGTTGGAGTGCCTGCGTTTTCCGAAACCGTTCCCAATAGATTTCCCGGCCCATATCCGTAATCTGCCCGCATAAGACGGCCAGTGCTGGTGTCGGACGCATCGCTTTGCACAGCTGCTCCTGACGCCGCACCGGTGGTCGGGTCAATACTCAGCGCTTGGGTCCAGTTTGTGCCGTCTGGGGACACTTTGATCGAAAACCCTGAATTGCCAGACAAGCCCATCTCGGCATGACCCGTCCAGTTCGATTGGAACAGGAGCGACGCGGTATCGCCAGCGCTGGCTTTGTTGATTTTAAGCTGATGCCCACCACCGTCGTGGGTCAGCAGCGTCGCTGGGCTACGAACAGTCAGACGGTTGGTTGCGTCGGCGGTTGCCGAAATACCGACACTATCCAGGTTTTGCGTATCTATAGGCAGTGGAACCCATGCAGTACCGTTCCAGATCCTGAGATCCCCGGCGGTTTCGTCCCAGGCGCGCCAACCCGGCGAGGGAGCCACGAAGTGCCAGGCATTGTCCAGCCAGGCGGCGAGGTCCCCGGAGTGCCCGGCCCAATCCCCTGTAGGAGAGGATCCAACCGCGTGAATTTCGCCGTGATCGGGAACCACTGGTGGAGTGTCAGTGTGTGTTGAGCGGACCGTCAGTTGCACGATCAGATCAAGTTGCCGCAGTGCTTCGTTATGTGTGACGTGCTTTTGCGCCTGTGAGGGTTGCAAAAACGGAAGGTTCAGTCGGGGTGAGATTTGAGACACGAGGATCCTCCTGTAGCTGTCGGCCCGAAACATCGGTTGCGCGCCACAGTGCAGTACAGCGCGTCAATCCTCTGTGACCGGGCCGACCGCCCAGGAAATCTTCTGCTAACCATTAAGCCGCAAAACGGGTTCAGCTGCCAGGGTTAAGTGCAAGGCTTTCGGGAATTATTCGCGGGCATAAATGTCTTCATAGCGAATAATGTCATCCTCGCCCAGGTAAGCTCCGGTTTGGACTTCGATCAGAACCATCGGAACCTTGCCCGGATTCTCCATCCGGTGCGTGGCACCCAGCGGAATGTAAACAGATTGGTTCTCACTCACCAGTTGCTCTTTGTCGTCGATTGTGACTTTTGCAGTGCCTTTGACGACGATCCAATGCTCGGATCGATGGTGATGAGATTGCAAGCTCAGCGCCGCACCTGGGTGAACATGGATCCGTTTGACTTGAAACCTGTCACCGATCACAAGGCTTTCGAACCAACCCCACGGACGATGGTCCACCGGCAGAGCTTCTGCTTGCTTAGCCCCTTTTTCCTTCAGCGCGGTGACGGCCTGTTTCACATCTTGCGCCTTATCCATGCTGGCCACCAGAACCGCATCGGGCATTGCAACTGCGATCACATTCTCCAGCCCCATTGCCACCACTTCCTGAGTCGGCGATTCTGATCGTATCAGAACATTACGGCATTCTATTGCAGTGACGTCGCCATCTGTCGCAACGCTGTCTTCGTCCATGTTTGACAGTTCTTGTACGGCTGTCCAGCTTCCGACGTCTGACCAGCCTGCGGAATACGGAACCACGCTTAGGTTCGACGCCTTTTCCATGACGGCATAGTCAATTGAGATGTCAGCAGCATCGGCCCAAGCGGAAGGATCCAGTCGCAGGAAGCCTAAGTCAGTTTTTGCCTCGGTAACTGCTTTTTGGACGGGTGCGATCAAGCTTCCTGCATGTTGTTCGAATGCAGCTATGATGTCACGCACCGCGAACAGGAAGATACCTGAATTCCACAAGTAACTTCCGTCAGCCAACATGGATTGCGCTGTTTCTTCATCCGGTTTTTCGACAAACCGATCCAGCGGGACGGCACGTTCAGTTGAATCCGGTGCGTGGCTGAGTTTGAGGTACCCATACCCGGTTTCTGGTCGTGTTGGCGTGATGCCAAATGTCACCAGATCACCACGTTCTCTTATCACGCGCGCGCCTTCTGCCACGGCTGAATGGAAGGCGGACTTATTTGGAATCACGTGATCTGACGGGGCCACAAGCATAATGGCGTCTGGGTTTCGGGATGCCAGGTAGATTGCTGCGGCCAGAACAGCAGGTGCGGTGTTGCGCCCTTCCGGTTCAATCAAGATAGGGCCGGGGTCGATGCCAACTTCGGCCAATTGTTCGGGCACGATAAAACGAAACGCTTCATTTGTAAGAACCAGCGGCTTTGCGTAAGGCATATCCGACGGTCCAAGCATTCGGTCAGCGCAATCCTGCAAAAGGGTGGCTTCACCCACCAAAGGAACAAATTGCTTGGGGTAACTTTTGCGTGACAGAGGCCATAAACGTGTCCCTGATCCTCCGCAAAGAATGACGGGATGAACTGTATTCGTCATGTGTATGCCTTTGAACTGGTAATCACAGAAGGTATTTCTTTAATCGTACTCAATGAAATGGCTTGTAACTACTGGGCGGCTTTCCCGGTTGCTACAATGTCGTTCAGGTATTGGCTCAGATCCTCACGCAGATCGTCACGGGCAAGCGCAAACGCAACTGTGGCTTGCAGAAAACCCGATTTTGACCCGCAATCAAAACGCTGGCCGTCAAATTTATAGCCAAATACGGGAACACCATCAGCGATGTCTTCGGCGATGGCATCGGTCAGCTGGATTTCACCGCCACTTCCGGCTTTCATAGCATTCAGGTTGTTAAGCACAGATGGGCGTAGAACATAGCGGCCAATTACTGCCAGATTTGACGGGGCCTCGGTCGGTTCAGGTTTTTCAACCATGCCGCGGGCCGGAACGACCGGACCGATGCTGTCCCCAACATCCAATACCCCATAAGAGCTTGTTTTTTCTGGAGAGACTTCCATGGCCGCGACCATGTTGCCTCCGGTCTCTTCATAGGCTTCGATCATTTGTTGAAGGCAGGGTTTGTCTGCTGCGATAACGTCATCGGGCAGCATAACGGCAAAGGGTTCGTCCCCAATCAGGCGACGGGCGCACCAAACGGCGTGTCCAAGACCCAGAGCTTTGTGTTGACGAATATAGGCAATCGCGCCGCTTTCCATGTTCGTTTCATTCAGGATTTCAAGCAGTTTATCTTTCTTTTTTGCCTTCAACTCCTGCTCTAGTACAAGATTGTGGTCGAAATAGTCCTCAAGCGCGGATTTCCCACGTGAGGTGACAAAAATGAATTCCTTGATACCTGCCGCGCGGGCTTCGTCGATGGCGTACTGCACCAAAGGCCGGTCTACCAAGGTCATGATTTCTTTCGGAACCGATTTGGTGGCCGGCAAAAACCGTGTTCCCATGCCTGCAACAGGAAAAATTGCTTTGGTGACCTTGCGTGTCATGATGCCTCTCAATTTCAATATTCAGCCGGAAAAGTGGGTTTTGTCCGACATGTTCTCATAGGCTGCGGAACCTGATCAATCAATGATGCCCGATAGTACAGGCGGCAATTGGTCAAATCGTGCCACCTTGTCGGGCCAGTGTCAAAAAAGAGCTTACTATACGTAACGCCAAGACGCGTCAAAAAACGGTGTCTTTTGCGGCACTATGAGATTGTTCATCGATTGGCTATCGCGAACAGGTTGCGCGTGGATTTCACACACATTGAAACTGATCTATCATCGTTTCGTATCGCTTGGGTTTTCACTTAAGGTTCTGAAACAACCTTGGTTTGCCAGGATGCATCTTGTTCTTAACGCAGTGCTTTTTTGGTTGGTGTTTTCAGATTTTATGATGATGCCTCAGGGCATTGCTGGCGTTGCGCTAGGGCTCGGAATTTGACCTCCTACAGAAGAGCAACAATAGCAGAAACGCTCAACTTATAGAGGCGCGTCGTTCGATAACCACAACGTGAAAACTGGGTTTCAAAATCCGCTTTGCTGTTCTGAAATTGGCGACAATTATGCAAAATTCCCCTAAATGGACGCCAATATGCCGGAGCTTGGATTGTATTACCGATGTGTTGGCCAATCGGTTGGGTGTGTTTCAGACCTCAACCTCATCTCCTGAGTCCAGCCTTTCGAACTCATTCAGGGTGCGAGCTTGGCTTTCATAGCAGGTTCCGGAAAGCAAGTTGGAGCGAGGCCCATGGTCATTTGCCAACGACCAAGCGAGCGGCGCGTTTTGAACCCAGGCAACCCATCTGCGCCGCCTACATCATGGCCCATCTGTTCAAGGGCACGCTGCATCGCTGCGATGTCGGACCGATACAAGTCCCGGACTTGCTCAAATTTTCCGACAAAATCCCCGACACCATATTGAATACGGTCTCCGACATGGCCAACAAACAAGGCGTATAGATCGCTTTTGTTGTATTCCTTGAGTACGTAGAAGTTCGGCGTAACGATAAAGGCTGGCCCATTCCGCCCGGCTGGCATCATCAGATATCCTTCACCTTCACGCTCATGGGCTGGGAAGGGCCTACCCGAGACACGACCTATCCCCATTTCTTCCCATTTGTGAATGGGGCGACCCTGATCGGGCCCTTCCAGAGAACATGGCACGGTTTCAGGAACAGACACCTCAAAACCCCAGTCCCGGTTTTTAACCCAGCCATGCTGGTCGAGATAGTGGCCGATCGATGCGATAGTATCGGCGGGCGAGCCCCAGATGTCGGCTCGCCCATCTCCATCGCCGTCTTTTGCATAAGTTAGAAAGTTTGACGGCATGAATTGCGGCTGACCCAATGCACCCGCCCAACTGCTTTTCATCTTTCGCGCTGGCAAGTGTCCGTATTCCGCGATTTGCAGAGCTGCGATCAACTCGCCCGTAAAATACTCAGCTCTGGTGCTCATGAAGGCTTTGGTGGACAGAACCTGGAATGCGTCATGGCGGATCGACACTTGCCCGTACCCGCTTTCTCGGCCCCAGATTGCAAGGATAATCCGTGCGGGAACGCCTGTTTCATCTTCGACCGAGGCGAGTGTTTTCGCGTGACGCTGCGCCATTTTGCGCCCGACGGACGTGGCGCCCTGAACTGATCCAGCGTTGAAATAGCGGCCGGGCGAACCGAACTCGGCCTGTTTTTGCGCTTTCGGTATTTTGGTTTTTTGCCCGGGAGGGACCAGATCAGGCAGTTTCCAGTTCAAAGTCACACCAGAGAACGCCTGCTGCATAGTATCTTGTGAAACCCCTTTGGCCCGGGCTTTTGGCCACACCACGTCCTGCAGCCAAGCCTGAAACTGGCGCTCAACTTCAGCACGATCCTGCGCCATCGCGGCGTGTGAGAGAAGGATAAGACCTGTGGTTACAAGTATTTTGCGCATCAAAGTAGCCATGCGTCCCTGCTCCGTTGGGGTCTCGACACGCGATACCGGTTGAGACCCAAGGTTGAAAGAAGTTGTAACCCGGCAATCTGCGGTTTGGAAAGGTCTTGAGAAATCTTTTGCATTTGCCGATAGTTGGATGGAATTTGGATCACGAGAGGGCTGTGTGTTATGGCCAAAGGCAGATTGTCCAACCCGTCCTCGCTTGTGATGGCTGCTTTGATCCTTATTACGGTGACACCACCGATGGCCTTAGCCAGCGACAGCTTCATGGATCCGCAAGGCCCGATTGCAGCAATTCAGAAAACCCACCTGTTAAGGGCCACTGCGCTGATTATGGTGGCCGTTATTCCCGTTCTGGTTTTGGTGCCCTTGATCGCGTTTCGATATCGACGCCGAAAGGGTGGCGCGGCCGCCTATCGTCCCGACTGGGATTTTTCAGCTAAACTGGAATTTGTCATGTGGGGGGTGCCTGTTTTGATAGTGGCACTCCTGTCATTCTATCTTTGGAAGGCAACACACAGGCTTGATCCCTATTCGGCGGCTTTTGGTGAGGATCCAGCTGTGCGGGTTCAGGTGGTGGGATTGGATTGGAAATGGCTGTTTCTTTATCCCGATCTGGGCATTGCAAGCGTGGGCGAGTTTGGAATTCCCACCAAACGACAGGTGGCTATGACATTGACCACCGATACAGTGATGCAGTCTTTCATGATCCCGGCCTTAGCTGGGCAGATTTACGCGATGCCGGGCATGACAACGCAATTGCATCTGGTTGCGGATACCCCAGAAGTCATGCAGGGCGAAAACACGCAGTATAACGGTCGCGGTTTCACAAAACAGAAGTTCCGGACAGTTGCGATGGACCAAGATGCCTTTGATACGTGGGTCGACAAAGTGCGTGCTGACGGCATCCCGCTGAATGCTGCCACCTATCAGACGCTTGCGATGCGAACCGACAGGGATGAGGTTCAAGCGGCTTTAGGGACGGCAAAGATGCCTGATGATGCACTGTATTTCACGCTGGAAGAGGATGTGTTCCACAGCATTCTGCACCGGTATCACAGCGGCGAGGCCCTGCCTGCTAATCAACAACCGGGCACGGCATCCTTCGGGCAGGAGGCGCGAAAATGACATCTCCAGAGACAGGATTTTTTGGCCGACTCAGCTGGGATGCGCTACCGATAGCAGGGTTGCTTCAAGATCCTAACGCCAATGAGATCGTAGCAAATGCGGCTGCGGGTGTCGTGATTGTTGGTGTCGTTGCTGTGGTCGGATTGCTCAGCTGGTTTCGATTGTGGACGCCGCTGTGGCGCGATTGGCTGACCAGCGTCGATCACAAAAAGATTGGCATCATGTATGTCGTCTTTGCGATTGTGATGTTGGCGCGCGGCGTATTGGAAGGCGTCGTCATGCGCGCGCAGCAGGCTGCTGGGCCAGGTGACGGTTTTCTGGAGGCTGAACATTTTGCCGAGCTGTTCAGCACCCATGGCACGATCATGATTTTCTTTGTTGCGGTGCCCTTTGTCTTTGGTATCGCAAACTATGTCATTCCGCTGATGATTGGTGCGCGCGACGTTGCCTTTCCGCGGCTGAACCAGATCAGTCTGGGCCTGACGGTGTCGTCTGGCATGATGTTGATGGTATCGCTGGTTGTCGGGCGGTTCTCAACTGGCGGCTGGACGGCGTATCCGCCATATACCGGTGCAGCTTTTAACCCGGGCGTCGGCCCGGACTACTGGATCTGGGCCATAGTTGTGTCGGGTATCGGGACAACGCTCACAGGCATCAACTTTGCCGTAACGATCTATAAGATGCGCGCACCGGGTATGACCTTTATGCGGCTGCCGATGTATTGCTGGACGATTATATGCAGCTCGATCCTCATCGTCTTTGCGATGCCGCCCCTGGGTGTCGCGGCGCTGATGCTGGCAGCTGACCGTTATCTGGACTTCCACTTCTTCACCAATGACCTCGGCGGCAATATGATGAATTATGCCAACCTGTTCTGGCTGTTTGGTCATCCCGAGGTTTACCTGCTGGTGCTACCTGCCTATGGCATCTACTCCGAAGTTTTCGCAACCTTCTCGGCCAAGCGGCTTTATGGCTACAACTCGCTTGTCATAGCGACGATGTCGATTGCGGTGCTGTCCTTCACGGTCTGGTTGCATCACTTTTTCACCATGGGTCAAAGCGCGTTGATCAACGCCGTGTTTGGCATTGCAACTATGCTGATCGCCATTCCGACCGGAGTGAAAGTCTATGACTGGATGGCAACCTTGTGGCGAGGACGTATCCGGTTTTCGGTGCCGATGATGTATGGGCTGGCGTTTCTGATGCTATTTGTGATTGGTGGCCTCAGCGGAGTGATCCTGGCCAATCCAACGGTAGATTATCAGGTGCACAACACGCTGTTCCTGGTGGCGCATTTCCACAACGTTCTACTTCCTGGTGTGCTGTTCGGTCTGCTGGCGGCCTATAACTATTGGTTCCCCAAGGCGTTCGGTTTCCGCCTGAACGAGTTCTGGGGCCGCATAACAGTCGCTCTCTGGACTATAGGGTTTTTGTTGACCTTCATGCCGCTCTATTTTGTTGGGTTAATGGGAATGCCGCGGCGCTCGTTCAGTTACGACGATCCGTCATTCCACCCTTTCATGATCGTCGCCATCGTTGGGGCGCTGGTGATTACGTGCGCTTTGTTCTCAGTCCTTATCCAATTGTGGGTCAGCATACGCGACCGCGAAAAAACACGCGTTCCGGTGGGGGATCCGTGGGATGGCCGCACGTTGGAGTGGTCGATCCCATCGCCCCCGCCGCCCTACAACTTCGCGATCATTCCACAAGTGACTGACCGGGATGACTTTGCTGCGGCCAAAGAAAGGGGCGCCGCGTATCCAACTCCGGACGCTTATGAGGATATCGAGCTGCCTCGCAACACCGGGATTGGCTTTATCTTGTGTGTGTTTAGCGGCATTTGGATGTTTGCACTGGTGTGGTGGATATGGTGGCTGGCGGTCCTGATGACCGTGTTGATGATCCTCGCGGTGATCATTTGGACATTCGACGACAGCACCGAATTTACCATCCCGGCAGAAGAAGTGCGCAGAGATCACGAAGCGTGGCTTTCGCTGGTTCACAGCGAAAAGGCCGTGGATCGGGATTTTGAAACCTCCCCGGAAAACCGCGGCCTTGCCCGGCCTGATCTGGAGGTGGTCACGTGAAGCGCGCACCAACACATAGTTACCCCGGCATCAACCTTGGAGATCACCACGCAAGCGCGCATAAGGCAGCCGAAGTTGTAACTTTTGGGTTCTGGGTCTTCCTGATGAGCGATCTGGTCTATTTTGGACTGATGTTCGCGATCTACATAACTATGATCGATGCGCAGGCGGGCGGCCCCGGTCCGCACGAGTTGTTCGACTTGAAAAGCGTCTTTGCTCAGACCCTGATCCTATTGACCAGCAGCCTGACGGTTGGTCTTGCCATGCTGGCACTGAAATACAATTTACCGCGCGGACGCATTATTCTGTGGTTTGGTGTCACACTGTTGTTGGGGCTCAGTTTTCTAGTACTCGAACTGCGCGATTTCATGGCTATGGCGGAAAAGGGCGGTGTCCCGCAACGCAGTGGGTTTCTTTCGGCATTTTTCGGTTTGGTACCGTTGCACGGTTTGCACGTTGCAGCCGGATGTCTGTGGCTGATCGTTCTGGGCATCCAACTGCGGGTCAAAGGGATGACGGATGTGATCATCTCTCGCGTCGTACGCTTGGCGTTGTTCTGGCACTTTCTCGACCTGATCTGGATCGGCATTATCACTATCGTGTATTTTGGAGGGCTGACCTATGGATAACCGATCCGAAATGCACCGGCGCGAAAGACGGCGCTATGTCATCGGATATGGCGGGTCGCTGATCCTAACACTCGCCATGTTCGGAGTGGCGTATGTGTTCGGCATCGAAACGGTCGGCGTCTATCTGACAATCGGCTTGCTGGGTCTGGCCCAACTTGTTTTGCAACTTGTGTATTTCCTGCATATCGACCGCCGACGCAGTAGCCGGGAAGACCTTCATCTGGTCCTGTTTTCCACCATGGTTCTGCTGATCATGATCCTTGGTACTGTTTGGGTCCTGGGCAATCTGGCAATACGCATGCATATGCACGCAATGTAAGTGGCTCGGACTGTGAACCAGGGGATGTGACGATGAAACCGCTCAAAACCGCAGCAATTGCCGTAATGCTGGCAGCCATTGGGGTTGGATTGTTGCTGTTCTGGCGGCATGAAGAAAGGTATCCTTCCACCAAGGATGCATATATCGGAGCCAATATTATCTACGTTGCGGCTCAGGTGACTGGCCAAGTCGCCGAAGTTCACATTTCGGAAAATCAACCGGTCAAGACTGGCGACCTTCTGTTTTCAATTGACGAGACGCAGTTCAAAGCGTCGGTCGATGCGGCAGAGGCCGATTTGGACAGTGCGGTACAACAGGCCAAGTCTTACTCCACTCAGATCACCGCAGCAGAAGCGGCCGTCGAAAGCGCCCAATCCGCGTATGACACGGCGAACAAAAGCCTCGAAAGAGCAAAGGCGCTGTTTGCATCGGGGGATGTGGCCCAAGCTTCGCTGGATCAGACGACATCAGAATTCGCACAAGCCTCTGCGCGGCTAACGACCAGTCAATCCAGCCTGTTGGCGCTGCAAAGCGGGTTGGAGGCTAAGCAGGACGACATCCTGTCATCGCAAGCACAGCTTGAGATTGCCGAAACAAATCTTGCTTGGACCAAGGTTTTTGCCGCGGCGGACGGCTGGGTCGCCAATCTGACATTGCGCCCCGGATCATCGGTTTCTGCCAACGCCCCGCAGTTTTCGATTGTCGAGTCATCGGACTGGTGGGTGGATGCGAACTTCAAAGAAACGTCTTTGCCGCGCATCCGACCCGGTCAATCGGTCACGGTTCAGGTCGACATGCTGCCGGGTGTGAAACTGACCGGAAAAGTGGCTTCCATTGGGCGCGGATCAGGAGACACGTTTTCATTGCTACCTTCCGAGAATGCCAGCGGTAACTGGGTGAAGGTCACGCGTCGTTTTCCGGTTAGGATCGAATTGGATCCAACAGATGCACCTTTGCGTGTCGGTGGCAGCAGTAAAGTCATTGTAGACACAACAGGCCCGGCGGACGGCAAATGACTTCGGCGACGTCCGGTCCTGTAAACCGGGTGATCGTGGTTGCTGTTGTCCTCAGCGCCATACTCGAAGTGTTGGATAGCACGATCGTCAATGTCGCCTTGCCCCATATTCAGGCGGCGTTTGGGGCGACCACTGATCAAGCCACCTGGATTTTGACCAGCTATATCGTTTCAGCCGTGGTCATTATGCCGCTGACTGGGTTCGTAGCGCGCCGTGTTGGTCGGCGGCGGTTGATTCTGACGGCGGTCAGCGGTTTTGCCCTGATGTCGGTGATGTGTGGCCTGTCTTGGAGCTTAGAGGTCATCGTCGCCTTTCGGTTGGCGCAAGGTATGTTTGGGGCGTTTTTGATCCCACTGTCGCAATCGATCCTGTTTGATGCCTTCCCAAGGGAAGATCGTGGGCAGGCGATGGCGATCTTCGGGTTGGGTGTCGTGGTAGCGCCGGTCCTTGGGCCCACGGTTGGAGCGATCCTGACCGAGTATTTCTCGTGGCGGATGGTGTTTTTTGTCAATTTGCCTGTGGCGGCTCTTGCCCTTCTTTTGCTTGCCGGAGAATTGCCCGAAGATAAAACCGAAGATGTGAAGATCGATTGGAAAGGTCTGGCATTGCTGGCGCTTGGCATCGGTTGCCTGCAGTTTGTTCTGGATCAGGGCGAAACCATGGATTGGATGTCGTCCCGTATAATCCAGGTGGCTGTTGTAGCGTCAATTCTGGGAGCGATTGGATTTGTTGTTCACGCGTTGGTTTCCAGAGATGCAGTTGTCGATCTGCGTCTTTTTGCGGACCGGAATTTTGCCCTGTGCAACCTGATCATCGCCGGTTTCGCGGTTTCACTGTTTGGCGGTATCGCAATATTGCCAACGCTTGTACAAAACCTGCTCGATTTCCCGGTTATCGCTTCAGGTCACCTGTTTATCCCGCGCGGCCTAACCGCCGGGTTATCTATGGTTTTGACAGGTGCGGTGCTGGTTCATCATTTCGATCCACGCTTGTTAACAGGTGCAGGACTGTTGCTGACTGCAATTGGTAATTTCATGATGGGGGCGCTCAACCTCAATGCCGGGTTTTGGGAGCTGGCATGGCCCGGAGCCATCAGTGGGTTAGGGATGGGATTGGTCTTCGTTCCGATGTCTATCCTCGCGTTTGAGAGCATCAGCCAAAATCGGCAAGACGAAGCTTCTGGCTTGTTCAACGTGACACGGCAATTGGGGTCATCCGTAGGAATCTCGCTAGTCGGCACCTGGATCGTGCGCGGGCTTCAGACCAATACTGCAGTGCTCAGCCAGAATGTGACACCATATAACCCTGCAGCGCAGGCTTATCTGAACCCACTTGGTCTGACTCCTGACAGTGCCGAGGGCGCCGCGATTCTGGGACAAGAGATTGCGAAGCAAGCGGAATTGATCTCATACCTGACCGTTTTCAACAATCTCGGCTTGCTGGCCTTGGCGACAATTCCGCTGTTGTTCTTTTGCCGTGCCCCTAAGCCGGGAACCCAATCGACGGCCCATGTGCATTAACCTAAGCACGTGAGCTTAGACGCAGGTAATGAAAGCTACACCACCAACCCTAGTGAACAGGTTTTCCGCAAAAAACAGCAAAGACAACCGACCAGTTCGCCGTAACCTGAGCTTCAAGGCTTAGCTAGGGGTAGACCTTGGGTTGTTTACCACATGTGTGTTGATTCTGCGGATACTCCACTCAACCGCTTTTCGCATCGCACGGCCCAAGGCAAGATCAAATGCCTTGACCAAATCCTGTGTTTGATCACTGGCGGCCACGACATTTTCCTGAAACGAACTTGATGCGATGATCTTGTCCTCGTATTCGTCGATGACCTTTATGTTCATACGCACTTCGATACGGACCGATTTACCGGCCTCTGTTTCTTGAACCACTATACCCTGAAACTCACGCAGGTCCGGTGCGATTACATAGTCAGCCCTCAGGCCAACCGTAGAACGACCAACCGCGGCAACTTTTCCAGAGTTTTCGTAGCTTTCCACCAGTAGCGTCTGAACGATCAGAGGTGCCCGATCAACCCAGCGTGCACGTGGCAGGTATTGTACCTGGTAAGGCGTTGGCTGAATGGCAATCTGATCGGTATTTACCGCGGCAGTGGCCGTGGGTTCCTGAACAACGATCTGCTTCTGTATTCTGGGCAACGCAGACGAGAACGTGCTTTTAGGCGTCAACAGGTAGAGATCATTAGGTTTGGCTGCCTGTTGCAGCGTTCCCAGACCGGCGCAGCCGCCGAACAGGGCAATCACCAGCATAGCGAGAGCAGGCTTGATCATTGACGGAACTCCGATGCTTGGGTGCCCAATAGGAAACGTGCGGGATCTCGTTCGACCTTGTCCACAAGACGGTCTACACTGATGACAAGGCGTTGAGCTTCTTCGACGAAACGGACAAATTGCGGAAGACCTACGCGCAGGAAATCCGACACCTGGCGGCGATTGGCCTGAACGATGCCATCGATAGTGCCAAGCAGTTCGGACGCTGAATTCGATGCGCTGAGGACATCGTCCGAGATTTGGTCGATCTTTTCAGTGATGTTCGAAACGGTTTCTGTCACTTGGTTGGCGGCCTTGCGGATGTCGGCTGCAACAGGCGCGACTTCTTCTTCCATAACCCGGTTGGCGGAATTGAACGCTGTTTCTGCCGAGGACAACGCCCCTTTTGCAGTGTCCATCGCCGAAGTGATAGAGCCCAGCGTTGTATTTGCATTCAGGACGGTTTCGTTGACTATTCCTAGCGTAACGCTGCCTTCGTCCGACAACAGGGTTAAACGTTCAGCCAGTTGCGAGCCGCGTTGGATAAAGGGTTGAATGTCCTGTTGCAGAATGCGTTCCGCCGTCTGGATCGTAGTTGTCGCCTCATCAAGCGCGGTTTTCGCGGATTCGGATGCGGATTTGACCGAATTCAGTGTATCCGTGCCGGTATTTAGTGTTGTTTCCGCTGTTTCGATCAGAGGATCCAGACGTTTTGAAAACTCGCCAATATCCTTGGCCGCACTGCCAATGTCGCTGGCGACAGACTCAAAGCTGGTCAGCGTTTTGTCTAACCGTCCTGTGGCGGACGCAAGGTTGTCCAAAATGCTGCTCACGGCTTCCCGGTTCTTGTCGTCTACGACCTTGTTTAGACTTTCCAAAAGCGTGACAGCCTCATCCAGAACCTTTGGCGCGCCTTCGAACAACGATTGAATCGTGCTCCGCTTGCTTTTGATCACGCTGTCCTGCGGCAATCGCTGTGAATTTGGCGATCCACCCGTCAACTCTACATAACCTACACCGGTCACACCCAGTGATTGCAATTGCGCCACGGTTTCGTCGGTGATTGGAATGTCTGCATCCACTTCGATGCGCACCCTGACCTTTGAGGGGTCGTCATCATCCAGATTCAACGAAATGACCTGCCCCACGGGAAGGCCATTAAAACTTACACCTCCCGCAGCGGAAAGCCCCGAGACATTGTCGAATAAAACGTCATAGTAAGCGTATTGGCGTGTGACCTCAAATTTCGCAAGCCACAGGAAAAAGCCAAATGCGCCCAATAGCCCCGCAAGGGTAAACGCGCCGATGAGGATATAGTTCGCTCGGGTCTCCATTGCCTCTACCTGTCTTGGCCCTTCTGTTGTGCTGCGCGGGCGCGGGGGCCTGTAAAGTATTCCTGCACCCAAGGATGATCGACCTTGGTCATTTCTTCTATCGGACCTTCGACCAGTACGCGCTTTTCTGCAAGTACAGCTATCCGGTTGCAGATGGCATAAAGGCTGTCCAGATCATGGGTGACCATAAATACCGTCAACCCAAGAGCCTGCTGCAATTCGCCAATAAGCTCATCATACGCTGCTGCACCAATCGGGTCCAATCCAGCGGTTGGCTCGTCCAGGAAAACGATTTCAGGGTCCAGGGCCAATGCTCGGGCTAGAGCCGCGCGTTTGCGCATGCCGCCGGATAGCTCGGACGGAAACTTGCCACAGCTTAGTTGTGGCAAACCTACCAGACTGATCTTCAGCGCGCCCAGAGACTCCATCAACTTTTCGCTGAGGCCAGTGTGCTCGCGCAGAGGGGCCATTACATTTTGCAACACGGTCAAAGAAGAAAACAACGCGCCGTCCTGGAATGCCACGCCCCAATGGCGTTCGATCCTGCGCCGGTCTTCCTCGGGGCCGTTTAGAACATCTACGCCCAAAACCTCGATACTGCCCGCGGCGGGTTTGTTCAAACCCACAATTGTTCTGAGCAAAACGGACTTGCCTGTTCCGGACCCGCCAACAACTCCAAGAACTTCGCCACGCCAGACATCGAGGTCTAGGTTGTCATGTACAACCTGCGTTCCAAATTGGTTTCTGAGGCCGCGCACACGGATCACTGCTTCCTGCTGCGTTTCTGTCAAAGCTGATGCCTGCTGTGTGCTGCTGATCATGTCAGATTCCGACCTCTGAGAAGAAAATCGAGAACAAGGCATCAATCACAATAACCATGAAGATCGACTGCACTACGGATGCCGTCGTGCGTTGGCCGACGCTTTGGGCTGACCCTCTGACTTGCATGGCCTGCCAACAAGAGATCACGCCAATGACCAAAGCGAAAAAGGGTGCTTTGATCAAACCCACCGCCAATTGCCAGACGTCTGTGTTTTCCTTCAGTCGTGTCAGAAACATGCCCGGGCTTACGCCAAGGTCAATCCAACTCATCAACGCGCCACCGAACAAGCCCGCTATGTCTGCCACAAAGCCCAGAATGGGCAGCATGATCAAAAGAGCGAGGACACGGGGAATAACCAGTACCTCAATCGGATCCAGCCCTAGGGTCCGCATGGCGTCGATCTCTTCCTGCACTTTCATCGAGCCGATGGATGCGGTGAACGCAGAACCCGAGCGGCCTGCAACAATGATGGCGGTCAGCAAAATTCCCAATTCGCGCAGAACTGAGATTGAGATCAGTTCAACCACAAAGATCTCTGCGCCAAACTGCTTGAGTTGGGTTGCGCCCTGAAAGGCCAGAACAACGCCAATCAGAAATCCCATCAAGGCCACAATCGGAAGGGCTTTGACGCCGGTTTCCTCCATATGCGTCACCAACGCTGCTTTGCGCAGCCGCCAGGGCATCACAACAGTTCGAAGCAGCCGATGCAACGTAAGCCCCAGAAACTCCAGTATCGACAGTGTGTCTTTCCAGGCCCCGAACGTGCTGCGGCCAACATCGGCAACCCAGTCCACAAAGCTGCGGGGATCTTCGAGTTTGCCGGGTTTGTCCGGTATACTATGCGTTACAGTATCGATGAGCTTGGCGTGCGCAGGCTTTGCCCCTTGGATTTCCATCGTCGCACCGTTCGAGGTAAACCGCCGACCAAGATCAGCGATCAGCCATGCGCCGCCGGTGTCCAGCGCTTCTATGCGAGACAAGTCAAAAACAACCCTGTCAGGCGTAGGTTTGATAGCCGCGAAGTCCTGTTCTACCGAATGCAACGATTGGGTCAGCAATTCACCCGAGATACGGACACGGGTACCGTCGGTGTCTCGCTCGGATGATATCGCTGGCGTCGTCATATCGCCATGTGAAGTAAAACGCCTTTGGCCCGCAAGTCTTTGTTCCGAAAGGCTGGGTTTTTGTGGTGGAGGATGGCGCACGCGTCACGCCTGACACTATTTGGCAGGTTTACGTTTGGTATTCTCTTTTGGCTTTAGTAAGCGGTGATGTCTTCATTTTATCAGTTGCTTGAGCACAAGAAGCCAGACACATTCCGCGTGGGAATCAAGTTCAGAGCCGGAGAGTTCGTATGCCTGAGGCCAAAAACGTCTTGTTCATCATCATTGATCAGCTTCGGGCTGATTGCCTGAGCGGCGCGTTGGCGGATCACGTGGATCTCCCTCACCTGAGGGCGTTCATGGATGATGCCGTGACCTTCACACGACATTACTCGGTCACCAATCCTTGCGGCCCTTCGCGTGCATCGCTTCTGACCGGTCAATATGCGATGAACCACCGGTCCGTCAGGAATGGAACACCGTTGCGTCACGACACCCCGAACATAGCGACAGAAATGCGCAAAGCGGGATATACGCCGATGCTGTTTGGCTACACAGACACCTCTGCTGACCCGCGGGTTCATGACGCAAACGACCCGGTGCTTAAGTCTTACGAGGAATCCATGAACGGATTTCTGGAAATCGTCGAAATGCGTCTTGAAGAATCGTACCCTTGGCAAGCGCATCTGATGAAGAAAGGGTATGAGTTCGATCAGTATTGGGATGTCTACCAACCTGTCTCAATAGACGATCACCCCCCTAAATTAAACGATCCGGCACTGTATCGGGCAGAAGACAGCGATACGGCGTTCCTCACCGATGCATTCCTTGACGGCATCGCGCCACATCGTGGAAAGGGCTGGTTCGCCCATCTGACCTATATTCGACCGCATCCGCCTTTGGTCGCACCTGCTCCGTACAACGATATGTACAACCCGGCAGATATCCCCCTGCCGAAACGGTTACATAGCGCCGAAGCCGAGAAAGAACTTCACCCATTCTTCGGTCCGAAGCTGGATGTCTACACAGCAAAAGAGTTTGTTCTCGGCTTTGACGAAGTTGAACCAACAGACGCAAACATTTGTACATTGCGCGCAGTTTATCTAGGGCTGGCGACAGAGGTTGACCACCATATCGGTCGCGTCGTGCAATACCTGAAGGACAGCGGGCAATATGACGATACCATGGTCGTTATTACCGCAGACCATGGCGAAATGCTGGGGGATCGCCACAGCTGGGGCAAAATGACGGTCTATGATGCAGCCTATCATACACCGTTGATGATCCGTTTGCCGGGGAACGAGGCCTATGCGGGTAGTCAAATTGCAGTGCCGACAGAGTCAGTAGATGTTACACCCACAATCCTTGACTGGATCGGCCAAACGGCTCCGAACGCGATGGATGGTCGATCCCTGATGCCGTTGTTGCAAGCCGAGGTTCCCGAAGACTGGCGCAATTATTCGTTCAGTGAACTGGACTTCTCGGAACCTGAAAATCCGACCCTTTGGCAACAGCGACTGGGAACGGGCAACAGCGACTCTTGTCTGGGGATTTTGCGAGATGATCGCTTTACTCTGATCGAATTCGCAGCCGATCTGCCGCCAATTCTGTTTGACCACCAAGGCAAAGGCGAGTTCGAGAATGTGGCAAACAAGCCCGAGTTTGCGCCTGATCTAGCCCGGATGGGCCGCCAGATGTTGCGGCATCGAATGCGAAACATGGACCATACGTTGTCATTGCATTCCATTACAACGGAAGGTGCAAAATCCCGCTCTCGCTACTAGACATCTCTTTGGTGGTTGGGTCCTGTCAGCGAAAATTTATAGACAAATTCATATCTTACGGTATCGTCCTTGAAAAATACGCTTCTAATTTCGCTCTGACGGCCTGCTGTGTCGGTGCTTTTGTTTCTTGTTACTGATTGAATAGTTCAGATCGGCCTGTCAGCGATTTCAATGTTCCAAACACACCTTTGCGCTTGCAGGGTGCTCTGAGGAGGATGGTGATGGGCGATTGGTTTGTGAATGTGCTGCGCAGCTATCCCGAACTGGCGGTTTTTCTGTCGATAGGGGTGGGGTTCTGGATCGGCCCCAAAAAGCTTTTTGGGTTCAGTCTGGGAACTGTCACGGCAACATTGCTTGCGGCTGTGATCATTGGGCAAACGCACATCCAAATCGACTCGGCGGTCAAATCGACCTTTTTCATCATGTTCATCTTTGCGGTTGGGTATGGTGTAGGCCCACAGTTTATTCGTGGCCTCAAAGCAGACGGTGCGCGTGAAGTGTTCTTTGCGCTCAGTGTTCTTGCACTGTGTTTGGTTGTCCCGTTGATTTCCGCAATGGTTGCGGGTCTGGAATTAGGGTTCGCGGCAGGCCTGTACGCGGGGTCGCAGACCATTTCGGCCGCAATTGGTGTTGCAACAGATCAGATCAATCAATTGGGCCTGTCGTCAGAACAAGCGCAGACCTATGCCAATCAAATTCCGATCGCTTATGCTGTTACCTATATCTACGGCACCATTGGTTCTGCCATCATTCTGGCCAAGATAGGCCCGCGTCTGATTGGTGTGGATTTGATTGCCGCCTGTAAGGAATACGAAGCTCAGCTAGGTGGCGGCGCGGCGATTGAGTCTGGTGACGGTATCGTTTCGGCCTATCGCATGATCGAAGCACGGGCGTTTGAAATACCAGACGACAGTGATTTGATAGGCCAACCGGTCAAGGACTTGATGCCCGGAGTGCGGATTTATGCGGAACGGATCAAGCGTGGCGATGAAATTATCGAGGTTGAGGACAGCACGGAACTTCAGGCGGGCGACGTCGTCATGTTTTCCGGGCGGCGCGCGGACTTGGTCGGCCTGCTGGAAGGCCGCATGAAAGAGGCTGACGCCCCTGAATTGCTAAACACACCGACCGAGAAGCTGGACGTTCTGATCACCAGCAAAGAGGTTCACGGAAAAACGCTAGAGGACCTAAGCAAGCTCTCGCTGGCCCGTGGTGTTTATGTCTCGAAGCTGATGCGTAACATGGTCGAACTGCCGCTGTTGCCGGGAACTGTCGTGCATCGCGGTGACATCCTGACGGTTCTTGGGTCAAAGCGCCATGTCGAAGCCGCAATCGCCCAGGTTGGATATGCAGACCGTCCGGTGGACACGACGGATCTTGCCTTTGTCGGATGGGGGATCTTTCTTGGCGGTTTGGTCGGGACCCTGGCGATCACCATGGGGGGATTCCCAATCAGCCTGTCCACAACAGGTGGGGCCCTTTTGTCAGGGTTGTTGCTTGGCTGGTTGCGAACGGTTCATCCAACTTTCGGGCGTATACCCGGTCCGTCATTGTGGTTGATGAATACCCTTGGCCTGAACGTATTTATTGCTGTGATTGGGATCAGTGCGGGCCCCGGTTTCGTCGCAGGGCTTCAGCAGGCCGGTGTCGCATTGCTGCTTTGGGGTATTGTCGCCACCTCATTGCCCATGATCTTTTCTGTCTATGTCGGCCACTACGTTTTCAAGTTTCATCCGGCCATTTTGTTCGGGGCCTGCGCGGGCGCGCGAACCACAACAGCTGCGCTGGGGATGATCCAGGAAGCCGCTCAAAGCCGAATACCAGCGTTGGGGTATGGGATGCCCTATGCGATCGGGAATACGTTACTGACCATCTTTGGCATGGTCGTTGTTTTGATCCTCAGTTGATTTGGAAAGGTATGTGGTATGGACCGTCTGAAACTGCACGATTACGAAGCGCTCAGCCCTTTTCAGATCAAGGATGAGCTGATCAAACTGGCCTCGGATGAGGCGCGAAAGTCCAACAGTGCGTTTCTGAACGCAGGGCGCGGCAACCCCAACTGGATCGCGACACGCCCGCGTGAAGCGTTCTTTGCGCTTGGTCAGTTTGCCATAACCGAAGCCAAACGCGTTATGGACCATCCCGCGGGTTTGGGTGGAATGCCGGCCATCAAAGGGTGCCATGATCGCTTTTTGCGCTGGGCCGAGGCAAATGCCGATATGCCGGGCACCGATACTTTGTTGACTGTGGTCAAACACGCCATTTTTGCTTTCGACTTTGATGCAGATGCGTTTGTTCATGAACTGACGGATTCGATCATTGGAGACAATTATCCCGTGCCGGATCGAATTCTGCATCACAATCAGATTATTGCGCATGAATATCTGATGTGGGCCATGTGTTCTGGTCGACAGCCAGATGCACGATTTGATCTGTTTGCTGTCGAAGGCGGCACAGCCGCGATGTGTTACATCTTCAAATCACTCAAAGCCAACCGATTGCTGAACCCTGGCGATACGATTGCACTGTGCACTCCGATCTTCACCCCGTATCTCGAAATGCCCGAGTTGGAGGACTACAGCCTCGAATCCGTCCATGTGGAAACTGATGAAGAAGATGGCTTCCAATTGACCGATGCGGCGGTCGAGACACTGAAAGACCCCAAAGTAAAAGCCTTCTTTCTGGTCAATCCGGGCAATCCTTCGTCAGTTGCCCTGAACAAGGCATCTCTGGAAAAACTGGCGGATGTGGTCGAGAACCATCGCCCCGACCTCATCGTTCTGACAGATGATGTGTATGGAACATTCGTGCATGATTTCACATCGGTCATGGGGTACATGCCACGCAATACAATTGGCGTTTATTCCTATTCTAAATACTTTGGCTGCACGGGCTGGCGTTTGGGTGTCATTGCCGTTGCACAAGACAATATCTTTGACCTCAAACTGGCACAGCACAGCGAAGAGATTAAGCAGACGCTGGACAAACGGTATGGCACGCTGAGCCTTACCCCTCGGGATATCCGCTTCGTTGATCGTCTGGTTGCAGACAGCCGGGATGTTGCCCTGAACCACACCGCTGGTCTGTCCTTACCTCAACAAGTCATGATGACCCTGTTTTCGCTTGTTGAGCTGGTGGACACCAAAAAAGACTATCAAACCGCCTGTATGGAACTTGTGCATCGGCGGTTCAAGCTATTGACCGAAGCTATGGGGATCGAGGTCAATGCTGGCGAAAACTACGACGCCTATTATGGGATCATCGACTTCGAATATTGGTTGCGCAAATATGTTGGCGACGACGTTGTGACTTGGATCAAGAAGAACGTGCACCCGCTCGACATTGCCTTCAAACTTGCCGAGGATCACGGGATTGTTCTGTTGAATGGCAGTGGGTTCGATGCGCCGGGTTGGTCCGCGCGCGTTTCCTTTGCCAATCTGCCGGACGAAGCCTATGCCCAGATAGGTCGCGCTGTACGATCTGTCGCAAGGGGATATGTCGAGGCATATCGCGCCGCGAATGCTATGCCTTTACACGGCGGGTCCTGACCCGGCGCGGCGAGGCACCGAACATGATTCCACTATCCGCGCCTGGTAACTGGTGCTAGGCAGAGGCTGTGGAGACGGCAAGCTTGAACATAACAGAAAAGCGCATCAAGGCTATGACCACCGCAGGGCTGAACCTGATTGGTCAGGCTCTTTCCATCTATGACAGCAAGTTGCAGTTGGTGCTCAGCAATCGCCGTTTTCAGGAAATGTTCGGGTTACCAGACGAACTGGTCCAGCGTGGGGCCTTGTTTCGAGACACCATCCACTTTCTTGCCAGTCGAGGAGAATATGGCCACGACGAGAGTGTGGAGGACATGGTCAACCTGCGCGTCGAACAGGCCTTGGCGTTTGAGCCGCATTACATGGAACGGGTACGTCCAAACGGGCAAGTAGTCTCAATCGAAGGCGCGCCGTTGCCACAAGGGGGTTGGGTTGCGGTCTATACGGACATCACAGGTACACGGCGGGCCGAAAACCTTCTGCGAGCACGGTCCGAGGAACTGTCTGAACAGTTGTTGGGTCATGCCGAAGAATTGTCGGCCACCAACCGCAAGCTTGCTGCCACGATCGCCGCATTGGAAGAAGCCAAACGGGAACTGACCGAAATTGAGGCCCGGACGCGTCTGGTGACCGAGATGATGCCGGCTCATATCGCGCATTTGGACAGCGACGGGCTCTACGACTATTCCAACCGACGTCTGAGCGCGGTTATGCCTGGCCGTCCTTCTGATATTCTTGGGCTCCATATCTCCGAGGCCCTTGGTGCTGTGGCTTTCGCACGTGTCGAAAGCCATCTGCAAAAGGCTTACGACGGTGAGCAATCTGTTTTTGAGTTCACTGAAGATCAGGATTCTCGCCGCATCCGTGTTTCATTCACACCGGATGGGGCGGGGGGGGTCTACGTCATGTCTGTGGACATAACCGAGGAAACACAAGCGCGGGTTGCATTGCAGCAGACACGTCGCAGAGCGATGGCGGCGCAAATGACAAGCGGCCTTGCGCATGACTTTTCGAACCTGCTTACGATTATCCTTGGAATGCAATCTAGGCTGGACAAGATGCACTTGCCGGATGAAGCGCAAGAGCTTGTCGTTGCCACTCAACAAACGGCGCGCAGGGGCGGGCAATTGCTGAACCGGATTGCGGATATGACCGGGAACAGAACACCTCAGCCTCAGGCCACGGATATGCGCGGTCTACTGGAAGATCTGCGGATACTCGCCACCCCATCCCTGCCGCGCGGCATGGGGCTTTCTGTTGTCAACACACTACCGGATCAGGCTTTGATGCTTGATCCGGGAATGGTGCAGGACGCGCTGTTGAATCTGATTTTGAACGCACGGGACGCATGTGGAAGCTCGGGCCAGATTACCATAAGCGCACACGCTATCGGTAACATTTGGGTCGAGATCACTGTGTCGGACACCGGTCCGGGGTTTTCACCAGAGGCGTTGGAGAAAGCGCTAAATCCTTTCTTTACAACGAAAGGGAGCGATGGGTCCGGGCTGGGCCTACCGATGGTTTATGACACCGTAAAACTGACGGGGGGTGATCTGAACTTAAAGAATACCCCGTCCGGGGCTTCCGTCGTCCTGCGGTTACCCTACCGACCAGCTCCACCGGCCCGAGGCGGTCTTGTGCTGTTGGTGGAAGATAGCGATGAATTGCGCGGTCAGTTTCGTGACATGTTGGTGGAATTGGGTTTGGCCGTAATTGAAGCCAACTCAGTCGATGAAGCGGTCGCGCTGCTGTCCAGCGTTCAAGACATCTCGATGGTCCTGTCCGATATCCGCCTGGAAGGAGGGGCAACAGGCCTGGATCTACTGAAAAAGGTCAAGCCTGGGTTTCCGTGCATCCTAATGACGTCCCTACCCAATTCAGATCCATTGCACCAACAGGCACTCGCTTTGGCACCGGTGTTGCAAAAACCGTTTTCACAGGCGCAATTGTCTGCACTGATCCAAACTGAGGCAGCCTGATGACGCAACCGCTGGTGACTATTCTCGATGATGAGCCCGAGATACGCCGCATCCTGACGGATGCTTTGGAAGACGCAGGGTTCCGAACGCAAAGTTTCTCTCGTGCGCGGGAATTCGAGGCGGCGCTGAAGCGCGTGACGCCAGATGTCTGTCTGGTCGATCTTTCCTTGCCGGACACGGATGGGTTGGCTCTGGTTCACCGCCTTGCGCTAGAACAAGGCGCGGCGGTGATTATCATATCCGGCCGTGCACAGGTGCAAGATCGCGTGACGGGGTTAGAGCTTGGTGCTGATGACTATATAACGAAACCATTCGATCCGGCAGAAGTTGTGGCTCGGATAAGGGCGAGGTTGCGTGCCCCGCGCGGCCCAACGTCACACTCAGATACAGCTGTGTTCAATGGTTGGACAGCGCATTTTGACCGCTACGTACTTGAGGACGGGGCGGGTTCAGAAACCCCGTTCAGCCATGCGGAAGGTGAAGTTCTGAGGTTGTTTCTTGAGAGCCCCAAGCGCCTGATCAGTCGGGGGCAGATGCAGGAGTCGCTGGGCGGAGCAGCAGGGGACAGCTTTGACCGGGCCATGGATGTTCGGATATCCAGACTGCGAACTAAACTTGGTGAAGACCCCAAGAACCCGCGCCTTATCAAAACGATTTATGGTGCTGGGTACATCTTTCTGGGCGAAGTTGACTGGAAATAACTGAAGTATTGATCAACTGAGGTTGAGGCTCTCAGCCCCTACGTCGGTCATACATTCATGCCATAATCAGGCATGTAGCCGCCTTGCTTGATCGGTTTACTCTCTAAGCGCCTGATCCTTGATCTTCACGACGGGTTGCAGAATGTAGTCCAAAACAGATTTGCGACCGGACAGAATGTCCACTTCTGCGATCATGCCAGGAATAATCTCGACCGCAATGCCGTTCCCGTCCAACATGGTGTTGTTCGTTCGGATTTCTACGACGAAAACATCTTCTTCATTGCGTTCCGATCGCGTGATTGTATCGGCACCAATGCGTATGATTTCACCATCTAAGGCTCCATATCGGGCGAAGTCATAGGCTGTGATCTTGACTTTCACAGGTTGCCCGGCGCGTAGAAATGCGATGTCCTCGGGTTTCACGTAAGCCTCGACAAGCAGCGTGTCATCCAGAGGCACGATTTCGACAAGCTCCTCGCCACTTCTTGTGTGCCCTCCGATGGTTGTCTGGTGAATGCGATTGACAATGCCCCGCACCGGAGAGCGGACTTGCGCTCGCATAACTCTGTCGCGCAAAGCAGGCAGCGTCGGTTTCAAGGCCGCCAATTCAGCCGTGGCAATCGCAAGGTCGGTCAGCGCGGCACTTCTAAACCGGCTACGGGCGGCCTGAATGCGATCATCGATTTCTTTCAGGCCCGTCTGTAGCCGGTTGATTACTGCTTCAGCGCGCACTTTACGCCCCTGCCACTCTGCCTCGCTTCGGCGCAAGGCCAGTAAGGTTGTCGCAGGCTCCATCTGGCTTTGGACCAAGGGGGCCATCATGGCGCGCTCTTCCGCAAGGACTTTTAGCGTCTCAACAGCTGTGACTTGATCAACTAGGCCTTCTTCGTACTCGCGGTGTTTCTGTTGGCGCTGACGTTCCAGAATTGCAATCTCTGCCGCCAACTCAGTTTGCCGCCCCTGATACAGTGCCGTTTCCGAGCGCACTACACTTGGTGCTCCTGAAATCAGCTTCCCGTCGAATTCCAACTGAGTTCCGTCTATTTCCGCCTGAAGCCGCCTTGCGCGCGCCATCAGCCCGAATGCGCGTTGTTGTTCCTGACTGAGCTTGCTATCGATTTGCGTGGCATCAAGCTCCATAAGCATTGTGTTTTTCTCCACCAGTTGGCCTTCGCGCACATGGAGCGCGCGTAGAATTCCGGGTTCGCTGGCATCGATTACTTGGATATCACCGGACGGGACAATGCGACCGTCTACGCGCGTGACATCGTCGAGTTCGGTTAGATGTGCCCAAACCACGGCAGAGATCAGGCAAGACAGGATCACCAACAAAAGCAATGAACCCCGAATAGGAGAGCGCCCCTTCATTTCGCGCGCCAGGGTGGCCAGATCAGGATGCCGCGACATTCAAGTGTCTCCTGTTGCGGCGTGCTTGTTGTGTCAGCAGGCTTTTGGGTCCATCTGCGACAACCCTGCCGTTTTCAAGTATTATGATCCTGTCAACAAGCTCCAGCAGGCTGGTTCGGTGCGTTACGACAACCATTGTCGTGTCCGAAGAGGCCTCTTTTAAACGTTGAACCACTTCAGCCTCAGTTTGGACGTCCATGGCGCTTGTCGGCTCATCCAGCAGTAAAATCGGAGGATGCCCTATGAGCGCACGGGCAAGTGCAATGGCTTGCCGTTGCCCGCCAGAAAGCCCTTCTCCTCTTTCGGACAGTTGAAGATCATAACCGTTTGGGTGGTTGGTGACGAATTCTTCAACACCAGATATACGGCCTGCTTGGACAAGGTCGTCATCTTTAGGTCTGATCGCACCGCTGGCGATGTTGTCCCGGATCGACCCGGAGAACAGCCAAATTTCTTGCAAAACTGAGCCTATATTGCGACGCAAGTCACCAGGGTCGATCTGCCGAATGTCCAGACCGTCGAGTGTGACTGATCCTACACGGGGCGAGTACAGGCCCAGAAGTATGCGGGCGATCGTACTTTTTCCACAGCCGATTTGGCCAAGGATCGCTACTTTTTCGCCGGGTTCGATCGTGAAAGATATTCCTTGGAGCGTGTCAGTCTTTTGATCAGGGTAAGAAAAATGCACGTTGTTGAAGGAAATTGCCCCCTTGAACCCGTCTCGGTTCACCCAAGTGCGACCTTCAGGGCGTTCGCTCTCAGCCTTCATAAAGTTGTTGAGATTGCGATAGGCGCTGCGGGCCTGGTTCATGCGAGTCAATGTCTGCGCCAATTGACCTAAAGGTGCCAATGCGCGACCGGTCAGCATAACAGAGGCCACAAGCGCACCCATGCTGGCTTGCCCATCGGCGATCAGAAAAACACCATAGAAAACAATGAGCACCTGAGCAGCTTGTTGCGTAAATCCGGTTAGGTTCAATGCAAATTGCGTGACAGCCCGACTTTTTGCTCCATGTGTTGATTGTCGCTCGATGGCCTGTTCCCACCTGGCTCGCATTCGTTGGCCTGCGGCCGTTGTTTTGATCGTTTCAATGCCCGAGACAGCTTCGACCAGCACAGATTGCTTAGATTGCCCGTCAGCAAGGCTCTTTTCCGCCATGCGTGACAGAATTGGTTGAACTGCCAAACCTGTCAAAAGCACTACTGGAACTGCAAAGGCTGGTACAACTGCCAGTTGTCCACCAACCAGATAGATCACGAAAACAAATAGTCCGATGAAGGGTAAGTCGACAACGGCGACAAGGGTGGCTGATGTAAAAAACTCACGCAGTGTTTCAAACTCACGAATTGTGCTGGTCATTGCACCAGTAGAGCCTGTCCGAGATTTCATCTGAATGTTCAGCAACTGATCGAAGATTCGCCGCCCCATCAGCAAATCGGCCTTTTGTCCGGCCCTGTCGATAAACCCCGCTCGCAGCAGTTTCAGTACAAAGTCGAAGACCAATGCAAGTGCCACGCCTATCGTCAATGCAATCAGGGACTCAGTCGCTTCGTTTGGTAAAACGCGATCATAGACGACCATAATGAAAATAGATGTTGTGAGGCCCAACAGGTTGGCCAACGCAGCTGCCAGTGCGACTTGCAAATAATCCCACCGGTTCGCAGTAAGAGCTGCGCGGAACCAGTGCCCATTATCTGAGTTGGCTTGAGGCAAAATTTCATCGTCGTAACGACGACGAAACAAAATGGCATAGCCAGTGTAAGTATCGCAAAAGCTGTCCTCGGGAAGTTCGCAAATACCTTCGCCAACTTCGGGATCGAATATCAACAATCCACCGCTGCTGGCCCGCCCATGATACACAACGGCCCGGTTTCCGGTCAGCAGCAACATCGCGGGCGCAAGTTTCCCGTCAAATTCAGAAAGGCGCCGCTTGCCGTAGCCCGCCTGTAGTTTCGCATGCTGAGCCACAGAAACGATGTCGCGTATGGTCAACTCTCCATCTGCGCCAGTTTGCGCCGCATGAAGCGTGGCCAGCGTTATTGGCCTCTCCAGCGAGCTCGCTACGTTGAGCAGGCAAGCCTCATAGTGCGTCAGAAAAGGGTTGGTGAGCGTTGAGTTGGTCATTTTCATTCCAAGCTGTCCCAGGCCCCAAGCGAAATCCCGAGCAAGTCAAGGATTTCTCCGGTAAGGCTCAGCGCTGCGTAATTGGTCAGGAAAAAACTCTGTTCCGCAAGAATGAGACGCTCTTGAGCATTGATATAGTCGCGCTGCGCATCAAGGATTTCGATCAAACTGCGGCGTCCAATCGAAAACTGCGCGCGTGAAGCTGTGACGTTGTCTGCATTGGCGGTGACTGCAGCGCGAGCCGCTTGCAGTCGTTCAGCTCCGGCTTTCCGGTCTGAACGAATGAAGCCCAATTCCCGAGTGATTTCACGAACGAGTTGTTCTCGAACGAATTCCGCCTCTTTGACTTGAGCTTCTGCGGCGGCAATCGCTGCGCGACGCTGACCGGTACTGTCCAATTCATAGTTGACCGCAAGGTCAACGCCAAAATTTGCATCCCGATTTTCGTCTTGATTGGCAAATGCTGCGGCGCGAATATCTGGTCTGCGGCGCGCCTGCGCCGCGGTCCACTCCGCTTTTGCCGCCAAAAGTCTTGCATTCGCGCTACGAATTTGAGGGCTGGATCGTATAATTTGAGCGTCGCTTCTTTCCAAGTCAGGAGCGGAAACCGGGGGCCTTAAATTTCCGGGAGCTTCCCCAAAGACTTCGCGAAACCGTGCTTCGGCACGGTCAGTTCGACCTTGCGCGTCGGCAAGCCTTGTTCGCGCATCCGCCATGCGCGACTGCGCCGAAAGAACATCTGCGTTGGAACCGGCCCCGCTTGTCGCGCGATTTGAGATTTGACGTACTAACTCTTCATGAACAATGACGTTTTGTATCGAAATGTCCCGAATCTTTCGCTGATCGAGGACTAGAACGTACGTCTCAATTGCCGCTAGAGCGGTTGCTGACGCAGTTTGTATCTGATTACCTCGGCTTTCCATCAATCGTGCTCGGGCTGCAGTCAGGTCCCCAGCAGCTGCGCCGCCATCGTACAAAAGTTGCGACACCCTTAGATAAGGTGAGACATCTGCAATATCGGCTTCGATCCGTTCGGAACGTGCATTAACCCCCAACGATATTTGGGGCAAGAAAGCGCCCTTGGCTGCATCTTGGTTAGCTGCTGCGATTTCTATCCCCGTAACGCTCTGAGCCAGATTTGGGTTTGACTCAACGGCTGCTCGTACCCTTTGCCCAAACGTACTTTGACTGAGCGAACTTGAGGGCGTAACGGCGCCGGCTCCAGCGGTTCCAGTTGCAAATGACATGGACACAGGAGTTAAATCCGGTGGGGGCGTACAGGCGGAGGTAAGCACCGCAGAGAGAACAAGCGCAAGTATTTTCTCGCCATTCCTAAAGAACCGCATATCGACCCTCATGACTATGGTGTCCGAGGGCGCTTTCGCTCTCTTGTGCCGCAGCCAGTGCATCTAGGAAGCTGGGAAGATTTGAAGCTGCGTTGTCGTGTTTTTGGGTATTCAGCCGATCAGCGTCAGCCTGCGCCTTCGACAGCCAGTTGAAATGGGACAATGAAACCTGATGAGCGTGTATCAGGCGAAGACCGTCGTTCTGTGCAAGTAATGAAATTTTGGCTGTCTGTGTTTTCCGTAAAGCGCCTGTGTCAATTCCGTAGTAACCATCAGGGGTGGGGGTGCCTTGCGGAGCTTTCAGAGGAGAGAAAAGACCCATCTCCTCAAACACTCGGCACAATGTGAACGTGTCCTGCATCGATCTGGAGAGTGTTTGAAAGAAAAACTCTACTTTTCTGACTTCCGGGGCAAGTTCGCCAACGGGATCAAAAAAAGC
Source organism: Ruegeria sp. CF8 (assembly GCF_056537285.1). NCBI lineage: Bacteria > Pseudomonadati > Pseudomonadota > Alphaproteobacteria > Rhodobacterales > Roseobacteraceae > Ruegeria > Ruegeria sp. CF8. The sequence continues at coordinate 376,929 of NZ_JBQFRG010000002.1, read as the reverse complement.
TTCATTTGCTGGGTCGGTAGTAACAAGACCTGATTTTTCGTCGACCAGAAGCTCAAAGCTCGGGCCCTTGATTGCATCCTGGTTGTTGGTCAATTCGCACCGAAAAGGAAAACAGCGAAGCTCAGAGGGGACATAAGCGGCGAGCCATCTGCCCTGGGTCGACACGAAGGGTGTAGGGTGGTCTGAAGCCATGGAAAGGACAGCCACGGGGTAGAAACCTTGGCCACATCTGCTGAAAGCAATCGGGAAAGTGGCCGCGGCTAGGAGGATTTCCGCATTCACTACAACACAGTCTTTCATTCCGCTTACGAAATCGAATGAAGAAAAACGCTTCCAATACCGCTTCCCATGCCGTTGCCGGCTTACTGGAGTTAAGCCAATTTCTGCCATAACTACCTCATTTTGAATGCAAGTTTTCACTGAGGGTTGGACCTGGATCAGGCGGACGCACCAGTTGGGTCTGTGTGCAGGACATTGTCTGTGTGCAAGTTGCTCAGATCGTTCAGACCCTGAAATGAGGCGACAGATTGTACGTTGGCATTGCCTGAGGCCACAAAATCGACCTTGACCAGAACGCTGTCTTGCCCGTCAGTAGCCATGACGTACAGTTCGTCCCCGGCCAATGCATCGGTAAGACTTTCAACAGCGTTTTCTATCGTACTCGCGTTGAGATCACTCAAAACCGTACCCAAACCAACGAACCCAGTGTTTGCGCCAATACTTTCGCCAACCGACAATAGTTCAAACCCGGTGCCGTCCCCGCGCAAAGTGCTCGCGTCCAATCCACTAAACATCAATGCATCAGTCACTTCGGCAGCCGGGCCGATGGTAAAGCCCGTGATGGTGTCTGAGCCGTTGCTCGCAGGGTCAGTTTCAAAGACAACAACATCGCGACCAGATGCCGAGGTATCAATTGAGTCGTCCCCACTTCCACCTTGAATAAGCGTGTCAGTGTTTACTGCGGTCAGACTATCGTCTCCGTTGGTCCCAACTTGCAAAGTGGACGGACCGCCGTCGGTCGTATTGATGTTCAACACTATGGGTTGGGTTGGATCTTGGATTGTCATCGTGAAGGTGACCAACGGCTGAGACAGATCGGTGAAGACAGTCGCAGCACCCGCGAAATTCATGACATCACCGGTTCCGGGGCTAGCGAGGAACAAATCAAACGCGCTGTTTTCTGTTGTAGATCCGCTGTCAAATGAAACTACAGATGAGTCGAATTCCAGCTCTGCCGTAATGGCAAGGCCACTTGAAATGTCGCGATCTGAGTCGGCGTAGATCTCAAAAGTGACAGTTGAGCCCGCACGTCCAGCTTCTGTGATTACATATGCTGCTGGTTCATAGGCCGTTACCTGATCAGAAACAGGTAAAGGGTTTGGTCCGCCTGTCACTGTAGCCTGCGCCGAAAACACAAGGTCGTCCCCGGAATTCATGGTCGAAAACTCAGTTGAAGGAACTGCCAAAGACCAAGTGCCGTCTGCTGCTACCGTTGTCGATCCGACTGTGTTTCCGTTAAGTGAAACATCTACCGTCTGACCGTTTGAAAGCCCCAGGGACGAGCCAGTAACCGTCAAGCCAGATGCTTGCGCGTCGTTTAAAACAACGGCGTCGTTCACTCCGATTTCATCCAATGTTAAAACGGGGCGGAAGTCGGTTGCGACCGAGCTGCTTGCGACTGCCGAACTGTTTCCGGCCAGATCTTCAACAGTTGCAGAAACAGTGTAGGTTGTTGCGTCCGAAAGAGCGCTCAGATCGCTGGCGGGCACGTTTACCGACCATACCCCCCCTGTGACCGTGCCGGAATAGTTTTGACCTCCAAACGTGACAGAAACCGTCTGACCGTCTTCAGATGTCGCAGTGCCCGAGATCGTCAAATCTGAAGATTGTTCTTCTACATCCAGCACTGGTCCCACGGGAAGGGTATCGATCGTGATCGTTGGCGCTGTGAAATCGGTATTTAGACTTGTCGAGGTGAGATTTTTATTCCCTGCTGAATCTGTGATTGACGCATTTATGCTGTATGTCTCGGCATCTTGAAGTACAGAGATTTCGGCGGCTGTCGCAGTGTATGTCCAGCTACCGCTCGTTACGGTTGCTGTTCCAGTGACATCGACTGTTCCGTCGGCACGTACGAGGTCGATGCTTACCACTGTTCCGTTCGGTGCGTCAGAGGCTCCGGAAATTGTCATATCCGTGCCTTGTTCCGTGGCGTTCATTAATGCGCCGTCTGATACGTTCGTGATTGTTAAGCTGGGCGGCGTGAAATCGGTGTCGAAGCTGTTGATGGCCTGCGGTGCCAGGTTTCCAGCGGCGTCGGATACGTCGGCAGTTACGGTTATGGTAGCAGCATCTGACAACGCGCTAAGATCCGACGCTGCGACCGTGACGCTCCAGGCGCCAGCAGACACGGTGCCTGAATACGTTTGCCCATTCATACTAACGCTTACTGTTTGCCCATCCTCAGCGGTGGTTGTGCCCGAGATAATCAAGTCAGTTGTCTGCTCTAGGGCATTCATAACTGCCCCGTCCGAAAAGCTGTCAATGTTGAGACTAGGTGCCGTCAGGTCCGTAGACAGAGACACGTTTGCCTGCTGTGCCGGCAATCCGTTTGTATCACTCACATCTGCTGTAACCGAAAAACTGCTTCCGTCAGAAAGGGCGCCCAAATCAGCGGTGGGAACTGTCACCGACCATGTGCCGCCTGTTACTGTGCCGGTGTATGTTTTCCCATCCAAAGAGACGGTAACTTGTTGACCATCCTCGACATTTCCGGTTGTGCCACTGACCGTCAAGTCAACTCCGGCTTCTAGGACGTTCAAAACAGCACCGACGGGTAGGGGGGAGATGGAAATGGACGGGCCAGTGAGATCCACCGGCACGGACGAGATGACAGGCATCGACTGATTGCCTGCTGTATCTTCTGTTGTAACAATGATCGCCGCGGGGACTCCGGTCGTGAGAGAGCTGAGATCAGCGTTGGGGATCGTCACATTCCAACCCCCTCCAGAAGCAGTGCCTGAATAGACTTGACCGTTGAAAACAACGCTGACTGGCTGGCCGTCCGCAGCCGTTGTTGAACCCGTGAGCGTCAGATCGCCTGCAACGTCGACCAGCTCAATCGACCCTCCCGCAACAGGGTCAAGTGATACGGTTGGTGCTGTGAAGTCAGTATCAAAGCTTCCGCTGACCTGAGGGGCAGGATTACCCGCAGCGTCGGCCACATCAGCCGTTAGTGATACAGTTGCACCGTCCGGCAGAGCCGCAAGTGCGGAAGCTGGGACAATGACACTCCATTGCCCACCGATTGCTGTTCCAGTGTAAGTTCGCCCGTTCAGTGAAACGGTCACGGTTTGTCCGTCCTCCGCATCTGTTGAACCGAAGACCGTGAGATCCGTTGCCTGTTCCGCCGAATTCAGAACCGCACCGCCAGAGAAACCAATGATCGAAAGAGTCGGTGGAATTGAATCGATGTCGAACTGAACTGTTTGAACTGACAATTCTGTACCTGCATCGTCCAAATGCCGGACAGACACAGCCGTTATTCCTTGGGGAAGAGCAGCCGCCTCGGCTGCGGTTAGAGAGAGGCTCCAACTGCCGTCAGAATTAGGTGTTACGGATTTGACGAGTGATCCGATTGTAATTTCTACGGTCGAGGTGCCATCGGGTGCGGCTGAATTTGTGCTGGCACTGTTCAAGGCCGCGGATTGGAGTTGGGCCAGATTGAAACTCGGGTATGTGGGCTCGGCTTGCGGGGCGGCTTCGTCATCCCCACCGCCACCGCCACCGGCCGCAGCGGCCGCTCCAGCCAGGCCCAAGCCGCCCAGCGCCGCGCCAGTGCCACTAATTCCACCGGCTGCTGCCGCACCGGCCTCAGCCGCGCTGAATTGAACGATTTCGGCGACTGTCTCTTCCGCAATCATAATCGCGCCGCTGTCCAGGACCTGCGTGTTTTCAGCTGCGACTATCAGTGAACGACCGTCCGTCATCTTCAAAAGCACATCACCGTTTTTCAACAGCTTTGCTGAGCGGACACCTGGGATGGTTTCTGCAAATTGAAATGCGTACAGCTCTTCTATCGAAGCCTGCGACAAGGCCGGCAGTGCCATAACCGTTGACAGAAGGCCGCCTGCAGCCCCGCGACTCGCCCAGCGACCGAATTTACCTTCGATCCACCGGCGAACATACTGCTTACGGTCTGTGTCCGGGGTTTCAACTGCGGATCGGTTGTTGGACTCAGGTGCTTTGGTCATCTTGCCCTCACATGTGGTGTCCGCAATCATTCGAAGGTGTTGAGAAGTACGCTTTGACGATTTCCTCATCTGTCTTTCCCACTGGTTACTGCTTCGATCGGACCCAAAAAATTTGAGTTAAACTGAAGCCGAACTCCTCGTTTTCACCACAATTCCGCTTTGGTTTCGGTCTGGGTACTCAGCCAGTCTTTTGACATTGCCAGGGGTGGCTCAGGAGGTGACGGCAGTGAGACTTCAATTCGAAAGCGTGGTTGCAACGGGGAGCACAGCGCTCGATTCAGGTATCGGCGATACGGCTTTAAAAACGTTTAACGGGGTCACGTATCTCTACTCGGTCACCGGACCCGGCGGTGGTGTCGCTGTGTGGCGGTTAGTCGAAGGTGCTTTGCCGCAGCTTGTTGATACGGAATATTACAGCGGTTCAATCACATTTCTGGTGGGTCGCAATGGCACGCCAGTGGATTTCCCAGACGCCGGTCAACTTGTACTGGATGTGAACAGTGCCACGGGTTTGGTTGGGTATGATTTGAATTTGGACGGGACCATCGGTGGGTTGCAAGAAACCGGTACGCTGAATGGTGGTGGGGATATAGGCGCGATTGCTCAAGTGTCTGTCGGGACCACCGATCTTGTCGTGATGGCGCATGAAACCACGGGTCAAATCGGGACATATCATGTGGCGGCAGACGGCACGCTCAGTTTGGCAGGATTAATACAGGGCGACGCTGACTCTATGCAGACAGTGCGTGCCGGTTCTGGTCACTTTCTTGTTTCAAGCGATGCGGCGACCAATACAATCGCGACTTTTCAGATCAATAGTGGCACGGGTATTTTGACTGAAATTGACAACAGCACCCCCTTGGGAACGCTTGGAATTTCGACGCCGACCGCCGTTGAAACGGTAGAGGCCTATGGAAAATCTTGGGTGGTTGTTGCGGGTGCAGGCAGCAACTCTCTTAGCGTATTGCAAATTAAACAGGATGGGGTCCTGACAGCCACGAACCATGTGCTGGATACGCTTGATACTCGTTTTGCAGCGGTTCAGGACCTGGCGGTTGTCGAAGTCAACGGACGCGTATTCGTTGTAGCCGGGGGAGGTGATGACGGGGTGAGCTTTTTTACGCTGACCCCTCAGGGCCAGTTGGTTTATCTCGACAGTTTTGCCGACACATTGGCGAGCGGCTTGCAGAACGTCGAATCACTCAGCGCGGCGCTTGTTGGGAATGAGCTGCAAATCCTGGTCACGTCGCAACAAGAGGCCGGCGTAACAGTTCTTACAGTTCCAGTTGACGATTTGGGCACTGTGAAAACTGGATTTGCTACAGTGGTTGGGACGGCATCCGACGATATGCTAAGCGGAAGTATTCTGGATACGACCCTGATAGGGGGTCAAGGCAACGACATTCTCATTGCCGGAGCAGGTGCAACAACTATGTCGGGTGGAGCAGGCTCCGACATCTTTGTAATGCAGTCGGGAAGTGGGCTGACTACAATTTCAGATTTTCAGCCAGGTGTAGATCGGCTGGACATGTTCGACTATCTGCTTTTACGTTCACCTCAACAATTGACCGTAACCAGCACCGCGCAAGGCGCCCGGATCGAATATCGAGGAGAAGTTGTCGATGTTCACTCCGCCACTGGCGGGCCGTTGACCGCTGGTGATATTTTCGGCGCTGGTTTTGACGGCCCGGATCATATCCCAGTCGATTTCGGGAATTTCGGCGGTCTGACACCAGACAGTTCCGGTGGTGTGGCCGGGCCAGTTTCTGTAAACAGCGAAACGGCCAATCCGGGTTTGTCAGATGCAGAGATCAGATTTACGCCTGACGGAGGTGGAACAATCTCTGTTACGGCAGATGATCAAGGTAATTTCGATCTGGATTTGCCGGATGGAACCTATCCTGGCAGCTTGGACGTCGTAAAATACTATTCTACAGCGAGTAACGAAATCGATGCCTTGGACGCATTGCAAGTGCTGCGCATCGCCGTGGGTTTGGACCCGACTTGGGGGCCTGCTACGGCAGAAGATCTGATCGCTGCCGACGTCAATCAGGACGGTTCCGTCAACGCCCTGGATGCGCTTGCAATCCTACAGGTGGTTGTTGGAGATTCCTCAGCACCCGATTTACAATGGGTCTTCTTGGATGAAAATTCAGACTTGTCGGAAATCACAAAAGACAACGTCGACTACGAGACAGGCACTGATGTTGTTGCCGTAGACGGGGCAATTGATGTGGATATGACTTCTATATTGTTGGGAAATCTGGAAGCGGCCTGAAACCCCTGACAGGTCAGTGGGTCGACGTCAAAGGTGACTGACTTCGGGCGCCTTGATCGCCCAACTTCTCCAATCTGATCGGATACGCCCGAAGGAGAAACGCCTGCTTTGATTAAATGCGAAGCGGCTTGCTTAAAATCGACTGACAAGCCTTCAGGCTCAATTTTTTTTTGGCAGCGCATCATATGTTGCTTGGAGGTATGCAAATCCATACCGTTGGTCCGGTTCCAGATGAGTTCCTTCTGCCCATTCATTCCACGCGTTGAGGAAGATGATTTTTTCGTCAGCGCTGTATTTTTCTTGAGCCAGAACCTGATTGCCCAAATGGGCAGTCCAGCGTTTATAAGCTTCAATCGAAAACCTGCCCATAATGCGCGGTGCATCCTGGTTACGGGCCGTGTTGTCCCATGAAAGAGTAGAGGAACGGAAAAGCTTGTAGTCGGGTTCACTCTTGCCAAGTTCGGCGTCTACCACGGCGTCATAATCCAAAATCGCCCCGGTAAACTCGGGGTTGTAGACGCCCATTTCATCTGTGATGTCAGTGCGTTTCACCTGATGGGGTGGAAACTCCATAGCTGCATCGAACCCAAGATCCACAGGATCCCCTATGTCGAAGGTTTGTGCTGCAATGAGGTAGAGGTCCGACTCTCCCCACCTTTGCGCCTCTTGCCGCCATGCCTTTGTTGTCGCCTGTATGTCTGGAATTATGTTCGCTCGATAGACGATAAACACGGGCCTTCCGTCTATCCGGATATATCGCGGGTCCTCAATATACTTACGGATATGACGCAACAGATTAACTGAATCTTCGATTGAGTGGTTCTGTGCGATCAGAACATCGTGCTCGCGCCCGTCCCAGCGGCGTGTCCAGTTCTCGTTGGCCCATGTCAGGCAGAAGGGCATGTCAACGTCAGGGTTACCCAACATTTGCTCTAATGGATCTTCCATCAGAGTCTTCCCGTCAAACCAATAATAGTAGTACGAAAAACCACCGATGCCGTACGCTTTTGCTATCCGGGCCTGTTCGACCATGATTTCAGGCACGCGCAAGTCATAGTACCCCAAGTGAATAGGGCAATGTGGTTGGTAGTGGCCCGGAAAGTTCGGGATTGCCTTGCCCACATTTGTCCATTCCGTGAAACCTTTGCCCCACCATTCGTCGTTTTCCTTGAATGGATGAAACTGGGGCAAGTAGTGCGCGATCGCCCGCACGGCTGGTTCTGCCTTAGGCTGTGGATCGAAAGGGACAAACGCATCTGCTCGACCAGCAGCCTCAAACGCCTGTCGGCCTGATTGTTGGTTGTGTTGACTAGTTCGTCTGGGGTCTCTTTTCTTCGCTGAGTTTCGAAAACGCCGAGCGGTGCGCGAAGAAAGCGGAGGGCTGAGTTTTGAAGCTGCGGTCAGCAGATAGAAAAGCAAAGTATCTTTAATGGGCATGGATATTCTCAAACTAATGCGCCTTAGACCGTCCGTGAAAGAGACTATCGCCAAAACTTAGGACAGATCCAATTGAGACCCTCTCGGAGACATGAGCACAGTCATTGATATTCAAAAATCTCATCTCCTGTGCCTTTCTATTTTGTGCGAACCTCTGCCAACCAATCTTTCAACAATCGACCATTGAACGTGTTTCGCAGCAGACGGAATACCCGTTTGGGCAAGGACTTGTTCGCACCGTATGGTACGGGTTTGGCAGCCCCTTTAGTGGTTTCGGTTCGACGCGACCCTTCAGGTACCCCAACATGGGTCCAATTCGTTAGTCTTGACCCCTGAAGGGCCGCCTTTGTGGCGTCCAAAAACGCATGCCCATACTCACGATCAGGTTCCAGATGACAACCTTCCGCCCACTCATTCCATGCGTTTACGAAAACCAAACGTTCTTGGTCGGGAAAGTCCTGAGCGGTTTGCCGCAACGCGCGTGACAACCAATGCTCGTAGTTTTCAGGAGTGCCGTTCAACACAACCATCGCGTTTTCCTTGCGCCGGGCTGTATTGTCCCAAGACGGGAAAACCGACCGGTAAACATTGTTTTCCGGTCCATACTTGTGGCCAAGATACTGCTCGGCTATCGCCGAGAAATCGACGCACAACCCTTGAAAGTTATGAAGCAAATCCACTTCTGGAGACAGGTTGGGTACGTTGACGCCATGCGGTGGAAATTCAACACCTGAATCAAATCCGAACGAAGCGTAGTCCCAATTCCGGTGGGTCAGCGCACATGTCAGGTGAATTTTGGGTATCCCGATAGACGCGCAATAATCACGCCAAACCTGCAAAGACTTGCGTGCATTTTTAAGGTGTTGCGGGCGGTAAACGATCAGGATCGGAGCGCCGTCTATCGTGATGTAACGCGGATCGCGAAAGAAGGGCTCGATCGACTTGATAAACTCCAGATCATCTTCGGGCTTGTACTTTTGCTCGATGAGAATCTCATGCTCAGCAGCATCCCAGCGACGCGTCCAGTTCTCGTTTGCCCAGCACAGGCAAAAAGGCATATCGCTTTCCGGGTCCGCCAGCATTTCGTCAACGGGACGTTCAAGCAGGCGCTTACCTGAGAACCAGTAATAGTGATAGCAGAACCCATCGATCCCGCTGGCTTTGGCCATTTCGATTTGTTCAAGTCGGGTCTCTCGGACTCGCAGGTCATAATACCCCAGATCGCTCGGGAAGTGCGGCTGGTAATGTCCGGTAAACAGCGGTTTGGCCTTTGAAACGTTAGTCCACTCCGTAAAGCCTTTTCCCCACCACTCATCATTCTCCGGGATCGGATGAAACTGCGGTAGATAAAATGCAATCGTTCTGATTGCATCGAATTCACGATTGGCGATGCTCGTGGCCATTATTTCTTCAACCCCAACCTTCGCGCCAATGACACCTTTTTCTTTGCGGCCAATGGGCCAGAGGAAGCATCTCCTTCACTTCCTTGACCCGCAACGTTGATTGTGGACCGCACATCAACTTCTTCAGATTCCGGAAGCTTAGCCATTCTCTTTGCCCACGCTTTCCTGACGGCTGCATCGGGCTGCTCAACGGGCAATCCCATAAGATAGAGATCATTTTCGGCGCGTTCTTTGGGAACTGATCTGCTGACCACTTGAAATACATGAGAGAACCGATTCCGCTGCAATGCGGTTTGCACGTCCTGCGGCAAACGGTTCCAGCGGTGGCAGAACTCTGTCATTTCTGGGCTTCGGACAACGAATTCTGCTTGTTCGATGCTCATTCCTTGCGAAGAAAGCAGGTGTTGTACGTTTTTTATTCCGAAAAACCGTATATGTGTGCGATCCAGCAGCCCCCAATCGCGGTATTCAAAGTCTTCGTCGACCAGACATCCAGCCACAGCGGCGTGGCCAACATGCGGCAGTGAAAGGACAACGGATCCGCTTTCGTTAAGCAGGGACTTCATTCCCGAAAGCACGGTCCAGGGATCATAAACATGTTCCAAAACGTCCGCTGCAATCACATAATCGAAGAGTCCATCCTTTTCGCGAACCAGATCGCTCCACGCGGGATCGTTAAGATCGGTAGGATATACAGATCGGGCGAAAGGTTTCAGCTTTTCGATCGCAGTAGGATCGATTTCCAGAGCAACAACGTCACACTGTAATGTGCCAGATAGGTGCCGCGTGATTGACCCCGGTCCTGCACCAATCTCAAGTACTTTCGATCCAGGCTTAATCATGCGTAGCACACGCGCCGGTGCTACATCGCTGTTTATGTCAATGTCGTATTCGTAAGTGTGTTTGTCGCTCACAATAATGATTCCGTGAAGCTGATATTGTGGTGTGAACTGGCTGCTATATCGTTTGGTTGTGTTCGGCAATCCCCGAAGCTGTTTACAGCACGTGGCTCAATTCAGTGCGTTCAGATTGTATCTGAAAAACTGAATGCACCTTTGCACAGATATTCGGGTGCGGCAATGTCAAGGCCACCGTCTTCTGAACCTTACGCACCTAAATACGCGCGAATTTGCCAAAAAACGCCCGCCAAAACGGCGTGACATCAGTTGCTTGTCGATCGCCGTGCCAATTGAGACAAGGTTTTGGCATGACTGAACCACCACTGCCACTTGAAAACAGACCCTATCCGATAGCTGCGCTTCAAAGTGAGTACAGTGCATCGGCGATAAAGCGTCAACCTTGGACACTGTGGATTTCATGTTTGAGCACAGTTTTGGATGAAAAGTGGAAGCCGTCACTGCTTTAAGCTGAGCCGTTTGGGAGCGACCAAGCCAAGCTAGGTGTTTCAACGCGTGCTGGCGCAGGTCCCTGGAAATCGTGTCGCTTTAGCGGGGTTGACCCCGGCCTTGATTGAGACGATGAACTGAGCATCATTCTTCTGTTTTCACGGCAGGTAAGTTTGTCAAAGATTACGATCATAAGCGTCTGCTTCAACAGCAGCGGTGTTTTGCCTGAAATGCTGAACTCCATTCCGGATGGCGTACCCACGATATTGGTGGATAATGCTTCGGATGATGTTGAAGTGGTACAAGAACTGGCCGAAACGCACGGGGCAATTCTGCTCAGAAACAAAGAAAACAAGGGGTTTGGTTCGGCCTGCAATTTGGGTGCTGAACGCGCGCAGACCGATCTGCTTTTGTTTTTGAACCCGGATTCAAAGCTATTGCCCGGCGCGCTGGAAGCGATGCAGGCGGGCGCGGATCGTTACCCTTCCGCATCGGCCTTTAACCCAAGGATCCTGAGCAAATCCGGAAAACCAAGTTTCCGCCGTTCCAGCGTGATTACACCACGCAGTGAAACGCTGCGTTCGAAAAAAGCTGAAGGTGATCTGAAACTTCCAGTTCTTCTTGGTGCAGCGTTGTTGGTTCGCCGTTCTGCTTTTGAGGCCGTTGGCGGGTTTGATCCGGAAATTTTCCTGTACCACGAAGACGATGACCTAAGCCTTCGGCTCAAGGCGGTTTGTGGACCCTTGTATTACATTCACGACGCGCAGGTGACGCATGTTCAGGGCACATCTTCGCCCAGCAGCGCTGCGGTTGCCGGGTTGAAGGGAGTGTTTATGGGGCAGTCCAGAGTTTACGCGGCCCGGAAACACAAGGTTCCTTTTGCCTTCACTCGGGCGCTTTCCTCTGCTCTTTTGCAGATGCTGTCCCCGGTCGTCCTGTTTTCGGCCAGAAAGCGTTCAAAGCAAAGAGCATTTTTACGTGGAGTATGGCAGAGTCGGAACGTTCATCCGGCCCCCTTTAAGTCTCCACCAGTGTGAAAATACGCCGCGAAAATACGTTTGTCCTTTGGAGATAAGTCTCTCTAATTGCCCGCACCAGACAGGCAATCCAACGCGCAATCACCCAAGCCTGTAGCTTTGGCTCTTTCAAGGCGCGTTGGGGTTTCCTTTCTAGTCGAGCAACTTCTTAAGATATGCTCCATAGGTGGATTTGGCGAACAGTCGCGCACGTTCTTCCAATGCTGCATCGTCAATCCAGCCATTGGCCCAGGCTATTTCGTCGAGGCTTCCGGTCTGCATTCCCTGACGTGCCTCGATGGTTCGAACAAAGTTGCCCGCGTCCAGCAAAGAGCCGTGCGTGCCGGTATCCAGCCAGGCAAAACCACGCCCCATGGTCTGCACATCCAGCAAACCTTCTTGCAGGTACATCTCCAGCAACGATGTAATCTCCAGTTCGCCACGTTCTGAAGGCTGAACTTCGTGCGCCCGTGCCGGAGCATCCCCGTCAAGAAAATAAAGCCCCGTCACCGCATAGTTTGATGGAGGAACTTCGGGTTTTTCGATGATCGCGCGAGCTTTGGTGCCTTCAAAATCCACCACCCCATAACGTTCGGGATCGGCTACGCGATAGGCGAATACAGTCCCGCCTTGTTTCTGTGCGTCTGCTTCCAAAAGCAGCCCAGGTAGTCCGTGACCAAAGAAGATATTGTCGCCCAAAATCAAAGCGGATGGTGCGCCGGCCAGAAAATCTTCGGCCAAGGTATATGCCTGTGCCAAACCGTCAGGGGAGGGCTGGACAATCCACGTGATCGACAGCCCATACTGACTGCCATCGCCCAACATACGTTGGAATTGATCCTGATCCTGAGGTGTCGTGATGATCGCAATCTCGCGGATTTGCGCAAGCATCAGAACACTTAGAGGGTAGAATATCATTGGCTTGTCATAGATCGGCAGCAATTGCTTAGAAACCGCCATAGTGATCGGATAAAGCCGGGTGCCGGACCCTCCGGCAAGAATAATGCCTTTACGTTGCATGCTCTGTCCTTTCAGGGGTCAGCTGGCCGCTGAATTTAAGTCGCGTAATATTAGGTCCAGACCAGCTTTCCAGTCCGGTCTACGAATTCCAAACACGGCGTTCAGGCGATCGCAGTTCAGACGCGAGTTCAACGGTCTGGGGGCTGGGGTAGGGTAGTCCGTTGTCGGGATATCTTCGATCTGAGTGGTCAGACTTGACTGAGCGGCAATCTCGCGTGCGAAGTCCGCCCAACTGACGTTAGGAGCGCCGGAAAAATGAAATTGCCCGCCTTCAGTACCCGCGTTGCTTTTCGCCATGACAAGAAGAGCATCAGCAATATCAGCCGCGGGTGTTGGTCCGCCGATCTGGTCGGCAACAATTGTCAATCTGTCGCGGGTTTCAGCAAGTCTGAGAATGGTTTTGACAAAATTTTTCCCATGTGCCGAGAACACCCAACTGGTACGCAAAATGGCGTGCCATCCCCCGGCTTGGGCGATCTGGCGTTCTCCGTCCAACTTGGTTTTGCCGTAAGCGCCTAAAGGTGCTGTTGGGTGATCGGTTGTCCAAGGGGTTGTGCCAGATCCGTCGAATACGTAATCCGTCGAGATGTGCAGAAAGGGAAGGCCCTTTGCTGCGGCTGCGCGCGCCATTGCACCGGGCGAGTCTGCGTTGATAAGTTGCGCAAGATCGAGTTCTTCTTCGGCCTTGTCTACTGCTGTGTATGCAGCCGCGTTGATAATGACGTCAGCATCAGTGTCTTGGATGGCTTCCGCGCATTGCAAAGGGTTCGACAAGTCGGCCTTGGTGCGATCCAGCGCTTCAACCTCTACACCATGGCTGTCCGCGCGGCGGCGCAGTTCGGTCGCCACTTGGCCACTATGGCCGAATATCAGCGCCTTCATTTGCCAGTCCCCAAACGTTCTCCTACACCGCTGCGTGCTTGCAAAGCGTCCAGCCAGTCCGTGTTGTCCAGATACCACTGCACAGTTTGCTCAAGCCCGGTTTCAGGGGTGTATGACGGACGCCAGTTCAGTTCTTCACGTACACGGGTTGGATCAATGGCATAACGGCGATCATGGCCCGGGCGATCCGTAACAAAAGTGATCAAATCGCTGTAGGGCGCAGAGCCCGGTTTAAGCCGATCCAGAATTTCGCACAGCATCCTGACGAGATCGAGATTGGTCATCTCGTTTTCGCCACCGATATTATAGCTGCGACCAAGTTCGCCTTTTTCCAGTACCAGTAACAGCGCTTCGGCATGATCCTCGACATGTAGCCAATCGCGTATGTTGTCACCCTTCCCGTAAATTGGGATCGGCCGCCCGGACAAAGCGTTCAGGATGACCACGGGGATCAGCTTTTCCGGGAACTGGAAGGGCCCATAGTTGTTCGAGCAATTGGTCAGAACCACCGGCAGGCCATAAGTTTCCCGCCAAGCGCGGACCAGATGATCTGACCCTGCTTTCGAAGCGGAATAGGGCGAATTTGGCTGGTATGGGCTGTCCTCAGTGAAAAACCCGGTTGCCCCCAATGACCCGAACACCTCATCCGTCGAAATGTGGTGGAACCTGAAACTTTCCGGGCGGCCTGCGTTCTGCCAATAGGCGCGCGCGGCTTCCAGCAAGACGTATGTGCCTGTTATATTTGTGTCTATAAAGGCCGCAGGACCATCAATCGAGCGGTCCACATGGCTTTCTGCAGCCAAATGCATGATCGCGTCGGGACGGTGCTTGTCCAGAATGGCAGACATCGCCTCGGCATCGCGAATATCAGCGTGCTCAAATGCGTACGCCGGAGAATCGGCAATTGAGGCAACATTATCCAGGCAGGCGGCATAGGTCAGCGCATCAACATTGACGACAGAATGCCCGTCCGAAACTGCGCGCCGAATAACGGCAGAGCCAATAAAACCGGCACCACCCGTAACAAGAATTTTCATTGTCCTGCCTCAAACACAAAAGGGGTGTCCAAATCACGAAGACAAGGGGCAACCTTGTCTTTCTCTGAGAGTTGGGGGGCTGAGCTGCTGCTCGGCCAGTCTATTCCGACATCGGGATCATTCCACAGAAGAGCACCTTCCGTTTCCGGCGCGTAGGTGTCGGAACATTTGTAAACGATCTCGGTATCCGGCTCCAAGGTCACGAAACCATGTGCAAAACCTGCAGGAACCAACAGCATACGCCCATTCTCAAAGCTCAACTCCTCACCAACCCATTTACCAAAGGTTGGAGACCCTTTGCGAATATCCACGGCAACGTCGAATAGCTTTCCACGCCCACAGCGCACCAGTTTGGCCTGGGCACGGGGTGGGGCCTGAAAATGCAGCCCCCGGACAGTGTTCACCGCGCTGGAGAGCGAGTGATTGTCCTGCACAAACTGGGTGCTTATACCAGCAGCGGCAAAGCTGTCTGCATTATAGGTTTCTTCGAAAAACCCGCGATGATCGCCAAAACGCCTCGGGGTAATCAACTTCACGTCCGGAATGGAAAGCGCGACTATTTCCATCGTTGCTAATTTCTTCTCTATAAGCGGTCATTAGGTCTCAAAAGCTATGTCACATGTGGTTCGGTTTCACCACATGCCATATTCGAAAATAGGCAATTTTTGGCTGTAGAGGCATGGCACGGGAGCTTCGATTGACCGTCCAGCTCCTTAGAGCCGCCATCTTGCTGGCGTGACGTGATGTCAATGAAACTTTTGGCCTTGAGGTGGTGGCGCAGGTCAGCGCCATCACTTCAAGAAAAGACATGATTCAGTTCTGGTGCAGGGCATCTTTTCGGCCACTTCCAGATAGTGGACCAGTTAAAGAAGGAAACCATCCTCTTCCAACAAAGATGCAAGAAGCGGATCGATGTCGTCCTCAACTTCGTTCCTTGGATTATTGAACCATGTGATTTCGACTTGTTTGTCGGCACCGGGAAGTCCCGGGCTTCGAACATTGAACATTTCGACCAGCGTATAGGTGTCCTCAGCGTCGGCTTCGACGGTCATTTCAGGCACAAATTTTAACAGATCAGTGGTTTCGTCCCAATCAGCTAGGTCCAAAACCTCGTCTGTAGATGCCGGTTTCTGCTCGACGGACCCGATCGCGGCCAGCTTTGGCAACACCTTTCCGATTCCACCGCTACCATCGATATCGGCACCATAGAAGGTTTCGACGCTTGTGACGTCGGGTACAACGCTGCTGCTGATATAAACGCCGCTGCCATCGGTGATCCATTCACCATAAGTCCCATCGGTATGTTGCCAGAGCACGCGATAGCCGGTGCCTGATGCCTCGGCGTGAATGGCCTGCCACCCGGGGAAGCTGTCGGGCCCGGCGTTTACTCCGTTGCGTGTCAAATCGATGGTGTCGTCAATGACATACACGCCGCGGGTTGAGGAACCCAGCGTGTTGGACCCATCGGACTCGATTGTCGTTGTTTTATGGCCGATCGTACCGTCGTTGTTCAGGTCAGCGTTATAGACTGTCTCAAGATCAACCACATTTGCGGTGTCACCGCTGCTGATATAAACGCCGCTACTATCGGTGATCCATTCTCCGTAAGAGCCGTTAGTGTTTTGCCACAGAACGCGATAACCGCCGCCATCCGCCTCGGCGTGAATAGCCTGCCATCCTGGGAAGCTGTCGGGCCCGGCGCCTACTCCGTTGCGTGTCAAATCGATGGTGTCGTCAATGACATACACGCCGCGGGTTGAGGAGCCCAGAGTGTTGGAGCCATCGGATTCAATTGTCGTTGTTTTATGGCCGATCGTACCGTCGTTGTTCAGGTCAGCGTTATAGACTGTCTCAAGATCAACCACATTTGCGGTGTCACCGCTGCTGATGTAAGCGCCGCTACTATCGGTGATCCATTCTCCGTAAGAGCCGTTAGTGTTTTGCCAAAGGATGCGATATCCACCGCCATCCGCCTCGGCGTGAATAGCCTGCCATCCTGGGAAGCTGTCGGGCCCGGCGTTTACTCCGTTGCGTGTCAAATCGATGGTGTCGTCGATGACATACACGCCGCGGGTTGAGGAGCCGAGTGTGTTAGAGCCATCGGCCTCGATACTTGTTGTGAAATGGCCAATTTGGCCGTCATTGTTTAGATCGACGCCATAATCGATTTCAACATCGATAATGTTGTTGATGGCATTGCTACTGATGTATCTGCCGGACGCGTCGGTGACCCATTCACCATAAGACCCGTCAGTGTTCTGCCACAGGATGCGATATCCACCGCCATCCGCCTCGGCATGTATGGCTTGCCATCCGGGATAGCTGTTAGATCCTGCGTTTGCCCCATCGCGGGTTAGTTGGATGCTACCGTTGATCAGGTACCCATTTTGCGTTGAGTAAACGAGTGTCGTAGATCCATCACTTTCAATCGTGTTTGAAGCGTGCCCGATTGTGCCGTCATTGTTCAGATCCACATTGTAGAAGGTTTCGACATTGGCGACATTTGCGAGTGCGCTGCTGCTGATAAATTGACCCGAGGCATTGGTCACCCACTCGCCATAGGATCCGTCATTGGTGTTTTGCCACAGAATCCGATAGCCGCCGCCAGACGCTTCGGCTTGAATGGCCTGCCAGCCTGCAATCGAACTGTCACCAATTACCTGACCGTTCTTGATCAAAGCGAGGTTCGCGCCGCCAGAGTCCAGGACGTAAATGCCCTGATCTGCGTGTTTGAATGTCGTGCCCTGATTGTCGATATCCGTCAGCTGCATCGCAGCCTGAATATTGTTCTTGGTGTATTGCTGCGACCCGCCTTGAAACTGAATGAGCTCAACATCGCTGGCAATCGTAAATGAAACTCGCGCGACGACATCAAGAAACTCGTAGGATGTCCCATTGTCGAAGAACAGGTAAGTGCTGATTGCCCGGTTGAATCGGACGGTATCTGTTCCAGTTCCTCCGGTGAACGAGCCGCCATTAACGGCCACAACGGCCAGGTCATTACCCTGGTCCCCGAACACCTGGTCGGCTCCGGAACTGAATGCCAGGTAAATCGTGTCGTTCCCGAAACCACCATAGATCGTGTTGTTGTTGGTTCCGTTAGAAACCGAAGTAATGGTATCGTTCCCGTTGTTGCCCCACAAAGTATTCTGCGCGACGTTGCCGGTAATCTGGTCGTCACCTGATCCGCCTGATGCGTTCTCGATGATTACGCCATTCGCAATTGTGAAACCGCCGTCGATACCTCCGGCGTACGAGATTACACCGCCACCTGTATTGCTATAGTCAAGTGTCGCGGGTGTCAGGTCGATCCGGGCATTCAAACTGCCAACATGCTGAATAGTGTCTATCCCGCCGGCGTCCCAAATCGCCTGGTACCCGGTGCCCGCAACGTTAGCGGACGGCAAAACATAGGTATTGTTTCCGGTGTTGTAAGTGGTGTTCGCACCATACATCGCCTGCAACGCGGCAATATCCAACGCTCCGTATCCGGTAGAGCCGCCATAAGTAGCGTTGACAAACAGAGGCCCGTTCTGAGACGTCCAACCGTCGTTATACGACATGACCGTGTAGACGCCTTGGTTTAGGGTCCCAACGCCAAACGAATTGAACGCCGAGGTCACACCGCTCATTATCGTTGTGCCCAGTCCAGTGTCGTGGGGATGCCCCAACCCCAGTGCATGGCCCAATTCGTGAATCAGTGTTGTAAAGAAATATCCACCCGGATCACCGTTACCACCAAGGCCAGAATTGGCAGTCCAGTATGCGGTGCTGTACGCACCCAAAGAAGGGCCAGTGAAAGGTGTATAGTGAAAACCAAGGGTGCGTGAGTCACCGAAATAAGTACTCGGCGCGATAACTTCCACTAAGTCAGCGTTGGCGGTGTCGGTTGTTTCGACGAATGAAATGTTCGCCACTGCTTCTATTTCAGCGAGAGCTGCTCGAAACTCGGCTTTGTACGCTTCGGTCCATGCTTGTGAGCCAGTGTCCGTTCCAAAGGCATAGGTTATCACCGTCACCGTGGACGGATTCCCGTCTCCATAGACGATACCACCTTGTATCGAGCTGACTGGAGAACTTGACGGAGGGGTTGGTACAAAGGTTGTGCTAGCCATAATACAGCCTTGAATTTCGCTGACTCTTCTCGCGCTCTAGTTGCTCGACTAAGTTGTTCTTAATGTGGCAAGCCTCGAAAAACGCATAATTAAATCCAGGTGCGCACGTCAAAGTTGGACAGTCGCTTTCCTGAAGTAGGACTCTATCTTAACAGGACACTCGGTGCCAATGAATAGCGTAAGGTAACCTGCGACTTTTTTGTTTCATGCTGGTCGGCCGCTATGAAGCGTCAATCTCGGTCGAGATAAATCACTGGCTGCCAGACTGATCTGTGAACTTCAGGGGTGTGCTCATCCGGTTTTTTTTGGTGCAAGAGCGGCGCTAATGTCGGTTGGCATCCTGTGGCTCCAAGCTGTAATGTCGACCATAGTCCAATTCTCAGCGTCTACCCGGAGGCTGCGAAATAAAGCCCCCTCAGCTCAAAACCTGACAAATACTCCGCCAAAAATCTGGTCGCTTTTCTTGGGCCTGCCCGCTCAACGATTCGATTGTCATTTGCTGCCGTTAAATGCGACCCCGAGCCTTAGGTCGATTGTCAGGTTGCACGGGCAGGTATTCACCTA
Source organism: Ruegeria sp. CF8 (assembly GCF_056537285.1). Lineage (NCBI taxonomy): Bacteria > Pseudomonadati > Pseudomonadota > Alphaproteobacteria > Rhodobacterales > Roseobacteraceae > Ruegeria > Ruegeria sp. CF8. Next base: position 357,578 of record NZ_JBQFRG010000002.1, on the reverse strand, counting down.
AGTTGAAGAATCCAGACTGACACGTGTTGAAGTGGTATCAATTCCGCGATAGTTCGGGCGAAATTTCAAGCCGCCGCTAAGGAGCATTTGATGAATGATCACGCACTAGACGTGCCCGAACAGTCAAGTTCGTCGGTAACAACGCGGTATGGCACTTTTCACTTCCCCAATGTGAGGGATACGATATCAGACTCACTACGCACCTACGGTGAGTGGGCTCAGTCCGAGCTGGATATCTTGTGTGATTTCATCGACGCCGATGACACAGTTGTCGATGGCGGTGCATGTTACGGCACACACTCCCGTGCCTTTTCCGACCGGGTTGGCCCCAACGGTCAAGTAATCAGCTTTGAACCATTTGATGAAAACAGAAGAATTTTGACGCTGAACGCTGAGGCAGCTGAATTTTCCAACATTGATGTGCGATCCGTTGCGCTTGGCGAACAGTCAGGCAAGGGGCAAATCTCTGAGCGCTTTGAAGAGAACGCGGGCGGAACCCGGGTAACGGCCTCTGACGAAAGCGGGTCGCTGACAATGGTTAGCCTGGATGACGATGTGAACGGAAAGGTTGCCTTCATCAAGTTGGATCTGGAAGGTGGTGAACTGAGTGCGCTACGGGGCGCGTCAAACCTACTTTCGCAAAACCGGCCTGTTGTTTTCTGTGAAGTGCTGGATCTGTCCAGCGGCGCGCCAATGCTCAAGCACATGGCGGAACAAGGTTACAAGAGCTTTGGCCTCAATACGCCGGCTTTTCGATCGGATAACTTCTTCGGGTCAAACGAAGACATCTTCGCTGGCGGGAGTGAATGCGGGCTGTTGTTCTTGCCGGAGGAAAAACTGGAGGTGTTTCAAGAGCGCGTTCAGAAGCACCGTTTGCCGGAGATCGCTACACTCGACGATCTTGCCTTGTTGCTATTGCAGCAACCACAGTATCTCCGATCAACGCTGCCTGCATTGCACTCTGCCCCGCTGATGGTGGTGCCAGCTGCGTCACGCGACGTGGCGCAGAAACTGCGCGACCTCGAGGACACAACCCGGGAACTTAAGGACGACAATGAAACCTTGAGCGGTCAGTTGACCACGCTGCAATCTCGTTTCAAATCCCAACTCGCCGAGCTGCTGCCTCTGCTCGAGACATGGAAAGAAGACAACCAGTATATTGTTCGCTTGGCCAAACGAGTTCGGAAACTGCCATGGGGGCTGTACTTTCGGACGAATAAAAAGCATCGTCGCGGCACACGAAACCTCATCAAATTCGCCGACCGGCCTCAGCAGGCTTTAGACAGACTGGCGGCTCTGCAGGGATTACTAAGCGGTGTTCCATTGCCCGGATCCGCCCCCTTTGGTTTGACAGAAGGGCATCGGGCAAAGGTCTTCGATGCAATCGCGTCGAATGGTCCGGAAGCGGTCTTAGCGCCGTTGCCGAAGAACATCGAGCCTGTGCTTGATGCATCCAAAATCGCCCAAGCCCTGGCGTCAGGCCGAAATCGAGTCGTTCTGGGCATTGGCCACGACAACTATCAGGAGGTTACTGGCGGAACTCAGATCTGCATACAAATTGAAGCAGAACGGGCAAATGCGGCCGGAATGGATTACCTGAACATCCATCCTGTTAGGACGTGCAATGCATTGTTGCCAGATGACGAGACTGAGAACGCGGTTTTCCGGTTGGTCTTAAATGGCGAGTGTGTCGGTGTTGCAAGATACGCTGACCTGATTGCTGCGACCTCCGAGCGCGCCGCTGCAGGTCAGTCCTTCAAATGCGTTATTCATCATCTTCTGGGGCATTCGCCCGAAGGAATTGCACAACTGATCGAGGCAAGTTGTGAGGGCAAAGCACACTTTTGGTTTCATGACTTTTTTGCAGCGTGCCAAAGCTACACGCTGCTTCGAAACAATCTTAGCTACTGCGACGCTCCTGAACTGGGATCGCAGGGGTGTACTATTTGCGTTTTTGGGCAGGCGCGCGCTGCTCACATGCAGCGATTCCGGGGCTTTTTCGATCGCATACAGGTGACTGGGATAGCACCTTCGCAGGTCGCGGCGGATATATGGGTTAAGTCCTGCGGATACAAACTGCAGGACTTGATTGTGCAACCACACATGGTCATCAAAAGTGATCCTCGCCCGACACCGTTACCCAAAGTTGGTTCTGGGAAACGAGGTCCGATTAGAATAGCGTTTGTGGGTGTGCCTTTGGCACACAAAGGCTGGGAAGACTTCAAAGCGTTGGTGGAATCCGAAGCGTTGAACCCAAAGTTTGAATTCCACTATTTCGGCAGGATGGACGTGGCTCTCAGCGTTGTTAAACACGAGGTGGACGTAACGGCCAGCCAGACACCTGATGCAATGACACGGGCTTTGGCGGCTGCCGGTATTGATCTTGTAGTGCATTTTGCGCCGTGGCCGGAAACGTTCTCGCTGACAACAGCTGAGGCGCTGGCAAGTTCAGCATTTGTCGTGACTCATGAGAAGTCCGGCAATGTCGCAAAGTTGGTCAAGTCGACTGGTCGTGGAGTTGTGCTGAACAGCAGCGCCGATCTGTTGTCATGGGCAAAAAGTGATGCCTGTGAAAAGCTTGTCGAAGACGCTCGGCAACGCCGAACCACAGAAGTACTGACTTCGGAAATCAGTGATATGGCCATTCCCCATCTTCAAGAAACGAGCGCGAAATGACAGTACACGCTTATACGAGCTTTTCATTCAGTTATCTTAATCGTGCCCGTGTTCTGGCCAGCTCTCTCAGACGTCAGCACCCGGATTGGGTTATTTGGGCTGTACTCACAGACCATGCGCCAGCAGGGTTTGAATTTTCGATCCAGGACGAAGACTTTGACCGATTGGTGACGGCCGAGGATTTGTATGGTGAAACCACTGAACCGTGGTTGTTTAAGCACGATATTGTTGAAGCCTGCACTGCCGTTAAGGGACAAGCGCTCAAACACATCATGGATCAGCCTGGCGTGGAAAAAATCGTCTATTTCGATCCCGACATTGCCGTGTTTTCTTCGATGCAGCCCGTTGTCGATTTGTTGGATGACTGGTCGATTGTTCTCACGCCCCATCAAACCACGCCTGACACCGAAGACATTGCCATACGTGACAATGAAATAACGTCACTACACTACGGCACATACAATCTTGGATTCTTGGCCGTCCGAAATGATGAAGAAGCACGCGCCTTCACTGATTGGTGGACGGAACGCCTAAATACATGGTGCTATGATCGGTTGGACATCGGTGTTTTTGTCGACCAGAAATGGTGCAATCTGATACCTTGCTACTTTGACAGCGTTAAAGTTTTGCGCGATCCGGGGTACAATGTCGCCAGCTGGAATCTCAGCAAACGAACAATGTCAATTGCGGGCGACGGAAGCCTGTTGATGAACGGTGTGCCGTTGCGGTTTTACCATTTCACCAAGCTTGGGCCACTCGGGAACGCGATGACAGAAAGATACGCCCAGGAAAACTATGAGGTCTACGAGCTTTGGGCGTGGTATGAGCGAGAAGTCGTCCGGTTCTCTGACCCTTCGATTCCGTCGGGGTGGTGGTACTATGGTGTTTTCAGTGACGGCACAAAAGTCCCGAAAGGGGCTCGGGAACTATACCGGGACAGTGCTGATCTTCGGAAACGTTTTCCCGACCCATTCAAAGATGGCTATCATAAGTGGCTGAAAAAGAATACTGACTTGTTTCAACAGTGACCCGTGTCGCCACCTTCTGAAACAGGTGAAGCAAACGCAGAATAACCCCTGATCACTTTTCTCTAATCCGGTGATACATCTATGAGCCTCCCTCCGCGCAAAATTGTTTACTCCAAAACGCATGATGCAAATCTGGTGGACTACCCAATCAGAGACATCGACGAAGATGAACAATTCACCGATCTTTTCCTGAAATCGCGTGATTTTACCATGACAGGTAAAGACGCGATGTTCGCGCTTCATAACGCTTGCAAATACGTGCATGCGTCAGGGATCGTTGGCGACTTTGTTGAATGCGGTACCTGGATGGGGGGCAGCGCAATTCTTGCCGGCCTGACCTTCGAAGCGCTGGGAAAATCACGTGATCTTTGGCTCTACGACACCTTTGAGGGGATGACCGCCCCCACTGAAGCAGATGTTGACGTTAATGGAGACAGCGCGTCTGCATTGATGGAAGAATTCGGCGACGAGACGGGGTGGTGTTACGCGTCACTTGAACAAGTTTCCGAAAACTTCGGAGCAGCTGGCCTTTCAACGCAACATGCCCGCTTTGTGAAAGGCGATGTTATGGAGACGTTGAAAGATAGCTTACCCGAGCAAATCTCGATTTTGCGTCTTGATACAGACTGGTACGAATCCACACGTTTTGAACTTGAGGTTCTGTACCCGCGACTGGCGCCGGGCGGCGTCCTTATTATCGACGATTACGGCCATTGGTCGGGCTCCCGGAAGGCAACTGACGAGTACTTTTCAACCATTCGTGCGCCAATGCTGAATCGAGTGAACGATCAGGTTAGGCTTTGCATAAAAATATGAGAACACAGAGAGAGGCAGTCTAATGGTAGAATCAACTCTGGACGAAAAGTCAAAGATTGCGGAAGCCGCAGAAACGCACTTATCCGAACAGGAAAAAGCGAAGTTCTCGCTAGTTCCGACAATTATCGGGCAATGGATGAGCGATGCCGGAGGGCTGGCCGGGAAAAAGGTTCTTGATTTCGGTTGCGGCGAAGGGACGTCAGCAGCGGGTGTGTCGTTGTTGTTCGATGCGGATGTCCATGGTGTCGACATCAACAGCGAAGCCGATGCATGTGCTTCATTCTTGAAGCAGAATTTTGGGGTAGAGGTTCCCAGCGGGCTGACCTTTCAGGAAATAGCGCCAGGCGAAACTCCAAACGGTGGTCCTTTCGACCTAATTTACAGCTGGTCCGTCTTCGAGCATGTAAACAACAGAATCTATACTTCCGTGCTCGAAGATCTCTACAAGCTTCTCAAGCCTGGCGGTCATTTCTTTGTTCAGATTTCACCGCTTTATTTTGCTCCGGAGGGAAGCCATTTGTGGGCAATCGGCTATGGGAAATGGGAACACCTCATCTCGCAAACCAGCGATGTGCATGACGACATAAACAACTCAGAATTGGACGAACCGCAAAAGAAATCGCTGTTGGCCATGTTTGATACCTTGAACAGGATCACTGCCGACGATTTGTTGAGACGGTTTACAGATGTCGGGTTCAAACTGCTTCGCGAACAGCGAGATCAGGTGGATTTTGAGCCACCGGCGGAACTGCTGCGCGCCTATCAGCGTGACGCTTTGAAAACGTTCCAAATTGTCGCTCTGTTTCAGAAGCCACTGACTTGATAGGCGTATTGGCATCAAATTGGTGAGTAAGAGGCGAGAAGAACTGCCTCGGAAGGTGCTATAACAAAGTTCAAACCCAAGGGTTTGGATCGGCCAGCATGTTCACCGTGCCATTCAAGCGCGGTGAATATTTTGTTGTGCCAAATGGCGTTTCATAAGGTTAGCCAGATACGCCTATCTCAAAGCGCACGGGTACCTGTTAAGGCGCCATCGGCGAGGCTGATGCCAAAGATCATTTGTCCGCGTCTCGTTTGTCGAACTTGGCGGCAGTGAAAGTGCAATCTCGGTCTCAGCCAAAAAGATGTTTGCGAATGATCGCTCTTACGAGAGCAGCTGCAACGCAGCGATTAGTGTGCCGCACCAGCGAGTATATGCTGCGTTAGCAACAGCCGCGCGAGCAAAAGGCGGGAAAGTCCGCCCTACAGACCTTAAACCGCCTTCGTATCTCGCTTGTGCGGCGAATGAGCGGTTCGGTGAAGCTACATTACGGCGTGGCTGGGCGTGATCAATGGCCGGTATGGGCCGTGGGATACCATCCGATGCGGAGACAATTTTCAACCGAGATCGCGCCCGAATGGGTCTTCTACTTGATCAAATCAGAAGACCTGCTCTAGCATTGAATTATCATGGCTCTTGGTCTTCTCCTTGATATATCGGGTGTACTTTATAACGGCACACAAGTGATTTCAGGTGCCAAAGAAGCAGTGGATCGGTGCAGAGCGAATGAAATCCCGATCCGTTTTCTTACAAACACAACTCGCAGACCCAAGCGTCTTATCGTCGACAGGCTTAATCACTTCGGCTTCGCCGTCGAAACGGGCGAAATCATGACGCCTTCTCAGGCCGCGTGTGATTGGTTGAATAGCAATGGGTACTCTCCTCATCTTTTGGTGCACCCGGATCTGACCGAAGATTTCGACAGTGTCGTTTCGGGAAAACCCGCCGCTGTGGTTGTTGGCGATGCGGGGCCGTTCTTTGACTTTGCAAACCTAAATGCGGCATTTCGCGAACTGGACCAAGGCGCCCCGTTCTTGGCGCTTGCAGCGAACCGCGTATTTCGCGACGCCGACGGAGTGCTTAGTCTTGATGCCGGAGCCTTCGTCCATGGCCTTGAGTATGCGGCCCAAGTCGAGGCTCAGGTTCTGGGAAAGCCGTCAGCAACTTTTTTCCGCGCTGCTGCAGACAGTATGAAGTTGCCACTCGCGGAGGTCATTATGATAGGTGATGACGCGGAAAACGACGTCGCTGGCGCGTTGAAAGCAGGTGTTGGCAAAGCCGTTCTGGTGCGCACTGGTAAGTATCGTCCTGGCGAGGAAAAGCGATACGACCCAGCACCTTCCTTTGTGGCAGATGACATATCCGTGGCCGTTGATTGGGCTATAATGGGTAGGATTTAACGCCCTCTGAGTTGTGCGTAGCGTAAGTTCCGCCAGCCTCTGATTTTCCGCTCGCAACGAACGGCAGGTCTGATCGGCCACACCGCAGCATCGAAGTTGCCCACTGGGTGGCAGGAGTGGGCCGATACGACTTGTTGCGTTCAGCCGTTAAACCAAATCGGCGCATCGTCTTCTGACCAAGTTGCATACTTTTTCATGACCAGCAGGAACGCTTCACTGTTTAGGAACTGATCCAACCAAGCGACTAAACTTGGCCACTTCTGTGCATCAAACCACGCCCGGTCTATATTTGCAAATTGGCGAACAAATGTCAGAAGAGCTAGATCGGCTAGGGTGGGTCTATCTCCAAAAAGCCAGGCCCGCCCAACTAACCGCTCGTTGAGGTCGAGCAAGTAGACCATCGCTTTCCTGCGTTCCTCATTGAAGTCCAGATCCGGATAACGCGTAGCGTATTTTGTATGATCCAGTGCAGTTTTGAACGGGCCATCATTTGCCGAAATTAGGTCCCAGCCTTCTGGGGGCATGTCCAAAAGCCGCTGCGGATCATTTTGTTGAAGCGCCCAAACCATGATTTCCAGGCTTTCATCTATGACTTTGTCTGGAAGACGAAGCGCGGGCACTGTGCCGGATGGGGATGTTTGCAAGAAAGCGTCTGGCTTGTCCCTCAAGAGAATTTCGCGCAACTCGACTGTTACTCGTGAACTCGCAAGTGCGAGCCTGGCTCTTGTCGCGTAAGGGCAGCGACGAAACGTCCAAAAGATAGGGTTGTTATCCATTCTAGGATTTATCTCCAGAGCTATCTGGCTGGTCAAACCTCCAATCGACTGCCTATTGGAACTCCTGCTTACTGTTTATGGGCAGATAGGTGTGGCGATCCTGCCGTCCCAACAAATAAACGCTGCGACGGTGTCAAAGTCGGCTTTGCGGCTGCGGCAGCAGTATAAATAACGGCCGTTGGACGTCGGCTTGGGGCCGTCTGCATGATCAGATGACAGCGGGGCAGGGTCGTGTGCTGCAACAGCATCGAGGTCTGGAATGAGCGCCCCATGTAGACGGCCCAGAGAAGTTAGATTTCAATGGCTTCAGCAATGGCAAGGGCATCCTCTAGTTCAACACCAAGATACCTGACCGTACTGTCCATCTTTGTGTGTCCCAACAGAAGTTGAACAGCGCGAAGGTTGCCAGTCTTCTTGTAAAACTGGGTCACTTTCGTGCGGCGCATCGAATGTTTGCCGTATGCACTGGCTTCCAGTCCGATTGACGTGATCCAGTCCCGAACAATCCGTGCATACTGGCGCGTCGATATATGAAGGCGCTCATGAAAACGACCTGGCCAAAGATACTCTGATCCGACCATCAATTCGTCTTCCATCCATTTCTCGACGGATGCGCGGGTGCCTTCCGATATCTCAAACCGGACTGGCTTCTGCGTCTTGCTCTGCAGCACTGAGGCGCGTTCCTTGATCTGGCCAGACGCCATAACATCCACAACTTTCATCTTCACAAGGTCGCACCCGCGAAGCTTACTGTCGATTGCCATGTTGAACAGAGCTAGATCACGATGGTTGTCCGCAAATTCAAGCCGCACCCGGATTGCCCAGACGTGCTTTGGCTTCAGCGGTCGTTTCTGGCCAACGATGCGACCTTTGTTCCAGGCTGGGCGAAGCGCGCGAATGGGCGGTAAGTTTGGTGTTTCCATGACTGATCCTCCGATCCGCCACGCCCTCCCAAAGCGACAACCCAACGTTGACACGGACGTCATACCACAGGATGCCGCGTCGCCTCCGATGTCAGCATTAGAGCCAAAGTTACCAGGTGCTGCAGTCCGCGCTAATGACGACCACTCGCAGGAACCGGACTATGCAAAGGTTGATGAAAGGCCCTAAGCCGTCGCTCCTCAATCTTATGTCGAATGGTCAGCTTTGCGCTTCCAAACCGGAACTTAGCTTTCAGATTTTAAGCTGCAACTACATCACGCTCTTTGAAATCCAGGGTTGATGCCTCTGATTAATATAATCAGTTAGACTTGGCCAAGTGCTGCGCGGATTCCATTCAATTTGCATCCGTTGTCGGCAACTAAGAAAAGGTGCGCCGGTAGATGTCGACCCGCATGATATATGTACTTAACCTGCTGCAACAAGCTTGGGTAATTGCAGGCCTGATTGCTGATTCCCTAAGCCATTTTGCAAACTCTGTTCGAACAGGGATTTATTCGAAGCGTCTTTCACATTTGCGTCCAATAGAGTTGATTTCGGGGTTGGCGAAGGACCGGTAACCAACCAAAATATCCAGTATAAAGATGACTACGGCGTGTGAGGGTGGAACCGTTGAAAAACGTATTATGGGTGGTGGCTGACCATCAGGCTTTGGCAAACCGCGAAGTGGCGCCGGACTTGTTCCCGTTACAGTCGCGTTTGCGGTCGCTCGGAACCGAATTCGAAAAGGCTTATACGGTTTTGCCAATCTGTTCACCGGCCCGCGCCAGCATGTTGACCGGTCTTTATCCGCATACACATGGGCTGACCGAGAATGATGGGCGATTTGGCGGACGGGCAGAGTTGGACAATAGCGATCACATGATCCAGCACGATTTCGGCGCGGCGGGCTATCGCTGCGGCTGGTTTGGAAAATGGCACCTCAGTCAGGAGGGATCGGCCACCGATTTCGGCTTTGAAGGTTTTTCTCTGCCCGGCTACGGCTACCCCTACGCAACCATTGAATACCATAGCTACCTGTCTCGATTTCACGAGGGCCCTCTCTGGGCCGAAATAGAAACCCCCGGCGAGGCACGGCTGGAACCCGGACATCGGATCGACATGACCGCGGCCGATGATTGGTTCGAGTTCGAGGCTGGTACGTCCATCCTGCACGGTCCAGAAGAGGTGCATGAGGCATATTTTATTGCCGATCTCGCGAAGACTTGGATTGATGGGCTGAACAAAGAGGAGGCATTCTTTCTGCGTGTCGATGCCTGGGGGCCGCATCCGCCCTACACGATCCCATCGGGGTTCCAATCACCTGTTGATGATGTACCGCTGACCGGAAATCTGAGCCACGATTTGGGAAACAGGCCCTCCCATCACGGGGACTACCGTCAGAAATGGCTGGAAGCGCTGCCAGATGAAGGTCGTAACTGGCCTTTGCTTTCCAAGCGGGCCATTGAACACTGTATCATTGTGGAACGTGCTTTGTTGAGCCTGATTGATCATCTTGAAGCGACAGGCAAGCTTGAGAACACGATCATCGTGTTCTGCGCTGATCATGGCGACGCCGTGGCCTCAAATGGTGGGGTTGTGAACAAAGGCAGCTTGATGGTCGAAGAGACGTTGCGCATTCCGTTGCTGTTCGCCGGGTCTGGTATCCTGAGCGGGCGCAGTCTCCCGTCACTGGCCAGTAGCATCGATATTCCATCCACCTTGGCGGAGCTTTGCAAGGTGCCGGTTCAGAACCAAATGCAAGGAGTGTCTTTGGTCAGTGATCTTACCCAAGAAGGTCAACCTCCTGCGCGCGCGCGACTGATGAGCGAGCACTATGGGTTACACGACTTGATTCCGCAGCGCTGCCTGCATTCGGACGGTTGGAAATACGTAATTCAGACAGACGGGTTTGAAGAGCTCTATGATCTGCGGGCCGATCCTTGCGAGCTGGAAAACCTGGCATTGAATGGTCAACACAAAGATCAGCGCGACGCCATGCGGCGCGCACTTCTGGTTGAAATGGAAACGCTGGAAGATGTCGATCCGCGTTTGGATCGGATTCGCGAGGTTGTTTCTTCAGATGCCTGAATTTTTCAAGTCAGGCGGCGTTTCTGCCGAATGTGCAGCCCACCGACTATCATTCAGAGGCGCAGTTTTTGCGCCTCTTCCTGTGCAAGATGAATGAAGTCCGATACGAATTCATTGGACGTTTCATCGTTGCGGACAGCGGCGTAGAGTTGGAGTTCTATGCCATCCTTGGTCAGGGGTCTTGCGGCATACTCCTTAGACCCGCCCGCCGTTTTTAAGACCCAATCCGGTAAAACCGTGACCCCACGCGTGGATGCGACCAACAACATTATGACCGCCGTTAATTCGACTTGCCTTACATGCGCGGGCTCAATTTTGGCCGGGTTGAGCAGGTGGTTGAATACGTCCAGTCGTTGGCGCTCAACCGGATAGGTGATCAAAGTTTGATCTGCCAGATCTGCAGCCTCAATGAAGGGCTTGTCGGCCAAAGGATGACTGCTGGACGCCACAAACATGGGGGAATAGTCGAACAGCTTGATGAACTCGATGCCGGGAATATCCTCTGGGTCAGAGGACACGACCAGATCGACCTCTTCTTTTTGCAACGCGGGGAGCGCGTTGAACCCCAAGCCCGGTAGGATATCCAAGTCCACATCCGGCCACGACTCTCGGAACACATCCAAAACGGGGAACAGCCATTCGAAACAGGCGTGGCATTCGATTGCGATGTGCAGGCGGCCCAGCCGCCCTTCGCGAAGCCCTGCAAATTCTGTTTGCGTGGCCTCGATCATAGGCAATACCTGATCTGCAAGGCGCAGCAGACGCATAGGCTAAAGATACTCCGAGCCGACCATGAGTTCATCCTCCATCCACTTTTCGACTGATGCACTTGTACGCTCGGAAATCTCGAAGCGGACTGGTTTCTGAGTTTTGCTTTGCAGGACGAAGGCGCGCTCTTTGATCTGTCCCGATGCCATCATGTCGACGACCTTCATCCTCACAAGATCACAGCCGCGAAGTTTACTGTCGATTGCCATATTGAACAGCGCGAGGTCGCGATGGTTCTCGGCCAGTTCAAGTCGAACTCGGATCGCCCAGACGTGCTTTGGCTTCAGCGGTCTTTTCTAGCCAACGATACGTCCTTTGTTCCAAGCTGGGCGAAGCGCGCGAATGGCTGGTAAGTTTGGTGTTTCCATGACTGATCCTCCGATCTGCCATGCCCTCCCAAAGCGACAACCCGACGTTGACGAGGCATCATATCAGAGGGTTGTTGCGCTGCCTCCGAGGTCAGCTGTGAGCCCCAAAGCCGACTCAGGAGATGAGTGCTGAAAGTGTCGTTTAGGGCGGACCAAGGATATTAGTTGCATCGGCTGTAAAATCCACTCCTGATCTTCAGAGTGTGCATTTAGTGCCACGCATTTGTGAGTCGAAATTGGCTGCTAAAGGCTTAGTTGCCTGCAAGAGCGGCATCGAGCGTAGGCTGCCGCCGGAGATCGCCATTGAAGATTTGGTGCGCAGGATGAAGAGCCTTTCTTTTATAAGTTCAACGAGAGTGTTTCGCCCGTCGGTTGTGCCAATGGGACCGCAAATTAAGAACCAGTAGCACTTTTTCGCGAGAAACGACGCATTAAATAAGGACTTATGCCTGCTATACCTAGAATACCGCTTCGCCGATCTTGCGAAAACTCCCGGTAGCGGTTCAATCACAGGCTGCCGTCACAATCATTTCAACCTTCAAAACACTACGGGCAAGTTTAGACTCTCCGCAGGCGCGGGCCGGAGCGTGGCCTTCGGGCACCCATGCGTCCCAAACGGCATTCATCTCAGCAAAATCTGCCATGTCAGCAAGCCATATTTCGCATTTCAGAATACGGGTCTTGTCGCTGCCTGCTTTTGTCAAAAGGTCTTCAATCTTAGTTAAAATGTCGCGTGTTTGTTCAGCTACAGTAGATGCGTCCGATGTTTGGCCGCAAAGATAGGCAACGCAATTGTGTTTGACGATCCGGCTCATGCGTTGGCCGGTTTCGATCCGGGTAATGGTCATATTTCGAGTGCTTCCTGTTAGTGTGTTCTGTAGTGGTTTGAGTGGAGCTAGGATTGGTTGTCTACCAATTCGTTTTGGTACCCAAAGAGTGCAGGCAACCCACCCGTGTGCACCATGACAACTTTCTGCCCGGGTCGAATTTTACCTGCGTTTACCAAATGCAACAATCCAGAGAAAGTCTTCGCGGAATAGACGGGATCAAGGAATATTCCTTCGCTGCGAGCCATCTTTTCCAATGCAGCCCGCGTCCCGCTACCGAGTTTCCCGTAGCCGGGAGGCAGCGCTTCATCCATAATGTTACCCCTGTTATGCAAAGGCGCTGCGTCGATATCCAACAAATCCGCCAGTTTCTGCAGAACGACGTTCATGCGGACCATTTGATTGTCGCTACTCCGTCGTACGCAAACGCCAAACACAGAAGCGGTATTTTCCTCCAAGGCTATTCCAGTCAACAAGCCTCCATGTGTGGCTCCACTGCCTGAGGGTACAACAACCGCATCGATATCAGGCATCTGATAACACAATTCTTGTCCAGCGACGACGTAGCCCAAAGCACCCAAAGGCGGATGGTTTAGTCCCAGATGAATGACATAAGGTGTGCGCCCTTCAGCCTTCAGCTCGTCGGCGCGAGCGTGCAACGCAGCGTCCGCACCGACTTCGTCCTCACCCTTGGGGTAGATCATGTGTTCGGCACCTAGAATTTGTGCCAACAGCACATTCCCAGAGCTGTAGTACGACTCGCCCATATCCGACACACGCTCTTCCAGTTGCAGGACGGATTGTATGCCCAGTTTTGCTGTGGTGGCTGCAACAGACCGAGCAAAGCTTGACTGAACTTTGCCGGTGATTAGAATGGTATCCGCACCTTTCTGAAGGGCATCACCAAAGTAGAACTCAAGCTGCCGCGTTTTGTTTCCGCCAAACCCTAGCCCGGTTAGGTCATCGCGTTTCAACCAAAGGTCGATGCCTAATTCCGAAGACAATCTGTCCAACCGCTCCAAAGGAGTTGGACCTGACACGAAGTGGGCACGAGGAAATCTGTCCAGCTTGTTGTATTGTGTCATCGTCTGCCCTTTGATTTCACACAACCGTAAATGAGCGATGAAAGAGAACGCCGCAAGCTATCAGGGAAACCACGCGGATAGCCGTTGTGACCAAGGTCTTCGGTAAATGGGACCCAACTGCACGACCCAAAAGGCTGCCGATCAGTGTGAGCACGACAAAGCCCCATAGCTGCGGGCCATAGGCAAAGGCTTGCATCTCGGACAGGCTGTGCAACAGGAAGGCGATTCCGTACGCCAGCAGCGCAACGGGTTGAACCAGCCTGGCAACCTCTTCGGCTGGGTGGCCTTTCGCAATCAGCCTGAAAACCATTAGCGGGCCGGGTGTCGCTGCCCAAAACAGTTGCCAGTCCGGACAAGCCGGAAACGGTCGAATACCCTGCTGTTCCAATTGTACGACGCAAGGGCAGCAAGGTCGTCACTAGCCCGATCAGCAATAGGCTGGCCGTGAGGCCAAGGATAAAAGCCTCGCTCTGCCAAGGGTGTACGACAAGGCCCGCGACCACTCCGACGAGGCATCCGATGATGGCTGTGCGAATGGTCTGACGGTCGACCTTCAGCACCTGCCGGTCTGCCGCGACCGCTGAAATGACGGTGTTCAATAGCAGTAGTACTGGAACGGCTGTCGATGTACCAAGCAGGATCATCATTGGTGGTCCGGCAAGGATGCTGAAACCGATGCCGACGCAGACTTGCAGCATTGCGCCGAGGCCGATGGCAAACATCAGGATGGTCAGGTGAACGGACACTTAAACCCTCCAAGCCCCGCGCTATACTGCTGTCCCTCTAGGTCCAAGGCATGATGCCAACATAGGATTTGCGTGTCGCAACGGTGTGCGCCATCTGCGCCAGTGTCGTCAAATCGAAGACCGGAAGCTGCAACTCGTCCTGAAGGCGCGCCGCATAAGGCGGCAAATCGGTGCATTCCAACACCAGTGACCGTATGTCAGGCGCTTGGTGTTGAAGTCGCCGCGCCGCCTCAAGGACTTCAGCCTCAATTAGAGCGGTGTCCATGCGGGTGCGCGTGTTTTGCAGGATCACCTCGGCGAATTCGCTGGTGTCTTCCAATCCTTGCACCGCGACGGGAATGTCCGCCGCACCGACACCCTCGAAATGCTTCGGCGTCAGAGCAGATGCATCTGCGGTCAACACGCCCACCGGGGCATTCGCCCCAGTCATGTGAAAGGCCAGAGGAATCTGTATCAAGCTGGATGCAAAGACAGGTACGGAAACAGCCGCAGCCAACTCCTTTTGAAACAAAGCCAGAAATCCGCAGCTTCCCGTGATTGCCCGAACCCCTTCGGCCTCGAGCCGTTGTGCGCCCTTAATAAAGGGCGCCAGCAGCTCAGGCGTCGGGTTGTTTAGCAGGGTCGGGACGGTGATGCCGTCGATCATTTCGTAAAGAACGGGAAACGGAAGGCTAGACGGATTCTTGATATGCCCGGGCGGTTTGGGGAAATAGCTTTCAAGGCAAAGAACTCCGATCGAAGCCCCGCAGATGTTTTGGCCGCCTTCATAAATTGGCATGGTGCTCAGATCCTTTCGAATAGGGGATTTAGAAACGGGCCAGCGAGAATGAATCCAGGTTGATATTCGGGCTGCGTCCCGAAACCAAATCCGCCACAAGCTCTCCGGTCTTTGGCGCCATCATCAGCCCGTAATGAGAATGGCCGAACGCGGTAAAAAGCCCGTGCTTTCCGTTCAGCGGCCCAATCGCTGGCAGACTATCGGGAAAAGAGGGGCGCTGACCCATCCAGAACTTTGCCTCGCCAGTATTGAGGTCCGGCACCAAAGACTTTGCCTGATCGGTGAGTATCTTTTCCTTTCGCGGATCGGCTGGCGCATCGACACTGCCAAACTCGGCTGTGCCAGCAACCCTCAGACCGCCCTGCATTGAACTTGCGACGACCTTTGCGTCCACATCCATGACAGAGTTGTTCAGCACAGCTGAAGGGGCTGGAAATTCAACGTGGTAACCCCGCTCGGCCACCAACGGTACTGGTATGCCAAGGGGTTTGAGCAAGTCGGCAGACCACACTCCGGCCGCGAGGACAATATTGCGCGCGTGCAGCGTGTCATGTGACGTGGCAAGCTGCCAAATCCCGTCTTCGCTGTGGCTCAGCTTGATGACTTCGGACCGCAAAAACTCAGCCCCTTGCGCAAGTGCTTTTTCGGCCAATACAGCGCCCAAACGCCCGGGAGACGTTGCGCGAGCCTGACCTTTGATCACAATCGCAGCCTTGAGGTCCTTTGACAGCGCCGGTTCCAGGCGCCGCAATTCGACGCCATCGACACGCTCCAATTCACCGCCTTTTTCCCGGCGGATCAGATAGCCAAGATCATTCAGGTTGGCCTGTTCAGGATTGCGGAACGCGTGGATATAGTAACTGTCCGCGATCAACGCATCATGCCCGGTGCCCTGTAGGTGCCGACGATACAGATCAATGGACGGGCGACACAAAATCTCCATCGCATCCGAGACTTCACGAACCGTCTTTTCACCAGACTTCCCTAGAAAGCGCAGCCCCCAAGGGATCATCTTCGGCCAGAAGGACGCCCGGACTGAAAGCGCGCTTTTAGGGTCCAATAGCATCTGGGGCAGCTTTTTCCAAATGCCCGGAACTGCCTGCGGAATGATCGACCAGGGCGATACCACACCTGCATTGCCGAACGAGGTTTCTTGCCCCGGCTCACCCCGGTCGATTAGCCGAACCGGGATGCCTCGGTCTTGCAGCGACAGGGCGCAACAGATACCGACGATCCCGGCGCCGATGATAGTGACTTGTTCTGCCATCGTATCAGGCCGGAGAATGACTGCGGTTGCGGCCGATCAGTTGGGTGACAATGACCGGCGAGGCCACAGCCAGCGCGATCAAGTCAGCCGTAAGGCTGGGTGCGACAAAGATAACCCCCGCGATGGCCATCAGGATACGCGATGCGAAGTTCAGCGGTTTCAACCAGTATCCGACCACGGCTGCGGACAGGGCGATGACCCCGGCGATGCAGCTAGTGGCGGTATAGGTGAATTCCCACAGGTTGAACCCTGTTGAGGACACGAACAATAGGACCGGCGCATAGACGAAGGCCATTGGCGCGATCACCTTACCCAATCCTAGCGTAAAGGCGGACAGGCCTGTTCGGAACGGGTTCGAGTTTGCAATGGCTGCTGCCGCATAAGCCGAGGTGCAGACCGGAGGTGTGATCTCGGACACGACTCCGTAATAAAGAACGAACAGGTGGCTTGCGATCGGCGGGACACCCAGCTGCGCCAGCGCGGGCTGTGCGACCGAGACCAGCATGATGTAAAGCGCAGTGGTTGGGATGCCTGCGCCCATCAGGATGCAAACGATGGCAATGAAGACCAGCGAGATAAACAGTTGCAGGTCTTCCATCGCAAACAACTGCCAGCTGCCGAACGAGATCATGTTATACAGGTCCGCCGCCAGATTGCCCGCGCCTTGTGTCACCATGAATCCGATGCGGAAACCGATCCCAGTTGTGTTGATCACGCCGACCACGATACCGACCGCAGCGGCTGCAGCCCCTACGGCCAGCGAGTATTTCACGCCCAACTCAACCGCTTGCAGCATCTCGGGTACTTCGATGCGTTTCTGCGGGTTCAGCGTGGCGATCACCGACAAGGCACACAGGATCGCTGTCATCGTCAGATCGAACCCACCATCCGAGAATTTCCATAGCACAAAGGCCAGAAACGCCGCGGCATAGATCAGCGTGGGCGGTTGTTTGATGCGCGACATGCCAGCGATCACCGCCAGAGAAATGCCGCAGAAGGCGGACATGAACGGCGTATATCCTGTGAACAGCACGACCAGTAGACCGATCAGAGGTACAATGTTGGCCCAACCTTCAGCCCAGACGGCCTTGAGCTGCGGCAGCTGCTCTTTCGCCAAGCCTTGCAGGTTCAGCTTGCGTGCCATCAGGTGCACCACGGCAAAGACGCCGACATAGTGAAGGATCGCGGGGAAGATCGCGGCGATGACGATGGTGGTATAGGGCACCTCAAGGAACTCGGCCATGATGAAGGCCGCTGCCCCCATGATCGGCGGCGTGATTTGCCCTCCGGCTGACGATGCGGCTTCGACGCCGCCCGCAAAATGGCCGGGGTACCCAAGGCGCTTCATGTTGGGAATGGTCAGCGCGCCGGTCGAAACGGTGTTGGCCACCGAAGAGCCCGAGATCGTGCCGAAGAACGCCGAGGATACCACCGACACTTTTGCCGGCCCGCCGGTATAGCGGCCCGCCAAAATGGTTGCGTTGTCGATGAAGAGTTGCCCCAATCCGGTGCGCTGCGCGATCACGCCGAATAGGACGAAATGGAACACGATGGTCGAGACGACCCAGAGGGTGACGCCATAGATGCCTTCCTGCGGGAAATACATCGACGACACGAAGGTTTTGAAGTTCACACCTGGATGCTGCAGCAAGCCGGGAAAGTACGGACCCAACAGAGCGTATGAGATAAACACACAAATGATCAGTGGCAGCACCCAACCCAGCGTGCGGCGGGCGATGTCCAGAACCAACAGGATGATTACTACGCCCAAAACCACGTCAAAAGTGTTCGGGTTGCCCATTCGGAATGTCTGTTCCTCGATCCCCAGAAACGGAATGCCGCGCCAGGCGACCCCAACATACAGCGCTGCAATGATCCCCAGCGCCATGAAGACCAAGTCGTACAGAGGGATGTTGCCGATACGGAACCGGCTGACCTTGAGCGCATAGAGGTTTTTGGAACCAAATATCGGAATTGTCGCGTAGACCAGAATGAATAGCAGCGCCAGATAGATACCCATGTGCCAATGGTCGGCTGGCAGGCCGAAACCGGCTGTGAAGAATTCGTAGAACGCAAGGATCAGGGCAACAACCCGCAGTACCTTGCCTGCGGTGGGCGTGACTTGCCGTACGGCGGCGCCTTCGTCGAACTGTTCTTCGATGGCGGCCAGTTCCTCGGCCGTCAGTTCGTGGTCATCAAGTTTCTGGGTCTCGGACATGATGGCCCCCCGATTTCGCATAATTCCAGAGTGCGGTGCCCCGAGCAGGGGCACCGACGACAAGTGTCAGTAAGCTACGATTACTGAAGCAGACCGGCTTCTTTATAGAATTTCTCGGCTCCAGGATGCAGAGGCACACCCAGCGCCTCGACACCATCCAGCGCCGTATCGGGAGTGATCTGCTTGCCTTTGGCGTGACCATTGTCCAGCAGCTTGCGGGTATTGTCGTTCCACAGCGCCTTGGTCAGGCCGTAGACCAGTTCGTCAGACAATTCCGAAGAAACAACCAGCATTGCACTGACCGCCGGGGTCTTGGTTTCACCGTCGATACCGTCATAAACGCCACCTGGGATGGTCGAGGGGATGTATGCCGGGATAATCTCGTTGATCTTCGCCATGTCCTCGTCGCTGAAGGAGTGCAGGTTCATTCCCTTGGTTGACGACAGCTGCACCATCGCGGCAACAGGCCAGCCTGCAGCGTAGAAATAAGCATCCAACTGACCGTCAGCCAGACGCTCGGCGCTTTGGCTGTTGTTCAGTTCGGCCTCATCCATGTTGTCACGGTTGACGCCCCAAGCATCCAGCATTTGCAGCACGGCAACCTGTGTACCGGAACCGGCTTGCGCGATGCCGACGCGCTTGCCTTCAAGATCGCTCAGATCGTTGATTGTCTCACCGGCAGGCAGAACCAAGTGGAGGTCTTCGGGGAACAGGTTGGCCACGATGCGAAGATTGGGGTGAGGTTTGCCCTCGAACTTGCCCTCACCCAGATACATCGAGCGGGTGACGTCAGCTGCGGCCAGGCCGGCCTCAAGCTCTCCGTTCTGAACGGCGGCGTTGTTGAACACCGACGCGGTGGTGGATTGAGCGATAGCAATCAGGCCCGGTACGCCGCACTGGCCGCCTTCTTCGCAGGGGCGCGAACCCGGAGGGGCGGAGATTCCATTTGCGATAGTGCCGCCGATGGGGAAGTAAGTTCCGCCTGCGCCGCCCGTGCCGATGCGGAAAAAAGTTGGGTCTTGCGCCAGCGCAGGGGCGGCAAGCGCTCCTGCCAGAGCCAGTCCCGTCAAACATTTCACAAATTTCATCATCATCTCCCTTTTTGGATCGTCGGATTCGGTTGGGCCGAATTTCGATCCTGCAAGCGTAGTAGCAAATTTAATAAATACAAATTTGTAATATTTCACAAAACTAAGGTTTTATTTATATATTGACCATGAACCTTATGCAGTTGACCGTTTTTCGCGAGGTGATGGAGACCGGCTCTATCTCTCAAACCGCCAAAAAACTGAACCGCACCCAGCCTGCGATCAGTTTGGCCTTGAAGAACCTTGAAAAGACCCTTGGCCTGACACTATTCGAGCGTAAGGGACGGCGATTGATCCCGGTTCCCGAAGCGCATTACCTGTTGGCCGAAACAACAGGTATTCTGGACCGGCTAGCAACGATTTCCAGCACAATGGAGGGCCTGATCAAAGGACATTCCGGCAGCCTCAACATTGCCACTATGCCAGGGCCGTCCGCCTTCTTGTTCCCTCGCTACATTAGCCAATCCGTCGGCGAGAACCCTGAGATACGCATAACATTATCTACGCGCAGTTCGCCTCAGATTATGGAGCTCGCGGGCACGCAGAATATTGATTTCGGCTTCGCAGACTTCGAACATTCCGCCGGGAAAGAGCCTCAGTATTCAACAGAACTGATCCGGGCAGATTGCTTTTGCGCCGTTGACCGTGACAGCCCCCTTGCTTCAAGCAGGACCGTATCCATTTTCGATCTCGACGGGGTGCCTATGGGTGGATTGCATGCTACACACCCGTTCCAGCGCAAAATTCGACAAGAGTTTCAAGATGTTTCAGCTGACTACAACCCAACAGTGACCTGTCAGTACTTTCTACCCTTGATACCATTTGTGAGCTCAGGTCAGTGTTACTCGATCGTGGATCCCTTAACCGTAGCGACTGAACGAGAACTAAACCTGTCCAACGGAAAAGTCGCGTTTGTGCCCTTCAAGAAACCGCTCAGATATGAGTACGCGCTTCTTGAGCCCGATCACCGACCACCGTCTCAACTTGCTTTAAAGATCAAAGCGGGCTGGAAAGCCGAAGTACTAAAGATGTTGGCAAGGGTGAGTGCCAACCCTTATGCAATTGGGATAGATGAAACAGGAAACGAGCAAAGCTGAATAGGATTGTTCTACAATAAGAAAACTGATCGGAGGGAAAATCGACTTAAATCGACTTGCGACAATTGGACGAATGTCAGCCTTAGGATCGGAATCTCCAGTTTCTTGGATCGGACCTAAGGTTGGCTTTTTCCACATCAGGTGAACTCGAAGACTTCGAGATTTTGCATTTGCAGCGAAAGGCAGCTTCGACGGACCGCATCACAGCATTACCTCCAAGCGATGAACGGCGGCTAAGGGCCGTCCACAACTGAGCGAAGCGGGGCAGTCGAAGAGACGCCTCAATCGCACCGACGTCAGTATTAAACCCTCTTTTACCATTGCTGCAAATTGGGGGAACGTCTGCCACTATGGACCATTGCCTCGAGACCTTATGGACGATTTAAGTACCGCGCGGGAGCGCGCGGCACTTGGTTTCGACAGATTGTGACAATTACGCTGCTGAAAAGGTCCGAACGCTGCCTCGTGGTTCGAAGACATGCAGGAACGTGTCGGGATGAGGGCGAATGCGGTAGTTGTCCGTCTCATCACCGAATATCACATTGCCGGCTTCATCAAGTGCAATGACAGTCGCTTTTACGGTATCGATGGGGTAGCCCGGCATACCAGAAGGAGCGCCACCTAAATCTTCGATACCCAGGATCCTGGCTGCGGCCAGATCGTTGTCCTGGAAAATCTCGAAATGCGCAGGCAGATCCAGGTCCTTGGCGAGCTTCGTAGAGTTCTTGACGCCCTGATTTGAGATGAACTTCACCTTTACACCTGCCTTCGCCAGTTGATCAGCCTTTGCTTTCACCTCTTTGAGCTGGTTCATGCAGAATGGGCACCAATTGGCTCGGAAGAACACCAGCAGGGCTTTTTCACCCGCGAAGGCCGCGGATGTTATGTTGGTTTCATCCAGACGTTGTAGCGGCAGATCGGGCAGCGCTTCACCTTTAACGATGGCAGCGCTTGGCTTGCGGCCATAGTTCGAAAATATGTGGATATACCATTGCATGGTGATGGCACCGTACAGCGCCAGTCCCACGGCCACGTATTCGCTGGTGGCCGTGAAGCCACCGCGCGCACTGATTTGGTAGACCACCCAAGCCACCGCGGCCAGGTTGATCAGTTGGATGACAGGCAGGTTCTTAGAGGTCCGGGAAATACCCAACGCGCCAGCCAGCACCATCAGGAAGAACGGCATGGTGAACGTCGCAAAGAATGTCCCGATCCAGATTGGATCGAAGCCTGACAGGTAGAACATGACGGCCGAGCCGACCCCTGACAGCATGTTCGACATGATATACGGGAGAATAAGTTTACCCTTCATTTTCTTGGTCCTTTCGAGGTCCGGTAGAGTTGCCTGCGGTGGCTCATTGGCCAGTACTTGCGCGGGAAACTCGATGAGGTTGAGTGGCGCGCGGCTCATTACGCGAGACGCGCGACCAATTTAGGCGGTGGTTGTTGCTGCCAGACTGTCGAGAACAGGAAACAGGTCCGCAGGTTCAGGACGGCGGGTGTAGTCGGGGTTCACTTCCGCATAGGCAATGTTGCCATCGGTATCGACGACATAACGTGCAGGCATAGGAAGGTTCCACTGACCATCGCCATGGATGCGCGGCAGGTGGACGCCAAAGCCGTCGTGAACTGGGATGACGTAATCTTGCAGTGTCCAACGGATGCCGAGTTTTGCGGCCAACTCGCCGTTTTTGTCTGTCAAAATCGGAAAGCTTAGTGCGTTGTCTTTCTGGGACTTCCGGCTGTCAGCAGCCCCTTGCATGGAAATTGCAACCAGCGTCGCTCCGCGCGCACGAATTTCCGCTGCAACTTCTTCAAGCGCTTTCAGCTCGATGTTGCAATACGGGCACCAGACACCGCGATAGAAGGTCATAACGACCGGGCCTTCGGCAAGCAGGTCTTTCAGAGAGACTTCTTTGCGGTCCGAGTCCGTCAACACGAAATCAGGCATAGTTTCGCCGGCTTTCAGAGCGCTTTCGGCCTGGCCGCTGTCGATTAGTTCTTGGGTCGATTTGGCGAAGGCTTCAAAAGCGCCTTCTGGGGCCATGGTTTTGAATTGGGCTTTGAAACCGTCGAGTTGGTCTTGGAGGGTCATAGCGTTTTCCACTTCTTAGGTGCGTTCTGCGGCTGGTCGTGAGGTCATTTGTGCCGCCTGTTGGTAATATTGGTCAGTTGGGAAAACGGTGGTAGCTGGCCAAATTGTGTAATGGTTATTCAGAAAGTGAATGATCTGTATTCGGACTTCCATTTGGAAAATTAGGCCTGCACAACGAAAGAGCGCCGCGCAAACAGCGCGGCGCTCACTTTCTGAAACTTCTGGTTGCAGCCAATTCGATGGCAGCGCGTGACGATGTGTCAAACGACTTTGATCACATCATCAATAGGACGACGGGTTCGCGGGAATGACGCAAACGGATCCCCTTCATCACGGTATCCGAATGCAATGCCGACAGTTGTTGTGAACTGGGTTCCCGTTAAACCAAGAGTTTCGTCAAACCCTTGCGGATCGACTCCCTCCATCGGGCAGGCGTCGACCTTGAGCATCGCAGCAGCAGTAACAGCACATCCCAAGGCGACGTAAACCTGTCGCGCATTCCAATTGTCCGCTGCCGTAGCCTCTCTGCTTGCGACGCTCTTTGTCACCATTTCTCGGAATGGATGCAGCACTTCCGGGGATACTCCACGTTCGACTTGAAGCAGATCGACATGGCGAGACACGTCCTCTGTCGATGTGGCCTTGCGACGGGCCAGCACAACGAACAACGCGCTGTCTTCGATCTTGGATCTGTTTGCTGGCACGAAAGAACCAAGGGTTTTGCGTATCTCAGGGTCGTCAATCACAACGAATTTCCATGGCTGTAGACCATAGGATGAAGGAGCGAGGCGAAGAGTTGCCAAGAGGGCGTCGTGGTCCTCCCGCGTAAGCTTCTTCGAGCTGTCAAAAGCCTTGGTGGCGTAGCGCCAATTCATCCCATGGACTACCGCGTTTGCACTTATCTGAGACATTATTTTAAGCTTTCTGGTTTGTTCAGTGCCCTTGGCTGGTCCAACGCAAATTCGGTCACATAGGGTCAGTTCGATTGGGCGGCAGACGTTCGCCCCGGCGAGCCGAACACTCCGGAACAGCAGGGTGGCGAGAGGTATTCTTGCTTACTCTACCGCTACGGTGGATTTGGGGTCCCATGCCATCGGCTCGAAAGCTTTGTCGAGCGGCGGGTTCACTATATGAGTCGTATAGTTGGACAAGACTTTGAGGGCGGTCCCAGCAATGACTTCCAGAACGGTCTGCTTTGTATACCCGGCTCCGACAAGGGCATCGACCTGCTCATCGCTGGCCCATCCACGTGTTTCGTTGATTGTTTCGGCGAAGATGCGGAGCGCTTCGAGTTTGGGGTCCGCAATTGGAGCGCCCGCCCGCAATGCCTCGATAACACTGTCATCCACCCCAGCCATCTTCGAAACCGCCGTGTGTGCGGCCATGCAATAGGTGCAGCCGTTCAGACGGTTGTTCGTCATCAGAATGATTTCGCGTTCGGTTGGCGTCAAATCAGTCTTCTCGAAAATGCCCATCATGGTCATGTAGCTTTCGACCAGAACGGGGGATTCAGCCATCGTGGCCATCAAATTTGGAACAAAGCCCATTTTGCCTTTAATCGCAGAGAGGATAGGTTTGGACCCTTCCGGGGCCGTGTCTACCGTGTGCTGGGAGTACGTTGTCATTTGCTGTTCCTTTGAAGATTGGGGTTAGAGGGGTTGGAAATTGAACCCGAAGCCTTTGCGCTCCACGCGGCCCAAGCCGGGCTTCGTGACATGTGCCGCTCCCATGAGCAGGCCATCGGTGGCGATCATGTCGAGCATGGAAACCCGCGTGGCCACGGCCAGCTCACCGTCAACGTCCAATGCCCACCCGTAGTTCGGATTGGCAAAATGCACGTCTTCATGAACCGTCAGGTCTCCAACAACAATGAACTGCTCGCGCCCACCATCGAGAACGATGGCTGTATGACCGGGCGTGTGACCCGGCGCAGGCAAGACACTCACGCCATCGCCCAGATTGGCTGATCCGCTATGGAGGAAGACGTTACTTTTGATGACATCC
The DNA here is from genome assembly GCF_056537285.1 of Ruegeria sp. CF8. Classification (NCBI taxonomy): domain Bacteria; kingdom Pseudomonadati; phylum Pseudomonadota; class Alphaproteobacteria; order Rhodobacterales; family Roseobacteraceae; genus Ruegeria; species Ruegeria sp. CF8. The sequence goes on along the minus strand of NZ_JBQFRG010000002.1, from coordinate 332,712 downwards.
GAAAGCGACTGAACGTTGTCCACCATAGGCTGCATCGGTTTCGGTGCGGTGGTTGCGAAACCAACGGCATTCCAGAAGTTCCATTCGGCGGCGGCAATGTGAATTTGAGCGTCCGGAAATGCCAACCGATCACCGATGGCAAGACCACCAACGTGATCCGGATGCATGTGCGTGATCACGATGTCGGTTACCTCCTCTGCTGAGATACCAGCTGATGTGAGGTCCCCTGGCAGTTCGCCAACTGTTGGAAAGGCGTTCGTGATGAATTCACTGGTGCCTGCACCCGCGTCGAACAGGATAGTACGGCTCCCAGCCCGATACGCGTAGGTGTTGGCGGCGATCCGAGCCGGATCACCGATCTGCGCCTTCACGCTGTCAGGCGTTCCCAGAAACATGCTGGCAGGCATATCGAAGTGACCATCGGAGAGAGCAACGATCTGCTTTTCACCAACGCTGATGCTTGTGGCAGTAACCGCCTTTGGGGCCAACGCAAGCGTCGCCCCGGCAAGTGAAGTGCTAAGAAAATGCCGTCTGCTCATCAACGAGTTTGCCATTTCGAATGTTCCTTCTCCGAAAGCTTTTGCGCCTACAGTTTCCAAGTAATGATCGGTGGGATATGCGGGTCGCCGCAGGTGCACTCAAATGTTGCTCATAAGGGGACTGAAGGGTAGATTGCCAAAAAGCCTAACAGTTATTCGAAATGTGAATGTCCGACAATTTCTCAACGCTGCGTTTGTTCTCGCGAGTTGCGCGCACCGGTAGCTTTACCGCTGCGGGAAAAGAAACCGGCAAGTCCCAGCCTTCGGTTTCCCGGATCATATCCAACCTTGAAACAGATCTCGGGGTGCAGCTGTTTGTGCGCTCCACCCACGCCGTCCGGCTGACTGAAGCCGGGGAAGAATACCTGACGCGCATCGAGTCGATCCTGTCCGACATTGAAGAAGCAAACCACTTTGTGCGGGGCACGGGCGAGCTGCGCGGTCGTCTGCGGGTCGGCGCGCCAGCCAGCTTCGCGCAAAGAGAGATCATTCCCGCCCTGCCACCATTTCTGGACCAACATCCCAAGCTGAAAGTGGATCTTGTTCTGACCGACTCGATGCAGAACTTGATTGACGAGGCTATCGACGTAGCCATCCGATTTGGTCCGCTGGACGACTCAACAATGGTCGCGCGAAAGTTGGGCGCAACGCCCAGAGTTGTTGTAGCAGCGCCGTCTTATCTGGAAAAAGCTGGCAGCCCAAAGCAGCCCACCGATTTGGTGAATCATAAAATCGTCCTCGGCCCATCAAGTATTGGAAAGGCGGGTTGGAGCTTTGAAAAGGATGGAAAGGTCCAGTCCATTCGTGTCGAAAGTCAACTGATGATCTCCGTCAACGAAAGCACGACCACCGCCGCCGCTTCCGGTATGGGTGTTATCAGCACGTCGTACTGGAGTTGCAGAAACGAGCTGGAGGCAGGAACCCTCGTTCAATTGCTGTCGGATTGGAAAATCGGGACTGTTGATGTGAACGCATTGCTGGCAGGTGGTCGTCATTCGAAACCTTCTGCCCGCGCCTTTACAAGGCACTTGCAGGAGGCCTTAGCGCAGAGAGGTAGCGCTTTCGAATAGGATAGCCGAAATTCTGCAATTGTCCGAACTGTAGAGTTTAGCCGGTCTCTGATTTTGCGCTTGCAGCGAACGGCAGCTTCGACGGACCGCGTTGCAGCATCGGTTGGCAAAGCTCAATGGCCGGTTTGGGCCGGTTGGATGTGTCGTGGAAAACGGGGCAGCGGCTTGTGCTGATTCTGCACCGAGGTCTACAAAGAGCCCACTTTGACCGACGCAGCGCGATGCTCCAATTAAAGCAATGCGCAGAGAGCTGACTTTGCAAAGTCCACTGAACGGCTAGCAGTAGACGACAAATTCCAAGCATCCTTGCCCCTTGGCCGCCCGCCATAGAAGACACCTGCGAGCCACGCGAAGACTGTTAGACTTGAGTCACCTACGAGCCAGCAAAACCACTAGCCTTCGACTTGCAAAACCTAAGTCTCGTGCTTGTAGCCATTAATCCAGTCCTGGGTGTCTCTGGCCTCGCGTTTGACCCACTCCACAAATCGACGAAGCTGAGGGCGTTGCGAGGTTTGTTCGCGAAGGCGCATTCGAAATGGCTTTGGTGCTGCTAATCCTTTCTCAGCTGGGTAGGGAAGCACCAAGAATCCACTTTCCAGATCGCCTTTTATCAAAGAAATACCGCACAAGAGAAACCCCACGTCCTTTTTGACCGCTTCAAGGGCCATCTCTGCTCGCTTGTAGTACGGTCCTCGTTCGGCACCGGTCCGTCGCATTCCGAACGTTTGGAACCACTCACGAAATCCCGGCCTGTCCTCTTCACTTCTGTTTTCTTCCAAATGAAGAAGTGGCATCCCCTCCATTTCGTGTTCGGCGTCGTAGTCGGCTATTCTCCGTAAGTTGTCCGGGCTGCAAACAGGAACAAGATAGTCTGTGAAAAGCGGCTCCCCTTTTGCATAATCGCCGTATTCGACACGAATATCTGGTGCTCCCATTCGCATCGGGACGTCGCCAGCGCCGTTGATACAGAAAAGAATGTTCGGGTGGTCTTCGCGAAATTTCGGCAACCGAGGAGCCAGCCACAATTCTGACCAATCCGGGTCTGCGACGATGTGAAGCTCGCTTACTCTCTGAAAATCGAGGGTCGCGGACACGCGCTCAAGCGCTGAAAAAGCAGTGTGGAGATCTGTCAGTGCTTCCGCCAGTTCGGGCGTCGGGTGCAAGCCGGATCTTCCACGAACCAATAAGTCTGTCCCAAGGTAGTCTTCCAGAGCACGAATCCTCTGGCCAACCGCGGCTGGTGTTATACCCAGATCGTTTGCGGCTGCTTTCAGTGAACCGGTACGAAGGGCTACCTCGATGGCTTGAAGGGACTTTAGATGTGTAGCCATGAGTATTTAGTAAAGATTTTCTTTCGATGGCGCAATATTCCGCACTACTGAGGCAGATTTTCTTTAGTACGGCAAAGAAAATTTAGTTCGGATTTTCGAAGTCTGAATGCCACAATCTTTCTACGCTGCAAAACGGAGGTATAGAAATGCTGAAGAGATTTGTAATCGAACGAGACATACCCGGCATCGGAGATTTTTCGTTAACCGAGCTTTGCGCCGCATCTCGTGCTTCAAATAAGGCCCTTGCTGACGTTGGTCCATCGATTCAATGGCAACATTCCTATGTTGCTGGAGACAAGACATTTTGCATTTACCTGGCTGAAAGTGAGGCCGAGATTCAAGAGCATTCTGAATTGTCGGGCATTCCTGTAGGAAAGATAACCGAAGTTCCACAAATCATCGACCCGCTTACCGCGAACAACTAATACAAGAGGTGCTCATGCGGCGACCATCCCTTGCTGGTTGCCGCACTGCAATTGTCGGTTTTTGCCTTCCAAATGTAGACCGGCGACAGCCAAACTCAGTAGTTTTGCGCAGTAACGCGAACGAAACTGACATCTAAACTCCCAATCAGGGCTGGCAGCTTAAATTGCCAGGTTGAGCGTGCGGAAGGGTCTTGTTTCCAAAGCCTTCACTTCGCAGGCCGGAGTTATGCAATCGCATTCATTAGCTGCGATCGCCAATAGTAATTGGTAAGAGCGTGGAAGCGGACGTTCGAGGGAAAAGAGCGAGCAATTGAAAGCGCCCAGCTGTCGGGGCGGAAAGCAGAAGTTCGCTGCAGGGGCCAACCCGACATACTTCAATTTAAAAGGCCGACATGGGCAACGTGGTAAGTTATGTCGCAATTTGCTATTTACCCGCGCTGCCAGTGTTCCAAAGTGTTGTGCTATCTGGCGTTTGGACTGCCAGTATCTTGCTTTTGAGTGCCGCCATGGCAATCTTCGATGTTAAAAAAAGGTGGCTTGCTTCGGTCATCCGATACTCTTTTAGAAGATTTGATTGCGCGGCTTGCCGAGGTGGAGTTTCTAAACACGGGCATAGCTTAGCGAGTGTCGGATGGTCGGGCGAGATCAAGGCTCCTTACGAATGCATCGACATTCATGGTCAAGTTAACGATTCCGAAATGGAAACAGGCCTCCTAAGCCGTCCAGATAAGATCTTTCAACCCAAAATGACACTATGGCGAAGTACGCGATCTCAACGGAAACGGAGAAGGATGGTGACTTGAACCCGACAATCGCAAGCCAGGCGAAGATCGGTGGCAGCTAAATTATCGTCAGTCTCACCAACGATTGTTTGCCACTAATGAAGTAGGACCGCCTTGACGCGATGAGGGCGGCTGTCGTGAATCATCCGAATAAAGACAACTCCCCAGACTTCTTCGAACGTTCGAAGCTGGCCAATCGGTTGTGACAGCATCAATCGGTTTTGCTGTGGGTGAAAAAGGCAAGTTCAGCCAAGGTTTTCATGCTGGTGACTGTTTGGGGGCTAGAGCAAACCTCCAAAGGGATCGCCTGACACGATAAATGTGACACGTGTGAGGTCGATTACAACCTTTTCTATAGTTTGCGACACAGCCTTGGTATGCAGTATTTGCAAAGCGAGTATGCGAGAATTCTTGGTAGTCAGAACGAAAATGGCCTCATAATTACTTGGGGTAAATGAAGCTCCTGATTAGGATCAAAGCAATGGCAAAAGAATATAGAGACGCGCTCAGCCTCTTGAGCTTGGTCGTTGTAACCGCGTCGCTGATCGGTCTGCATTCCTGGTTGTATGTTCAGTAAGTCAAACGCGGCCGCGTTTGGTCTAAAGTATGCAGAATGATTGATTTGGAATAGGTTGGTCATATGACCATCCGGTAACGTAAAATGCGCCCGGAATTCGGGCGCATTTTACTGTTCACGGCCGGTTCTCTTATCGGCTGAGCAGCAGATCCGGCAGCCACAGAGCAAGCTCAGGAATGAACGTGGTCAACATCAGCGTCGGCAGCCAAGCGAACACTATGAAGACCAGAGTCGGCCACAGCATCTTGGACACCGGCGTGTCGCAGATCTGAGCCCCAAGATAGAGTAGTGGTGCTGTGGGCGGGGTTATGTTGGCCATCCCAAGGTTTACGCCGATGATTGCGGCAAAATGAATCGGATCAACTCCGACACTTTGGGCGATAGGCAGCAGGATCGGCGTCGCCAACAGCAAGCCTGAGATGTCGTCCATCAGCATCCCGATTAAGATCATCACGAAGTTGATCATCAAAAGGATGATGATTGGGTTGTCTGAAACCGAGTAAACCATGTCCTTGGCCAGTTGCGGAGCGCCCTGCGAGATCAGGTTGTCCGACACGATCAGAACCATAAAAATCATGACCATTACCACACCAATGGTCACGCCTGAGTTCTGGATCGTTTGCGCAAGGGTTTTCCAAGTCAAGCCGCGATAGAAGTAGATCGCAACCGGGATCGCATAGCAAACCGCGATGCCGGCAGCCTCGGTTGGGGTCATGATACCGCCATAAATACCACCAAGAATGATAAGCGGCATCATTAGCGCAGGTCCGGCCAGACGGCCCTGACCCAAGAGAGCAGGCATAAACGGATCGGGACGATCAGACAGTTTTATATCGTCATACTTCCGTAACATGAACTGGTTGGTAATGATCAGAAGCGTGATCAGAATAATCGCGGGGATGACCGTAGACAGGAAACATTTTAGTACGTGTTGTTGTGCTACCCAGCCATAAAGGATGTGCGATGAACTGGGTGGGATCAAAAGGCCCAGAGGGCTTGCCGACACGATAAGCGCTGCGGACTGTCCTTTCGGATAATTCGCCTTCTTAAGGTGCGGCATCATGATCCCGCCGATGCAGGTCAGAGTCGCATTCGCACTGCCCGAAATCGAGCCGAATACCCCACAGGCCAGCACGGATGCCGCGTTCAGACCGCCTTTGATGTGACCGATGAACATCTCGGCCAGCGCCACCAGCGGCGCCGCAATCCGGCCTTTCTCCATAATGCCTCCGGCAATCATGAAGAGAGGAATTGCCAACAGCACCAAAGAGCGGATCCCAGTTGCACCGGTCGGTAGGTAACCCGTAATGGATTGATCCCCAACCAGCGCAATAAAGATCAGAACGGCTCCAAACGCCACATAGACGCTGACGCCCAGCAAGAGCATCAGACAGACAATAATAAGACTTCCGCCGATAATCATTTCGCGGCTCCTTTAAGGGTTTCGGACCGCAAAGGAAGCCCGAGCCCCTTTCGGATATGCACGTAAAGATATGCCGCGGTGAACATCGCCATGAAGCCAAATGCGCACATGATCGCGATACGCCAGGTGACAAACGGAATGCGCAACACCGGTGTCGACCTCAACCGTGGGAACGAGAAGTCGTCAAGCAGCGATACATAGCAGGCCCAAACCAGAAAGAGGATCACGATAAGCTCAACTAGCAAAACAATGAAGCCGCGCCACCAGATGAGCCGGGGGTTTTGAATCACGATGCCAAGGATGTCTGCGTTGATGTGCAGGTTCCGCGCAGATGCCAGAACCGCTCCGGCGAAGAAGCCCACGATGGAGAAGGCCAATAGCCATTCCTCATAGGCAAAAAGATCGCCGCTAAATCCATATCTGATCACGACGACTGCACCAAACGTGAAAGCCATCAAGAAGCCACAAGCCATCACTATTTGCCGCATGACAAATGCAATGGCTTTCATGGGATACCCGATGATAGGTGGAAGTTCGTCCGTGATTTTCTGCGGTTTATCAGCGTCGTCGTCGCCGACATATGTCGTCATGTCATCTTTCTCAATCGACATGCCTGTCCCCCCGCTTTTTTCTTTTTTAGAGAGTAAATAGCGAAAGGGCCGGCAGAGATGCCGGCCCGATTGATTGTGCTAACTATCAGTTTTTGCTGGCCAGCAGGCGGTCGATCACATCCTGGCCAACGCTCTGGGCCATCATGGGCCAGATGTTTTCCTGGATATGTGCGGCCATGGCGGCTTGCTCTTCATCACTCAGGCTTAGGATGGTGTAGCCTTTGTCGATCAGCTTCTGTCCAAAAGCCGCGTCATTGTCGCGGTTATACTGGAAGAAGTCGTCTGACGCCTTAGTCATCGCGGTCTGCAGAGCGGCGCGCTGTTCGTCGTTCAACTTGTCCAGAGTACGCTGCGACGCGTAGAACGTGGTCAGCTCCGAGATCGAGTTGTACTCGACAAAGTGCGTACCAACATCCGACTGGGCGAAGATCGAGTAGGTTGCCGTCTTGGTACAGCAGATTGCACCATCAACGATACCGGACTGGATCGCGGGGAAGATATCACCCCATGCCATGGTCGTGGCCTGGAATCCAAGCGCTTCCACCATGGCTTTCACGGCGGGCGACGACCAAACACGAATGTTCATGCCTTTGTCGTCGAAGTTGTTCCAGTTGGTCGGTTCCTGCGTGGCCACGATGCCTACAAACCCTTCGGGATTCTGGGCCATTACGCGCACACCGTACTCGTCTGTGATTTCCTGCAAGATTTTATTATACTCGGAATCCATGTTGCGCATGATGTTGTCCATGTCGTCCCAGCCACCTACGAGGAACGGCATCGACAGGAATTCCAGACGCGGGTCAGTGTCGGCATAGATAAATGCCGCCGCCAGATCGATGTTACCACGTGCTACATCTTCAAAGAGCGCCTCGCCCGACCCAAGCTGGTTGGCCGGAAAAACTTCAATTGTCAGGCCGACATCCGCCGCTGCGACATCTGCGGCGACCTGCTCCATCATCTTGGTGCCCTGATGGTCGATCGGGAACACACCGGCAAAGCGCAGCTTCATGTCTTCTGCCAACGCGGCGGTGGACATCAGCGCGCTCACTGCGCCAAGCATCAGGCCCTTGGTAACATTTTTGAGGTTCATCTTAACTTTCTCCCTGTTTGCGGTTTTTCTTTCGTTTGGTATCTTTTGCTTACCGCTGCAAATTGTTGCGTTGGTCAGACTATGCGATCAGTTGTTGCAGTGCAATTTCATAAAAAGCTTGTTTCAGTTTTGATCGGTCTCCTCTCTGTTTCGGATTGTTTTGGGGCTGCCTTTTCTTTTAACTACGGCTCAAAGCGCGATCTATCATCGTCGTGTTAAACCGATAGGCCGACCTATTTGAGCGGGGCGCTCGATTGGTTCGTGTTCAGCCACTAGGGTGGCAATGCGGGTCTGAATTTCTGGTCGGTAAGGGGTAGAGCGGCGGGTGCAGTGATCGACATTTATGAGAACCTGCTCCATTACGCAGACAGTTGTTTGATCTTTCACTTTTTTCATCGATCCGGCGATATGCAGGCGTTTTTTATCGGCATCCAACATTAGAAACTGGCAGAAAAACTCTTCACCTGCCAAAAGCTCACCTAGGTAGTGGACGTGGTTTTGGAGCGAAAACGGCCCGGCCTTGAAAGCTATTGCGTAACTTGGGCCAATACCAAGCCGTTGATCCAGCAAAACATCTAAAGCCTCGTCAAAGGCCATAACGTAAAAAGCCAGATTCATATGGCCGTTATAGTCAATCCATTCGTCCGGTACTCGACGGTTTTCTGATGTTACTCCGTTTGTCATTCCACGTCGCCCTCGAAGCCCTGCAGGAATGCATGTAAATTGTCGCCCAACTTATCACAAAGATAACCTCCTTCCTGCACTATCACGGTGGGTAGATTCAGCGCTGAGAGCATCTTTGCCATTTCGGAAAATCCAGGTGTTGAGACGGCAAGACCTCCGAATGGGTCCCCTTCGAAAGCATCGAGACCGAGCGCGATGACGATGGCGCCAGGTGCAAAGCTCCTGACATGTGTCAAACCGCTCGACAGCCCTTTCATAAAGCCGTCATCGCCGGTACCGCGAGGGAGCGGAATGTTCAAATTATAACCATGACCTGCGCCTTCGCCGACCTCATGAGCGTGGCCCCAGAAAAACGGATAGAACCGCGCCGGGTCCGCGTGGATTGACAGGGTGAACACGTCGTTGCGTTCGTAAAAGATGCCTTGCGTTCCGTTGCCGTGGTGCAGGTCAACATCGATGATCGCCACTCTGTCGTGGGTTTGCCGCAAGAATTGAGCAGCGATAGCGCTGTTGTTGAGATAACAGAAACCGCCGGCTAGATCGCTGAAGCAATGATGGCCTGGCGGCCGGCAGAGCGCATAAGCTACATTGTCCCCGTCCAATACTGCTTGGGTTGCGCTCACGGCGCAGTTTGCGGACCAACGCGCTGCCTCCCAGGTGTGTGCGCCGATGGGGCAGGACATGTCAGTGACATGGAATCCAGCCTGGCCAACTGCCGACAAGGGATAGCTGGCCGTGCGGCGATCCGGGTGGATGTTCGGGAATATCTCGGGCGTGGCGTCGGGAATGCGTGCCCACCGCTCATAAACGGTGGAAAGGAACTTCAGGTAGGCCGGGGTGTGCACCGCTGCGATCGGAGCTAGGCCATGATCAGTCGGCGCGTACACCGCGTGACCGCCTGCCGTGACGCCTGCAAGCAGGCGCTCCAACCGCTCAGGTTTTTCGGGGTTGGGTTGCATCACACCGTTTACCAGAAACCCGCTAGGATTATGCTGGCCTTGCCGTTCCTGATCAGAAAAGACTTTCATGTGTCAGAACCCCACCTTATCTGCTCCTTTGAGACCGAGCATCACGCGCGTCTCATCAGGTGTAGCGATCTCGTATCCCAGTTCTTCCAGAACGGACCGAATTTTAGTGACCTGTTGGGCGTTGCTAGTTGCAAGCTGCCCGCGCCCGATCATCAGGCTGTCTTCAAGACCTACACGAACATGCCCGCCTAGTATGGCGCTCATCGCGCCCAGTGGCATCTGCTGTCGCCCAGCGGCAAGTGCCGAAAACTCATAGGCGTCGCCCAACAGGCGATCAGCCGTTTCCTTCAAATACATCAGACTGTGTGGGCTGGCATCGATCCCGCCCAATACACCCATTACAAATTGCAAAAAGACCGGCGGTACAATGCGGTTTTGTTTCAGATAGAAGGCGAGCGTCTGAATGTGCCCCACATCGTAGCATTCACATTCAAACCGCGCTCCACTGGCATCGCCCAGCATTCGAAACACGGTTTCTATGTCATGAAACGTATTCTTGAACACAGTGTCGCGCGTGTTCTCCAGAAAGGTCTCTTCCCAATCATGGGTCCAATCGGAATAGCGGTCCTTCATCGGGAAGAGGCCGAAATTGATGGAGCCCATGTTGAGCGAACACATCTCTGGCGCCAGTTCTACAGGGGCCGAAAGCCGTTGTTCCACACTCATCTGTGAGCTGCCACCCGTGGTCAAGTTAATAACGGCATCACTCGCGTCCTTGATCCTTGGCAGGAACTGGCGAAAGACTTTGATATCCGCGCTTGGGCGGCCGGTGTCCGGGTCGCGCGCATGCAGATGTAAAACAGATGCACCGGCTTCCGCTGCCTCGATTGCAGACTTGGCGATTTCGTCGGGCGAAACAGGCAGATGTGGGCTCATGCTCGGCGTGTGAATCGAGCCCGTCACAGCGCAAGTCAAGATAATCTTTTGCGTCATGTGTCAGACCCCCAATGCGCATTCACGGGCGAAGTCCCGGAGACTGCCGTCAAGTATATTCAGGATTTCGTTGATCTGCGGTTCGGTGACGATCAAAGGCGGGCAAATCAGGAAATGATCGCCCTTTATACCGCCGCGGGTGCGGCGCGAATAAGTGATCAGGTTGCGCTCGTAGCAGATTTCCACGAAGCGTTCATAGGCGTTCAGGTCCTTGGGCAACGTTGACATGGTGTCCCGATCCGAAACCATTTCAAAGGCGGTTAGCAGGCCTTTTCCGCGTATATCACCGATAAACGGGTAACGCGTCATGAGGTCCATGAGCCCCGCCATCAACACGTCGCCCATGATGCGGGCATTGGTCATCAGGTCCAGCCGGTCGATCTCGTTCAGAACCGCCAATCCGGCGCTGCAAGCAAGCGGGTTTCCGGCATAAGTGTGGCCGTGGGCAAATCCGCCGCCGTCCAGCACTGTTTCGACCATCTGATCATCGGCAATCATGGCCCCCAACGGTGCATAACCCGCACCAAACCCTTTGGACAGAGCCACAAGGTCTGGGCGGATGTTCCAGTGCTCCGATGCTAAGAACGTACCAGTGCGTCCAACACCTGACATGACTTCATCCATGATCAGCAAGACGCCAAACTCGTCGCAGATCTCACGCACCCGACCGTAATAGCTGTCGGGCGCAACTAGCGCGCCGGTGGATGCACCGCCCACCGGTTCCATGGCAAAGGCCAGAACTGTGTCAGGCCCCTGGGCAATGATCTCATCCCTGAGCATCTCGGCATACTTCAGACCACGGTCGTGGTCGGACAGGTTATCGCGGTCCAAATAGCAAGTGGGCGCAGGAATTTTCGGCATTTCCTTGAAAAGCGGCCCAAACGCGTTTGTAAGCGGCCCGTATCCGGTAATTGCCAGCGCGCCCAAGGTAGAACCGTGATAGGATGGAAAGCGCGAAATGACTTTCCACCGACTGGCTTGCCCCCCAGCAACCGCCCATTGCCGCGCGAACTTCACGCAGGATTCCATGGCCTCGGACCCGCCCGAAACAAAAAAGACCTTGTCCAAGCCTTCCGGTGTGCGATCTGCAATCGCTGTGGCCAGGTTCTCGGCTGGGGCGTTTTCAAAATGTAAACGATAGGCAAAGGTTGCGCTGTCCATCTGCGCTTTCATCGCAGCCAGAACATTAGGGTTTGAATGGCCGATATTACTGACCATCGCCCCGGACGAACCATCAATATAACGCTGGCCGTTCTTGCCCCAAATATAGATTCCTTCTGCGCGATCAACCTCGGGGCGGCGTGCGCGACTTTGATAGAAAAGGTTCGATGCCTTCACGGTTCTTCTTCTTTGACAGGTGTGGCGTTGCAGGAGCGATACCCAACCTTGTGTTGGATTCTATTATACGGCAAATAGATAATGAGAATTAAGCATATTGATGGGATCAATGGACAACGCCACTGAACAGGACAAGTTGATCAGAGAGTTGGATTGGAATCTGCTGCGCACCTTTATGGTCATTGTTCAGGAAGGCAGCATCACACTGGCCGCCAAGCGACTGATGCGGCGACAACCTTCCGTCAGCCAGGCACTGAAACGTCTTGAGACAAGGCTTGGAATGCCTCTTATTGATCGCAGCCCATCGCATTTCCGCATCACTCCGGCCGGGCAGAAGCTGTACCAGGAATGTTTGGACATGTTCGGCAGTCTGGCGCGGGCGATCCAGAGCGCACAGGGTACAGAAGATATCGTGACGGGCACAGTCAAGCTTGCTCTTCTAAGCCGGATTGAAAGCGAGTTTTTTGATGCGATATTGGCAGATTTTCATCGCCAATTTCCCGAAGTCAGCTTTGATGTCGAGGTTATGTCCAGCAAAGCCGTCAGGCAGGCGGTTCTTGAAAAATCAGCGACACTTGGCGTTTGCTTGGTCCACGACACGCACCCGAGTCTGCAGCATGAGGTTCTTTATCGTTCTTACTTTGGGTTTTACTGTGGTCCGAGCCATCCATTGTTCGGGCAACATGATCTGAAACTCGACGACCTGCGAGACCATTCGTCGGTTTCATTTCGGACAGACCAGCTTTGGGATGCGTTGCGTCCGGTGGCATTGCTACGAGCGCAGCACAAGCTCGACAACAAGGTGATCGGCTACACATCTGATCTGGGTGAGGCACAGCGGATGATAGGCGCGGGACTCGGGTTCGGTCCGCTGCCTGTTCACGTTGCCGAACGCTTCGTCAATCGCAGTGAACTGTGGCGTTTGCCGCCATACGAAAACACCTTGGCAATTGATATTCATATCGTGCACCACAAAAGCGCACGCCTGAACCGGGCGGAAAAAGCACTGCTAGAAATGTTTCGAAGCCGGCTTGCATCGGTGCCACTTGAACAGCGCAGTTACCATCCAGCCGAAACAATCCGGCCAAAGGTTCAAGAGGGGAAAGCCAAAAAATGATTTCAAATGACACTCTGTCCCTGCTGGCCTGCCAGATCGAAATCCCCGCCACCGAGAGCGCTGCCGCGCGAGACAGACATCTTGCGGAAAGCGCTGCGAAAGTGCGCGATCAGCTCAGCCGCCGGAACGTGGACCTGGTGGTTCTTCCTGAGCTATCCAGTATCGACTATTCGCGCTCGGCCTTCGACCGGCTCAATGAGATTGCGGAACCCCTGGAAGGAGCTTCTTTTGAAACATGGCGCGAGATCGCCAAGGAATTCGGTGTCCATGTCTCTTACAGTTTTGCGCGTCGGGGGACATCGGGTACGCATATTTCAGTTGCTGTCGTCAACCCGGACGGTGCGCTGGACGGCCATTACGACAAGCTTCACCTCTGCCACTATGGCGCTTCAATGGAGAAAAAGTATTTTGACGCCGGGAATCACATATTCACGTTTGAAATCAATGGTTTAAAGATTTCACCGATCATATGTTATGACATTCGTGTTCCCGAGCTTGCACGCACCCTGACCCTAAAGCACGACGTCGATCTCATTCTGCATTGCGGGGCCTATTATCGCGATGAGTCCTTCGAAACCTGGCACAATTTCGCCATGTCACGCGCGATGGAAAACCAGATCTTCTTCCTTTCCATTAACCGGGCCGGGGAAAACTGGGGCAATTCGATCTTTTGCTGGCCTTGGATGGATGAAAATACTCTGCCGGTGCGGTTTGCCGAGACAACTGAGGATTTTCGCTACGTGACCTTAGGTAAGAGCCAACTCTTGCAGGCAAGAGAAAGCTACACATTCCTCGACGACCGACTTGCGGATTACGATTCACTCTGAAGGGTCGGACGGCCTTCTGTTGGCGGTAGCGAAACATAGGTAAGGTTTCGAATGACACAGGTTACTATTGCTGGGGTGACGCTCGACAAAATACGCGATCTGGATTTTGCACTAAGGGCGTTGTCGTCTGAAATGGGCGACAGACATGTCGCGAGTGTCGACATTCTGAAAGCGGCCTTCGCAGTTGACCATCCGCCCTTCAACGCGTTGCTCGCTCACAGTGATAACGAAGTCGTCGGTGCACTTGTTTGGACCCCATTGTTTTCAGCCACCAGGGGGGGTGGCGGCTAATTTGTAAGTGATCTTTGGGTTTCCTCTTCGGCGAGAGGGCAAGGTATTGGCAGCAGACTGCTGTCTCGCGCGGTTTTCGATGCGGACAAATCTTCTGGCGCATGTTTTGTTGAACTGGCGGTCCATCGCACCAACCCCTCTGCCTTATCCTTTTACACCCATATCGGATTTAAGGAAAAAACCAACATGTCGGCCATGATCCTTGAAGGCGCTTTTTTACAGCGTTTCAAGAAGCTCTGAACGTCAGTGGTGACGAAACCATTATCGTGCTCAAGTACTCGAACTTTCTCAATCCAGGTATTAGTAGCCTATAAGGCGACGATAGTGCGTTTGGAGCGATGGCGAGAAATTCAGCTGCCATATCTGAATCAAAAGTATCGCAAGGTCAGTCGGGCAAAGAATCGATACTGTTTTAGGTTAGTGCGTCGATGCTTTAGTGGAATTCTGATTTTGGAGAACTGAACTGCAACCACCATTTTCTGGTCCTAGGTATGGCTTTATCCGAAGTGGTCATTGATGCGCGTACCATCATTGACTGTTTTGTCCGCAAAGTATCACTTCGAACAGGTTCTGGCTCTGCGCCTACAGTGGACGGCAGGTTCGACGGGTCGTGTCGCAGCATCACCAACTGATAGCCAGCTGAAGCAACGACCCGCCGACGAAAGCGGTCAGTAGTGGTCAAATTTCAGTGGCCTCTGCTATTGCCAGTGCATCCTCAGGCTCAACACCGAGATACCGAACAGTACTGTCCATCTTTGTATGCCCATGTTCCAAGCTGGGCGAAGCGCGCGAATGGCAGGTAACTTTGGTGTTTCCATAACTGATCATCCGATCCGCCATTCCCGCCTACAACGACAATCCGGCGTTGACGAGAGAGGATATCACAGGATGCCGCGCCGCCTCTGAGGTCCGCATCAAGCCCTACCTGCCAAATTCTGCAAAGTGAAATTCTGGTAGGTACGCCACCGAAGCAGAGCTTGGTCACGGTGGGGCGTGCTACTCACATCAGTTTTCACAGGATAAAGTGACCGGCCTGCTACAGGAGCCAGCGTTACAGACGGAGTACATGCACCGAACACTGAGCGTGTCTCACGACGAGAGCGGCTGTTGACCCTAAAAAGAACTCTTTCATCCCAGGTTTGTGCGAAGCAAGGACGATACAGTCGATGCCATGTTTGTTCGCGTATTCGGTGATTGCCCGACCTGCCGATTGGCTCTCCAGCAGGACAGAAGATACCTCGGCCTCATTTTTTAGGCGTTCGGCCAAGCGCGCCTTTGCTTTTTGGAGAGACTTTTCTGCGATCCCTTCATCCATATAGTACATTATCTGTCTGTTAGGGGGTTCATGGATATGTGCGGCGGTGATTGTTCCGCCTTCGGATACAAGGGCGTGTGCCGCCGCGAGTGCGTGTTCACTGATACCGTGTTCAAGTGACAGTGCCACTAGGATATTTTGGTACATTTCAAACCTCCGAATTTAGGTTTTCAGATATCTGCTGCTAACTGGCCTCTCCCTATTCGTCTTCGAGAGGGCGCTCAGGCACCCCAGCCGTAAGAATGGGCTGCGTGCTGTTTCGTCCTAGGCTTTTTCGCTTCCCCGTCTTTATCTGCTGAGCAGGAGATCCGGCAGGAAGAGGGCCAACTCCGGCACAAAAGTTGTCAGCATCAGCGTCGGAAGCCAGGCGAAGACTATGAAGATCAAAGTCGGCCATAGCATGCGCGATACCGGCTCATCACAAACCTGAGCACCGAGATAAAGTAGTGGCGCGGTTGGTGGGGTGATGTTCGCCATACCCAGATTTACTCCAATCACGGCTGCAAAATGGATCGGATCCATGCCAGTGCTCTGAGCGATGGGCAGCAGGATTGGTGTTGCCAAAAGCAAACCGGAGATATCATCCATGAGCATTCCGATCAGGATCATTACGACGTTGATCATCAGAAGTATGACGACCGGATTGTCGGAAACGGAATAGACCAAATCCTTGGCCAACTGAGGTGCACCCTGCGAGATCAGGTTGTCCGACACGATCAGCACCATGAAGATCATGACCATGACCACGCCAATCGTAACACCGGAGTTCTGGATGGTATGAGCCAGTGTTTTCCAAGTCAGGCCACGGTAGAAGTAGATCGCGATCGGGATCGAGTAGACCACTGCGATACCCGCAGCCTCGGTTGGCGTCATTATGCCGCCATAGATCCCGCCCAGAATGATCAGCGGCATCATAAGCGCAGGCCCGGCCAAACGTGCCTGTACTCCGAATGTCGGCAGGAACGGTTTAGGCCGCTCCGTCAGGTTGATGTCGTCATATTTCCGCAGCATGAACTGGTTAACGACGATCAAAAGCGTGATCAGGATGATCGCCGGAATGACCGTGGACAAGAAGCACTTTAGTACGTGCTGCTGTGCGACCCAGCCATAGAGTATGTGCGACGAGCTCGGTGGGATCAACAGGCCCAAGGGGCTGGCCGCCACGATCAGTGCCGCGGATTGCCCACCCGGATAGTTGGCCTTTTTCAGATGAGGCATCATGATGCCACCAATACAGGTCAGCGTCGCGTTCGCGCTGCCGGAAATGGAGCCGAACACACCGCAGGCCAACACCCCCGCGGCGCTCAATCCTCCTTTAACGTGGCCAATGAACATTTCAGCCAGAGAGACTAGAGGGGCCGCGATTTTACCTTTCTCCATGATGCCCCCGGCGATCATGAACAGCGGGATTGCCAGAAGTACAAGTGAGCGGATACCTGTAGAACCGGTGGGCAAGTAGCCGGTGATGGATTGATCTCCGACGAGCGCGATGAAAATCAAAACCGATCCGAATGCTACATAAACGCTGACACCCAACAGTAGCATAAAGCAGACAATAAGAAGACTTCCTCCAATAATCATTGGGCTTCTCCTTTTTGCATTTCTGATCTCAAAGGAAGCCCAAGCCCCTTGCGGATGTGCACGTACAAATATGCCGCCGTGAACGTCGCCATGAGGCCAAAGGCAATCATGATCGCAATCCGCCAGGTCACAAACGGAATGCGCAGCACCGGGGTCGCGCGCAGCCGAGGGAATGAGAAGTCATCTAGCAGCGAGACATAACAGGCGTACATGAGGAATAGGATTACCAACACCTCAACAGTCAGGACGACAAAGCCGCGCCACCAAATCAACCGAGGATTTTGGATCACGATGCCAAGAATGTCCGCGTTGATGTGCAGGTTGCGGGCAGAGGCCAGAACAGCACCTGCAAAAAAGCCGATGATGCTAATGCCCAAAAGCCATTCTTCGTAGGCAAACAGATCACCGCCAAATCCATACCGGATGACAACAACTGCCCCAAATGTGAAAGCCATCAGGAAACCGGCAAACATAACGATCTGCCTCATAGCAAAAGCCACTGCTTTCAGCGGATACCCAATAATGACTGGCAACTCGTCGGTGATTTTTTGCGAGCTCTTCTTTTCTGCACTTTCGACGACCAGCGGACGCTCAGCTTCAGTGCTAGACATCTTTCTCCCTCCCTTTTGTTGAGCTAGAGACGAAAAAGGGCCAACTGACTAGCTGGCCCTTTTCTCAGTGTTTATTGCTGATCTTTTGCTGCCAGCAGGCGGTCGATGATGTCCTGACCGACGTTTTGTGCCATCGCGGGCCAGACCGTTTCCTGGACATGAGCGGCCATCGCTGCTTGTTCTTCGTCGCTCAGGCGCAAGATGGTATAACCTTTGTCGAGCAATTTCTGGCCGAACACTTCGTCATTCTCACGGTTGTAGGCGAAGAAGTCTTCGGACGCCTTGGACATTGCGGCTTGCAGCACGGCGCGCTGTTCGTCGTTTAGCTTGTCGAGTGTCCGCTGCGACGCGTAGAAAGTTGTCAGCTCTGAGATCGAATTGTATTCGACAAAATGGGTTCCAACGTCCGACTTGGCGAAGATCGAGTAGGTCGCGGTTTTGGTGCAGCAGATTGCTCCATCGACAATGCCGGCCTGAAGTGCGGGGAAAATGTCACCCCATGC
This sequence comes from Ruegeria sp. CF8, assembly GCF_056537285.1. Classification (NCBI taxonomy): domain Bacteria; kingdom Pseudomonadati; phylum Pseudomonadota; class Alphaproteobacteria; order Rhodobacterales; family Roseobacteraceae; genus Ruegeria; species Ruegeria sp. CF8. The sequence goes on along the minus strand of NZ_JBQFRG010000002.1, from coordinate 314,636 downwards.
CATGGTGGTCGCCTGGTAACCCAGTTCTTCCACCATCGACTTCACGACGCTGGATGACCAAACTCGTATGTTCATGCCCTTGTCGTCAAAAGTATTCCAGTTCTCGGGCTCTTGCGACGAAACGATGCCAATGAACCCTTCCGGATTCTGCGCCATTACGCGCACGCCATATTCGTCGGTTATCTCTTGAAGGATGGTGTTGAACTCGGAATCCATGTTCAGAAGCGTGCTCTCCATGTCATCCCAGCCGCCCAGTAGGAACGGCATTGACAGGAATTCCAGGCGTGGATCGGTATCGGCATAGATGAACGCCGATGCCAGGTCGATATTGCCGCGTGCAACATCTTCGAACAGCGCCTCACCCGAACCCAGTTGGTTTGCTGGAAAGACTTCGATCTTCAGGCCGACGTCTGCTGCGGCGACATCCGCTGCGACCTGCTCCATCATTTTCGTGCCCTGATGGTCAATCGGGAACACGCCGGCGAAGCGCAGTGTCATGTCTTCCGCTGCAGCGGTCGTTGAGAGTGTGGTTACAGCAAGCAAAACAGCGCCACCCATCGCGCCGAGGGCGCGGCGGTTTATCTTCGTAATCATTAAGGTTTCCTCCTCAGTATTGGGTGTCCCACCGCATCTCGTACGGAGGGACGTTTCTTTGCCTCAAATCAGCAAAGTTCCGGGGCGATGAACTCGTATCCAAGATCATCGGCCACAGCCTTGTACGTCACCTTCCCGTGGGCCACGTTCAGGCCGTTCATCAGGTGACGATTGTCTGCAAGCGCCTGCTTCCAGCCATTGTTGGCAATAGCCAGAGCGTGCGGCAGCGTGACGTTGTTCAGTGCATAGGTTGACGTTCGGGCGACTGCGCCCGGCATGTTGGCGACGCAGTAATGAACAACATCGTCGACAACATATGTGGGCTCAGCGTGAGTGGTGGCTTTGGACGTTTCAAAGCAGCCGCCCTGGTCAATCGCCACGTCCACAACGACCGCACCGGGTTTCATTTTCGAAATCAACTCACGTGTGACCAGTTTGGGTGCAGCAGCACCCGGGATCAGAACCGCCCCCACAACCAGATCAGCGTTGGTGACTTCTTCCTCCAGCGCAGCCTTGGTCGAATAGACAACCTTGGCCGATGCCTCGAAATGGTTTTCCAGCTTCTCCAGGACTGCCGGATTTCGGTCCAGAATGGTCACGTCCGCGTGCAGTCCGACGGCCATCTGGGCCGCGTTGAAGCCAACAACACCACCGCCGATGACCACGACTTTGCCGGGTTTCACACCAGGCACCCCGCCCAGCAATACGCCCAGACCGCCCTTGGCTTTTTCCAACGCGCTGGCCCCGGCCTGGATCGACATACGGCCTGCAACCTGGCTCATCGGTTTCAGCAGGGGCAGACCGCCATTGTCGTCGGTGACGGTTTCATAAGCGATGCAGACAGCGCCCGAGTTGACCAGATCTTTGGTCTGTTCCGGGTCGGGGGCCAGATGCAGATAGGTGTAAATGACCTGACCTTCCCGCAGCATAGCGCGTTCAACGGCCTGAGGTTCCTTCACCTTCACAATCATCTCTGCATTAGCAAAGATATCGGCTGCGGTTTCAGCAATCTCTGCGCCAGCGGACCGAAAGGCATCATCATCCGCGCCAATGCCGATGCCGGCATTGGTTTCAACGATGACGTTGTGGCCATGTGAAACCAGTTCCGCGACGCTTTCTGGGGTCAGGCCAACCCGATATTCGTGGTTCTTGATTTCCTTGGGAACACCAATGAACATTTTCTTCACTCCTTGAACCGGATGATCATTTTGCCGTTGGCATGACAAACTCGGCACCTTCCGAGATGCTCTCGGGCCAGCGCTGCATGATGGATTTCTGCTTGGTGTAGAAACGCACACCTTCTTCGCCGTAGGCGTGCATGTCTCCGAACAGGCTCTTCTTCCAGCCGCCAAAGCCGTGCCAGGCCATCGGAACCGGGATCGGAACATTGACGCCGACCATGCCGACCTGAACCTGCTTGCCGAACTCACGCGCCACATTGCCGTCGCGAGTGAACAGCGACACGCCATTGCCGAACTCGTGGTCGTTGATCAGTTGCAGGCCTTCCGCGAAGGTCGAGACGCGGACACAGGACAGAACCGGGCCAAAGATTTCTTCCTTGTAGATCTTCATGTCGGGGGTGACGTTGTCGAATAGGTTGCCGCCAAGGAAGTAGCCTTCCTCGTGCCCTTCGACGGTATAGTCGCGGCCGTCGACCAGAAGGTCCGCACCCTCTTCAACGCCAGAGTCGATGTAACCTTTGACCCGGTCCCGCGCGGCTGCGGTGACAATCGGGCCCATCTCGGCGTCCAGTTCAAGGCCGTTTTTAACCTTCAAGGTTTCGGCGCGTTCTTTCAGAACCGGCATGAGTTTATCGGCGGCATCGCCAACCAACAGGGCAACCGAGATCGCCATGCAACGTTCGCCGGCCGACCCAAAGGCAGCGCCGATCAGGGCGTCCGCAGCCTTGTTCATGTCTGCATCGGGCATAACCAGCATGTGGTTCTTCGCGCCACCCAGAGCCTGAACGCGTTTGCCATGCCGCGCGCCAACTTCGTAGATGTAGTTCGCAATCGGGGTCGAACCGACGAAGGACACGGCCTTGACGTCGTCGTTCTCCAACAACGCATCCACGGCGACCTTGTCACCTTGTACGACGTTGAATACGCCATCGGGGAAACCGGCCTTCTGCATCAGATCGGCGTACAGCAGCGCAGCGGACGGGTCGGTCGGCGACGGCTTCAGGATAAAGGTATTGCCTGCGGCGATGGCGATCGGGAACATCCACATCGGCACCATGACCGGGAAGTTGAAGGGAGTGATCCCGGCGACTACGCCCAATGCCTGACGCGTCGTCCAGTTGTCCATGCCGGTGGAGACCTGCTCCGTGTAATCGCCCTTGAGGAGTTGCGGAATGCCGCAGGCAAACTCGATGATATCAATACCGCGCTCAACCTCGCCTTGGGCATCTGTGAACACTTTGCCATGCTCGACCGTGATGGCGCGTGCCAGATCGTCTTTGTGCTCGCGCACCAGCGCCAGAAAATTGTTCATAAGACGGGCGCGGCGGATCGGCGGAGTGTTCGACCACTTTGGGAACGCCGCTTTTGCCGCGGCTACTGCGCCGTCGACTGTTCGGACGTTTGCCAGCGACACATCGCCGGTTTGCGCACCGGTTGCGGGATTGAAAACCGGCTGAGTATTCTCACCGGAAGGCGCAGTGATTTGGCCATTAATGTAGTGGCCGATCAAAGCGATCGGGGATGCATCTTTCATGATGTCAGTCCTTTTTGGGTTTAGAAGTCAGGGGTTATGGCAGGTTAGCCAATACCTCTCCAAGTGTTTGACAGAGTGTCGTTATTTCAGGTTCCGAGATGATCAGTGGCGGTGACAAGGCGATGATGTCTCCGGTGACACGGATCATTATTCCGGCGTCCCAAGCCCGTTTCATCGCATCATAGCCCCGTGCCCCCGGCGCTCCCTTTCGTGGCGCAAGCTCGACCGCGCCCACCAATCCCAGATTGCGGATATCTACTACGTTCGGTAGACCTTTGAGGCTGTGAAGCTGATCCTCCCAAGGCTGCGACAGCAATGCAGCGCGGCGGAATAGATCATTCTGCTTGTAACTTTCTAGCGTTGCTAGCGCGGCGGCGCAGGATACTGGATTGGCGGAATAGGTATAACCGTGAAACAGTTCAATCGGCGCATCGGCATTTTCCATAGCTGAGTCATAGATGGCATCGGAAACGATGACCGCACCCATCGGGATGACACCGTTGGTCAGGCCTTTGGCCGTCGTGATGATGTCCGGCTTCACATCGAAATACTCAGATGCTGTTGCTGCACCCAGACGGCCAAAGGCGGTGATAACTTCGTCGAAGATCAACAGAATGCCGTAGCGGTCACAGATTTCACGCAGTCGCTTCAGGTATCCTTTCGGCGGCAGAAGTACTCCGGTAGATCCAGCCATCGGCTCAACGATCACTGCCGCAATGGTCGTTGCATCGTGAAGCGCGACCAATCGTTCCAGATCGTCCGCCAGTTCCGCGCCGTGTTCCGGGCAGCCGCGTGAAAACGCATTTTTCTCTAGGTCATGCGTGTGGCGCAAATGATCCACCCCTGTCAGGAGCGTCCCGAAATGCATCCGGTTCTTCAGGATGCCACCAACCGAGATGCCACCGAAGCCAGTGCCGTGGTAACCACGCTCACGCCCGATCAGTCGCGTGCGAGCGCCATCACCGCGCATTCGATGGTAGTGCAGCGCGATCTTGAGCGCTGTATCGACAGACTCGGAGCCAGAATTGGTGAAGAATGCGTGGCTCATCCCCTCAGGCATCATCGCTGTCAGTTTTGCCGACAACTCAAACGCCTGAGGGTGGGAGAACTGGAAGTTCGGTGCATAATCCAGCTCGTGCACCTGTTTCTGCACCGCTTCAACGATCAGCGGATCACGGTGACCCGCGTTGACGCACCACAGTCCGGCGGTGCCATCCATGACCTTCCGACCATCAGAACTGGTGTAGTACATCCCCTCGGCCGCTTGGATCATTCGGGGCTCGCGAAGGAAATCACGATTGGCCGAAAACGGCATCCAAAACGATGTCATTGTGTTGGGTTGATCGAGCACGTTCATTCCTCGTGATACAGATTTTCATTTGATGACAAATCTTTGCAGAGTTCAGGCCATCCGCACACCCGGCTTTATTTTAATCTGTAAGTTATTGAAAAAAGTCGTTGCGTCCCTAAAATGCTTTCGATCCAAAGCAAGAAAGCACTAGAGTAACGGTTTTGTCATCAGATCTCGAAACAGCCCGTCGTCTAAAGTTGATTCGGACGACCAAGGGCCTCAGTCAACGTGAAATGGCCAAACGCGCGGGAGTGGGTAGCGGGACGATTTCTCAAATCGAAAGTGGTTCAACTCAGCCTTCTGTGGCGCTGCTCAAAAAGATCCTAGCCTCAGTAGACGTCAATTTGGGTTTTTTCTTCAGTTTTGAATTGCAAAACGAGGAGTCGTTTTTTTACCCGCACGATAGAATGCGCGACCTTGGATCCCCCGGTGTTTCATATTTGCTTGTCGCTGGAGAGCGCCGAGAAAGAAAACTCCAGATGCTCATAGAAGAGTACGATGTCGGTGCCGACTCGGGTCGATCTGAACTGTCGCACGAAGGAGAGGAATGTGCGGTTGTGATAGAGGGCCGTCTTGAAGTGACGGTAGATGGGCAGTCCAGGGTTCTGAGCCCCGGGGACGCGTACTACTTCTCTAGCATATTGCCACACAGGTTTCGTAATGCCGGTGATACGCCATGCAAAGTGATCAGCGCATGCACACCTTCGTCGTTCTGACTGAATCCCAAGAGCTCTTCTGTGAGCGTTTCAATAATTCGTAGGATGGTCAAATTCGACAACCAACGCAGAATGCAGAAATGAAATCGAAAGTCACGATCAGGGGCCAGTTGTCGCCTTTCTCACGCGATCCCCTACGACAGATTTATCAATTTCGCGCTTGCAGCCAATAGCCGGAATGCGGTCTGCGGCTGCAGAAACCCAACGAGGTGCTCAAAGTCGGCTATGGGCCGACCCTTGGCTTGCATATCCAGTCTGTAACTTCGGATGCTGCACTGCCTCCGATGTCCACAAAGAGCCCAACCCTGCAAGCTCGCGCAATGCAACGATGGTCGGCTGTTAAGTGCCCCCGCCAGAAGGATGACGAAGGGCGTGATGCTCAAAGAGCCTTGCGGAATGTTACCTTGTCGTCTCCTTCAGCCCAAATGTCGCGGATGCGGGCTTCTTCTTCGTAGCCGTTTTGGGCGTAGAATTTGCGGGTGAGGGCGAAGTCATCCGTCCCAGATGTATCCACGATCAAGATACGTTGCCCTTTGTCTTTAAGGTGCAGCTCTGCGGCAGAGACTAGTGCGGCCCCAAGCTGCTTGCCTTGTAAGTCTGGACGTACCCCGAGAGCGAGCATGTTCCAAGTCCCATCGGAAAAATCTTCGGGAACGGTGTAGCAAAAGCCCACAGCTTCACCATTGATGTGGCACGTCAGCCAAAGCGCCTCCGTTTCGCCTGCCAAAGATGGAGCTAGCATATCTGGAAGCATCTCGCTTGGGAAAAGTTCAGTCCCATCCAGAACGGCTTGAAGCCCTGCAATGTCGTTGGCTGATGTGGGTTTAATGTTTGGATTTGTCATTCTCTGGATGTCCTTGTCGTTTGTCGTATTGAGGGTTAACGGAGCGAATGCCGAGCCTCGTGGCGGCGTAGGCTCGTCCGTTTACGGATTTGATAAACCACCGTTTCTTCAGGCAGTCGAAAAGCTCCAGCGAGCATCCGGCCAGCACGTGGCCGTCGCGCGTGAAGCAGGAGAATTCGTACACTTTGCAGTTCTGCATACGCTCGAAATGGATTGCGCCACCCTGCGCCAGAACATGCAAAACACGCTGTTCGTGCTTTGAGATATTCAAAGGATTGTCTCGTGAGTTTATGTCAGCCGAAAAGGCTCCCGGCATCGCGCTCGGAAGTCTTTTGGTTCAAGTTGGTCCTGTTTGTAGGACCTTAGCGGCGGGCCGCAATCGTAGACATAAAATCTCCATCGCCCTACATCTACGCAGAGCGTTCCAAGGAGATAACGTCATGACGTTCATATCGCAAGCGGATGTTGAACAGCGCCAGAGCAACTGCAGCTTCATCTCGCAGACTGTGAGTTCGCATAGCTTTTGAATTTGAATCTGCAGCAAGTGACAAGAACTACGTGCTGTGCAAGCAGCATCGGATCCGACGCCGAGAGTCCGTTTTGGTCCGCCACCTGCTTTCAAAGCTGCACCAAGTGTTCGAAAGTTCACAGCCCTTTATTCATCAGGTCTTTGATCTGCGCCTCGGAAGTACCGGCAATAATCCGGCCGAGTTCTTGATCGCCCCGCAGAACGATCAGTGTCGAGCGTCTTGGAATACTGCGCGAAACAGTCACTTCGTGGTTTCTGTAGGTATCCCAATCCACTTTGACGAAGGTCATCGCTGCGTCATAGGCCGGGTTTTCTGCGCGGATGACATTGATCACACGTTCTTGGCGCCTGCATGTGCTGCACCACGTCGCGGAGTAGTCAACGAATACAGTCTTTCCATCCGCGAGAGCATTCTCGATAACACCTGGAGTGTACTCGACGAATACGTTGGCCAGGGCTCGCATCGGAGCAAGCGCAGTTGCAATGCCAAGTAAGATAAGCGAACGTCGTTTCATCCTAATGTTCCTTTGCTAAAGCGAGACTGAGAGATCTTGCAGCCAGACAGGCATGATTTCCAGCAACCAGCCCTCGATGGCATGATGGACTTGAAAGAGCAGCAAGGTTCCAACTACAAAAAAGGTTGCACCGATGATGGGCTTGGAGCGCATGGCCAGACCGCGCAGAGTCTGGGCGCGCTTCTGAATTGCGTCGTGCGCACCCAAACCCAGGCCGATGATCAGGGTTGAGACCCCCAGTGCAAACGCGCACATGATCAGTGTGACGTAGCCGAGATCTTCGCCTTGTGACGCGAGCGCGATTGCACCGCCAAGGGTGGGTCCAATGCATGGTGACCAGACAGTCCCAAGCAGCAAACCACCAAGGAATTGGCCGCGCAACGTACCCACCTTAAGATCATTGAAGCGTGCATCTGCACCAGCGGCGATACCCGCCGTTGCCACTTCAAACCGTCTTGAAAACACCGGCACCAGCAAGATCAGCCCGAATACAATCATCAGAACGGCGCCAATTTGAGCCAGAAGATCGTGTGTCAGGCCAATACTGGCGCCAAACGCTGTGACGAATACACCAAAAACTACGAATGAAATGCTCATTCCAGCCGCAAGCGCGATTGGTCCCACCTTGTTTGCATTCAATGCGCCCACAAGGACGATGGGAAGAACCGGCAAGACGCATGGATTGATCAACGTCAGAAGCCCGGCAAGATATGCAAAGACGAATTCCATGGTTCGTTGGCCCTGTACTATAGGATCTGGGGTATACCTAGTTCAAGTCGCGGGTTTGTTGCGAACGGCCTGGCAAACGCCCCTTCACATTCGCGTGTTGGTACCGCTCTCCGCGAAAAATCTCTTGCACGGCGTTAGGCTCAATTTTGACGCATCAATTTGAGCATGGACTGCTTTGAATTCGGCTTGGACATATAAGCCATGTTCTAGCTGCAGATTTCGCTAACCCCAAATCCAAGGACATTCAGCTGGCGGGCAGCATAAAGGTGCCGCCCGCCTCCGCATCAAAACGGATGAATGCGAGGCCAGTTTTCATCTCCGGCGGCGATGTGAGTTGGGATGTCTGCCTGCCACAGTTCCTGTGCTCTGGGATGAACCTGAACGAACAGCGTACCATCCACGATCTGCCAAACGTTCGGATCCCCCGGCGCCTTGTAGCCTTGGCTGGCCGCCCAGGAGCAGTAGCCATCATAGGCGGGCGCATAGCGCTCTGGGTCGGACGCAAACGCATCCCGGTTCTCCTCCGTAGCGAAGTACCAAATTGCGCCGTTCCAGAAATGATTTATTCGCGCCTCACCGGCGACCGGGCCGTCATTGTGATACGAAACCGTATCAAAACCACCTATCGCAACAGCGAGTTGGTTGCCGGCTTGAACCGGCAGTGAAGCCAGCGCAAAAGTTAATGCGGTAGCCAGTGTTGCAATCAGTTTTGCCTTCATTGGTGCCTCCATTTTCAATGCCTAAGCGGGCATGTAGAAACAGGAACGTAACGCCACGTAACTGACGCTCCAATGACACTTAGGCGAAGTAGATTTGATCGGTTTGACGGTTTCGTGGCTGGAACGTGAGGCACAGCACGCTAAGCGCTATTTCTCGAGCACGCGGCGCGTGGACGTAAGAGCCTTGTTTTCGATCCTGACTAGAAGACAATACTTGTATCAAACCCGTGATACGTTCCGTTGCATACATTTTCCCGGTAACACCAGCAGGTAATGTCAGTGAATGGCCGGGGCCTTTCCGACACAAGATACGCAGAACCGGATCGAGGTTTCGAGCTCGGCTTCGCCAACTCAGCGATGGGCGTGAACGGATGAATTCGAACATTGCTGACATGTAAACTGGAGCTGATCCATGCGCCCGTTATCCAGCGGATTTCTAACTCCGGTTATTTTGGCAGATACCTCTCCGACCACCTGTCTGCGGCGGTACCGTCCAGGAGCATGCCGTCGATCTGTTGTTCAAATAATCCAAGCTTCATCAATACGGCGCGCGTGTTGCTGCCATACTTTGGTGCAGGGCCGGGAACCGTGATCAGCGCATTAACTGGACGGATGGCATTGGGCGCAGCCAGATCACACCAAAGCCCCATGGGATGTGTGTCGTGGCGCACGGCTCTATAGGTGGCCTTTTTGATATCGACGGGACCGTTGCTATCGGTTTCCAGGGCGATATCACGCGTCTCCATCATAGAGGCCAAGGGAACCACAGCGCTTGAACCTGCGTTCAGCCGCTTTGACCAATAGATGATGGGTTTGGCCTTGAATCGCTTTGCCAGCTGGATGACCAGATCGGGGTGTTGGGACAGCCCAGCCAACTCCTCGGTTGCGGATAGCCTATCGCGCGTCTCGGTCGGTGCTGCGAAGAAAAACCAGCCATCCGATGCTTCATAGCAGCGGTAGAACGCGTCAGACCCCAATGCTTCGCGACCTGAGGGTTCATCAAACGCGGAGCGACCGGCATAATCATACATGAACTGCGTCTGAATCATGTTCCCTCCGGCCGAAAGCGATGATCGGGCAATATCGACCTTGCCGGTGCTTTGCTTTTGCAACAATGCCCCGCCCAAGGCGACACAGGCCGTTAGGCCTGCTAGAACATCGATGGTCCCGGCATGAGCATGCTCTTCAGGGGTCGCTTTGCCGCCGCCAAACCGGGTCATGATGCCCGTTGCAGCTTGCGCCAGGTCATCATAGCCAAGATGATCTGATTTAGGCCCTCGCATTGGTCCACCAAAGGCATCAAGCTGCACCAAAATTGCCTGCGGGTTGATCAGAGCCAGATCGCTTGCCGACAGTCCCAACGCGTCGCGCTGTTCGTCCGTTGCATTTAGTGTGACAACGTCGGCCTCCGCAATCAGGCGGTTGAGCACCTCGCGCCCGGCTTTGGACTTCAGATCCAGCAGAATGCTCTCTTTTCCCCGATTTGCCTGAAGTCCAAAGACAACCGCATTCCACGGATCGACCGAAGGCCTGACCGGTTGAACATGGGTGATCGTGGCCCCGAAACGCGCAAGTGTTGACCCAATCGTCGGACCCGCAATCACATTGGTCAGATCGACCACTTTCAGACCATCAAGCCAACCAGCACTTTCGTTCTTTGTTAACGCATCGCGTGGCGCTTCGGCCAGGATCGTACCGATCAAAGCGCTGCCATTGCACGGGGCGTGTTTGACCGTTGCATCCGTATCTGAAGCCAACCAAGCGACATTGCCAATTTGCTGCATCAATCCATAGATTGGGTCATTAACGGACAAGATCAAACCAGATGCTAATGCATGCGGATCGTGCAGCCATTCAGCGGTACTGCGCTGCGCAGTGGCCGGAGCCTTTGCCACGCCGAAGAGTTCATCCCATTCATGGGCGGGTTTGGTCATGAACGCGGCCTTCATTGCCTTGGCAATGCGTGCGCGATCTCGCGCTCCGACCGGATAATTACTAAGCGTCCATTCATCAGGCCAGTCCTTGGTATCCAAATAAGGGTCAAAAACAGGAAGATCTTCCAGTAGGTAATCCAACCCCAACGTTTTCAATACACGTGCCGGATGAGCCGCAATGCTGCCAGCCACCACATAAAACCCTCTACCATCCTGGCAGGTATAGGTGCGGTAAAACGGGTCTAGAAATTCCGACAGATCAGCGAAACTCAGATTGCAGGGCTCTCCCATTCGCGCTCGGCGGTCCAGTTCCAATTCGCGTGGGGATTTGTAGCGGTCGGGATAGTCTTCGATCTGTTCATGATTGTAGGCCAGCCCCTCAAACAGCGACGACGCCAGTGGAACCTCGATATGATCACCGCCGGTTTTTTCTTTCGAATAGAGCGCAAACAGGACCGCCATTGCCCCGTAACTGGCCGCATAGGCCGACGCCAGATGCAGGGGGGAAAACGACGCCTTGATCCCCATCAATCGACGGTTCAGCCCCATATCTGTGAATTGGCCGGTGCGTGCGGCAATGATCGCCTCCCAGGCGGCCAGACCTGCCAGCTCAGGGTCGGTTGAGGCAAAGCCGGGCATGGACAGGTAAATCAGAGCGGGATTCTCAGCCCTCAGAACTGTTGGGCCGACGTTAAGCCGGTCCATGACACCCGGACGGAAATTCTCGATCACAACATCGGCGCGTTTGGCCAGTTCGATAGCCTTTTGCTGCCCCTCTGCGTTTTTCAAATCCAGCCGGATCACGTGCTTGCCGCGAGACAGCATGGCAAAGGCAGGATCATCCCATCTCGGACCGGCGGGCGGGTCGATCCTAATGACCTCGGCCCCCATATCTGCGAGCATCATGCCGACCAGCGGACCGGCCAGATACTGGCCGAAATCCAACACCCGGACGCCCGTGAGCGGTCTGGTGCCGCTCATTCCGCCGGTTCCTCGACCAAGCGCGTAGTGACATCTAGGGGCATTTCTCCGCGGCCCATATGAGCCAGATAGGTCGCATGAAAATGGCGCATCATTGCCTCGGAAAACTCAATGTTTTCCCAATCCACGATGTACCATCCCTGATCGAACGAGCGTTGCGACATGCCTTCCTGAACGGACAGCAGAAACGAAATATCTTCAGGCTGAAGCACATCGCGTCCCCAGATTGCCCGTTTTTCCTGACGCTCCCGCATCCTTGGATCGGTGTCTTCGGCAGGCTCAAGGTTGATGCTCCAGCGCAGGCCCCGATCTGCGCCGATAGGGTTCCATTGGAATAGGGTGATATTAGGCACACCGGCAAACTGGGAAATGCCCACATTGGGGAACAGGAACCAGAAGTGCAGATCGGTTTCGTCATGCTCCAGATCCAGGGGATAGGCCATATTGTCGGCCTTGCCATTGCCGGGAATGAAGTTGTAGGCGGCGTTCTTGCTCAGCTCATAGGTCTGGTTGTTGATGTCCAACATGTCGGTGAAGGACAGATGTCCATGACGGCAGTGTTGGCATTCCAGATAGTTGTCGATCTGGATCTTCCAATTGGCAGCAACATCGACCTCGTGAATAGCGGCCGCCGTTTTACCCAGAACATAGCTGTCCACCTTTGGGCATTTCTCGCGCACCTGCGCCTCGATCCCCGGCCAGTATTCTGCAATCGGTTCCGCATTCGGATCCAGATTGACAAAGATGAAATCTAGCAGGCGGTCCACCCGAACTGTTTTCAGGCAAACTTCTTTCTGTTCAGGGATATGGCTGGTGTCGCGCTTGCGCATATGGCGCAGGGATCCATCCAGAGAAAAGCTCCAATGATGGTAAGGGCAAACGATGGCGCGGGTCTGGCCAGTGCCCTCGACCAGCTTGTGACCGCGATGCGGGCAGATGTTGTAGTAAGCGCGAATTTCTTCGTCCTGATCCCGCACCACAAATACATTCTGGCCCAGAATGCTGGTGGCTACATAGTCGCCGGGTTCGGCCAGTTCGCTGACATGGCAGGCGTATTGCCAGGCCTTGTAGAACAGTTTTTCGCGTTCTTCGGCGTAGATTTCCGGGCTTGCATAGTAGTCGGCGGCGAGCGCACGCAGGTTTTCTTGGGTCATGGTCTTGTTCTCCGGGCTGGCGGTCACGCCGCGCGTTGCTTGGCAATTTCAGGCTGAACCAATGGGATGCGCTTGCCGCTTTGGATCACATCCGGGGCATAGGCCTCGCGGCTGAAGACCTCGCGCACCATAGGGGCAAAGAATTCCAGCGGCAGATCGTCATAGTCAGGATCGAAACTTGCCTGATCCCAGCGTTCGCAAAACTCGGCGTTGTCGTCGAAAAAGGGGTGTCCGCGATGGCGTTCGCGTTTGTGCTGATCGTAGCCATCCAGATGATGGCCATAGTAAAGCATCTGGAAGTCGCCATGTGTCTGTACGACCCAGGCGCATTGTTCGCGTACAAAAGGCCGCAGGATCGAGGCGGCATATTCATCATGATTGTAGGGTGCAAAAATATCCCCGATGTCGTGCAGCAGTGCGGCGACGACCCAATCAATATCCGCCCCGTCACGCCAGGCGCGGGTGGCGGACTGCACCGAATGCCCCATGCGCGTGATCTGATAACCCGCCATTTCACTGTCCAGATTGACCAGTGCCTCCAGCAAACGGTCGGCTGTTTGCTTGGCATCATCGACTGCACGTTCATTCAGGAGTTCATACTCCTCCTTTGTGACATCCTTCATCTGGGTGAAACTGACCTTGTCCATAGCTGCCCTCCGGTTGCTTCGGTTAGGCTGCACTAGCAAAGTCTTTACCGCGATCCCAAAAATCGGCATCGTAGAATAACATTTTGATATGATGGGAGCGCGATCATGCGCCGTAAGCTTCCCCCTCTCAACGCGCTCCTGGCCTTTGAAGCCGCCGCACGGCATTGTAATTTCACAGCCGCCGCGCAAGAACTGTCAGTCGCGCAACCTGCTGTTACGCGGCATATCACCAATATCGAAAACTGGATTGGAACCCCGTTGTTTCTACGCCATGGCAGCAAGGTGGAATTGACTCAAGAAGGCCAACGATTATCAGATCTTGCTACGGCGGCATTTGACAGGTTGGAGTTGGGAGTGAGTGCGATCTTACCAGCCAATCAGGATGAATTCGTTGTTGGTGCAACCTTCGGCGTTGCCCATCTTTGGGTCATGCCTCGCATCAGCGGGATGCGCACGGCCTCTGGAAAGAACATCAACCTAGTTACCTCTGACGACTACCGAATGTTCGATGAACCTGGTGTCGATTTCTCCATAAGATTTGGAAATGGTAGTTTTGGGGAAAATTGCGCCGATCACTTGTTTGATGAGCAATGTCGGATCATTGCAGCGCCATCGTTTCTGAAGGAACATCCCCGCCTCGACCCCAGTAATCCGATAAATTCAATCGACCCGGAACTCATGTTGGACCATGGCGATCCCAATGGTGTTGGCTGGATGGATTGGGAGCGGTTTTTGTCGCTGACCGGCGGGGATTATCCGGGCCGGCAGGCTCTGCGCGAGGTGCAAAGCTATCCGACCATGCTAGACATGGTCTGCGCTGGAGAGGGTATTAGCATAGGAACGATTGGTATCGAGGACGATTTGATTGAGACAGGCAAACTGATGTGTGTTGGCCCTCCGGTTAGTCGCCCGGATTATGGATACTATCTGGTCTATGGCGAACGCCAGAACAGTGACCCAACTTTCCAAAGGCTAAAAGCCAACCTGATCCAGGCAAGTTAATTGGACTAGTGGGATAGACAGTGAAACACTCTTGTCAGTCACATCTGCGTTTTGCGATGATTGTATGCACCCGGAACGGTTTTCGGCCATTGAGTTTGCGGTTTTATTTCTTGCGTCTAAACGTGCGTTAAAGAGACACCAGACTACGCTCTTGGAGCGAATGTCGGTAACGCAATCATGACGATCCCGCGCGTTCGCGAGCCAATTCTCAATAAAGATCGCGCCGTTCGACGATAGACGATTGCGCGCTGCGCAGATCCTGTGGCGGCAGGGGATCTGATCTGCCCAGGCCACGGTCAGCCCGTACGTGTTACGGACGCAGTGATTGGCCGACTTCGTGCGTTGGCCAAATAGGCGATCTCGACACCACCGATCTCACGTCGTTTCCCATGTGTAGTCAGAAAGTCCTTCGCGCAGCTTTCGATCCCAAGGCGGATCCATGGTCAGCGCCTCTGAAATATGATCAATCAGCGCACGAGTTCTTTGGGGTTGTGCTTCAGCGTTGGGGAAAACGGCAAAAGCGGCGTCTTCGGACCAAACGTGGTCTGCAAAAAGGGGGACAAGTCGTTTCTCAAGCAAGTCACGTGCGGACAGGAAAGTGGGCTCTACGACGACACCAAGCCCTGCGACGGCCTGTTTGCAGAGAATGTCTCCGTTACTGGCCCAAAGTCGGACGTCTGGATTGATGGTTCCACGACTGCCGTCGGGTCTTTTGAAGCGCCAACGCGCACGTCCTGCACGCGTTCGATACGTAAGAGCTGGAAATGCTGCGAGGTCTTCAGGCGTTTGTGGTTGTCCAAGTTCTTCTATCAGATCCGGACTAGCACATGGCACGTGCCGAATACGGGTCAGTTTTCGCGCAATCAGAGCAGAGTCTTCGAGAACGCCTATCCGGATTGCAAGATCGTAACCCTCCTCCAGTAAGTCAACGCGTCTATCACTCAAGTCCAAATCGATGTTGATCGACGGGTGGCACCGAAGGAACTCGGTTAGCGTGTCTGAAAGATGATGTACCGCGAAACTTGCAGGGGCTGTCATGCGTATGCGCCCCGACAAATGCGCCGCCCGATCCTGTATCATGGCTTCCGCCGCATCGAAATCGTCCAGAATGCGGCGGCACCTTTCATAGAAAGCAGTTCCGTCGTCGGTGAGGTGCAGACTTCGGGTCGTGCGTTGAACAAGGGTCGCACCAAGACGTGCCTCAAGATCCTTCAACCGTCGGCTCACGGCAGAAAGTGCAATACCAGACCGCCGAGATGCAGCGCTCAGCGAACCCGTTTCTGCGATGTCAACGAAGGTCGTGATTTCACTCAATCGCGCCATTTATTCTCCTATTGAGAAATATGTATTGCATTTTTTGATCATTATTCTGTTCAAGAGAATATGCAAGTGATCGTCCAGTATAAATCTTAGAATGGAGACAGACATGACAAGACTTAGTGGAACCCGCGCTGTGATCACTGGTGGCACCACGGGTATCGGCTTTGCATCCGCCCAGCGGATGATCGAAGAAGGCGCTCGTGTTATTCTGACCGGCCAGGATCAAGGGCGTGTTGATGATGCGATCGCCCGGCTGGGTAACGGTGCCAAGGGCATAGTTGCCCGTGCAGAAAGCGCTGAAGATGCGACGGTATTGGCAGCCTTCGTTGAAAGAGAGTTCGGAGAATTGGATGTGCTTTTTGCCAATGCAGGCATCGTACAGCCTGCTCCTCACGACGCGATCGATCTTCAGTCTCTGCAAAGCCAGATGGCCATCAACTTTGCCGGCCCACTCTTTGCCGTTCAAAAACTCGCACCGCTTATGGGAAAGGGATCGTCCGTCATCTTCAACACATCGAATCTCGATCAGCTTGGAATGCCGGGTATGGCGGTTTACTCGGCGTCCAAAGCGGCTTTGCGCTCTCTGGCCCGAACGCTTCAGGCCGAACTTGGCGAGAAAGGCATTCGGGTGAATACCGTTGCCCCAGGTCCCATTGAGACGCCGATCTACGGCAAGCTCGGCATGCCCGAAGAACAACTCAACGGCATGGCCGAAAGCATTGTGGCCCAGGTTCCTGCCGGTCGCTTTGGGAAGCCAGAAGAGATCGCAAGCGTTGTTACATTCCTCGCCTCATCCGACTCCAGCTTTATGCGCGGCGCCGAAGTTACGGTGGATGGCGGTTGGTCTACGCTTTGACGCGAAACGTTGGAATACCGACATGAACATTCTTCGCGTTGACAGCTCAGCACGAACAGAGCAATCAAAATCCAGAGATTTGCTCGACCGGTTGATACGAAACCTTGGACCGGGTCACACAGTGACCCGGCGCGATCTGAGCAACCCGATCCCTCATGTGAGCGCAGCTTGGATTGCAGCCAACACAACTGCCAAAGCAGATCGCACCGATGCACACCGAAGTGAACTCTCTTTGTCGGATAGACTTGTCGGAGAATTAGAGAATGCGGATCTAATCGCTATCGGGTTACCTATCTACAACTTCGGCGTTCCCGCAGCATTTAAGGCTTGGATAGACCAAGTTTGCCGGGCACGTCGCACATTCGCGTATACGTCGGACGGCCCAAAGGGCCTGTTGGAAGGTAAGCGCGCCGTTGTCGTCTATGTTTCAGGCGGAACAGGCGCTGGGTCAGAAATTGATTTTGCCAGTGGCTATGTGAACCATGTACTGGGCTTTATCGGGATCGAGGACGTGAGGTTTGTCGATGCCAGTCGTCACATGGTGAATGATGATGTACTTTCGCGCGCGGCAGATGACATCGATCATATAGCGTCACAGTTCACCCAAGCTGTCGCGACTTCAGGGAGATCATGATGGGAACACTGATTGACGGCGTCTGGCAATTGGAGGATGGCCCAGGTGGGAATGTTTCCAAAGACGGCACTTGGACACGCACACCAAGCACTCTCCGTAACGAGATTGGTATTGATGATCGCTTTCCGGTCGAGCCGGGCCGGTATCACCTATACGCGGCTTGGAATTGTCCCTGGGCCCATCGCGCACTTTTGGGACGCGCGGTGCTTGGGCTGGAAGACGTCCTGCCGGTCTCATTTGTGGCACCTCGGCGGACTGAAGCTGGATGGGTATTTTGTGCCAAAAGCGGATACGTGGATGCTCAGTTTCAAAAGACAGCCCTCCACGAAGTTTATGCCCACGGACATCCGGGCTACACAGGGCGTGCGACTGTCCCGCTACTTTATGACAGCGTGTCCGACACACTGGTGTCAAACGAGTCTGCGGATATCTTGCGGACCCTGTGTACAGCGTTTCTACCCTTTGCCAGACATGCTCGCGATCTGGCACCAGAAGCACAGCTGGAAGAGATCGATGCGCTAAACAGCACAATTCACTCGGGATTGAACAACGCCGTTTACCGCGCGGGCTTTGCTGAAACTCAAGCCGCATATGACACAGCCGTTGCAGCGGTTTTTGAGACGCTGGACATGTTAGAGCATCGCCTGACAAATCGCCCATGGCTGATGGGAAATTACCTTACTGAGCCGGACCTTCGTCTGTTCCCGACCCTCGCGCGGTTTGATGTTGCCTATCACGTGGCGTTCCGGTGCACGCGACAACGCCTGATCGACTATCCACGACTGTGGGACTATGCGCGCCGATTCTACGCTCTCCCGGGTGTCGCCGATACAACCGACTTTGACATCTACCGGCGCGGTTATTTCTCGCAATCAGCCAAACGAAACCCGCTTGGCATAGTTCCTGTGCCACCAAACATCTCTTGGCATCTAGCGGCAGATCAGTGAGGTGGCCATTTCTCAAATGCCACGGAGGTCAAATCTTCTGCGGTCCCAATACCAAGATAGTCCTAGCCGCGTCGAGAAACCCTGTCTGCGATATGCGTCATCGATTTCACGAATTGCGCGCGATCCTCTTCAGGCAGAGCGTCAAGCATGATTTTCATCGTTTGCTTTTCCTCGGCGTCGATCAAAGCGAAAGCATGCTGACCATCAGCTGTCATTCTGAGCGCGATAGAGCGACGATTGGTTTCCGGGCGTTCACGCGAGACGAACCCGCGCTCGACCAAGCGGTCAACAACGCTGCTTGCGGTCGTTGGAACCACGCCCAGGTGGTTGGCCAGATCCGACAGCATACAGGCCGGATGATCCGTGAGATATCGGAGCGTGGCAATGTCAGCGGCGACGAAGTTCAGCTCTCGATGCGCCACCTGGACATTCTTTTCCGCGATCTTCAGCGCCTTCATCAGCACGGTCACGGCCTTGTGAAGGCTTTCTATTTCTTCTTCCATCCATGAACCTTGTGACACCCTGATGGGAAAATCGGGCATCATCTTCTGAAAAAGTTATGTTCGATCGCTAGACATTACGAACGTCGTATCTACGTCTGTCAGAAACAAGGTCAACACGATCGGAGGTATCCATGTCAACTTCATTCCAATTGAACGGAGAGCAGGTCACAGTTGATGTCGATCCCGACATGCCGCTTTTGTGGGTTGTCCGCGAGCAAATCGGACTGACGGGCACGAAGTTCGGATGTGGTATTGCTGCCTGTGGGGCCTGCACCATGCATGTGGACGGCGAGGCGACGCGGACCTGTGTGCTGCCAGTGTCGGCGGTAGATGGTGCCGTCGTGCGCACGATCGAGGGTATCGCGCCGACCAAAGCACTGAGTGCCGTGCAACGCGCCTGGCTGCAGCATCAAGTGCCGCAATGCGGATACTGCCAATCCGGCATGATCATGGCGGTCGAGGCGCTCTTGGATGAAGTTTCGGATCCGACGGATGAGGATATCGATGACGCCATCACCAATATCTGCCGCTGCGGCACCTATGACCGCATCCGCGCCGCCGTCCACACGGCAGCCGTCTTGCGTCGGGAGGCTTAAGATATGAACGAACAGATTAAGAAACGCTCTGCCCTAGGCAAATGGACCCGCCGATCCTTCCTCGCTACCGCTGGTGTCGTGGGGGGAGGCCTCGCTCTTGGTATCACCCTCTCGCCGAACCGGTTGAAAATGTCGTCGGCCGAAGCGGCGACGGGCGACGAGGTGACCCTGAATACCTGGGTCAAGATCGCGCCCGACAACCAGATTACCGTGTTCTTCCCGCACTCAGAGATGGGCCAGGGCGCGGGCACCGGACTCGCCCAGATGCTGGCCGAAGAGATGGAGGCCGATTGGGACACCGTGACTATCGCACAGGCGCCGGTGACCGACGACTACATTAACAGCGATCTCGGGCGTGGCTATATTGTGGGCGAGGGCGCGAACATTCCGGCCTTCATGTACTCAATGATCGATTTTGCCTTCCTGCAGATTGCGGGTGGATTGGTCGGACAGCTGACCGGCGGCAGCACGGCGATCCGGCTGACTGGACATCACGGGATGCGCCGGGCGGGGGCTGCGGCGCGTGAGATGTTGATACAGGCAGCGGCGGCCGAATGGGACGTGCCGGTTGACAGCCTGACTGCGCGCAACAGCGTGATCACCCACGAAGCCACAGGTCGCAGCGCCACATTCGGCGAGTTGGCGACCCGCGCGGCGGAATTTACGCCGAACCTCAAGCCCGCGCTTAAGCCTAGCTCGGAATACCGCATCGTGGGTCAGTCGAAGCCGCGCGTCGACCTGCCAGGCAAGGTGAACGGTACCGCGGAGTTCGGCATCGACGTGACTGTGCCGGGCATGGTCTATGCAACCATCGCCCTGCCACCGGTGCGCGGAGCCAGGGCTGCGTCGGTCGACGAAAGCAGACTGACTCAGCGCATGGGCCTGGGACGTGTGATCAACCTGGGCGAAATCGTCGCCGTGACCGCCGACAGCTACTGGACCGCAAGTCGTGCTCTGCAGGAGTTGCAGATCGTCTGGGAGGGCGGCCAGACAGAGGTGTCTTCGGACAGCGTGCGGGCTCAACACAATGCCGACCTGGACCGGGGCGAGTTCGAAGTGATGGACGAAGAGGGTGACGTGCCCGCGGCAATGGCGTCCGGGACTGCGCTTCAAGCGGCATTCGACGTGCCCTACCTCGCACATGCGACGATGGAGCCGATGAATTGCACCGTAGCCTTGGACGGCAACCGCGCGGAGATCTGGGCGGGCCATCAGAACATGCTCTTTGCTCGGAACGCCGCGGCCGATACGCTAGGGCTTGATCCTGCGAACATCACCATGCACCCGGTCTATCTGGGCGGCGGGTTCGGCCGCCGAGGCGATATGGATTTCATCACCGTCGCAGTCCGCCTCGCGCAGGAACTGGACACGCCGGTCAAGGTTATCTGGTCGCGCGAAACCGATATGGCGAACGACACCTACCGCCCGGCCATCCTGAGCCGGATGGAAGGCGCGGTTGAAGGGGGCCGGATTACTGCCGTGCGCCATCACTATGTCGATGCGCAATCCGGCATGCCTGACAGCGAACGGCCCTTTGCTTTCCAATACGACGTACCGAACCGCGATATTGCACGCGTGATCTGCCCGAGCCCGATCCCGGTGGGTACGTGGCGCGCAGTGGATTTCACGCAGATGGGGTTCTTCAACGAAACCTTCATGGACGAGCTGGCCGAGGCGGCGGGCGCCGACCCGCTGGCCTTCCGTCTCGCGCACACCAGCGATCCGCGCATCCGCGCTGTGCTGGAACGTCTGGGCCAGGTGACGAATTGGGGCGCAAACCTGCCCGCCGGGCATGGGATGGGGGTGGCCATGGTAAAAAGCTTCGAATCCATCGTGGCACAGGCCGTGCAGGCTGGCGTGACAGATGACGGCGGAGTGAGGGTGCACAAGGTCTGGTCCGTCGTCGATTGTGGACGGTTGATCAATCCGTCGGCAGGCGAGGCACAGATCACCGGGTCGGTAATTTTTGGCCTGACCTCGGCGCTCTGGGGTGAAATCACCCTCGAAGGTGGCACGGTCCAGCAGTTGAATTTCCCCGACTATCCGATGATGCAACTGGCGAACGCACCCGAGCAAGAAGTCCATTTCATCGCCAGTGACGAGGCCCCCGGTGGCCTGGGCGAGCCTGGCGTCCCACCAGTGACCCCTGCGCTGACCAATGCGATCTATACGGTCACGGGTGAACGCATCCGTACACTTCCCATCGGCAAGCACGGGCTTCATGTTGCCTGATATTCGCTAAAAGCGCTGATAGGTTCGGTTGTTGGACCGAAGTCTGTCGGGGAGCGCAGAGAAGCGATGCGGCAGACAAACTAGTGAAGGTTCTGCGGTCCATTTTGTTCCAGTTCTACGTGGCCAGACGTCAAAGTAGTCAGCGAAGGCATTTTTGCAGAAAGCATCCGATGAAAGAACCTGGAGTATCCGTTTGAGAAAGGCGAAGCGGCCATTCGTTGTGTCAAGGTCAAAGGCGGCTAAGTCCCGCAAGGCAGCCTTTCGTACTTTTTCCACTGAACGGCCATCGCTCAACCGGAGATCACTACACATAAAACTGCTTCAGTGACGTTCGCGGTTCGTTGTCACGGAGTGTTCATCTATATTTTGCATTCGCTTCGACTTTTTTTGGCAGATACCCACGCTGCCTGCCGGGATGTTTGCCCTATGCCCAAAGCCAGATTTTAAGTTAAGTTGACCCAAGCCGCATTCTTTGAAGAGCTTTGCACGCACGCGGCTACAAACTTTACACCATTGAGCCCGTCATGGACCGTTGGATAAACAACTGACGCGTCTGGTGAAATCCCATTTCGATAGGCTTGGATCGCCTCAGCAGCCTCTCCGTAGATATTTGCGAACCCTTCAAGATACCCCTCTGGATGGCCCGGAGGGACTCTACTCAACCGATTGGCAGCGTCACCAGCTCCAGCTCCATTTCGGGTGATCAGACGCTTGGGTTCGTCGTATGGCGTGTACCACAGGTAATTAGGATCTTCCTGAGACCACTCCAGCCCACCTTGTTCGCCGTAGACCCGTAAACGAAGCGCGTTTTCATTGCCGGGAGCCACCTGAGAAGACCACAGCATACCACGCGCTCCGCCTTCAAAGCGAAGCAAGACGTGCGCATTGTCATCGACTTTGCGCCCCGGCACAAAGGCCTGCAAGTCTGCCGCCAGGCTTTCCGCTGTCAGCCCGGTTACAAAGCACGCAAGGTTGTATGCGTGGGTTCCAATGTCACCGGTTGATCCACCCGCGCCCGAGCGTTCGGGGTCAGTTCGCCATTCCGCCTGTTTGAAATCCTGCTGCTCGGTCAGCCAATCCTGCGGGTATTCAACCTGAACCACGCGGATCTTGCCAATATCGCCGTTGGCAACCATTTCACGCGCCTGACGAACCATCGGATAGCCCGTGTAATTATGGGTCAAAATGAATAAGGCATTCGCGCTTTCTGCTGCTTTGACCAGCTTTTTTGCATCGGCAAGTGTCGAGGTGAGTGGCTTGTCACAAATGACATGTATACCGCGTTTCAGGAACTCACGTGCGGCGGCATAGTGGACGTGATTTGGTGTGACAATCGAGACCGCCTCGATCCCAGATTTCAGCCGGGCTTCCCTGATTGCCATTTGTTTGAAGTCTTCATAGACCCGTTCGAGCCCCAATGCCTGACCACTTTCAAGAGATTTCTCTGGCGTTGAAGACAAAGCACCGGCAACCAGCTCGAACTTGTCGTCCAGTCGCGCGGCTATGCGATGAACGCCGCCTATGAAGGCGTCGTTTCCGCCACCAACCATGCCAAGCCGGATACGACCCGAGGTTTCTTCACTGCGTCCTGTGACCATCACTCAATCCCCAGCATTTTGCGATTGGCGGCTTCGTCTGCGCCACCGTCAGCGAAATCATCAAAGGCTTTATCGGTCACACGGATAATGTGATCTGACACAAATTGAGCGCCTTCACGCGCTCCATCCTCGGGGTGTTTGAGACAGCACTCCCATTCGACCACAGCCCAGCCATCAAAGTCATTCGCGGCCATTTTTGAGAAAACTGCACCGAAATCCACCTGACCATCGCCAAGCGACCGGAAACGCCCGGCCCGATCAACCCAGCTTTGATACCCGGAATAAACACCCTGTCGTCCGGTTGGATTAAACTCGGCATCTTTGACATGGAACATCCGGATCCGATCTTTGTAGATGTCGATATTGTCCAGATAGTCGAGGCATTGCAGCACGTAATGCGACGGGTCGTACAGCATGCAAGCCCGTGGGTGATTGCCCGTCCGTTCCAGAAACATCTCGTATGTCACACCATCGTGGAGGTCCTCTCCGGGGTGGATTTCGTAGCAGACATCAACTCCGCATTCATCGGCGTGATTCAGGATGGGCACCCAACGGCGCGCAAGCTCATCAAACGCCGTTTCAATCAAGCCAGCAGGGCGCTGAGGCCAGGGGTAAACATAGGGCCATGCCAATGCGCCTGAAAACGTCGCATGTGCTGAAATGCCCAAATTTTTAGAAGCTGACAACGCTTTTTTAACCTGGTCTACGGCCCATTCTTGTCGGGCTTTCGGGTTCCCCCGAACGCTTTCGGCGGCAAAGCCATCAAACGCACTGTCATAGGCTGGGTGAACGGCCACAAGCTGGCCCTGAAGGTGTGTTGAAAGCTCCGTGACTTCGACACCGTTTTCCGTGGCTTTGCCTTTGAAGTCATCGCAATAACCGGTGCTGGACGCAGCCTGTTCAAGGTCGAACAACCGGCCGTCCCAACTGGGGACCTGAACACCCTTGTACCCACAGTCAGCCGCCCATTTTGTGATCGCGTCCCACGAATTGAACGGCGCTTCGTCCCCCGCAAATTGCGCAAGAAATAAAGCTGGACCTTTGATCGTCTTCATAAAATTTCCCTCCCAAAACCTAAGCCTCTATGGCGGTAAATTATCCTTCAGATAGATGTCGATACGGATGCGTTCCTGCGCTTTGTTGAACGGAACCTTGTCCGTAGTTGCGCGCAATAGACGGACGGCAGAACGAACAATATGCCCGGTGTCTTGCGAGATTAAGGCGTCAAATGTGCCAAGCCTAAGCGCCTCACGACTGAGTGGAGTAAGCTCATGAGCTATAATCACCAGATCTTTGCTGAGTTTGTTCTCTGAAAGAAATTGAATCAGGCCTGCGTTGCCCGCTGCTGACGAGTATATCCCGACCAGATCCGGATAGGTTTCAAAGATTTCGGGCATCATCTTGTAAATCAGATCCGGGTCATCCCGGCCCTCGACAGACGCTACGACTTGGAGATGCGGAAATTCCTCAGCCACAACAAGGTCAAAGCCTTGGCGACGCTCTAGGTGGTCACGCGCCAATCGGGATCCTGTGAGAACCAAGACCTTGCCGTCGCGATGGACAAATCTACCCATCAGCTGAGCGGCGGTTCGTCCTGCCGAAACGTTATCAATTCCCACAAAATGATCTCGCTCAGAACTGGGCAAGTCAGACACCAACGCAACCACCGGAACGCCTTTGTCCCTGAGCCGTTTTACAGCATCGCGGACAGAAGGCGTTTCGGGCCCAAAAACGGCAACCCCATCAACTTCTGAACTGTCGACAGCATTCAAAATATTAACGATATCTTGCGGCTCAAACGGAGCTACCTTTTTTATCGCAATACGAGTCCGCTCGATAAATTGGTCGCGGGATTGCTCTGCGATCTGACTGCTGATTGCCTCCACAAACTCGTTGTCCGTGTCCGGCAGAACAAAGAGGAAGTTGTAAACTCGGTTTCGCGCAAGGTTGGCCGCAGCGGTGTCGCGCACATACCCCAGCTCATCAATTGCCTTTTGTACTTTCTGCACGGTAACGGCCCGCACGCCGGGGCGTCTGTTCAAGACCCTGTCAACAGTCGCCAGACTGACACCGGCGACGCGCGCAAGGTCGTTGACGGTTGGTTTTTTTACCAATTCTAATTTTTGTTTTTGATCTTCCACGTGTTCTTCAGCCCTCAATCTCCCGCGCTAAGCCTTCAAACAACAAAGCAACAGCTTCAGCGCCGGGATCGTTATGCCCAACTAGGTTTTCTTCGGGAACATATGCTGCCCGGCCCGCCTTCGCACGCCGAATATTTGCGGTGTTATTTGCGCCTTCTCGGGCAGCCTCGGCCGCATGTGTCAAACCAGACGGGAGGGCGGCAAGTGCAGGTGCCAGGGCGTCAATCATTGTCCGGTCGCCGACTTTGGCACCCCCAACCTGGCTGACGCGATTCAGACCTTCGACCAGAGATTTTGATACCGAAGCGCCGCTTGCACAGGCATCTCCAGCTGCGTTGAAGAAGATTGCGAGTATCACGCCGGAAGATCCGCCCATGGTTTGGCTTAACTCATTGCCCAGCGCCGGAAACAGTTGCGTCAGATCAGCAAGCGGCATGCGGTCTAGGCTACCTTGCAAAGCTCTTGCAGCAGTGGCGAGTGTGCTTCCCGTATCGCCATCTCCGGATTTCGCGTCCAGCTCGTTCAGGTTCTTCTCTGCGTTTATGAGCAGTTCAGACAACCGTGTGAGCGTTTCCCTTGTGGTGGAATTGTTCGAAGGGATTGGATCGATTGGGGTCAGGCCATCAGGCAATGGTGATACTTTGATCGGGTCGATGGAGTTGACCCCGGGCCATGCGGCCAGGTCAACGGGCGCTTCAAGAGCTGACAAATCGTCCTGATCCACGGGCAGAATGGAAACCGAAAATCCGTGCATATCCAGCGACGTCATCATTGGTGCCGGGCCAATGACATGGTGGGCAATACCAGTTTCAGACAACGCATGCGTGAGGACAGCCATTTCCAGCGGAGTTGTAGAGCCCAGGTTGTTGACCAAGGCTACACAATCCCCGGACCCAACCCGTTGCTTCAGCTTCTCCACTACTGTGGACATAGCCGATACAGCATTTGAGAATTCGACTTGCTGTACTCCAGGCTCGCCGTGGATGCCCAAACCAAGCTCCGCTTTGCCGGGTGCGATCCGGTCTTCTTTCGGAGACCCGGGAACGGTACAGGTGTCCAAGCTCATACCGATGCTGACGACCTTTGCTATGGTGTTTCTTGCGGCGGCGGTGACGGTGTCCAAATCGGCTCCGCTTTCAGCAAGCGCTCCGGCGATTTTGTGTACAAACAACGTGCCTGCCACGCCACGTGGTTGCGGAAGGTCGGGCAGGGCGATGTCATCATCAACGACGACCATCTCGACCTTGCGACCCAGTGCGCGGGCGCGTTCCGCCGCCAGTCCAAAATTTAACCGATCACCGGTATAATTCTTTACGATTAGCAGGCATCCAGCCTCACCCGTGACAGCAAGAATGCCCGCCAGAACCGCCTCGACCGAGGGTGAGGCGAAAACTTCGCCGCAGACCGCGGCTGTCAACATACCAGCGCCAACGAAACCTGCATGGGCGGGTTCGTGACCGGATCCTCCGCCCGAAACCAAGGCGACTTTCGACTTGTCCCAGTCTGACCGGTAGACAACCTTGATATGCGGGTAGCCGTCCAATCGGGTCAGTCGCCCTCCTGATGACGCGAGGAGACCGTCTATCGCTTCTGTCACCAGGGTTTCTTTTGTGTTGAGGAACTGGGCCATGCTTTTGCTCCTTAAGTCACGCGCGCGCCGGACGCGTCAAAATACAACGGGTTGTGGGGGCGGATTTTTATAATCTTTCCAGATGGGTAGTCCTGATGGACATCAATCAGGGTCACCACCGGGT
The DNA here is from genome assembly GCF_056537285.1 of Ruegeria sp. CF8. Lineage (NCBI taxonomy): Bacteria > Pseudomonadati > Pseudomonadota > Alphaproteobacteria > Rhodobacterales > Roseobacteraceae > Ruegeria > Ruegeria sp. CF8. The sequence continues at coordinate 287,625 of NZ_JBQFRG010000002.1, read as the reverse complement.
GACCATTCAGATCCAGATGCAGCCGTGTTTGGTCTCCCAGATGCTCGGCGCGTATCACGCGCGCCTCGCTGCCTTCGCCTTCGATGATGTTTTCCGGGCGCAGGCCAATCTGCGGACCTTTGTGATCGCCCCCAAACAAATAGGATGGTAGGATGTTGATCCGTGGCAGACCCAACCTGCTGGCCACGTAAACACTGCCGGGATTTTCATAGATGTCGCGAGGGGTGCCATACTGAACCAGCTTGCCGTTTTCCAAAACGCCGATATGTGTCGCCATTGTCATGGCTTCGACCTGATCATGGGTCACATAAAGTAAGGTTGACCCCAGATCGGCTTGAATTCTCTTCAACTCGACTCGCAAATCAGCGCGAAGCTTGGCGTCCAAAGAGCTAAGCGGTTCGTCCATCAGGAATATCTGGGGGTCACGCACAAGCGCCCGTCCAATTGAAACGCGCTGCATTTCGCCACCAGACAGTTCAGTCGCTTTGTTGTCCAGCTTGTGCGGAATTTGCAGGATCTCAGCGACTTCGTTAACCTTCCTCGTGATCTCATCCTCTGGTGTCTTCAGGATCGGCGACCGCAGAGGGAAAGACAGGTTCTCACGCACTGTCATATGGGGGTACAGCGAGTATTGCTGGAAGACCATCGCCACATCGCGCTGGGCAGGTGTATCTATTCCGACGTCACGCCCGGCAATGCGCACCGTTCCTGAATCCAGTTTCTCAAGTCCCGATATCAACCTCAGCGTCGTTGTTTTTCCCGCGCCGGTTGGCCCCAGCAACACCACAAAGGCACCGTTGGGAATCGTCATTGAGATGTCATCCACCGCTTTAAGGTTGCCGAATGACTTCGAGATGTTCTCCAACACGACTTCAGCCATTGCTTAGTACCTCGTCGTTCAGAGCGGACCTCAACGCGCGCCCGGTAGACTCTTCAAATAGGGTTATTGCGGGAGATCGGAATTCCAATCCTACCGTCTCGCCGGGATTAACGACTTGGCGGGCATCAATCCGGGCTTTCAGCTCTCCGTTCGGACTTTGCAGCGTCACGATCTGGGTGGTTCCCAAGTATTCTGCGGCCAGGACCTTGGCCCGGTATGCGCTCTCATCCGATAGAAAAACGTGCTCGGGGCGAACGCCGAAAACCAAGTCACCTTCTGCCCCTTCCATCAGTTTGGGTACGGCTTCGTCATGGCCATTAAGTCGAACCATCCCCGAGCCAGGCTCGACCTTTCCTTGAAACGGCAGGAAGTTCATCGAAGGAGACCCGATAAAATCTGCAACGAACATTGTGGCTGGTTTGTCGTAGATTTCCTGAGGTGTGCCGAATTGCTCGATCACAGCGTTGTTCATCACTACGATCTTGTCGCCCATTTGCATGGCTTCCAACTGATCGTGTGTGACGTAAACAGTGGTTGCGCCCATACGGTCATGAAGCGCGCGCAATTCTTCGGCCATATGCTCCCGAAACTCGGCATCCAAGGCGCCCAGCGGTTCGTCCATCATGAACGCCTTGGGTTCGCGAACAATCGCGCGCCCCAGCGCCACACGCTGCCTATCGCCGCCTGAAAGCCCACCTACCGGGCTATCGAGGATGTCGTTGATCCCCAGAATTCCCGCGACTTCCTCTACTTTGGCTTTGACAGCAGCACGCGGCATACCCTGCGATATCAGGGGATAGCTGATATTTTTGCGAACGTTCATGTGAGGATACAGCGCAAACATCTGGAACACGAATGCAATGTCTCGCTCTGATGGGGGTCGCTGGCTGATCTCTTCGCCGTCAAGGTAGATTTCACCCGACGTCGGAAGCTCCAAGCCGGCAATCATCCGCAGTGTCGTCGTCTTTCCGCAGCCAGATGGCCCTAGCAACATGAAAAACTCACCGTCTTCAATCGTGAACGAGCTTTCGCGGACAGCCGTGAAATCGCCGAACATCTTCTTTACGTTTTTGACTACGATCTGGGCCATTTCTACTCCGGGAAATGGCTGACGATTATGAACATGACGGTTCCGATCAGCGTGACGATGAAAGAGTAGGTGAAGGCCCAAAGGACAAAGGGTTGCATCAGCATGAAGACACCCAGAGCAATAAGGATGGTCGCGACCATCTCCCATGGGCCTCGGCGAAATCGCATCAATCCGGTAAGAAACTCGCTCATTTGCGCACAGCTCCGAATGTGATCCCACGCAGCAGGTGTTTGCGCATCAGGATGGTGAAAATCATGACCGGGATAAGGAAGATCGTGGCACCCGCCGCAACAGCAGGCCAGTCCAAGCCGCCAATACCGATAATGGTTGGGATGAATGGTGGTGCAGTCTGCGCGTTCGCGGATGTCAGCAGCACGGCAAACGCGTACTCATTCCAGGCGAAGATCAGGCAAAAGATAGCTGTTGAGGCTATGCCGGTCGCGGCTTGCGGCAGCACCACTTTGTAGAAAGCCTGAAACCGTGTGTAGCCATCTATGAGGGCGGCTTCTTCATACTCTCTTGGGATTTCGTCGATGAAGCCTTTTAGCAACCAGACCGCCAAGGAAATATTCACGCCCGTATATAGCAGGATCATTCCCAGATGCGTGTCGCTCAATCCAAGGTTTCTGAACATCAGAAAGATTGGGATTGCAACAGCAACAGGTGGCATCATCCTTGTACTCAGGATGAAAAACAGAAGGTCGTCCTTGAGTGGGACCTTGAACCTGCTGAATGCATAAGCGGCCAGCGTACCAAGGAAGATACTCAAGAACGTCGAGCCAAATCCGATGATAACCGAATTCATAAAGCGCTCGCCAAACTTTGATGGCCCGACAATCACCATGTCGTATTGACGGACGATCTCATCGGCCCAGTTCTGCGGCGGGTTCGCTTCCAGAAACTCCTGCGTCTGCCGCGTGCGCGTGGTGAAGAGATTTACATACCCTTCAAGCGTTGGGTCAAAGACCACTTTGGGCGGGTAGCTGATCGCATCGGCCGGGGATTTGAACCCAGTCAGCAAAATCCAAACCAGCGGGATCATTGTGATCAGCGCATAAGTTATGACCAGAAAGCCTGCGATCCACTTGGACCGGTTCGAAGGTTCGGTGACAGAAAAACTGCTCATCTCTGTTTCACCTTGTTCAGGGCTTTGACGTAGATCGACGCAAGGCCGAACACGGTGACGAAAAGGATGATCGCATAGGCCGAGGCATAGCCCGTACGCCACTTTTCAAACGCCTCCCGCTTGAGATTGATTGAGGTGAGTTCCGTTACAGAACCGGGCCCCCCGCCGGTTAGCTGAACCACCAGATCGAACATCTTGAAGTTCTCGATCCCTCTAAACAGCACCGCGAGCATCAGGAATGGCAGCACCATCGGAATGGTGATTGTAAAGAACTGCCGCAGCTTGCTAGCCCTGTCGATCTCAGCCGCCTCGTAGATGTAGTCGGGAATGCTGCGCAGCCCGGCCAGACAGATCAGCATCACGAATGGCGTCCACATCCAGGTGTCGACAATCACGATCGCCCACGGGGCCAAAGTGACGGATCCCAGCATTTCAAAACTCGACGGGTCTTTGCCTGTGAACCATGACACGATGTAGTTAAACAACCCGATTTGAGGTTGATAAAGGAACTTCCAGAAGTTCCCGACGACTGCAGGAGACAACATCATCGGCAGCACGATGATCGTGGTCCAAAGATCGTTGCCCTTGAATTTCTTGTTGATCAGCCAGGCCAGAGTAAACCCGATCAAGACCTGGAAAAAGATCGTCCAGAACAGGAAATGCGCCGTCGCCTGCATATTCAGCCAAGTGTCCGAGTCTGTCAGGATACGCTCATAATTCCTGAGCCCAACATCCTTGACTTCACGCCCGATCCGGTTGGCCTTGTAGTTGGTAAAGCTCAGTTGGATGGTCCAGATCAACGGAAAGATGTTGATCGCCAGCAATAGGAATATCGTCGGGGAGATGAATATCCAGGCGATCGCGCGGTCGGATAAACCTCGGATTTTTCGCGCAACTCGCTCGGGCGTTGCCTGCGCAACGCGATCTACGGTCCTGTCAGACATCTCTTTGCCAGTTCTTGTTGGTTTAGGACTCACGGGTGAAGGTGGAGCGGGGTTGCGCCCGCTCCTGCCTGTGTCCGGACTACAGCTTGCCTTCGTCTTCGAAGACTTCCGTCCAATCTTCGATCAGAAGGTCAAGCGCTTCCTGAGCGGTACCTTGGTCTGCAACCACGTAGTCGTGGATGCGTTTCTGCATTGCCAGCAGAAGTTCCGCATAAGCAGGCTCTTGCCAGAAATCCTGCACACCGCCCATTGCTTCCAGGAAGTCACCGGCAAACGGTTGGCTGTCTACGAAACCAGGATCTTCCAGCACGGAGTTATGCGCAGAGTAGCCGCCTAGCTCCCACCATTTGGCCTGCACTTCCGGCTGCGCGAACCACTTGATGTACTCAAGTGCAGCGTCCTGTTTGTCAGAGTAGCTGACAACAGAGATACCTTGTCCGCCCAGTGTCGAACCTGCCTGATTTTGTGGTGGGTTCACGAAGAAGTCGATCTTGTCACCGCCGGTATTGGGGTCGGCATAGAGACCCGGGAAGAACGCAAACCAGTTCATCGCCATGGCGACCTGGCCGGATTTAAACGCGTCCAAGCTCTCACCCATGTAAGAGTTGGTATATCCCGGAGGCGTCGCCGTTTCGTAAAATTCCTTATAGAATTCCAGAGCCTCGACTGCTTCGGGTGAGTTTACGGCGCCTTCCATGTCATATGAGCCCGGGGTGTTTTCGTATTTGAAGCCCCAAGGATACAGCGCTCCGGTCACACCCATGGTGATCCCTTCCGAGCCGCGTTCGGTAAAGATTGCTGCCCCGTAGACTGTCTTACCGTCGATCTCACGGCCCTGGAAGAACTGCGCGATTTGCAACAACTCTTTCTGAGACTGAGGTTCACGTAGGTCCTGACCAGTCGCCTCTTTGTATGCGGCTTGGATTTCGGGGTTTTCGAACCAATCCTTGCGATAGAACCAGCCGTTTGCATCACCCATCGCAGGCAGCGCGTAGTAGTTTGGTGTACCTTTGGGCCAGGTCGAGTAAGCGTAAACAGTGGCCGGTGCGAAATCATCCATGCTGATGCCTTCAGCATCGAAGAAGTCGTTCAGCTGGACATAATGACCATTCTCAGCGCCGCCGCCGATCCATTGGCTGTCACCAATCAGGAGGTCGCAGAGCTTACCTCCAGAGTTCAACTCGTTCAGCATACGGTCCGCAAAATTTGGCCAGGGAACAAATTCAAAGTTCATTGTATGGCCGGATTCTGCTTCGAATTCTTTTGATAGTTCGACAAGCGCGTTGGCCGGGTCCCATGCAGCCCAACAAAGCGTCAGATCTTCAGCATTTGCCTTGGTAGAAAGAGTAGTAGCGGCAAGGACTATTGCGCTGGCCGAAGCCAGTTTTGTGTAAGTCATCCATTCCTCCCTTTTTGCGCCGTCAATCGAGGATGTGCGAATCGCGGCATACCTCCAAGGCTATTTGAGGTACGCACCTCAAGTCCAGAAATTTTTGAGGTTCGTACCTCAAATGAGCAGAGGGGATCGTTGGCTTTTCTTCTTAACTTATGATTTTAAAAGAAATTTTTTGTGCATCTTTGATGCGCTTCTATTTTAGGCGGTGAGGTATAAATGGCCTTATCGACTAAAATTGGCGCAACCCACACCCGCAACCGTCGTGCAGCCAACAGGTTTAGCGAACCCTCTGCTGAAGCACTTGCAGATTATTTGGTCGATACCTTCGGGAATTGGAGATAGCTTCAAACAGCACGCACCACTCGGGATCGTGCATAACTCGTTTGGTCAGGTGCAGTGGTATGAAAACTCTCTCTATCGTCAGATTAAACCGCTACCCGATTAAAGGTTTGAGTGCCGAGCCCCTGCAAACCGTGACGCTGCGAGCAGGAGAGGGGTTTCCAGGTGATCGCCTGTTCGGATTCGCGCGCTACAACTCCGGTTTCGACGCACAGAACCCTCAGCCACTGCCGAAAGATCGCTTTGTTGTTCTGTTGAACGAGGCTGCACTGGCAGGTCTTAAGACGAATTTTGACGTTGAGACCCAAGATCTTGTGATCAAAGCGAACGGCAAAACACACAGATTTAACATGCAAGCAGCAGAAGACCGGAGAAATGCGTCAAATTTCCTTTCTTCAGAGATCGACTTAAATGATCCCGAACCGCCAAAATTCGTTTCGTCCGCTCCTCATCGGTTTACAGATGTGTCGGTCGTGTCACCTAGAATGATGAACGCGATATCCGTTTTGAATCTGGCGTCTGTGGCAGAGTTGGGTGAAAAACTGAACGCGGATATCCACCCAGCGCGCTTTCGGGCGAATATAGAGATAGATGGTTTACCTTCGTTTTCCGAGTTGGGTGCAGTTGGATCAGTTTTCAGATTTGGCGATGTCGAGTTGAAGATACTCTCACGTACGAAAAGGTGTGCGGCCACTGAAGTGAACCCGGAAACGGCCGAGCGGGACCTGAAGGTACCTTATCTAATTCGGAAGTTGATGGGTCATACAGACATGGGTGTCTATGTTGAGGTTACAAAAGGCGGAACGCTGAGAGTCGGCCAAACTGGGGAAACGTTAAACTGAATGTTAATAACCCAGCCAAAGTGGCAGTCCTGGGCGGTTTGTTTTATTGGTCGGAGTGAGAGGATTCGAACCTCCGACCCCTGCCTCCCGAAGACAGTGCTCTACCAGGCTGAGCTACACTCCGACCGTGGCGGGTGATCTATACCCGGCGTTTGTGATGCGCAAGAGGTTTCTGAGACGTGGAAGCTGGAAATCGCGCGTGAGAAAATACTCGGACGCGAATGTTCGAAATCAGCGAAGTGGGTCTGTTTTGTAAAGGCGGATTTTTGTGCCGCCATGGTCGACGACCGGGCCGGGCGCCAAAAACGGCAGGCGCGTTGCCCTTGCCAGGGACGGGGCGCTGGTCACTATTCCAACCCGCCACCCCTGAAAACGGCTCATCAGGGCTTTGCCCATTGCTCCATATACCGAGCGCAACCGTTTTTCGTCCCCGATCCGCGCACCATAAGGCGGGTTCACGATAACCAGCCCTTTTGGACCTTCCGGCGGTTTAATGTCACTGACTGACTTCAACTGAAACTGTGTCGCTTGATTCACCTGCGCACGCTTGGCGTTTGCGGTGGCGGCTTCTATCGCACCTGCGTTCCTATCCGAGCCATAGAAAGTTGGATCACTTTCTTTGCTGGTGACGCTCTCGCGCATTGACTGCCAATGGTCGCGGTCAAAACTGGCGAGGTCTTCAAAAGCAAAACTGCGGGACCGACCGGGCAGCAAGCCCATAGCGATTTCGGCGGCCTCAATCACAAACGTGCCTGACCCGCACATCGGATCAAGGACAGGTTCGTTACCGGTATAGCCGCAGTCGTGCAGAAACATGGCGGCCATCGTTTCCCGCATCGGCGCTTTGGCTATCGCTTCCTTGTGCCCGCGCTTGTGCAAAAGCTCGCCCGAGCTGTCGATCGAAAACGTGCAAATGTCTTTGTCGATTCGCAGCAAGACTCTTAGCCCGGCTTCAGATGAGATCGGAGCCCCCAATGTCTCGGATATCGCGCGTTCGATTCTTTGTCGGGCGGCTCCCGCATGGTAGATTCGGGATTTACGACTTGTCGCCTCGACCTTGATCGGAATGTCCGGGCGCAGGAACTCCTCCCACGGAAACTTGCGGGCCCGTTTATCCAGCTGAGCCAGATGCACCGCTGGGAAGCTACCCAACCTCACAAGAACCTTGTTCGCGCCCCTTAAGGTCAGATTGGCGCGCCAGACTTCGGACCACGATCCTCGGCACGTCACACCACCTCGAACTGCTTTCGCCTGAGCGAATCCATTCGACTTTGCCTCGGCGCATAAAGGTGCTTCGAGGCCCGGTGTCGCAATCAGAAAGATGTCGAGGTCTGCATTTTGTTCCATTCCGGTTGCTTACACCGGAACCTTCGTCGGTGCGACACGCTTTTTTTGACGCCTGAAATGTGTCACTTTTCCGAACAAATAGCGGGAAAGTGCGGTTCCGAGATAACTTTTGGCGGTAACAGGTTTGCGTTTGGAGGCGTCCCCGCGTAAAGGGTCCGTGATCGGAATTACGCCTGCGGAATTTGGACCCATTTTGTCGCTTTCGCGACAAGTGGTATGAATTTCCGCGTTATTGCATGGCCCCAACAGGCGTCAGCAATGCAGGCGCAGCAATGAAGGCTTGGAAGAACGTAGCGACATGCAAACTTTCAAACTTAAAAAAGGGTTGGATCTGCCGGTTGAAGGCGCTCCTGACCAGACCATCCATCCGGGGCCGGATTATAAGACCGTCGGAGTATTGGGTGGAGACTATATCGGCCTGAAGCCTAAGATGTTGGTGCAAGAGGGTGAGGAGGTTCAACGGGGGGCACCGTTGTTCTGCCACAAGGACGCACCAGAGGCGATGATGGTTGCACCGGTAAGCGGTAAGGTGGTTGCCATCAACCGGGGTGCCCGCCGTGTCCTGCAAAGCGTTGTGATCGAAGTGGCGGATGCAAATGACAACGGCGTCGATTTTTCGAACGTTGGCGATGCAAACAGCGCAGAAGGTGTGACCGCCAAACTGTGTGCAGCGGGCCTGTGGACCGCGTTTCGCACGCGGCCCTATTCGAAGATGCCGCAGCCGGGCAGCGCACCGACGGCAATCTTTGTAACGGCCATGGACAGTGACCCGTTGGCCCCGGATGCCGCGTCGATCATCGCTGAAGCGCCCGAGGCGTTCAACTCGGGTCTGGCAGCGATCACCAAACTGACCGAAGGCAAAACCTTTCTGTGCCAGAAAGAAGGCGATGCGATCCCCGGAGCAGATGTTCCCGGAGTAGAAGCGGCGGCGTTTTCTGGTCCGCACCCGGCTGGCCTGGCGGGTACCCACATCCATTTTCTCGAGCCTCTGGCCGGTGAAAAGCAGGTCTGGACCATTGGCTATCAGGACGTCATCGCAATAGGCCGCCTGATGCAAACCGGTCATCTGGATCCCAACATCGTGATTGCATTGACCGGACCCGGGGCGCGTCAGCCGCGTTTGGTGCGCACCGTTATGGGTGCATCCACGGATGACCTGACCGGTGATGAGGTGAACGTGGACGGCACGCCGCGTATCATCTCGGGCTCGATCCTGTCTGGTCAGCAAGCTGAAGGACCGACCGCCTATCTGGGCCGCTTTGCGCGTCAGATCAGCATCATACGTGAAGATCACGATCAAATTCCGATGGGTTGGATTCGTCCAATGCCGTCGAAGTTTTCCGTACAGCCCGTTCTGGGCTCTGCGTTTGCCAAGAAACTGTACGCATTTACATCCAACCTGAATGGTGGGCGTCGCGCGATGGTGCCGACCGGTGTATTCGAAGAATTGATGCCGCAGGACTATCTGCCGACTCAGCTTCTGCGCGCCTTGCTGGTGATGGATACGGACACAGCTCAGGCACTGGGTGCACTGGAGCTGGATGAAGAGGATCTGGGCCTTGTGGGCTTTGCCTGTCCGGCAAAATACGAATACGGGCTGGCGCTGCGCGACTGCCTGAGCAAGATTGAAAAGGAGGGCTGATCCAAATGGGTTTGCGCAGCTTCTTCGATCGGATCGAGCCGAACTTTACCAAGGGCGGCAAGTACGAAAAGTATTTCCCCATCTACGAGATGGTCGAAAGCTTTGTCTACACTCCGAAAACAGTAACCACCGTTGCCCCTCATGCGCGGTCTTACGTGGATATGAAGCGGATCATGACCTATGTCGTGATCGCGACGATCCCGTGTATCCTGTGGGGAATGTACAATACCGGCTATCAGGCCAATTCGGCTATAGCCACGCTTGGGCCTGATTCCGCTACTGGATGGCGGATCGCCATTCTGCAGATGTTTGGCATATCGCTGAACCCGGAAAGCATCTTTGCCAATGTCATGCACGGACTGATGTATTTCCTGCCGATCTACATCGTCACGCTGGTCGCTGGTGGTATTTTCGAGGTCATCTTCGCAACTGTGCGTGGGCATGAGGTGAACGAGGGTTTCCTTGTTACATCAATGCTCTACACGCTGATCATGCCCGCAACCACGCCCCTGTGGCAGGTCGCTTTGGGGATTATCTTCGGTGTTGTGATCGGTAAGGAAGTGTTTGGTGGGACAGGCAAGAACTTCCTCAACCCGGCGCTAGTTGGACGCGCCTTCCTTTACTTCGCCTATCCCGCACAGATGTCAGGCGATGCGGTTTGGACCCCGGTTGACGGATTCTCGGGTGCAACTGCACTGGCGGTTTCGGCGGCTGACGGCGTTCAGGCGCTGGCGGCTGAAGGCATCACCTGGTCAAGCGCGTTCTTCGGACAGATTCAGGGCAGCTTTGGTGAGACATCGACCCTGGCGTGTATGATCGGTCTGGCCTTCCTGCTGACGACGAAGATTGCCAATTACCGGCTGATTGTGGGCTGTCTGGCCGGAACTATCGGCTTTACCCTGCTGCTGAACCTCATCGGCTCGGACACCAACCCAATGTTCGCGATGCCATGGTACTGGCACATCGTTCTGGGCGGTTACGCGTTTGGTCTGGCCTTTATGGTGACCGAACCTGTTTCAGCCAGCCACACCAACGTAGGTCGCTATATCTATGGCGCTCTGATCGGTGTCATGGTTGTGATGATCCGCGTGATCAATCCGGCTTTCCCCGAAGGCATGATGCTGGCAATCCTGTTCGGGAACGTTTTTGCACCGCTGATCGATTACTTCGTCGTTCAGGCCAACATTAAACGGAGGGCGCGTCGCCATGTCTGATACGCATTCCCAAGAACCGAAGGGCGCGATTGCCAAGTTTTTGGCGGCCTCGCCGGACTCGGTTGGCAAAACGATCTTCATCGCCGTCGCCGTTTGTCTTGTCGCCTCGATGGTCGTTTCCGCCGCAGCCGTTAGCCTGCGCCCGGTACAGGAAACCAACCGACTGAAGGACAAACAGGTCAACGTTCTGCAAGTTGCGGGCGTTTTTGAACCCGGCATCGACGTGACCGAAGCGTTTGCCGCTTTTGAACCGCATGTGCTGGAACTGTCCACCGGTGACTTCGTCGATGATCGGTTCGACCCGACCACCTTCGACGACATCGCTGCTGCCAGCGACCCTGAGTTGAGCGTTGCGCTGGACGATGATCCCGCGGGCATTGGTCGCAAGTCGAAATACCGCGTGATCTATCTGCTGCGTGATGATGCAGGTGATCTGGACAAGGTGATCCTGCCGCTGCACGGCTATGGTCTATGGTCCACGCTTTATGGCTTTATTGCGCTGGAGAATAACGGCAACGATATCTACGGCCTGCAATTCTATCAGCACGGCGAAACCCCGGGCCTTGGGGCCGAGGTGGACAACCCGCGCTGGAAAGCGCTGTGGAATGGTAAAAAGCTGCGTGATGACAATGGTGATCTTCAAATCACCGTGTCGAAATCGCAGCCTGCCGCCGGACCCGACTTCTATATCGATGCGCTGGCAGGGGCGACCCTGACATCGGTCGGTGTCGATAACCTGGTGAAATTCTGGATGGGTGACGCGGGCTACGCTCCGTTTCTGGCCAAACTGCAAGCAGGAGAGTTCTAATGTCTCAGACCAAGAAAGAGATGCTGGTCGACCCGCTTGTCGACAACAACCCGATCACCTTGCAGGTGCTTGGCATCTGTTCGGCACTGGCAGTCACCTCTTCGCTGCAAGTGTCGATGGTGATGGCGCTGGCGGTGATCTTCGTGACCTCGTTCTCGTCCTTCTTCATCTCGTGCCTGCGCAACCAGATCCCCGGTTCGATCCGTATCATCGTGCAGATGGTGATCATTGCCTCGCTGGTGATTCTGGTGGACCAGATCCTGAAAGCCTATGCGTTCGAGATCTCGAAAACCTTGTCGGTTTTCGTCGGCCTGATCATTACCAACTGCATCGTGATGGGCCGCGCCGAGGCGTTTGCGATGAAGAATCCCCCCGTTGCGTCCTTTATCGACGGCATGGGCAACGGCATGGGCTATGGTCTGATCCTGCTGCTGGTCGGCTTCATCCGCGAGCTTTTCGGCGCCGGGTCGCTGTTTGGTGTCACCATTCTGGAGACCGTGAACAACGGTGGCTGGTATGTGCCAAACGGCATGCTGCTATTGCCCCCGTCGGCGTTCTTCATCATCGGTCTGATCATCTGGGCCTTCCGCACATGGAAGCCGAACCAGGTGGAAGAGCGTGAATACAAAATTCAGCAGGTAGAGGCCCACTGATGGAAGGTCTGATCTCACTGGCCGTAAAGGCCATCTTTGTCGAAAACCTTGCGCTCAGCTTCTTTCTGGGGATGTGTACCTTCATCGCCGTGTCGAAGAAGATTTCAACCGCGCTGGGTCTGGGTATTTCGGTCATGGTCGTGCAGGCCATCACCGTGCCTGCAAATAACCTGCTGCTGAACTACCTGCTGAAACCGGGCGCACTGGCCTGGGCTGGCTTCCCGGATGTGGACCTGACCTTCCTTGGCCTGATCTCGTATATCGGCGTAATCGCGGCGATGGTTCAGATCCTTGAGATGGTTTTGGATAAGTACTTCCCGCCGCTTTACAACGCGCTGGGGATCTTCCTGCCGCTGATCACGGTGAACTGCGCCATTCTGGGTGGGTCTTTGTTCATGGTCGAGCGTGACTATAACTTTGCCGAGGCGGCGACCTATGGTCTGTCTTCCGGCTTCGGCTGGGCACTGGCAATCACTGCGATGGCGGGTGTTCGCGAAAAGCTGAAATATTCGGACATCCCTGATGGCCTGCAAGGTCTGGGCATCACCTTCATCACCGCAGGTCTGATGGCGATGGCCTTCATGTCCTTCTCGGGCGTGAAACTGTAAGGAGGGCGCAATGGAAACCTTTGGCTTAGGTGTAGCCCTTTTCACCGTCATCGTTCTGGGTCTGGTGGCCGTCATCATGGCCGCCCGGTCGAAACTGGTGTCGACGGGCAATGTGAACATCACCATCAACGGTGAGAAAACCGTATCGGTTCCCGCTGGCGGCAAACTGCTGCAAACGCTGGCGGCCGAAAAACTCTTTGTCCCGTCTGCCTGCGGCGGGGGTGGTACCTGCGCGCAGTGCCGGGTGAGGGTGCATTCAGGCGGCGGGTCGATCTTGCCGACTGAGGAAAGCCATATCACCAAGCGTGAGGCCGCCTGCGGTGATCGACTGTCCTGTCAGGTCGCAGTCAAACAAGACATGGAGATCGAGGTTCCGGAAGAGGTCTTTGGCGTCAAGAAGTGGGAATGCACGGTGCGTTCGAATGAGAACGTAGCAACATTCATCAAAGCACTGACCCTGGACCTGCCGGAAGGCGAAGATGTGAACTTCCGCGCGGGTGGTTACATTCAGATCGAAGCCCCTGCGCACGCGCTGAAATACACCGATTTCGACGTGGAAGAGGAGTACCGCGAGGATTGGGACCGTTTCAATCTGTGGCAGTACGAGTCGGTTGTCGCGGAACCGATTGAACGCGCCTATTCGATGGCCAACTACCCGGACGAGAAGGGCATGATCATGCTGAACGTCCGCGTAGCCTCACCGCCTCCGGGGTCCGAGGGTATCCCGCCGGGCCAGATGTCGTCGTACATCTTCAACCTGAAGCCCGGCGACAAGGTCACAATCTCGGGTCCGTTTGGTGAGTTCTTCGCCCGTGAAACCCAAAAAGAGATGGTGTTTATCGGGGGTGGTGCGGGCATGGCCCCCATGCGCAGCCACATCTTTGACCAGCTCAAACGTTTGGAAAACCGCGATCGCAAAATCAGCTTCTGGTACGGCGCGCGGTCGAAGAAAGAGATGTTCTTTGTCGAAGATTTCGACCAACTGGCCGAGGAATTCGACAATTTCGATTGGCATGTTGCGCTTTCGGATGCGCAGCCTGAGGATGATTGGAAAGGCTATACCGGCTTCATCCATAACGTCCTGTTTGAAGAATACCTCAAGAACCACCCCGCGCCAGAAGACTGCGAGTTCTACATGTGTGGTCCGCCTATCATGAACCAGTCGGTCATCAACATGCTGCTGGATCTGGGCGTGGACCGTGAAGACATTATGCTCGACGATTTCGGCGGGTAAAAAAAAACCGGCGCATCAAGCGCCGGTTTTTCCTTTCGGCCGTCATACGCTGCTATTTTCCGTAATAGTCCCGATACCAGGCAACGAATTGGGCAATGCCGTCTCTCAGGTCCGTCTGCGGAAGGTAATTGGTCAGCCGCTGCAACAGGCGATTATCGGCCCATGTCGCATGAACGTCGCCCATCTGCATCGGCATAAAGTTCTTGATGGCCTTCTGTCCAACGGCTTCCTCGATGGCTTCGATGAAGTCCATCAGGCGCACTTTGTCTCCGTTTCCGATATTGACGATGCGATAGGGTGCGACGGGCGAGAGGCTGTCGCCGTCCTCAATATCCTCACGACTTGCAGGCCGCACTGGCGGCACGTCGATCAGCAATCTGATCCCGCGCACAAGATCCTCAACATGGGTGAAGTCCCGATACATGTCTCCATGATTGTAGATATCAATGGGACGACCTTCCAAAATGGCGGCCACAAACTTGAAATAGGCCAGATCGGGCCGACCCCAGGTGCCATAGACCGTAAAAAACCGAAACATCGTGGTCGGCAAATTCCACAGATGCGCATAGGAATGCCCCATCGCCTCATTCGCCTTTTTGGTGGCAGAGTAGATGGTCAATTGCGTGTCCGCTTTTTCCGTTTCGGTAAACGGCATTTCTTCGTTGGCGCCATAGATTGACGAGGTGGAGGCCATCAAAAGATGCTCGACCTCATGCTGACGCGCGATTTCCATAACGTTGAACGTGCCAACGACATTAGATTCGATATAGCTGCGGGGGTATTCGAGGCTGTGCCGAACACCGGCTTGGGCCGCTAGGTGGACGATGACATCGGGCTGGAATTCGTCGGCCACCTGCACCAGACGGTCGTAGTTTTCCAATCGATCCTCGGTCGCAGTAAACCCGGGGGTCTGCAACAGGATCTGGTGCCTGCGCTGTTTCAGAGTCACATCGTAATAGTCGGTCATTCCGTCATAGCCATGCACGCGAAACCCGTCTGCCAGAAGCAGCTTAGCCAGATGGAAACCGATGAACCCCGCAGAACCCGTAATCAATACCCGCTTCATAAAACCCTCAAAAACGCCGCCAAATCATCGCTGACCGAAAGGTTGAGTCTCTTGAGTGAGATCAACAGATTTCGTTCACTTTAAGGGCCATATCGGACAACAAGACGCGGTTGGTCAACACTTTGCCTCTTCAAACAGATGTTCATTGCCGCCACTTGGTGGGAAGGGTAGGGATCAAGGTGAATGATTACGAACTGGATCAGACAGCGGTTTCACCGCGCAGAAATACCAACGACCGACACGGTGCCTTACGACATCGCGCCTGGCGCCCGAGTAACGGCGGTTGGTGATATTCATGGTCGATTGGATTTGTTGCACGCTCTTTTGCCACGCTTGGATGATCAAAGCCCTCTGGTTTTTGTTGGGGACTACATTGATCGAGGGCCTTTCAGCGCGCAAGTGTTGCGCCATCTGCACCATCTGAGCGACGCATCAGATCGGCACGTCCATTGCCTTCTTGGTAACCATGAAGAGATGTTGTTGCATTTCTTGGACGATCCAGAACGAAATGCACGGCTCTGGTTTCGAAACGGAGGTCTGCATACGCTGGCGTCATTCGGGCTCAAACCAAATGGAGACCTGGAAGACAGCCGGAAAGTCAAAGAACTGGCCGAAGGCCTGCGACAAGCGATGGGTCAGGAATTGCTGGAATGGCTGACAAAGCGGCCCCTAACCTGGACCAGTGGCAACGTCACTATTGTTCACGCGGCTTTGGACCCTCGTCGCCCTGTCGAATCTCAGGATCGTCAGATCTGCCTCTGGGGACATCCCATGTTCCCAAGAACCGCGCGCGGCGATGATCAATGGGTTGTGCACGGTCACACTATCGTAGACCGGCCCCGTGTCAGAAACAGGATCCTGTCGATTGACACGGGCGCTTTTGCCTCAGGCCGACTGACGGCCGCGGAGATCGAGGACGGAGGCGTCAGGTTTCTTTCGACGGGTTGATCCTAACCGACGATCATCTGCTTCATCCGAAGGGCTTCGTATTCCAGCTCTTTAAGGCGGAAATGCACAACGTCTCCGATAGTGATGACGCCACATAAATGGCCGTCACGCAGCACGGGCATATGGCGGAAACGACCTTCGGTCATTGTCTTCAGCACATCGTTTAGCAGATCGTCTGGTGTACAGGTCTTGACCTCTTTGGTCATCAGGTCTTCGACCGCTTGCGGCAATGTCTGGCCGGGTGTGTCCGCCATGCGCCGCACAATGTCGCGCTCTGACAGGATGCCTTGCAAGGCTCCGTTTTGATCTGTCACCAAAACCGCCCCGATCCGCTTTTCCTTAAGCGTGTTGACCACCGAATGGATCGTATCGTTTGGCCGCACCGAAAACACCGCGTCCCCTTTACCCTCAAGCAGTTTGGCCACGGTAGTCTGCGAGTGCGACAAGTTCGATTCTGCCGATTGGCTATGTGTCTTCTTGTCTGCCTTGTCGCCGCGTGTTGGTGACTGGTAAGAGGCTGGGGCCATGGGCAATCTCCTTGTGGTTCTTGCAATGTCTTTCCCTTTCACCTTAGCGCAGCTAAACGACCTGTATAGGGTGCAAATGCCCGAATGCGCGAAATCTGTGGTCAACAAAGGACGATCAAGCTTGTGAGTGGACTCTACCTTACACCGCCTGTAGCCGCTTTGATCTTCTTTGCGGTCGTCGTGTGTGGTCACAACTTTCGCATGGCATGGAAGCAACAGGCCCCGGGATGGCAGAAGCGGGCGTGGCTGTTCGGAGTTCCGGCTGGGGTTGGGCTTCTGGCATTGGGTTTTCTGCCACTAAAGCTTTGATGTCGATTTGACTCCGACGAGGGTCGCTGGCATATGCCGGGCACAGAAATTCCCGGAGCTCGCCCCATGCGTCTTTTGCCTTTAGTGGCCCTTGTTGCCCTTCTTTCTGGCTGCTTTTTGGACAAGGAGCCCGAAGTGGTCCGTTTGTCCGGTGAAACGATGGGAACCACCTTCAACATCACTGCTATCGGCGATGATCTGGACGAGACAAAACTCGCAGCCTCGATCGATGAGACATTGGCTGAGGTCAACGCGAAAATGTCGAACTGGGACCCAAATTCTGAGGTCTCTGTCTTTTCAGCGTCGACTAGTACAGAGCCGATGACTGTCTCAGACGAATTCGCTCTGGTCATCGCTGCTGCAAACGACGTGCACGAAAAAACCGATGGCACTTTCGATGTGACCCTGGGCCCACTGATCGAACTATGGGGGTTTGGCCCTCGTAAGCCCGAAGATCCAGTGCCGTCTGATGCTGACATCCAAGCCGCATTAAACGGCGTCGGCCAAAGTCGTTTGCTGACGCTGGATACCGAAGCCGGGACTCTTGCGAAATCTGACGCCAGCGTCGGTATCAACCTGTCTGCAATTGCCAAGGGATATGGCATCGATGCGGTTGCCGAAGCCTTAAGGGACGCCGGAATCGAGAATTACCTGGTTGAGATTGGTGGTGATCTGGTCGCCATGGGTCAGAACGAAAAGGGCGAAGCTTGGCGCATCGGCATCGAAAAACCGGAAACGGGCAGTCAGAGCATTCAGCTGATCGTGTCAGTGAATGACCTGGGCATGGCCAGTTCGGGCGACTACAAGAATTTCTTCGAACAAGACGGCGTGCGCTATTCGCATATCATCGATCCGACGACGGGACGCCCGATTACGCACCGAACAACCTCTGTCACCGTTTTGGCCGAAAACGCGATGATGGCCGATGCCTGGGCCACCGCGATGCTGGCTTTGGGTCAGGAAAAGGGCCTGAAACTGGCTGAAGAGCATAAACTTGCCGTGTATTTCATCTCGCGGGATGTGACAGGCGGTAAAGAAGCTTATATTACTGCCCATAGCACCGCGTTCAAAGACGCGTTGGAATCGAACTGACTGGTGGAGCTGAGATGAGCACTTTTATTCTGGCTTTTATTCTTCTCGCCCTCGTCATGGTGGGTATGTCACTCGGCGTCATGCTGATGGGCAAGACCATCAAAGGCAGCTGTGGTGGTCTGAATGCCATCTCGGGTGCTGATAAATGCGTTGTCTGCCAAAAAGACGTCGATCCCAACAGCCCGTTGCGCGATCAGCTGCAATGCAAGCGCGCCAAGAAGATGCTGGAGCAGATGGAACGTCAGGCCTGAAGCAAAGTTTTGCTTCGCACTGCGGACGGAAATGGCTAACTAGGTCTCCATAAGGTTTGGGGGCGTGGTATTGGCCAAGGCAAAAAACATCCTGTTCATCATGTTCGACCAGCTGCGCTGGGACTACCTGAGCTGTTACGGGCATCCACACCTGCACACCCCCAACATCGATCGCCTGGCAGCCAAAGGCGTTCGGTTTAACCGTGCTTACATACAATCGCCAATCTGCGGTAGTTCGCGCATGTCGACCTATACAGGTCGGTACGTGCATTCGCATGGGGCGTCTTGGAACGGTATTCCGCTCAAAGTCGGCGAGATCACGATGGGCGATCATCTGCGCAAGGCGGGTATGGACTGCTGGTTGGTCGGCAAAACCCACATGCGGGCGGACGCGGAAGGCATGGCGCGGTTGGGGCTGGAACCTGACAGCCTGATCGGTGCCCGGGTTGCCGAATGCGGCTTTGACGTTTTCGAGCGCGATGATGGAATGCTACCCGAGGGCCCCGAAGGGTATTACGATCCGGACGGAGCAAAGGAATATAACAAGTTCCTCAAGTCCAAGGGGTATGAGAGCGACAATCCCTGGCATGATTTTGCCAATTCAGGTCTGGATGATGATGGCAACGTGCTGTCTGGCTGGTTTTTGAAAAACGCGCCCGAAGCCGCCAATATCGCCGAGGAAGACAGTGAAACGCCTTATCTGACAGGGCGCGGTATCGAGTTCATGGAATCACATGACGGACCGTGGTGCTGCCACCTAAGCTTTATAAAACCCCACTGGCCTTACATCGTGCCAGAACCTTATGCGTCGATGTATGGGCCTGAGCATGTTTTGCCCGTGGTGCGATCCGAGGCTGAGCACCAACATGCGCATCCGGTGCTCAAGGCGTTCATGGACACAAAGATTGGTCAGACTTTCTCACGACAGGACGTGAGAGAGGCCGTGATTCCGGCCTATATGGGTTTGATCAAGCAAGCCGACGATCAGATGGGTCGATTGTTCGAATGGATGGAAAAAACCGGGCGGATGGACGACACGATGATCGTTCTGACATCGGATCACGGTGATTTTCTGGGCGATCACTGGATGGGGGAAAAAACGTTTTTTCACGATGCCTCGACCAAAATGCCGCTGATCATTTACGACCCATCGCCCGAGGCAGATGCGACACGCGGAACGGTCAGTGATGCGCTGGTCGAGTCCATCGATCTGGCGCCAACCTTTGTTGATGTGGCAGGCGGTGACGTTGCCACTCATATCCTTGAAGGTCATTCTTTGCTGCCCATTCTGCATGGAAAAACAGATGAGGAGCCCCGCGACTTTGTCATGTGCGAATACGATTACTCAGGCTCACCGATCGCTGATATCGTGGGAGTGTCGGTTCGGGATGCAGTGATGTTCATGGTTGCCAACAAAAAGTGGAAGCTGATCCATTGCGAAGGCGGGCACAGACCAATTCTGTTTGATCTTGAAAACGATCCTCAAGAACTGAACGATCTGGGCAACAGCGCTGACCATGCAAACGTGATCGCCGAGATGTATGATCACCTGTTCGCTTGGTCACGGCGACCGTCACAACGCACAACCCGGTCGGAACAGCAATTGATCGACATGCGCACTAAAAGCCGAGGCAGAGGCATCGTCTTGGGGGTATATGACGAAAACGACGCGCCTTTGGACCTGACTGTGAAGTACCGCAATCGAAAGGCACGTCCATACAAGAGCTACCTCAAAGAATAACGCCTCTGCGTCTATTAAATCTTTTTCACCTGCCCAAAGGTGGTTCACCCGCCGAAGGCAAGGCGATAGAAGAGGCGCACGAGCAGTAATCGGAGAGTTTCTATGGCCGCGCCCAAACCTGTTGTCTTGTGCATTCTCGATGGGTGGGGTTTGTCCGAAGACACCAAAGCCAATGCGCCGTATCTGGCAAATACGCCGACTTTTGATGCGATCATGGACAATGGCCCTCATGCAACACTGATCACCCATGGCCCCGATGTGGGTCTGCCCAGCGGGCAGATGGGCAATTCAGAGGTTGGCCACACCAATATCGGTGCAGGTCGCGTTGTCGCCATGGATTTGGGTCAGATTGATCTGGCGATCGAAGACGGCTCGTTTTTCGAAAATGAAGCCCTGCAACAATTTATCGCCAAAGTGAAAGCGGTGGGCGGGACAGCGCATCTTATGGGGCTGGTCTCGGACGGTGGCGTGCACGGGCATCTGAACCATATCGTCGCCGCAGCGACAGCGATCACCGATGCGGGTGTCCCAGTTGCGCTTCACGCAGTCACCGATGGGCGTGACGTTCCACCAAAATCGGCGCTGTCCTATATCGCGGAACTGGAAGAGCGTTTGCCTGAAAACGCGCGCATTGTGACCGTCTGTGGACGCTATTTTGCCATGGACCGGGACAATCGCTGGGAACGTGTTAGCGAAGCCTATGACGCGATGATCAAGGGGCAGGGAAGGGCAGCGCAAAACGCCCATGGTGCGGTTGATCATGCCTATAACCAGTCAGAGTCAGATGAATTCATCACCCCGACCGTTCTTGAAGGTTACACGGGCGTTCAAGACGGCGACGGGTTCTTCTGCCTCAATTTTCGTGCTGATCGGGCGCGGGAAATCTTGCGGGCCATTGGAGAACCCGGATTTTCCGATTTTGACACAGGGCCGCGGCCCAATCTCTCGGCGCTGCTGGGCATGGTCGAATATTCGGACGGCCACAACGCCTATATGACGACGGTTTTCCCGAAGCGGGCCATTGTGAACACATTGGGGGAATGGGTGGCCAAACAAGGGCTGCGCCAGTTCCGATTGGCTGAAACCGAGAAATACCCACACGTAACTTTTTTCCTGAACGGCGGCAAAGAGACGCCTGAACAGGGCGAAGACCGTTTTATGCCGAAGTCGCCAAAGGTTGCTACCTATGATCTGCAACCTGAAATGTCGGCGGCGGAGGTGACAGCCAAATTTGTTGAGGCCATCGAAGACGGGTACGACCTGATTGTCACAAACTATGCCAACCCCGACATGGTGGGCCATACCGGTGATCTGAAGGCGGCGATCAAAGCGTGTGAGGCTGTGGATCAGGGTCTGGCGGAAGTCGTTGCAGCTCTGAAAAAGGCCGGGGGAGCGATGATTGTCACCGCCGATCACGGCAATTGTGAAATGATGGTCGATCCCGAAACGGGTGGTCCGCATACCGCTCACACACTGAACCCGGTGCCGGTGGCACTGGTCGGTGGGCCTGAAGGGACGCAATTGCGGCAGGGGCGTTTGTCGGACCTGGCCCCCACGCTGCTTGAACTCATGGGCCTGCCAAAACCTCCCGAGATGACTGGGGAAAGCCTTTTGTCATGAAACTGGTGGCCTTTGCGGCTTTTCTGATCTCAGCATCTTCGGCTTTGGCCCAGACCGACTCGTCGCAGGCGGCGCTTGAGGCGGCAGAGATGCTGGAATCGGCCTCTGTCTCTTTGGCCGAAGCCGACAGCGCAAGAGATCGGGTGCGTGCGCTTACCCAAACGATCCAGGCCTATGAAGCGGGATTGAGCGCGATGCGTGAGGGGCTGCGCCAGGCCGTAACCCGCGAAGCTCAGTTAAGCGCCGAACTGCGGGCCAGCGAAAAGGATGTCCGGCAGTTGATCGGCGTCTTGCAAACCATCGAAACAACAGAACCTCCGGTTTTGATGTTACACCCTTCAGGACCTTTGGGCGCGGCGCGCGCGGGTATGATGCTGTCCGAGGTCACGCCCGGTTTGAACGCCAAAGCGCAGGCTCTGGCGGATGATCTGAACGAAGTGCAGACACTGCGTCTGTTACAGCAAAGCGCATCGGAAACCCTGACAGAAGGTCTCAGCGGGGTGCAGGATGCGCGCACGCGCTTGAGCGAGGCCATCGCCGATCGCACGGATCTGCCCAGACGATTTGTCGAAGATCCGGTACGCACGGCCATTTTGATTTCTTCAACGGAAACGTTGGATGGGTTTGCAAGTGGTCTGTCCGAAATCTCGGAAGGTGAGATCATTGAAACCGATGCGGATGTTTCAGGTCAGAAAGGGCAGATTGCTTTGCCGGTTCAGGGCGTCTTGCTGCACCAGGCTGGTGAAACGGACGCTGCGGGGGTGACACGCGCCGGTCTGGTGCTTGGAACCCGCCCGCGTGCCTTGGTCACATCGCCCACGGCGGCCACGATCCGGTATCGAGGCCCCTTGTTGGATCTGGGGAATCTGGTCATTCTTGAACCGCAACCGGGGCTTCTTTTTGTGTTTTCCGGCTTGCAAGAGGTCTATGGCAACCCCGGGCAAGTGATCCCTGAGGGCACTCCGGTGGGTTTGATGCCCGGTGAAACGCCGGAAATTGGCGCAATATTGTCAACAAGCGGTGATGGCACTGGAACTGATCGCTCAGAAACGCTCTATATAGAGGTAAGAGAAGATAATAGCCCCGTGGACCCGGAAACATGGTTCCGGACCGACAAGGATGGATAAGCGAGTATGAAGAGATTTGTGATGGCCGGTCTGGCCGGAACTGTGGCAGGTATTCTTGCAACAACCCAGATAGCAGGACCCCTGCTGGCGCAAGAGGCTGAAAATAAGGCCAGCGTCTATGAGCAACTGGATCTGTTTGGCGACATTTTTGAACGCATCCGCGCGCAATATGTCGAAGAGGTCGAACCAGAAGAGCTGATCGAGGCCGCCATTGATGGCATGTTGACCTCGCTTGACCCGCATTCCAGCTATCTGTCGCCCGACGATGCCGAACAGATGCGTGTGCAGACGCGTGGTGAGTTTGGTGGGCTAGGCATCGAAGTCACGCAGGAAGACGGTTTTGTCAAAGTCGTATCGCCAATTGACGACACCCCTGCCGACGCAGCCGGAATTGAGGCTGGTGACTTCATCACGCATGTCGATGGTGAAAGCATTCTGGGCCTTACGCTGGACAAGGCTGTTGATCTGATGCGTGGCCCGGTGGGTTCCGAGATTGTGATCACCGTCGTACGCGAAGGTGAGCCGGACCCATTCGACGTTACGATCATTCGTGACACGATCAAACTGACCGCTGTTCGTGCACGCACCGAAGGCACCAGCGTGGTTCTGCGAGTGACTACGTTCAACGACCAGACCTTCCCGAACTTGCAAGAAGGTTTGCAGGAACAGATCGAGGAAGCCGGTGGCATCGATAAGGTCAATGGATTTGTCCTGGACTTGCGCAACAATCCGGGTGGCTTGCTGACTCAGGCGATCAAAGTTTCGGATGCGTTCCTGAACGAAGGTGAAATCGTTTCGACCCGTGGCCGCGATCCGGAAGAGGGCGAGCGCTTTAATGCATCGCCCGGCGATTTGGCCGAAGGCAAACCAATCGTTGTTCTGATCAATGGTGGTTCAGCTTCGGCGTCCGAAATTGTGGCAGGCGCCTTGCAGGACCACCGGCGCGCAATCGTGGTGGGTACGAAAAGCTTTGGTAAGGGGTCTGTACAGACAGTCATGCCGCTGCGCGGTGACGGGGCCATGCGCCTGACCACGTCGCGCTATTACACACCATCTGGTCGTTCTATTCAGGCCTTGGGTGTCAGCCCGGATATCATCGTGGAACAGCCTCGTCCGCAGCCCGAAGCTGAGGAGGAAGAGGACAGCCGCTTTACTCGGTCCGAGGCCGAGCTGCGTGGCAGCCTGGACAATGACAGCCTCAGCGAGGATGAAATTCGCCAAATTGAAGAAGACCGCGCCAAGGCTGAAGCGACGGCTGAACTGCGGGAAGAGGATTACCAGTTGGCTTATGCCATCGACATCCTCAAAGGTCTGTCCGCTTTCAATCCGAATGGTCCTTCTCAATAACTCAATCAGGGCCGCGATGAACGCGGCCCTTTTTCTTTGAGCGCGCGGCTGGTTCCTATTCGAAATAGGCCACTGGTTTGGATCGCGGGAGTCAGCAGGTCTTGAAAGCGTTCTAGCTTTCGATCTTGTGCAGTTTCTTTTCGTCCAGCAATAGCGCCAGCACGATACCCACCGATACGGATATTGTCGAAAAAACAAACGCCATGCTCATGCCGCTGTTAAAAGCATCGGACAATGCGGATTGAACCTTTGCCATGTCGCCGGCGCTTAAGCGGCTGATCACCGCATGGGCAGACGCCGTATCCAGAGTACTGCCATTGATTGCCTTTAAATCCGTCTCAGATAGTTTGACACCTGCGGCATGCAGGCCATCGCGCAGTTTGGAAAGGCTGACGACATACATTACGGCAGTGGCACACGCGACGGAAATGGCACCATAAACCAGATGGGTCATAAAGCTTAGCCCGCCGACAAGCCCGGCGCGCTCGGGCTTAACCGCACAGACGGCAGCTGTTCCCGATGGTCCAACGGTGAGGGTCGCGCCTAACCCGATCATCGCCATGCCCGGAAGAATGCGGAAATAACCCAGATCGCTTGGCAGGATGACAACTGATGCGGCGCCGATTGTGGCAATCACATAACCCCAGAACAGCAGTCGCTTGGGTCCGAAATCATTGTACAGCGTGCCTGAAACAATTGACCCTACCGCCAGCAAAACGGTCAGCGGGGCCAGCCCCAACGCGGATTCAAACGCCGACCAGCCCAGTACTTTTTGCATGTACTGTGGAAAATATAGCAAGCCAACAAAGGCGGCGGAGACGTTGAACATATTCAGTCCAAGCGTGATCCTGAATTCGCGGTTCTGCATCATTTGCGGCAGCAGCAAAGGCTCGGTAACGCGTTTTTCTATCTTGGGGAACAAAAGGAACAGCACGGCGCTGATGAAAAAAAGCATCAACAACGGTACCGACGTCCATCCCCAATCTGCGCCAACATCCAGCGCATATAGCAAGAACAGAACCGCAAACGCCAAGAGGCCCATGCCAGCCAAATCGAGATGCTCGTCTTGTTTGTGCTGCGTTTCGCGCTCCATCAGGATTAGGGCGGTGGCCATCGAAATGCAGGAGAAGACGACATTGGCAAGGAAGAAGTAACGCCATTCGCCCAAGTTTACGGCCAATCCGCTGATCATCGGACCAAATACATTGCCGGTGGTCACACCTGCAAGAATGAGCCCCATTACAAGCGCCCGATGTTCAGGTTTGGACACTTTAGTTGCCCCAAACGCAAGTGTGCAGGGCCAAACACAGCCAGCGCCGATGCCTTGCAGCGCGCGCGCCAGGATCAAAAAATCAAGGTTGGGCGAGACGAAGCACATCACCGACGAAAACAGGAAAATGCACAGGCCGATGATCATCATTTTTCGATGACCGTACATATCGCCGAGACGTCCTCCGGCTACCATGGTCATCGCAAAAAACAGGGCGTAGATATTCAAAACCCATTGGGTGCTGGTGATATCGGCATCAAAGCTGTTTTCAATCGCGGGGACCAGCATCAGTGCACCGGTAAAATCAATGCCGATGCCAAATCCTGTCACCATCAACGCGATGACTTTTACAATACTACTGCGGTCCATCTACGGCACGATCCGATTTGAATACGCCCATGATGCACGGAAATTGGTATAAAAGATAGAGACTTGGCTTAGTCGGGCTTAGTCGTCGCCCCGACAAACCCGGCGGAACGCGCGTTTCAGCATGTCCAGTTCAGCTCGCAACAACGCGACTTCGGCCCTCAGATCATCTGCTGCTGGCTCACCTGCGATCATGGTGAAATCTCCAAGCTTCTCCGCTGTTGCCAGATCGGTGATGACAAAGCTGTGGACACCCTCAGACAGAGCTGAGACGGGAACCGTTATACTCAGGTCCCATCCGCTTTCATCGGGTGTAAGGATGACGTTCTCCAGTGTTTCGCCCTGGTATCGCACGCCAACCGAAGGTTCCTGTTCCGACTGAATGTGACCTTGCCAAATCCCGTCTTCGAACCGGATAAACGTCAAGTTAGTGTGTGTCATTTCCGATGGCCTCACAGATCGGCACGATGAAAGCGGCAGAACGTCAAGTCCCGCACCACCATCCGGTTCATACTTGGAGTCTCAAAGATCAAATCTATCCAGACCTTTTCGATACGACGCTCATTCAGGGGCAGATGAGCCAGATCGAAATCTACGGTATTCTGGTCGTCAGACGCGATCAACTGGCGCAGTACCTGCTCAGAATTGGGACCGTGTTGAATATTGAGGCGCGCGAACAGCCCGGTGGATCGTTCGCAGTTAATTACAGTGTCCATCCGTATCAAATGCTCACGCGTAAGGTTCTGTGTCGCGCCGCTCGGCAGATCGACGGACACCGAAAGGAACGAACCTTCAAAACTGAAGACTTCAACCGCCAGACTGAACGGGGCCAAATCGCCTGTATCCCGATTTCGGATTTGGCGCACGGCTATTTCGGACAGGGGGCAGTCATGAAACAGGTTGACGTGCGCATCCAAGGCCGTTTTGCGCGGGGCCGAAGCAACGCCGGGTTGGGCCAAAGGGCCGCGCCAGAGGTCCGGTCTGCAACTCCAGTCCGTTCCGACGGGCTTGGCAAACTGTTTGGATCCGATCTTTGGGCGGATAAGGCGGGAATCGGCCGCTTGAATCAACCGATCAAGATGGCTCCGCAACGCACGCGCCTGATCACGCTGCTGCCGCAGGTCCGATTGACTCGCTTCTTGCACATGCTGCGCAGCCCGCCGCCAACGGTCCAGTGTCTTGCGATAAAGATAGCGATCCAGAATCCTGCCCATGGCCTCGTCGTCCGATACACAGCCTCTTTAGTCAAGACGCCTCAGGGAACAAACCCGCAATAACGAAATTGCGATCTTTGCCCCTCGTTTTTTAGTTGGGTGCAAAGCAAAATTCGGTTAGGCGCGAACGGATGCATGCGTACCTGTCTCGCCTTGCAAAGGGCAGAGTCAGCGCGTACCGTCGGGCCCTGCAACATGGGTCACCCAGTTTTAGCCACACATCCGTTTAGCTATCGATAAGGCCAGTGAATGGAGCCCACATTATTTTCTTTCATATGGAAGTACTCGAAGAAACAGCAGTTGGTCTTGTTGTTGCTGACAGTGCTGTCATTTCCGTTCCTCTACGCCTCGTTGGAACTGCCCAAGCAGATTATCAATGACGCCATCGGTGCTCCGGGTGATACGGTTACCATTTGGGGTATTACGGTATCGCAAGTCCACTACCTGTTGATATTGTGCGTAGCGTTTCTGGGCACTGTGATCGCCAGTGGATTGATGAAGATGCGCATCAATACGATGAAGGGCGTCTTGGCCGAGCGTATGCTGCGTCGACTGCGTTTTACGCTGATTGAACGTTCGATGCGCTTTCCAAAGTCCTATTTCGCAACGACCAGCCAGGGCGAGCTTGTTTCGATGATCACATCCGAGGCCGAGCCGATGGGTGGTTTGATGGGCGATGCAATTGCGCAGCCCGTATTCCAGTTCGGTCAAATGATGACCATTGTCACATTCCTGTTCATGCAAAGCGTGTGGTTCGGGCTGGCAAGTATCGCGTTGATCCCGTTACAGGCTTGGTTGATTCCTAAATTGCAGCGCCAAATCAACCTGTTGAACAAAGACCGTATTCAGGAAGTTCGTCGCCTGAGCTCGGAAATCGGTGAAAGCGCTGCGGGGATCAGTGACCTGCGCACCAATGGCGGCTGGCGCTATCGTCTGGCCCAGTTCAGCGATCGTTTGGGGAAACTGTTCGAGATCCGCTTCAAGATCTACAACAAGAAATTCTTCATGAAGTTCCTCAACAATCTGATCACTCAGATGACGCCGTTCCTGTTCTATTCTGTAGGCGGCTATCTGGCGATCACGGGTGAGGTGACGGTGGGTGCTTTGGTTGCGGCACTTGGGGCCTATAAGGACCTGAGTGGCCCTTGGAAGGATTTGCTGACCTACTACAATCAGGTTCAGGATATGTCTTTGCGGTGGGAAGTCGTAACTGAACGGTTTGCCCCCGACAACATGATACCCGAAGAGTTGTTTTCTGGCGAACCCGACGCAATCCCACGCTTGGATGGGGCAATTGAGCTGCGCAACGTGACGGTTCGCGATAGCGACGGCAAAACCATTCTGGAAGATCTGGATCTGACGATTCCGCACGGTGCGCGCGTTGCCATACAGTCTTCTCACGCTTCGGAAAGAAGCGCGCTGGGTCAGCTATTGACCCGCGAGATTCTGCCGGTGCAAGGGGACGTGATCGTTTCCGATCACAACTTGAAGACCTTGCATCAAGCGGTTATTGCAGCCCGGATTGGCTATGCCTATTCGCGCCCCTATCTGTTTGATGGAACGCTGGGCGATAACCTGATGATGCCGTTGCGCACACATCCCCAGCATAGCGCTGAAGCTCAGAGAACGCCGTCCCGCAAACAAATCGAAGCAGTCCGGTCAGGTAATCCACCAGATTCGCTGGACGATGAATGGATCGATCCCGGTCTCGCAGGTCTGGATGATATCGAGGATATTCGCGATTGGTGGTTCGAACTTGTCGAAGCAATGGGCATCGACGAATTCATGTTCCGTCGTACGTTACGTACGCAATTTGATCCTGAAATTCACCCCGTTTTGGCACGTGAAGTGGTCAAGCTTCGGGAAACGATTGCCGAGCGTTTGAAAGACAAAGGTTTGGACCGGTATGTCTATCGCTTCGATCCGGAACGTTTTAATCCGGCGGTGCCACTGGGCGGCAATCTGCTTTATGCCGCGCCTGCCCGAGATATCTCTCCGGACTTTCTTGTCGAGGACGCCCGCTTTGTAAAAATGCTCAGCGTTCATGATTTGGCCGACGAAGCTCTGAGCATTTCCAACGCGGTTTTGGACACTCTCGGTAAAACATTCGGACGGGACGGCGCGGATCACCCCTTGTTCCTGCGGCTTGGCATGTCGAAAGAGATGTTTCACCGGTTGCTCGACATCGAAGATCAACGCAAAGCCAAGGGCGAAGAAGAACTTAGCCCGGAAGACCGCGCTTTGCTGCTGACTGTGCCTTTCCTTTTGACGGCCGAGCAGATTGGCCCGGATTTCCCCGAAGAATATAAGGACAAAATCCTGACGATCCGAAAAAGCCACGCCGAGCGTTTGCGCGACGCATTGGATGGGTTGTTTACGCCGGTCACTCCCGATCTTTATGTCCCTCGACTGACAGTGATGGAAAACGCGATCTATGGGCGTGTGTCCTTGTTGGCGGGCGCCCATGCGGAAGAAATCGAAGATGTGGTGGCCGAGGCGATGAACGAAGCGGGCCTGCGCCGCAGGGCTGCCGCCATTATCTATGATCTGCCGTCTGGTTTGGGCGGGAACAACCTGCCGACCGTCTTTCAGGAACGCGCCGCATTTTCACGCGCTGGGATCAAGCGCCCCGATGTCTTGATTCTGGACAAGGCGCTGGCCAGCCACGATTCAGAAAGCCGGTTGCGAACCCGACTGAAACTGCGAGAGCTTTTGCCGGACTCCATCATGATCTTCATGGAAGATCATTTTGCCCATCCCGAAGCCTATGATCTGTTTGTAGAAATCAAGGACGGAAGGATCGACGGAGTATCCCGCACCAAACCCGAGGGTTCTGGTGGCACGACCGACGATCTGAGCCGGAAGCTCGAAATTCTTTCGGCCACCGAGTTGTTTTCAGGTCTGGACGGGCGAAACCAGCGGCTGCTTGCTTTCTCGGCCCAATGGTACGAAGTCAAGGCCGGGCAGGTCATCTTCTCGCGTGGGCAGGCGCCGGACGCCGCTTATCTGTGCATTTCGGGTCAGGCTCGGTTGGATTGGTTCAACGAAGACGGAACACGACGCCCGATTTCGATCATCGAACCGGGGCGCCTTATTGGTGACTTGTCCATCATCACGGGTGAAGACCGCCAATTGGATCTTGTCGCGACAGAGGACTGCCTTTTCCTGCGTATAGGGGCCGAAGAATT
Organism: Ruegeria sp. CF8; assembly: GCF_056537285.1. Lineage (NCBI taxonomy): Bacteria > Pseudomonadati > Pseudomonadota > Alphaproteobacteria > Rhodobacterales > Roseobacteraceae > Ruegeria > Ruegeria sp. CF8. The sequence goes on along the minus strand of NZ_JBQFRG010000002.1, from coordinate 257,436 downwards.
GCGTGCTGTGGTGGAAAGCGACGCAACCGTTGCCACGCAGTTACTTCGAACAGTTGCGGGTTACCTGACGACACTGTCCAACAGGATTTCCGCTGCTCAAAACCCAGAAGAAGTACTTCCTTCTGTGACGCAGGAAGAAAAACCGGAGAGTTCGAATAACCATGCCTAAGGCCTATATCGCGCATGCTTATTTGACAGAAACCGCGCTTAAGCGGCCTGAACTGTGGCGCCTGCTTCTGGGTCTATTGCTCATCGGTGTTCTGGTAAGCCTTCTGAACATGGTTTTCTTTGCGGTGCTTGTGGCGATGGGTCCGAACGAGTGGGCACAGGATCTCTTGTCAGGAAGATCGCCCTTGGCATTGATTCTGTTGTTGGGCAGTTTTGGGTTCATAACTTTCGCGGTGGCCATCGCAGCACACAAGCTGCAACACCGAACACTTTGGTCCATCATAGGTGACCGCAGTGTGGCCGTGACGCAGTTTGTCAGAGTTTTGAAGGCCTTGCTGATACTCGGCGTTATCGGATTTCTGCTGCCTCCCTATGGTATGGGAGGAGAACTGACCCAAAATTTGTCGCCGACCACTTGGGTGCTTTTGCTTCCAGTTTCTGCATTTGCCGTCCTGATTCAGGTCAGTGCTGAAGAAATCCTGTTTCGCGGCTATATACAGCAAACCCTTGCAGCACGGTTCAACTCGCCGGTCATTTGGATGGGTGTGCCATCGGTTTTGTTTGCAGCAGGCCATTACTCGGTCGACGCGGCGGGGGGCAACGCGCTGTTGATTGCGCTTTGGGCCTTTGTTTTTGGCCTGTTGGCTTCAGATCTGACGGCCCGAGCAGGAACTTTAGGGCCTGCCATAGCTCTGCATTTCTTCAACAATGTCATCGCTTTATTGCTTATCTCTTTACCCGACAGCCTGAGCGGGTTGGCTCTGTTTGTCCTGCCCTTTGACATGTCCGACGCAGACCAACTAAGGCCTTGGCTTATGGTGGATCTGGTGATGATGTTCGTTTGCTGGCTGGCCGCGCGACTTGCGCTCAGGCGCTGATTGCATTTCCTTGCGTTGCGTCTTATTTGACGTCAACACCGTATAAGCCAAGGTTCCGACATGAACTGGATCACAAACTACGTCCGACCCCGGATCAACTCGATTTTCTCGCGCCGTGAAGTGCCGGAAAACCTCTGGCACAAATGCGACGAGTGCGGAACGATGCTGTTCCACCGCGAGCTGGCCGAGAACCAGAATGTCTGCACCCAGTGTGGCCACCATATGGCAATTACCCCGCGTGACAGGTTCAAGCACCTGTTTGATGGCGGTATTTTCACGGACGTTGATGTTCCGGCCCCCAAGGACGACCCGCTGCAATTCCGTGATCAGAAAAAATATCCGGACCGCATGAAAGCAGCGCAGAAAAAGACCGGTGAAAAAGAGGCCATGCTCGTGGCAGTAGGCGAAATTGGACGCACTCCGATTGTTGCCGCCGCGCAGGATTTCTCTTTCATGGGCGGGTCGATGGGCATGTATGTCGGCAACGCGATCATCGCTGCCGCGCAAGAAGCCGTTAAGCTTAAGCGCCCGCTTATCCTGTTTTCGGCCGCAGGCGGCGCACGGATGCAGGAAGGTATCCTCAGCCTGATGCAAATGCCCCGTACAACCGTTGCAGTCGAGATGCTGAAAGAGGCGAACTTGCCTTACATCGTCGTTCTGACTCACCCCACCACCGGGGGTGTAACCGCGTCTTACGCCATGTTGGGCGATGTCCATATCTCGGAACCCAACGCATTGATTTGTTTCGCTGGTCCGCGTGTGATTGAACAAACGATTAGGGAAAAGCTGCCCGAAGGGTTCCAGCGCGCCGAGTATCTGCTGGATCATGGTATGCTGGACCGAGTAACAAAGCGTACCGAAATGCGTGATGAGCTGATTACCATCACCCGGATGCTAATGAACCAGCCTCCGGCAATTGTGGGCGAACTGCCCGCACCAGAGCCCGAAGAAACAGCTGAGGCACCGGCCGAAGAGACCAGCCAGAAATGACCGCTCAGACATCTGACGCCATTCTTGACCGGATGATGGCGCTACACCCCAAGATCATTGATCTGACCTTGGACCGTGTCTGGCGATTGCTGGCGGCGCTTGACAACCCACAGCTCAAGTTGCCTCCGGTCATTCATATTGCTGGAACCAACGGCAAAGGATCCACGCAGGCCATGATCCGCGCGGGGCTCGAGGGGGCAGGGCATTCAGCACACGCCTATACGTCGCCTCACTTGGCACGATTTCATGAGCGCATCCGGCTGGCCGGAGAACTGATCTCAGAACCCGATCTGACCGCGGTTCTCGACGAATGTTACGCCGCCAATGGCGGTGAAAACATCACCTATTTCGAAATCACGACCTGCGCGGCTTTGTTGGCCTTCGCCCGAGAAAGAGCGGATTACACCCTGCTTGAAGTCGGTTTGGGCGGGCGATTAGATGCTACTAACGTGGTCCAAAATCCTGCCGTAACTGTGATTACACCGGTATCGATCGATCACGAGCAGTTTCTAGGCAACACATTGGGCAAGATCGCCGCTGAAAAGGCCGGTATTATCAAACCCGGTGTACCCTGCATCGTCGGCCCCCAACACGACGAAGCCCTTGAGGTCATCGAATATACTGCCGCTCGTCTGGGCGCTCCGTTGATGGTCTATGGTCAGCACTGGCAGGTTCATGAAGAAAACGGACGCCTGATCTATCAGGACGAGATCGGATTGCGGGATCTTCCATTGCCCAACCTTCTTGGTGCGCACCAAATTCAGAACGCAGGCGCAGCCCTGGCCGTTCTGCGCCACATGGATATGGGTGACGACGCTTATGAGGCTGCCGTGACCAAAGCCGAATGGCCAGCCCGTATGCAACGCCTGAAAACCGGCCCGTTGATCGAACAGGCACCACAGGCCGAGCTTTGGTTGGACGGCGGTCACAATGCAGCAGCAGGTATCGCGCTGGCGGATGTGCTGGCCATACTGCCGCAGAAACCGACGCACATGATCTGCGGTATGCTCAACACAAAGGATGTGACTGGATATCTCGCACCTCTGGCCGAGCAAGCGGCAAGCCTGACTGCCGTTTCGATTCCGGGCGAGGCCGCGACACTCACTGCAGATGAAACTGCGGCGGCGGCGGCGAAGGTCGACTTGCCCGCAACTACTGCAGGCAGCGTGTCGGATGCGCTGGCGGCGATTATAAGCCAAGACCCTCAAGCGCGTGTGTTGATCTGCGGCTCGCTCTACCTTGCAGGTAATGTCTTGCGCGAAAATGGCTAACTCTTCTTTTGTTTGAAAACACCTTGGGGGAGGCGCGCGCAGCGCGGCGGGGGCAAAGCCCCCTAGGCGCCCCAATCTTTGTCCTGCATCTCCCGCAGGCGTGACGCGGTGCGCTCAAATTCGAACGTCCCTTCACCTTCTACATAGAGCATTTCAGGCTCGGCCGCCGCGGAACAAATCAAGCGTACCTTTGCCTCGTAAAGCGCATCGATAAGGGTTACGAACCGTTTGGCTTCATTGAAGTTGTTCCGCGACAAGCGCGGGACATCTTCCAGTACCAGCACCTTTACTGCCTCGGCAATCGCCAGATAATCAGCAGGCCCCAACATCCGCCCGCACAGGTCATAAAACGATGCCCGTGCAACCCCATTGCGAAAGGCGGGCAGTTCCACCGCGCGGCTATTGACTTGTAACACAAGCGGTTCGGCAGGGCCGCCCGCAAGATCTTTCCAGACCTCTCGTATGTTCTGCCGGGCTTCTGGGCCGATTGGCGTGAAATAGACAGGCGCGCCTTCCAACCTGTTTTGGCGGTAATCGGTTGGCGATACAAGTTCCCAGACCCTCAGCTGTTCTTTGATATGCGCGATGAAAGGCAGGAAAAGTTGCCTGTTCAACCCGTCTTTATAAAGATCATCCGGGTGCCGGTTTGACGTCGTAACAACAACGACACCGCCCTCATGCAACAGATCGAACAGACGTCCAACTATCATCGCATCGGTAATGTCGGTGATCTGCATCTCATCAAATGCCAGCAACCGGACGGACTTGACCACGTCCTTTGCCACCGGAGCCAGAGCATCTTCGACATTCTCTTGTCGGGCTTTATGCATGCCTGCGTGAATTTCTTGCATGAACGCATGAAAATGGACGCGCCGCGCGGGTATTTCGCCAAGCGTTTCGACGAACATGTCCATCAGCATCGATTTTCCACGCCCGACACCGCCCCAAAGATACAAGCCCTCGGGAGGTGGGGGTGCTTTTCGGAAGAACCCGCGTTTGACTGGCTCGGACAGTGCGGCACGGATGCGTTCGAATTGGGGAAGAACGGCCTCTTGCGCGTCGTCGCGGGTCAGAGTTCCATCCGCGACGCGGGCCTCGTATAGCGATATCAGATCCGTCATGACACCGAGCCTTACCCGCCCCATCGTGTGTTGAAAAGAAACCATTTTCTCAACACATCAAATTTGCTTATCCGTGACCGCAAATCTGCTGAATTGACGTCATCCGGAAAAACGATACGGTCCATCGCAAGAAACGCCCGAGGTCTCAATGCCGCAATCCGCCCGCCTGCTGAACCCGATCCTGATAGTCGGATGTATCATCATCACGGTCAGCTTTGCCGTGCGCGCCTCTTTCGGCGTGTTTCAGATTCCGATCGCGGATGAGTTTGGCTGGCTGCGCACTGATTTCTCATTGGCGATTGCAATTCAAAACCTGGCTTGGGGAATAGGCCAGCCAATCTTTGGTGCAATCGCCGAAAAGGTCGGCGACCGCAAGGCCATCATTCTGGGTGCTTTAACCTATGCCGCAGGTATGGTGCTGTCGGCGTGGTCGGTCACACCTTTTGAGCATCAGATCTATGCTTGGCTGGTGGGTTTCGGCATTGCCGGAACCGGGTTTGGCGTGGTTCTTGCGGTGGTCGGGCGCGCATCTTCTGATGAAAATCGCTCCATGTCGCTTGCCATTGTCACAGCCGCAGGGAGTTTTGGGCAGGTTCTTGGGGCGCCTACGGCCGAATGGTTACTGACCTTCTTGCCTTGGCAGCAAATATTCATCGTGTTTGCGGTTGCTATTTTAGCGCTTGTCCTAACCTTGCCTTTCATGCGCGCGCCTCAGACTGCCAGTAAGGCGGAACTGCACGAAAGCATGGGTGAGATCTTGGGGAAAGCGTTCCGTGATCCTTCCTATGCGCTGATCTTTCTGGGATTCTTTAGCTGTGGGTATCAGCTTGGGTTTATCACCGCTCATTTCCCGGCATTTGTGACCGAGATGTGCGGCCCGATCCAACCTGGTGGTGTTTTGCATTCCGTTGGCATCACCTCAACCTCGGCGCTTGGGGCCGTGTCGATATCGTTGATTGGTCTGGCCAATATCGGTGGTACGTTGCTGGCCGGCTGGGCAGGAAATCACTTTCCCAAGAAATACCTGCTGGCTGCGGTGTATACGGGCAGAACATTGGCTGCAGCCTTGTTCATCCTGCTCCCGATCACCCCAATCTCGGTTATTGTGTTTTCACTGGTGATGGGGTCGCTTTGGTTGGCCACTGTGCCACTGACCTCGGGTCTTGTGGCGCACTTGTATGGCTTGCGGTATATGGGCACGCTATACGGTATTATCTTTTTCAGCCATCAACTTGGCAGCTTTCTGGGCGTTTGGCTGGGCGGTCGCATGTATGACCAGTATGGCGATTACAGCATGGTTTGGTGGATCGGCGTGGCAATTGGCGCGTTCAGCGCGATCGTGCATTTGCCCATCCGCGAGAACCGCTCTGCTGTTCCAGCCTGACGCTTTTTGTCCTGATCTGCCAACGGAAAGAGAGCCGGGGCAGATCAAGAGCCATTGTGTTCACACTGACAAGCGACATGCAGCTTGTGCGGGGTTAGCTAGCCAGCCCTGTCTGGGAACAAGCCTGCCAAACCTTCTGCAGAGGCTTCGCACACGCCACGCTCGGTAATCAGCCCTGTTACCAACCGATTAGGGGTGACATCGAAGGCAGGATTGCCCCCTTCTGTCCCTTCCGGAGTCACACGAACATCTGTTATGGCCGAATGCTCATCCACGCCAAGGACATGCGTCACTTCCTTTGAATTGCGTTCCTCAATTGGGATTTCAGCTACACCATCGCGCACCGTCCAATCAATGGTCGGGGAAGGTAAGGCGACGTAAAACGGGACTCCGTTGTCATGCGCGGCCAAAGCTTTGAGGTAGGTGCCGATCTTGTTGCACACGTCGCCTTGCGCTGTGGTGCGGTCCGTGCCTGTGATGACCAAGTCAACTAAGCCATGCTGCATCAGGTGCCCCCCGGCATTGTCCACGATGTAGCGATGGGGGATGCCGTGTTCGCCCAATTCCCACGAGGTCAAAGCCCCTTGGTTGCGCGGCCGGGTCTCATCCACCCAAACGTGCAGAGGGATGCCTTCGTTGTGCGCATGATACATCGGGCTTGTGGCTGTGCCCCAATCTACCGTCGCCAGCCAACCCGCATTGCAATGGGTCAATAGCCGCACCGGTTCACCTGCGGGCTTGCGCGCGGCAATTTCCTTAATCAGTTCCAAACCATGCCGACCAATCGCTGCGTTTATTTCGACATCTTCATCTGCGATCTCCTGGGCAAGTACCCAGGCGTGTTTTGCACGATCACCGTGGGCCAGCGGCATCAGAGCCTCTCGGCATCTATCCAACGCCCAACGCAGATTAATTGCAGTGGGCCGTGTTGCGTGCAGAACTTCATAGGCAGTATCGAATGAAGCGTCGGAACTGTCGCGTGACATCTGTTCGGCTATTCCAAAAGCTGCAGTCGCGCCAATCAGCGGGGCGCCTCTAACCCACATATCCCGTATGGCGACAGCAAACTCTTCCAACGTTTTCAGGGTCACGACCCGGAAGTCATGCGGCAACCAGCGTTGATCAATGATGCGAACTTCGCCCACCGATTGGTCCCACCAAATCGATCGATAGTGAGTGCCCTGTACGCGCATATTGCAGCCTCCTTAATCGAATAGCCTGATCAGAATTCAAACTCAGGTTGCGTCCTTACGCTGGGCTTGTAAATCGGCGTTTTTTGTTTTTACATCAGTTTTCCGGGCTTTTCGTAGGCAGGTCTAGTTTCGCATGGCAGCGCGAATTTCCCGCTCTAAAGCATCCAGAAATCGCGAGCGGTCCGCTTTTCCGAACGGTCGTCCTCCGCCACCCGCGCCCAAAGGATTTGAGGCCCGCAGATCTGCCATCAAGTCGCGCATCGCCAATTGCTGGCCAATATTGGCCGCTGTAAACGCTTCACCATTTGGACGTAGAACACGTGCACCGGCCTCAACGCACTTGGCGGCCAATGGGATGTCGGACGTAACAACGACATCCCCAATGCCACATCGCTCGGCGATCCACTTGTCCGCTTCATCAGCGCCTTCCGAGACGATAACAACCCGCACCAGCGGATTGGCCGAAGGGCGCAGCCCGCCATTGGACACCAGGGCCATGGGCACTTTATGCCGCGTGGCGACCCGTTCCGCTTCGGCCTTAACTGGGCAAGCGTCGCCATCGATGTAGAGCGTGGTCACGCTCTCTTTGCCTCTTTTTTGGCGGGTTCGGCAGACTTCTTGCGCACCTTGAACTCTTCTGGGATTGGCATCCGGTTGAACGCATCCAGCCCGGCGATCTTGTAAGCTTCGGCCAGAGTTGGATAGTTGAAGGTGTTCTGAACGAAATAATCCACCGTTCCCTTAAGGTTCAACACAGCCTGCGCGATGTGAATTAGCTCGGTCGCGCCTTCGCCAACAATCTGCACACCCAAGACCCGGCGAGTTTTGAGCGAGAACAGCATTTTCAGCATCCCGTGCTCCAGCCCCATGATGTGTCCGCGCGATGTTTCGCGGAATCGGGCGACGCCAACCTCGTAGGGGATGCCGCGTTCTTGCAGTTCTTCCTCGGACATGCCGCAGGTAGAAATCTCGGGCACGGAATAGATGCCGTAAGGATACCACGGGCTTTCCGGCAAAGTCGGCGTCTCAAGTGCGTGACAGGCGGCCACGCGTCCTTGCTGTAGTGAAGTCGAGGCCAGAGAAGGGTGCCCGATCACGTCACCCGTCGCATAGATGTGCGGTACCGCTGTCTGGTACGTTTTGCGATCCACCTTGATCCGGTTGCGATGATCTGTTTCCAGCCCAACGGCATCAAGATTGAGTTTCGACGTCGCACCCATTCGCCCGGCAGCAAACAGAAGCATTTCGGCCCGAACGTGACGGCCGTTTTCCAATGTCACTTCCACGTGCTCGCCAGCATCCTCGATCTTTTCGACAGCAGAGCCCAATCGCAGGTCAACGCCGTTTTCACGGATCTGATGCGTGAAATCGTGGATCAAACGACTGTCAATGAAATCCAGGAAAGTGTCGCGAGGTTCGATCAACGTCACCCGCACATCCAGGGCGGAAAACATCGTGGCGTATTCGACACCAATGACACCTGCGCCAATAACGACAAGCGACCGCGGAATTTCTGCCATTTCCAGAAACTCGTCACCATCAACCACGGTCTTGCCGTTGAAAGGCACATATTCTGGGCGGTAAGTTTTGGTGCCGGTGGCGATCAGAAATTTGGCTGCCGTCACGCGGGTCGTCTCACCGGCATCTGTGGCGACTTCAACCTCATGAGGCCCGACGAACTTGGCCAGACCATCCAACGTGTCAACGTGATTGCGGTTGAACTGGTGCTCCAATACGTCGACCTCATGGTCGAGCGTCATATGCAGGCGGGCTTTCAGATCTTCGGCGCGAATCTGGTCTTTGACCCGATAGGATCGGCCATAAAAGCTGCGTTCACGCCAACCCGAGAGGTTCAGAACCGTTTCTCGAAGGGTTTTGGAAGGAATTGTGCCGGTGTGAACAGATACACCTCCGAAGCGATCCTTGCGGTCGATCACCAAAACGCGTCGTTTTAGCTTTCCCGCCTGAATGGCCGCGGACCGACCCGAGGGGCCGGAGCCGATAATGACCAAGTCGTAGTCGTATTTGCTCATTCCTCAGTCTCCGTAAAGCGCCTCAGCATGGAAAACGATGTGATCTTCCATAAAAGTGGAAACAAAGAAATACGAATGGTCATAGCCGGGCTGGAAGCGATATGTTGCTTGCTGACGACGTTCGGCGATAGCTTGAGCCAGCGCTTCGGGGCGCAGCAGGTCCATGAACTGGTCATTGGCGCCCGTGTCGATCAGGATCGGACCGTCGAAGCCTTTGTCCTTCATCAACAACGACGCATCATGCTTGGCCCACAGGGTCTCGTTGTCACCGAGATAAGCGCTCAACTGTTTGCGCCCCCAATCTGCACCCGTAGGGTTCGAAATCGGAGCAAAGGCCGAAACCGAGCGGAACCGGCCGGGCAGGTTCATCGCCAGCGTCAGTGCTCCGTGACCGCCCATCGAATGGCCGGTGATGGCCTGCCGATCGCTGTCGATAGCAAAGTTTTCGATCAACAGGGCAGGCAGTTCTTCGGCAATGTAGTCCCACATCTGGAAATGCGGAGCCCACGGGGATTGCGTTGCATTCACATAAAACCCAGCGCCTTGACCCAGGTCGTAGTCTTCGTGATCCGCTACGCCTTCACCACGCGGCGATGTATCCGGAAACACGACGGCAATTCCCTGTTCTGCAGCCCAGGCCTGTGCACCCGCTTTAGTCATGGCGTTTTCATGTGTGCAGGTCAGGCCGGACAGATACCATAGGATGGGAACCGGCCCGTCCTTTGCCTCGGCTGGAAGAAAAAGGCCAAAAGTCATGTCGCATTGGCAGACTGGGGAGGCATGGCGGTACACGCCCTGCACTCCGCCGAAACAAGCGTTTTCAGAGAGGGTTTCCATCAGGCAGCGTCCTTACATTAGAGTCGCGACATGGCTAACGATCCAGAGACGCCGCGTAAAGTCCGCGACCGCTGGTCGCGAGAGTATTTTCGAAAAGGTGAAGGTCACAGACCACTCAGCCAAGCGATGACCACAGGTACAGTCAGGATGCTGGCTGCAGTCGAGAGCAGAATGGCCGCCGAGACCCGCTGTGGCGCAACCCCGTAATGTGCAGCCAGCATGTAAACATTGCCGGCAACAGGCAAAGCGGCTGCCGCGATTGCAACTGTGGCTGGAAAGACATCGATCGGCATGAGCCATAGCAGGACAACTGCAACGCAAACCGGGTGTATCACCAGCTTGCAAAAGCTCAACCAAGCGGCGATTTCGATGCGTTCGGCCGACTTACCGGCCAGAGACGCCCCAATGGCGAACAAAGCGCCGGGGGTGGCTGCGCCGCCCAAAATGGTTAGAAAGTCGTAGAAAGGTCCGGGCACCGGGATTTTCAAAGACGACCAGACCAACCCGGCCGAGATGGACACGATCATCGGATTTTTAATCAGCCCAAGACCGATCAGCTTGAACGTGCCCAAGGTAAGCTTACCGTCGCGGCCTCCGTTGATCAGGATTACAATGAGCGAGGAAAATACAACGAGATCCACTGTAAGGACCACCATCACTGGTCCGATGGCAGCTTCGCTGAACAAGAGCGCCAGCATCGGTAGTCCCAGAAAGCCTACGTTACCAATGGCTGCGCATTGTGCCTCAACAGCCGCTGTTGGCACATCCAACCCTCGCAGCCACGCGACGCATGTTGCCAAAGCATAAACAGCAACAGTACCGCTCAGATACCCGAGGACCAGACGTGCATTGAAGATTTCTGCAAACGGCAAGGTTGCTGCAAAGCGAAACAGCATGGCCGAAAGCGCAAAGAAGAAGACGAACTTGGTAAGATAGGCAGTTGCCTCGGCCGTAAAAAACCGAGTGCGCCCCGCCCAATATCCCAGGCCGATAATCGCAAAAAAGGGAAGGGTGCGCAGAAAAACATCGACCATGATCAGACTCCTAGCATGGTTTGTCTGCGCCGCAAGCCTTTGACATCAAGGTGCACGCCCTGGGTTGCAGTTTCATAGAGTGCGAAAATCGTTGTATCTGAACTGAACGGTTTATAAACTAAAGCCACGACCAATCCCGGAGATGATATGACCCAGACTGCCACCATCCTGCGCACAGGCCGAAAGTTCGATCAGGTATTGCGCGGGGCCCGAGAGGTTTTCATGGCAGATGGGTTCGAAGGTGCAAGCGTAGACGACATTGCCCGCGCAGCAGGCGTGTCAAAGGCAACACTCTATAGCTATTTCCCGGACAAGCGTCTGTTGTTCATGGAAGTTGCGCAAACAGAATGTCGTCTGATGTCTGAGCACATCCTGTCAATGATTGATGAGACCAAACCTGCGCGCGAGGTACTGCAGATAGCGGCCACGCAGCTCACGGCTTTTCTTGTGTCCGAATTCGCGCAACAAGTGTTTCGGATCTGTGTAGCCGAACGGGACCGGTTCCCCGAATTGGGCCGCGCCTTTTATGAGGCGGGCCCCCAAAATGGCCAAAGGCAGATGGCAGCTTATCTGGAAAAGGCGGTGGCAAAAGGCGAGTTGTCCATTGAAAATGTGCACATCGCAGCAGAACAGTTTTCCGAGCTATGTAAAGTACGCATCTGGGCCCGAGCTGCATTTGGAATTCAGAACAGCTTTAGCCAGAGTGAAATCAATGAGGTCGCGACGCAAGCAGTGGATATGTTTTTGGCCAGCTACGGATGCGAAACTTCAAAAAGGTGATGGCCCGCGCCCGAAAAGGCACGCAGACCATCGCTCACTCACCAAAACACTCGATACAAATAGGCTTTATTCCAAAAGTCTTTTGAAAGCCTTTATTCGATAAATGTTCGCGCGAGGCGTTCGCTTATGGGCTTAGCCAGGTAGGCAATAACAGCACGTTCGCCTGTCGTTACAAACAAATCAGCCGGCATGCCGGGTACCAGATCCAAGGCTGCTACCTCTTTGGATTGTTGATCATCCAGTTTTACCCGCGCTTTGTAGTAGGCCTCGCCCGTACGTTCGTCTTCCAACGCGTCAGCAGAGATATCGACGATAGCTCCTTGTGCTTCGGGAACATCGGCTTGGGCAAAGGCAGACAAACGGATACGCGTGGTCTGACCGATTTTCAGCTTGTCGATGTCGCCAGGTTTCACGCGCGCTTCGACAATCAAAGCCTGGTCGGCGGGCACGATTTCCATGATGTGCTCACCGGGTCTGATCACCCCTCCTGTCGTCGATGCGGCAAGGTTCACCACACGGCCACTGACCGGCGCAAGGATTTCGATCCGCTTACGGCGCTCCAAGGTACCTGAGAACTGCGGGCGCAACAGATCAAGCTGGGCATCGACGACAGCCAGTTCTCCGGCAAGAACTTCATCGCGCAGCTTTTTCTGACTGATCATTGTCAGTTTTAACTCGCTGACCTGGTTTTCTGCTTGGGCTATCTGAGTCCGAAGCGACGCATCGACACCTGAAAGCCGTTCAACCTCGATCTGGCGGGCGCTGACCCGCGTGATCGCAACCAGGCCTTTGTCCAGAAGGGTCCGCAGGTTTTGCAATTCTGCACGTGTGATGGTCATCTGGTTTTGCGTGCTGATCCGCTGCTCGTTCAGGCCATCAATCTGATCCCGCAACGCGGAAATACGTTGTGCGTTGATCTCCGCTTCGGTCGCACGGGCGCGGTATTCGGCGTCAAATAGTTGTTTTTGTGTCAGAAAAGCTGAAGTCCAGTGAAGACGAGACATATCTTCTTCAAAGTTCTGGAAAGCGATAGCTTCGTCAAAATCAGCCTGCCCCTGCATCTGCGCAATCAGTCGTGCGCGACGGACGGAAAGCTCACCGATCTGGCTGCCCAGCACGCTGAGGTCGACGTCAATCTCGGTACTGTCCAGCCGGATCAGAGGTTGCCCTTCTTCGACCGCCTCACCATCGGCGACCAGAATGGACCGGACGATGCCGCCGTCGAGATGCTCAACCGTTTTGCGATCCCCTTCGACGACAAAAGAAGCAGGGGCCACGACGGCACCGTCAAGTCTGGATGTAAAGGCCCAGTAGATGCTGCCACCGACAAAGGCGAGCAATGTGAAAAGACCAAATAGTACATACAGGCGGATGCCGGGTGTTGCTTCGGTGACGTCGACAACCCGCGCGTCGTAAAGGTCTGGAGTTGTGTTGGTTGAAGCATAGGGAGCGATACGGGTCATTGTGCGACTCCTTTAATGCGCGTGTCTTCTGATAGATGCAGGGTGGGCTTGCCTGATGCAGAGCGCTGTGCGGGCGATTTTAGAACGTTTTGAGTTTTGACCTTCAAAACGTCCCCCTTGTCGCCAAACTGGGCTTGAGATCCGTTGCGAAGAACCATGACTTTGTTGGCCGCCTGCAACGTGGCAGGACGGTGGGTCATGACGATGCTGATTGATCCCCGTGCCTGTGCTATCAAAATCGCGTCGCGCAGGGCCTTTTCGCCATCTGCGTCCAGATCCGAGTTCGGCTCGTCAAGCACAAGCACAAACGGGTCGCCATAAAGCGCGCGCGCAAGGGCAAGGCGCTGACGCTGTCCGCCCGACAGGAAGAATCCCTGACCAATGCGTGTTTCATAGGCGTCTGGCAGGCTGCTGATCAGTTCGTGCACTCCGGCCTCGCGTGCGGCGCGTAGAACCTCGGCATCATCAATGGCAACGGAAAAGCGGCCTATGTTTTCGCGGATCGTGCCGTCAAACAGGTCCACATCCTGCGGCAGATAGCCGATCTGCTTGCCCAGATCCTCGTGGTTCCATTTCGACATCGGGCTGCCGTCCAGCAGAACCTCACCCCGTTGTGGGTGCCAGATTCCGGCCAGCATCTTGCCCAGTGTTGTTTTCCCGGAACCACTGGGGCCGATGATTGCTAGTACATCGCCAGCAGCCAAGCTGAAATCAATGCCGCGCAGAGTGGCTTTGACCGCGCGTGGCGGACCGGCTTGTGCAATTCTGACATCCAGAGATTTGAACGCACGAGGCAGGTGCAGATTGGCAGGCGTTTCTGCGAAATCTTCGGTGAGTTTTGTGATTTTGGCATACGAGCCGCGCGCGGCCAGAAAGGTGCGCCATTGCCCAATCAACTGATCGATTGGGGCAAGAGCGCGGGCCAGAACAATGGTCGCCGCGATCATGACGCCAGCTGTGGTTTCCCCAGTAATCGCCAGCGCCGCGCCAAGGCCAAGAGCTGCGGATTGCAACCCCATACGCAGGGTCTTGGACATGACCGAAAAGCTGGCGATCCGGTCGGCAACGCGGGTTTTTTGGCGATGCGCATCGACCTGAAGCGTAGTCCAGCGCCGAACCAGATCGGACTTCATGCCCAGCGCGTGGACCAGTTCGGCATTGCTGTCTCCGGTTCGAAACAGTGCCTCTGCACGGCCGCGCGCTTGCGCTGCCTGCTGCATCGGCTTGTGTGCACGGGCGTTGTTGATCAGGGCCATTACGGTCAGTGTCAGAGCTCCGGCCAGTCCAAGCAGCCCAAGAAGGGGATGCAGGACATACAGGACCAACAGATACAGCGGTATCCACGGTGCATCGAAAAAGGCGGTCAGAGTTGTGCCTGAAATGAACTCACGAAACCCATTTACGTCCTCGACCAGATTGTCGCCGGGGTTGGTTTCACCCTGCACACGGCGGTTCATGGCTGCCCCCAGAACAGGCGCTCCGACTTTCATCTCGAACCGGGCAGCCAAGCGGCCCAGGATGCGCATCCGTATCAGATCAAGGCAGGCGATCACCACAAAGACACCTGCCAGCAGAAGCGACAGGGCGATCAGCGTGTCAGCATTCTGGCTGGTCAGGACACGGTCATAGACCTGCAGCATATAGATCGGTCCGGCCAGCATCAGCAGGTTCAGGAACAGACTAAAAAAGGCAACTGCGACAAATCCTTTGCGCAGCGACCCCCAGGCGGCTTTGACGGGATTGGTTTTCTGCAACATCGTGTTGATCCTTTCCGGTTTGGAAACACGGGGCGACCAAAAGCCGCCCCGCCAACTGTTTGCTTATGCAACGATATCGTCGTCGTTCAGTTCGGCGGCATTGATGCCAACCAGGCGGACCGAACCCTCATCTCCGAAGCTGATTACGGCATCGCCACCGTCCTGAGCCACGTTGACTTGCGCCCCAAAGTCAGGACCGAAGTCGCCAAATTGCAACTGATCCAGACCTACTTCGAAGTCCTCGATGACGTCGTTTCCGAAGTTCGCGCCAAACTGGAACGTGTCCGCCCCAGCGCCGCCGATGAGGACGTCGTCGCCGCCTTCACCGTTCAGCAGATCATCACCGTCCGCGCCATTCAGCACATTGGTCTGATCGCTGCCGAAGATCACGTCGCCATCATCGGATCCGACAACGTTTTCAATGGACTGCAGGATGTCAGTTTCGATCTGGTTATCGATGACATCCTGACCGATGACTCCTGTGCCACCGACGGCGTCCACATCCAGCGTGGCACCTGCATCTACCAGCGTGTCCTGCACGACCGGGCCGTTCTGACCGGCGGGCGCATTATGCAAATGGATGGCGGAAACGACACCGGGGATCGGTGTGTTCAGGTCGGCTTCGTTCAGGCCCACAACACTCAGTTCGCTGGAATAGGTGACTTCGCCCGTTGCCAGATTCTGAGTGATGACAACAGTTGCATCGCCCGTCGCTTGGCTGTCCGAAGTTGGCCCAGGCTCCTGTGCCGCATCCAGACCGCCGCTCAGGGACACTGTGCGAATACCGTTTTCGGTTACATCGCTGTCGACCAGCAACTGTCCGCGGATTTCACCAGCAGGAAAATCGGCCGTGTGGATGTTGTAGTACAGGTTGCCCTGAACCGCTTCCTCTACAAACCAAGCGCCGTCCGGGATGTTTGCACCGAATTGATCCGGCGCCGCGACAACCGCATCCACGATCGACACGTTGAAACCGGTGTCGCGTGTGGCCGTGCCGTTGCCGTTGGCGTCCAGACGAACGTTGACTGCAACATCCAGATCCGAGAAATCTGCGGTGTCGATGCCTTCTCCACCGTCGATGAAATCATTGCCCAGACCACCGGTCAGAACGTTGTCTGCATTGCCCGCGATCAGAACATCATCGCCTGCGCCGCCGTCGACATCGCCATTGGTGGTACCCAGATCGACAAAAATGTCGTCGCCAGTGCTCAGCAGAACGTTGCCGTTGATTACACCCTCGTCGTCGTTGACGATTGTAACGCTGCCTGCATCAGATGCATCAATGGCATTGACCGTGCCACGGATCTCACCCTCATTCAGGATTGCACCCAGCAGGTTCAGACCGCCATCCACGCGGATACCGGCAGCGGCATCTGATTCCTCGGACCCTGCGATCAGACCTTCGTTGACCACAATACCGGCAAAGGATGCGTCATCCTGGCTGGTGAACAGGCGCAGGCCATCGCCAACCTGATTGCCTTCGACCGCGTCGCCACGGCCTTGCAATATACCTTGGTTCAGAACAGCTGCCGAGACCACGTCCCCCGACACATCGCCGGTTTGTAGCGAAACTGCCGAGCCATTGTTATCTGCGCCCGCATCCACCAAGCCAGTGTTGATAAAGGTGTAGTTGTCGGCGGTACCATCCGCGTAGACGGTTCCGTTGCGCTGGTTTCCGGTGCCAAGAATTTCGCCTTCGTTCAACACCTCGAGGCCGACACCGTCGATGTTCAGGGCACGACTGTCTGACGTGACAAGGCCACGGTTGACAAACGATCCGCCAGAGTGGTCGCCGGTTCCAAAGTAGACGCCGTTCTGACCGCCTGCGAACACACCAGTTTCTTCATTAATCAACTGGCCTTGGAAATTGACATTGTTCACTGCACGGAACGCGCCAACCGTACCGTTTGCACCTTCGGACGAGATATTGCCGCTGTTTGTGATGGTGCCAGTGAACGAGGCAGGCGCAAAGCCACCGTCCTGACGCGCACCTTCCAGACGAATGCCGTCGCCCGCCGTACCTAGCGCCGCGCCTGCGTTGCCACGTCCGGCGATTACGCCTGCGTTCTCGATTTCAATGTCACCGTTGCCGTCTTCGGCCAAAGAAAGCGAGATACCCGCGCCGTTGTTGTGCTCGCCCGCGTCAATCGTGCCTGTCGCCAGGTTATTGATCGAAAAATCCCGTGCAGTGTCATCCGCGTAGACGGTGCCGTTGCGCTGGTCACCGGTGCCAATGATGTCACCACCGTTTATCAGGTCGACTCCAGAGCCATCGATATTGACCGCGCGGCTGCCCGACTGGATGGTGCCAAAGTTCAGCACGTCAAGATCATGCTCGCCGTTGCCGATGTAAAGGCCGTTGCGGGGGCCTTCGATCACACCGGTTGAGGTGTTCAGGATCTCACCTTCGGCATTTACGCCGTCAGCAACGCGGATGCCGGCTGCCGTACCCTGATTGCTTTCGGTCGAGATCAGGCCGCTGTTCAGGATCTCGGTTTCAAGAACCGCGCCTTCGGCCCCGTCGTCGATGCGGATTCCATCACCCGCCAGTGGGGTGTTCGATGCAGCCTGACCACGCCCCTGGATAGTCGCACCAAAGCTATTGAACAGGTCGGTTTCCACACGATCGCCAAGCTCGTCGCCGACTTGCAGCGAAATACCTGCGCCCTGGTTGCCTTCGCCAGCGTCGATCGTACCGCCGGTGAAGTTCGAGATTGTGATCTCTTCGGCCGTACTGTTGGTGTAGATTGTGCCGTTGCGCTGATCGCCGGTGCCGATGATGTCACCGAAGTTGCGTACATCGATGCCTTGTCCTTGGATATCGACGGCGCGGCTATCGGAACTGATGACGGCGCCTCGGAAATTGTCCAGGCTGCCCGAGCTTTCGGCACCAGCAAATTGTACGCCGTTAAACTCACTCGCGATCTCGCCGAAGTTGCGGACCGAGGCGCTTCCCGTAATCTGAACACCGGTTGCCAGCGCGTCAGGACCATTGTTTGCTTCGATCCGGCCCGAGCGGAAGTTGAAGATATCAACATCCTGACCCTGGGCTTGAACAGCAACAGCGTTATTGGTGACGATCTCGCCAAAGTTTAGCAGGCGCGAAAAATCATTGGCTAGAACAAAGGCGGGCGTGTCGTCCACGACAGTGGATTGAAAGAAGTTGTTGATGAGGGTTTGGCCATCGCGGGATGTCTCTTGCGCCAGGGTCGACGTGGTCAAGAGACGGGCGCGCAGGCTTTCTGCGAATTGGGACAGCATGGATCACTCCGTCATTAGATTGCGTTTGTGCTGGCGGCCCATTTGTCCGGGCTACCGACGCAACAAAGGACTAGGCCGCCCCGCGCGGTAGCTGAAATTCATGCTTCAAATCGGGTGTATAACCGGCGCGAATACTCACGAATTTCGTGAGGCGGACGCAGGTGGAGTCACAATAAACAAAGGGGTTGCGGCGAAACTGGGTTGGGTCGGTTGGCTATTCGATTTCGAATTCTGACAGATTTGTCAGCGGATGTGATCGGCATCCGGTCTCGATTGACCCCAGCGGCCTTCTGAATCCAACCGCTAGATCGTATCTTGATAGCTGATTACTCCGAGCACTTTACGTCAGAAATGGATGCCCGTTGAACCTCAGAGATTTGGAATACGTCCTTGCCATCGCAAAACATGGGCAGTTCAGTCAGGCCGCTGCCGCGTGCAACGTGTCGCAGCCTGCGATGTCGAACCAGATAAAAAAGCTGGAACAGGAACTGGGCGCTGAGTTGTTCTTACGTCTGAACAACGAAGTACGCCCAACGCTGTGCGGGGAACGCATTGTTGAGATCGCGCACCGTATTCTGAAGGATGCCCAGAAAATCCGCGATACGGCGATTGAATTTCGCGACCCCGAGGCGGTTCCGCTGACCATAGGCATGACGCCGACGCTCGCACCATATCTGACGGGATACTTTTCAGCGCTTTTTAGCGCTCTTTTTCCCAGAATGCGCGTCACTCTGGTCGAAGATCTGCCCCAAAATATGCTGCGCATGGTTGAGGATCACGAGCTGGACATGGCACTGGTGGCCAAGGTTAATAACAGCGCCAATTTAGACTTCACTTCAATCTGGTCCGAGCCACTGTTCTTGGCTTTACGCCAAGGGCATCCACTGTCCACGCTTACCTCCATTACTCCTGAAGAGGTGCCGCCGCATGATTTTATCCGGCTGCCGCACAGCTTTGGCTATGACCTTGAGGATCGGCTTCCACAGCAGGACGGGACTACCCGGATCAGTAAACGTTTTGATCTGACAGCGTTGCGTTTCGAAACGATCTGTCGTCACATTTGCCATTCAGACGATTGCACAATTGTCTCGGCTCTGGCTGCGGAACAGTTCAAACGGGATAATTGGCCGTTACAGTTCATTCCATTTGAAGCACCGGGCCATCTTCGAGATCTTGGTGCCGCCACGCGCCCCAACTGCCCCAGAAAACCCATGCTGGCGCGGATTGGGGCCTATATCCTTGAAAACCCGCCTGTGGGCGTGATCCCGACGTTTCAGCCCGATGCATCGTCCAAAGGCAAAACCAAGCTTGCAAAACCACTGCCCGAGAAAGCCTGACAGGTACGCGAATTGCCCCTGACAGGCGGTACAATCTGTTGACGCAAGGCAAAGGGCGGCTCTATCGGTTGGCGTATCGAAATCCGCAGGTATCTGCCTGCGGCTCTCAGAGCTATGGGTCAGGGCATGAGCAAAATTGAATTTCGCCGCGAAGGGATGCGCATTGGGGGACAGGTGGTGTTCACTGATGGCGTCGTACCAGTACATTACCCTTACACAAATGACGTGATTGGCACTGTCCCTGCTGGTACTGCTGAACACGCGCGGAACGCATTTGAAATCGCGGCGAGCTATAAGTCCAGCCTGACGCGATACGAGCGCAGCCAAATCCTGCGCCGTGCTGGCGAGTTGATCGGAGAGAAGCGCGATTTTCTGGCCAAGTGGTTGACGCTTGAGCTGGGGATTTGCCTTCAGCATTCGATCTATGAAACCAAGCGTGCACAAGACGTGTTTCAGTTTGCCGCTGCTGAAGCTCTGAAAGACGATGGCGAGGTATTTTCCTGCGATCTGACCCATAACGGGAAGGCTCGTAAGATCTTTACCAAGCGCGAGCCCGTCAAGGCGATCAGCGCGATTACACCGTTCAACCATCCTCTGAATATGGTCAGTCACAAGATTGCGCCTTCGATCGCGACCAATAACTGTATGGTTTGCAAGCCGACTGAACTGACGCCACTGACAGCACTAACGCTGGCCGACATTCTGTATGAGGCGGGCCTGCCCCCCGAGATGTTCCAGATCGTGACAGGTTGGCCGCAAGACATTGGCGATGAAATGATCACCAATGACAATATCGACATCATCACCTTTACCGGTGGTGTTCCTGTGGGCAAGCTCATTGCGTCGAAAGCAGGGTACAGACGACAGGCGCTTGAATTGGGTGGGAACGATCCCCTGATCGTACTGAATGATCTGAACGATGCGGATCTGGAGCGCGCAGCGACAATTGCCGTTGCCGGGGCCACTGGGAACTCTGGCCAGCGCTGCACCGCGATCAAGCGTATTTTAGTGCAACACAGTGTGGCCGATCGCTTTGTTCCCATGGTGCTGGAAAAGGCAAAGGCCATCCGCTTCGGCGACCCTCAGCACCCGGAAACCGAACTGGGTTGCGTCATTCATGCTGACGCGGCAGAGCTGTTTGAAAACCGCGTGATGAAAGCGGCAGAGCAGGGGGCGGAAATCCTTTACCATCCGGGTCGGCAGGGCGCGTTGCTGCCGCCGATTGTCGTCGATAAGGTGCCTCATGACAGTGAGTTGGTCATGGAAGAAACTTTCGGCCCGGTTATTCCGATTGTACGCGTGCCCGACGATGACGCTGCAGTTGTGCAGATATCAAACAGCACTGCTTTTGGCTTGTCGTCAGGTGTGTGCACCAATGATCTGAACCGGGCCATCGCATACATCAATGGTCTGGATGTGGGCACCTGCAACATTTGGGAGCAACCCGGCTATCGGATCGAAATGTCACCTTTCGGAGGGATCAAGGACAGCGGCAACGGAGTAAAAGAAGGCGTGATTGAAGCAATGAAGTTTTTCACCAACGTCAAAACCTATTCGCTGCCTTGGCCTCAGTAAGTGGTGCGCATTTGGTAGCCTTGGTGAAACGTCATGCGCACAAAAGTCACAGGGTCTTTGCGGAACCATGTTGTGCGTTCCAGCTGAAACAGCGGGGTTCCAGGAGGGACCGAGAGGAAATCCTGCAAGGGTGCAGTGGCCGGAACAGCTGAAAACGCGATCTCGGCGTTTGAAAAAGGCACCTCGGACAACAGCCATTCATTTGGGCCGGTGGTCAGAAAATCTTCGTTCACGACCTGAGGCACGGCATTGGTGTTGATCCAACGCTCTTCGAATTGGAAAGGACGGTTGTCGGCATGGTGCATGCATTGCAGATGCACGACTTGGGTGCCTTCGGGGATACTTAGCTTGGCCTGAAGCCATGCGGGACAATCAATCAGGGTGCGGCTGACAAGCGCATAGCGGTATTCGGCGTTCATCTCTTCGATGGTTTGTCGCACCACTGTGATCGGCAGTTTGGCTTGCTTTACCGGCGTGGTCACGACACGCGTGCCTCCCTTGCGCTTTCGGGTCACGATACCCTGTTCAGCCAACTCGCGCAGCGCGCGGTTGACCGTAGCCCGCGCAACGCCAAATTCGGCCGCCAGTTCCAGTTCTGTTGGCAACAGACTCCCCTGTGGCCAGACACGGGTTTGAATTCGGTTGATGACCTCATCCCGAATATCCTGAAATCCGATATGTTTCTGATCGGTCACGTTGTGTTTTTTCCGTTAAGCATAGTCATAAAATTGTTATGAGCGTTTTGGTGTTTTGCGTAAAGGGCAGAGCGACCCGTTACAGTTTTGCAAGAAGGTCCGCCATGGTTTGTTGATAATTCGATACGATCTTATCCCGTGAAACGTGGCGACCCCCTCGCACCTGATGGCGGCCCGCCGACCACACATCGGTGACGACCAGATCTTTTGCAGAAAACACCAGCCCATCAAGCAACTGCTCAGATGTAAGTGCACAAAGCGCAGGGTTCTGACTGTCGATGGCCATCAGGTCGGCCAGTTTGCCTTTGGCTATCGCACCAGCATCGCGGCCGAGCGCTTGCGCGCCACCCTGGGCCGCGCCACAATAAAGCGTCTGTCCCACCGACCCTTCTTTGACCACCATTACATTGCGGGCCAAATCGCGCAGACGCTGCGAATACTCCAACGTCCTCAACTCTTCGGTCAGCGAAATCAGGACGTTTGAATCCGATCCTACGCCAAATGATCCGCCCGCGTTTAAAAACGTGGGGCTATTGAAGGGGCCGTCCCCCAGATTGGCCTCGGTCACAGGGCACAGTCCTGCCACAGCGCCGCTGGCGGCCATAGCCTTTGTTTCGTCTTCGGTCATATGCGTGGCGTGTATCAGGCACCAGTTGGCATCGACATGGACATTGTCCAACAACCACTCTACCGGACGGGCGCCCAGACCGGCCTTTACCTCGGACACTTCCTTTGGTTGTTCAGCGATGTGGATGTGGACAGGACCTTCGCCATACGTCGCTAAAACCCGCGCCAGATCGCCAGGACAGGTCGCGCGCAATGAATGCGGCGCGAAGCCGACCCGGCAGTCTTCGGGCAAATTTCCAAGCGTTTCCCGGGCCTGATCCACCAACATGCAGAAGCGATCCACATCGTTACCGAACCGGGCCTGCCCAGGCTCCAGAGGTTTTTTACCCACTCCGGCATAAGAATACAGCACAGGAAGATGGGTCAGTCCTATCCCCATCTCGACAGCGGCTGCCATGATCCGGTCAGACAACTCTGCCAGTCGGTCATAGGGCGAGCCATCTGGCTGGTGATGCAGATAGTGGAACTCTCCAACTGAGGCGTAACCTGCCTCCTGCATTTCCATATAGACCAAGGTGGCGATCGTCTGGATCTGGTCTGGTGTAAGGTGCGTCGTAAAGCGGTACATCAGATCACGCCATGTCCAGAAGCTGTCGCGACCTGCCAAGCGGTATTCGGTCATTCCGGCCATGGCGCGTTGAAATGCATGGCTGTGCAAGTTGGCCAGGGCAGGCAGCAATGTATCCACGGACACATCATCCGTCTGGGCCGAAGTCCCAGCGTGCAAGGCTGCGATTCTGCCGTCTTCAACCTCGACCCGCAGATTATTTGCCCATCCCGTGCTCAAAAGAGCGCGTTTCGCAAAGATCGCCATGAATTCCACCTCATTTTATGGATAGACATATTACATATAGAAATGTACGAGAAAAGAGAGAACTGCAAGGAGGCGCAGAGTCGGATGCACTCGCAAGATCACGTATTTTCAGATCTGAACGCGGCAACAATGATCGCAGGATCTACCGCCTATGGGCTGATCGAAGATGCGGCGATTGCGGTCGAAGGTGGCCGAATTGCCTGGGTGGGGCCTAGGGCTGATCTGCCCAGCAAGTTTGCCACGCTGCCCCGAACCGATCTTGAAGGCCGTCTGGTGACGCCTGCGCTGATCGACTGCCACACCCATGTGGTGCATGGTGGCCACCGCGCCGTCGAGTTTGAGATGCGCCTTAATGGTGCAAGCTATGAAGAAGTGGCGCGCGCGGGCGGGGGTATCATCTCGACGGTGAAAGCCACGCGGAACGCAAGCGTCGATGACCTGATCGTGCAGGCATTGCCCCGCTTGGATGCAATGCTGGCCGAGGGTGTATCGGTGATCGAGGTCAAATCCGGTTATGGTCTGGATCGCGATACGGAATTGAACATGTTGCGCGCTGCCCGCGCGTTGTCGGATCATCGTCTGGTACGTGTCGTAACCAGTTTTCTGGGCGCACACGCAGTGCCTGAGGAGTACAAAGACCGGCCCGAGGACTACATTGCTGAGGTCTGCATTCCAACCCTGCGCGCAGCCCATGAAGAGGGTCTGGTGGACGCGGTGGATGCCTTTTGCGAAGGTATCGCATTCCTTCCCGATCAACTTGTTCCGTTGTTTGATGTGGCGAAAGAACTTGGCCTGCCGATCAAATGCCATGCCGAGCAATTGTCCAATCTCGGGGGAGCAAAACTGGCGGCCTCGTACGGCGCATTGTCTGCCGATCACATCGAGTATTTGGATGAAGAAGGCGTTCAGGCCATGGCCGACGCCGGCACTGTCGGGGTAATCCTGCCGGGGGCCTTCTACACTCTGCGCGAAACGCAGGCTCCGCCAATTGATCTGTTGCGCGAACATGGTGTGCCGATGGCGCTTGCCACCGATTGCAACCCTGGATCGGCTCCGGTCACGTCGCTGCTGCTGACAATGAATATGGTCTGCACCCTGTTTCGCATGACACCCGAAGAGGCTCTGGCCGGGGTCACCGCTCATGCGGCGCGCGCGTTGGGTCTGCAGGATTGCGGGCGGATCGTCGCTGGATTGCGCGCGGACTTGGCTGTGTGGGACATCACCCATCCGGCGGAACTGGC
Organism: Ruegeria sp. CF8; assembly: GCF_056537285.1. Taxonomy (NCBI): domain Bacteria; kingdom Pseudomonadati; phylum Pseudomonadota; class Alphaproteobacteria; order Rhodobacterales; family Roseobacteraceae; genus Ruegeria; species Ruegeria sp. CF8. The sequence continues at coordinate 232,977 of NZ_JBQFRG010000002.1, read as the reverse complement.
CTATCGCGTTGGTTTCAATCCCCTTCACACCCGAATACTCGGAGGCGTAATTTGACGACCCTCACGCTCATCCCCGGCGCTGTTACTCTGGTGCAGCTGGAACAGGTTTTCCGTGAAGAATGTGCCGTGCGGCTGGATCCCGCTTGTCGCCCTGCTATCGACGCGGCGCATGCCCGTATTGCCGATGCAGCGGCGGGCGAGGCTGCGGTCTATGGGGTCAATACCGGTTTTGGAAAGCTGGCCAGCGTCAAGATCGCAGCCGAGGACACGGCGACGCTGCAACGAAACCTGATCCTTTCCCATTGCTGCGGTGTTGGCCCGGCCATTCCGCGCGCGGTTGCGCGGCTGATGATGGTGCTGAAACTGCTCAGCCTCGGGCGCGGCGCGTCTGGCGTGCGGCTGGAACTGATTGACCTGCTAGAGGCCATGCTGGACAAAGGTGTGACCCCGCTGATCCCTGCGCAAGGCTCTGTCGGTGCGTCGGGCGATCTGGCGCCGCTGTCGCATATGGCCGCTGTTTTGATGGGCGCGGGAGAGGCCGAATTCGGTGGGGCCGTAATGACCGGTAGTGAGGCGTTGGCGGCGGCTGGTCTAACACGTGTTGAGTTGGGCCCCAAGGAAGGACTGGCGCTGATCAACGGCACTCAGTTCTCGACGGCTTTCGCATTGGCAGGGCTGTTTGGCGCGTGGCAGGCGGCGCAAAGCGCATTGGTCACTTCGGCTCTCACCACGGATGCAATCATGGGATCGACCGCGCCATTACAGCCTGAGATCCACACATTGCGCGGTCATCGCGGCCAGATCGAGGCTGGCGTAACCATGCGTGCCATTCTGGCAGGCTCGGTAATCCGAGAAAGCCATCGAGAAGGTGACACTCGCGTACAGGACCCGTATTGCATCCGCTGCCAACCGCAGGTGGTAGGTGCCGCCATGGATGTGTTGCGTCAAGCAGCAACCACGCTTGAGATTGAGGCGAACGCCGCCACCGACAATCCTCTGGTTCTGTCCGAGGCAGGGCTGATCGTCTCGGGTGGAAATTTCCACGCCGAACCCGTGGGATTCGCGGCGGATATGATCGCTCTGGCCGTGGCCGAAATCGGGGCGATTGCGCAACGCCGCATCGCGCTGATCGTCGATCCCGCACTCAGCTTTGACCTACCGCCTTTCCTGACGCCAAATCCCGGACTGAACTCGGGCTACATGATCGCCGAAGTGACAACCGCCGCGTTGATGAGCGAGAACAAGCACTTAGCCAATCCCTGCGTGACAGACTCAACGCCCACGTCGGCCAATCAAGAGGATCACGTCTCGATGGCCGCCCACGGCGCGCGGCGATTGGGGCAGATGGTCACCAATCTGGAACGTATTCTGGGGGTTGAACTGCTCTGCGCGACGCAAGGGGTCGAGTTTCGTGCGCCATTGCCCACAAGCGAAACGCTACAAGCCGTGATGGCGCGCCTGCGGGCGGTCGTTCCCGCCTTGGACGATGATCGATACATGGCAACCGAGATCGAAGCAGCCTCGGCCCTGATTGCAAGTGGCGAGATCGCCCATGGCACGGGTATCGCGATGCCGGAGCTTGGCGCATGAGTGGTCCTGTCGAAGTCACACGGGGCGACGGCCCTATCGTTCTGGGCCTGCCACATACCGGCACCGATGTGCCCGCCTCAATCGAAGCCAAGTTGAATGCACGGGGCAGGGAATTGGCGGATACCGACTGGCATATCCACACACTTTACGAAGGGCTGCTGCCCGGTGCGACAACTGTGCGGGCGACTTTTCATCGCTATGTGATTGACGCAAATCGCGACCCGAGCGGCGTATCGCTTTATCCCGGTCAAAACACGACGACTTTGGTGCCGCTTACGGATTTTGACGGGCAAGACATCTGGGATATCCCACCGACAGAGAGGGATGTTGTTGAAAGGCGCGAGGCGTTTCACGCGCCTTATCATGCCGCGCTGCGGGCCGAGCTTGAGCGGGTCAAGGCGATCCACGGGATTGCCGTTTTGTATGATTGCCACTCGATCCGCAGCTACATTCCGTTTCTCTTCGATGGCATTCTGCCCGACCTGAACATCGGAACCAACAATGGGTCCACCTGTGCCCCGGCATTCGAATCCATAACGCATGAGTTCGCGGCATCTTCGCCGTACAGTACCGTTTTGAACGGCCGATTTAAGGGCGGGTGGACAACACGTTATTATGGTCAGCCGTCAGAAGGGCTGCACGCGATTCAAATGGAACTGGCTCAGTCGACCTATCTGGCCACCGAAGCCCAGCCTTGGACATATGACACCACCAAAGCCAACCGGCTGCGCCGATGGCTCAAAGATATACTGGACGCCATCCAGGACACCGCATTGGAGATTGCTGCATGACCGATCCTCGCAAGAACACCCGCGACGTCTATCCCCCGACAGGGCCCGAGCTGAATGCCAAAAGCTGGATGACAGAAGCACCAATGCGGATGCTGATGAACAACCTGCATCCGGATGTAGCCGAGAACCCGCATGAACTGGTTGTCTACGGCGGCATCGGGCGCGCGGCGCGGACGTGGAACGATTTTGATACCATTGTCGCCAGTCTCAAGGATCTGGAAGAGGATGAAACGCTGGTTGTGCAATCTGGTAAGCCGGTTGCCATTGTGCGCACGCACACGGATGCGCCTCGGGTGCTAATTGCAAACTCAAACCTTGTGCCGCATTGGGCCAATTGGGATCATTTCAACGAGCTCGATAAGAAGGGTCTGATGATGTACGGTCAGATGACCGCTGGCTCGTGGATCTATATCGGCACGCAAGGCATCGTGCAGGGCACTTATGAGACCTTTGCCGAAGCCGGGCGTCAGCACTATGACGGCGATCTGACCGGCAAGTGGATCCTGACTGGGGGCTTGGGCGGCATGGGCGGCGCGCAACCTCTAGCCGCTGTCTTCGCCGGGGCCTGCTGTCTGGCGGTTGAATGCAACCCGGACAGCATCGACTTCCGCCTGCGGACCAAATATCTTGATGAAAAGGCCGAGACGCTGGATGACGCGCTTGAGATGATCGACCGCTGGACAAAAGCGGGCGAGGCTAAGTCCGTTGGTCTATTAGGCAATGCGGCTGAAATTTTCCCCGAGATTTACCGACGGATGCAGGCCGGTGGAATGCGCCCCGATATCGTCACCGACCAGACCAGCGCCCATGATCCGCTCAATGGCTATCTGCCTTTGGGCTGGACCCTGGCCGAAGCTGCCACCAAGCGGGAAAACGATCCCAAGGCGGTTGAGAAAGCCGCGCGCGCGTCGATGAAACAGCACGTTGCCGCAATGGTCGATTTCTGGAATGCAGGCGTGCCGACGCTGGATTACGGCAACAACATCCGGCAAGTGGCGCAGGACGAAGGGCTGGAGAACGCATTTGCCTTCCCGGGCTTTGTGCCCGCCTATATCCGCCCACTCTTCTGCCGCGGCATTGGCCCCTTCCGCTGGTGCGCGCTTTCGGGTGATCCCGAGGACATCTACAAGACCGATGCCAAGATGAAGGAGCTCTTCCCCGAGAACACTCATCTGCACAATTGGCTCGACATGGCGCAGGAGCGCATCGCGTTTCAGGGACTGCCCGCGCGCATCTGTTGGATCGGGTTAGGCGACCGCCATAAGGCTGGGTTGGCATTTAACGAGATGGTCAAAAACGGCGAATTGAAAGCGCCCGTTGTCATTGGTCGAGACCATCTTGACAGTGGCTCGGTCGCTTCGCCCAACCGCGAAACCGAGGCGATGAAAGATGGCTCTGACGCTGTCAGCGATTGGCCTTTGCTAAACGCTCTGGTCAATACCGCGTCAGGTGCCACTTGGGTGTCGCTGCATCATGGCGGTGGTGTTGGCATGGGCTTCTCTCAGCACGCGGGAGTTGTTGTTTGCGCCGATGGCACGGATGCAGCGGCCAAGCGGTTGGAGCGAGTGCTCTGGAACGATCCTGCCTCGGGTGTCTGGCGCCACGCGGATGCAGGGTATGAGGATGCCAAGGCCTGCGCACGCGAACACGGGCTGCGTTTGCCGGGTATTCTGGGCTGAATTGCTCATCCATCTTTGAATTTGTCTGTATGGCTTAGCGCTAACGCTGAAATTTCCGGTTTCGAACCGGGTGGCTTTCAGCTAGGGCTAAGCCGTTAAGCGGCCAGCAAGGCTTACGACAACTGACAAAGGTGGCTCGCCCGTTGCTCGATATTACACATGTCCGCTCGGTTCTTTCGGACGTATATGACCTCACCCCATCGGCCACGCTGGCCAATGAGATGAAAGACACGTTTGCCCGCATGGACCGTGTGGTCAGCCCACCGGATTGGGCGATCTATGCACCGTATGTGCGGGCCATCAATGCGCTTAAGAAAGAGCGTAACGCTGTGATCCTTGGGCATAATTACATGACACCCGAGATCTTCCATGGTGTGTCCGACTTCGTCGGTGACAGTTTGCAGTTGGCGATCAAAGCCAGCGAGGTGGAAGAGGATGTGATCGTTCAGGCCGGTGTGCATTTCATGGCTGAGACGTCGAAAATCCTGAGCCCTCAGAAAACCGTTCTTATGCCTGATATGGAAGCCGGCTGTTCGCTGGCAGAATCGATCACCGCGGACGGAATCGAAGAGATGCGGGCCAAATACCCTGGTGCACCGGTTGTGTCTTATGTGAATACCACAGCCGAGGTCAAAGCGGGTTCCGACATTTGCTGCACGTCATCCAACGCGTTGCAGATCGTGAACGCCATGGAAAGCGACACGGTTATTATGACGCCGGATCAATATTTGGCACAGAACGTCGCAAATCAAAGCCACAAGAACGTGGTGTATTGGCCCGGGTCCTGCATCGTGCATGAACAATACACCGCTCAGGACCTGCGCGATTTCCGCGAATGGAACCCAGGCACGCGGCTGATCGCTCATCCCGAATGCCCGCCAGATGTGGTGGCCGAAGCAGACTATTCGGGTTCGACCAGCGGTATTATCAAATACGTGCATGACGAGAAGCCCGAAAAGGCGATGCTGATCACCGAATGTTCGATGGCGTCGAACATTGCCGACGAGCTGCCCGAGGTCGATTTTGTGGGCCCCTGCAACATGTGCCCGTACATGAAGAAGATCACGCTGGAAAAAATCCTCTACGCCCTGCACACGATGGAAGGTCAGGTCGAGGTTGCAGAAGACGTGGCGGAAAAGGCACGCAAATCCGTTCAGGCCATGATCGATTTATCCCGCGAGCTGGGCATCTGATTTCAAATGACCGACGTTACCACGGATCGGGTCATTATTGTTGGGGCCGGTATCGGCGCGCTTTATGCGGCGTTGAAGCTGGCACCGCGCCCGGTGGTGGTGATCTCACCTGATCCGTTGGGGCAGGGGGCAAGCTCAGCCTGGGCGCAGGGCGGCGTGGCCGCGGCAATGGATTTGGCGGACAGTCCGGAGAACCACGCTGTCGATACCGTGAATGCCGGTGCAGGCACCGTCGAGCCTGATGTGGCCGACCTGGTCACCCGCGAAGCACGTGAGTATATCCTTGACCTGACCGAGATTGGCACGCCTTTCGACCGCACTGAAGATGGCGGTTACGTTCTTTCGCGTGAGGCCGCACACAGTTACGCCCGTGTCGTGCGCGTGAAAGGCGATCAGGCGGGCAGTGAAATCATGGCTGCCCTGATCGAGCGCGTGCGCGAGACTCCTTCGGTTCAGATTTTGGAAGGCGTTCTTGCGGTGGCTTTGGACGTGGACGAGGGCAAAGTCTCGGGGGTGGTGCTGCAGGAGGCAACACAGACTGGCTCTGCACCTGTTACTTTACGTGGACCTGCTGTGCTGCTAGCGGGTGGCGGCTCGGGCGGGCTTTATGCGCTGACCACCAACCCGGCTCGCATTCGGGGGCAGGTTATTGGCATGGCCGCACGCGCCGGGGCGCTTATTGCTGATGCCGAGTTTGTTCAGTTTCACCCTACAGCTATGGATGTGGGCGAAGATCCTGCGCCTTTGGCCACCGAAGCGCTGCGTGGAGAAGGGGCGATCCTGATCAACAAGCAGGGCAAGCGGTTCATGCAGGCCGTTCACCCGGACGCGGAACTGGCCCCGCGCGACGTGGTGGCGCGTGCGATCTTTGCTGAAGTGCAGGCAGGCAATCGACCCATGCTGGACACACGCGACGCTTTGGGTGCGCGAATCCATGAGCTGTTTCCTGCGGTCGCAGCCTCCTGCGCGCGCAACGGTATTGACCCTGCAAGCGAACTGATACCTGTTGCCCCCGCGGCCCATTACCATATGGGCGGCATTGCGACGGATACAGATGGTCGGGCCACAATGGACGGGTTGTGGGTTTGTGGCGAGGCGTCTTCCACGGGTCTGCACGGGGCCAACCGTCTAGCATCGAATGGGTTGCTCGAAGCGCTAGTCTTTGCCCGTATCTGTTCTGAGAGCATAGCAAAGTCGCTGCCCACCGCTGCAAATATCGACCCGATAGACTTGCAGTTTGCTCCCTGCGAGGCACCTGACACGACGCAAGCGGTTCAGGAATTGCGCGATACCATGACCCGCGATGTAGGTGTCGTCCGGGAACGTTCAGGGCTGACCCGCGCGTTGAAAACCATAGCCGAGTTAGAGGCGCGCCATGGCGATTGCCGCTCGTTCAGAAACATGTGTGCGACTGCGACTTTGATTGCTGCTGCTGCCTTGCAGCGCGAAGAAAGTCGCGGGGCGCATGAACGCTCTGACTTCCCTGAAACTGGTGGCGAACCCGGTGAACGGTCCAAAATGTATCTCTCTGAGGCCCTGACCATTCGGGCCGAAGCCTGCAAGGAACTGACATGACTTTTGCAACTCTGCCAGATCTGATCCTTGAACCTGTGATCCGCTCGGCGCTGATGGAGGATTTGGGAAGTTACGGCGACGTGACCACCCGAACAGTGATACCGCAGGAGACCACATATACGGCCCGACTGAACGCGCGCGAAGATGCTGTCGTGTCCGGAATGCAGGTCGCCGAAATCGCGTTCCGACTTGTGGACCCCGCGCTTGAGGTTGAGGTGCTGATCAAAGACGGCGCGCCCTGTCAGCGCGGCGACACACTGATGACTATAAAAGGGTCTGCAGCCTCAATCCTGTCCGGCGAGCGTGTCGCGCTGAACTTTGCCGGTCGCCTGACCGGCATTGCGACCAAGACCGCCGCATTTGTGGAACAGACCAAGGGAACCAGCGCTCGCATCACCTGCACCCGTAAGACCACGCCCGGCTTGCGTATCGTGGAAAAGCAGGCCGTGTTGCATGGGGGCGGTTTCAATCACCGCTATTCCCTGTCCGACGCGATCCTGATCAAGGACAATCATATTGCTGCTGCAGGCGGCATTCGTCAGGTTTTGGAAGCTGCCAAGGCCCAGGCCAGCCACATGATGGCGGTTGAAATCGAAGTCGACCACCTGGACCAGTTGGCGGAGGTGCTGAAAGTTGGCGGAGCCTCGGTCGTATTGCTGGACAATATGGACAACGACATGCTGCGCGAAGCTGTTGCCATGGTAGATGGTCAGATGAAAACCGAAGCCAGCGGGAACGTGACCCTAGAACGCGTGGCGTCCATCGCGGAAACTGGTGTGGACTATATTTCGTCCGGTACACTGACGCATTCCGCGCGTACTGTCGATCTGGGCCTGGATTTCTAAAGGCGCGGCATTTCCGCTTGATTGGGGTTCGTTTGCGCCAACACGGTTGCGCAATTCAGTTTTATCAATAATAAATCTGTCGCAACGCAAGCTGCAGGAAGTTTTATAGATAAAATGATCATCCCTCATTCCGGCTGGACCCGAAAGTCTGCGCAAGCTGTTCATGATCTTCCCTTGATGGACCTTCTTTTCCGGGCGCAAACCGTGCACCGCGAGAACTTTGATCCCAACAAGGTTCAGACCTCGAAGCTTCTGTCGATCAAGACCGGTGGGTGTGCCGAGGACTGCGCTTATTGCTCGCAATCGGCTCGCAATGGATCGACTTTGCCTGCGTCAAAACTGATTGAGGTTCAGCGTGTTCTGGCCGAGGCCAAGAAGGCCAAAGATGGCGGCGCGACCCGATTTTGCATGGGGGCCGCATGGCGCGAGCCCAAGCCGCGCGACATGCCGGCGCTGGTCGCCATGGTTGAAGGCGTTAAGGCGATGGGCATGGAAACCTGCATGACGCTGGGCATGCTGGATGACACTCAGGTCGTCCAGCTGCGCGATGCCGGGTTGGACTACTACAACCACAACATCGACACCTCTGAGCGCTATTACTCGGAAGTGATCACCACCCGCACTTTCTCGGACCGGATCGACACGATGAACCGGGTGCAGGAAGCCGGTATCAAGGTTTGCTCGGGTGGCATTCTGGGTATGGGCGAACATACCGGCGACCGTATCGACATGCTGCTGACCCTGGCCAACATGACCCCTCCGCCGGATTCGGTGCCGATCAACATGCTGATGCCACAGGCGGACACGCCATTGGCCGATGCAGAGCCGATCGATCCCATCGATTTTGTGCGGATCATTGCGACCGCGCGTATCCTGATGCCTAAATCCTATGTTCGACTGTCCGCCGGGCGCAGCGACATGAGCGATGAGATGCAGGCGATGTGCTTCTTCGCCGGTGCGAACTCGATCTTTGTCGGCGATACGCTTCTGACGGCGGAAAACCCGGAAGAAGACACCGACTCAATCCTGTTTGCGAAGCTTGGCATTCAGGCTGAAACGGCGGAAGAGCATAAGCGCACGGAAGCTGCCGAATGAAAGCAGTCGATCGGCTGGAATCCATGCTTGATGCGCTTGAAGCCCGGCACCGCCGCCGGGCTTTGATCCCTGCGCGCGGGTTGGATTTTGCGTCGAACGACTATCTGGGGCTGGCCGGATCAAATCTGTTGCAAGATGCCGCACAGGCGGCCTTGGCACGCGGCGTGCCGGTCGGGTCCGGAGGCTCGCGCTTGCTGCGGGGCAATCACCCCGAACATGAGGCACTGGAACAGGAAGCAGCCGCTTTCTTTGGATCTGAAGCCGCGCTTTTGATGGGCGGAGGGTTTCAGGCCAATCAGGCGATCTTTTCCACCCTGCCAGCGGCCGGAGATTTGGTGCTTTATGACGCGTTGGTCCATGCCAGTGCCCATGAAGGGATGCGCGCCAGCCGCGCGGATCTGCGCGCCTTCCGCCATAATGACGTTGAAGATGCGCGCAAGGCTTTGACCGAGTGGCGGGCAACAGGTGGATCAGGCCACATCTGGATCGCGGTGGAAAGCGTGTATTCTATGGAAGGCGATCTTGCTCCTCTGGAGGACCTTTCGTCCTTGGCCGGTGAGTCCGGTGCCGTTCTTGTCGTAGATGAGGCGCACGCCACAGGTGTTTTTGGTTTGAAGGGTAAAGGTCTGGCACATGATCTGAGCGCAGACGTTCTCACCCTGCATACCTGCGGTAAGGGTCTGGGCGTGGCGGGCGGTCTGATCTGCGGGCCGCGTGTGATGATTGAAACGCTGATCAACCGGGCACGACCTTTTATCTTCGCAACCGCCCCCTCGCCTTTAAACGCTGCTCTGGTGCGGGCCACTCTGCAAGAGTTGGCCGCCAATGATCGCTTGGTTGCTGCTGCACGCGAACGCGTTGGTCATGCGCATGATGTGGCTCGGGAGGCGGGATTGCCGGATTCGACCCTCACCAGCCAGATCATCCCGGTTATTTTGGGGGACGAGGCCAGAACGATGGCGACGGCCTCTGGCTTGCAGCAACAGGGCTTTGACATTCGCGGCATTCGCCCCCCCACCGTTCCCAAAGGAACGTCCAGACTGCGTGTGTCGATCACCGGAAATGTCACCCACAAGGACATCTCGGCATTGTTTGCAACCATCGCCAGCTACCAATCGGAGGCCGCATGAGCGCGCTGATCGTTGCCGGAACTGACACAGGTGTCGGAAAAACCGTTTTCTCCGCTGGTCTGGCTGCGGCGTTGAATGCTCGATATTGGAAGCCCGTTCAGTCGGGTTTGGAGGACGCAACAGACACTGAAACCGTCCGCTTGTTGTCCGGTGCGGAAGTTTTGCCTGAGGCGTATCGCCTGAACATGCCGGCCTCACCCCATCTGTCTGCCGAAGACATGGGTGTTGAGATTGATCTGTCGCGCCTTGCTGTGCCGCAGGTTGACGGGCCGCTGGTCGTTGAGGGGGCAGGCGGCCTTATGGTGCCGCTGAACCGCAAGTCCTACTATCTGGACCTTATCGCCCAATGGCAGGCTCCGGTGGTTCTGGTAGCCCGCACGGCACTGGGAACGATTAACCACACCACATTGTCCTTGATGGCCCTGCGTGGCAGGGGATGTGAGGTCGTGGGTGTTGCCTTTGTCGGTGAGGCTGAGCCGGATGTTGAACAAACCATCGTTGAGATGAGCAATGTTCGTCACCTTGGGCGGCTCCCGATGCTCAGCGACTTGACACAGCAGAGTCTAGCAGATGCCTTTTCGGCGATAGACGTTCCGGCCATTCGGAGGTTCCTGTGACCCCGCTCGAATTTGACGCCCGCCACCTGTGGCACCCGTACACCAACGTGGCCAACCCCGGTGCGATGCACCTGATCGATCGGGCCGAGGGCGTCTATCTGTACCGGGAAGACGGCGTGAAGATGATCGACGCCATGTCCTCATGGTGGTGTGCAATCCATGGTCACAAACACCCTGCGATCACATCTGCGATGCAGAAACAGCTGGAGAAGATGCCCCATGTGATGTTCGGGGGGCTGACACACCAACCGGCCGTAGATCTGGGGCGCAGGATGGTCGACATGCTGCCCGAGGGACTGGACCGCATTTTCTACTGTGACAGTGGCTCGGTCTCGGTCGAAGTGTCGATGAAGATGGCGGTGCAATACCAAATGGCCCATGGCCGCACCGGTAAATTCGAGTTCGCCACCATTCGGGGCGGCTATCACGGCGACACCTGGAAGGCTATGAGCGTCTGCGACCCGGTCACCGGTATGCACGGGTTGTTTCGCGGGGCTTTGTCGATCCAGCACTTCCTGCCGCGCCCTTATGTGCGGCTGGGTGACGAATGGCCCACAGATTCTGCGCAGAACGGGTTGGAGCCGCTGGAACGGTTGCTTGCCGAGAAAGGCGACCAATTGGCGGCCCTGATCCTTGAACCTGTGGTTCAAGGCACAGGTGGAATGTATTTCTATCACCCTCAATGGCTGCGCGCGGCCCGCGCCTTGTGCGACGCCCACGATGTGCTGATCATTTTTGATGAGATTGCAACCGGTTTTGGCCGCACTGGTAAGTTGTTCGCCATCGATCACGCCGACGTCAGACCTGATATTCTGTGCTTGGGCAAGGCGCTGACCGGTGGGCATATCTCTTTCGCGGCTACGGTAACCAGCGAGCAAGTGGCTTATGGCATCGGCAACAGTGAAGCTGGTGTGTTCATGCACGGCCCGACTTACATGGCCAATCCGCTGGCCTGTGTCGCGGGATCGGCCAGCCTCGGGCTGCTGGCCGAGGGAAACTGGGAACGACAGGTGTCTGATATTGAGGCCCAGATGCGCACCGAACTGGAGCCAGCCCGCGGTTTGCCTGGCGTAGCGGATGTCAGAGTCCTTGGTGCCATTGGAGTCATCGAAATGAAGGATACGGTTGATCCTTCTGTCGCCCATCGGCTGGCCCCAAAGACCGGAGTGTGGCTGCGTCCCTTTGCACGCAATATCTATTGTATGCCCCCTTACATCATATCTGCTGACCAACTCAGCCAAGTCACGAGTGCAATGGTTGCGCTGGCCGGGGGGCAGGGATGAAGCACAGGTGGCTGGAGCAATCAGACGACGGCGCTTTGATCCTTGTGTTCGGGGGTTGGGCGCTTGGTGCTGCATCGTTCCAGGGTCTAACCGGTGGCGCGTCTGTTTTGCTGGTTGATGAGTATACCCGGCTTGATGACCCATTGCCTGATTTGACAGGGTTTGACCGTGTCGACATGCTTGCGTTTTCCTTTGGCGTCGCATCAGCTGCGCATTGGTTGGCCAACACTTCGTTTCGTCCCGACCGGCTGGTTGCGGTCAGCGGCACGTTGCACCCGTCTTGTCCTGACCGCGGAATAGCGCCTGACATGATCCGGGCTACGGCGGATCAACTTACGACTTCCAGCTTTGCCAAATTTTGCCGCCGGGCGGGCTTGCGCGGCGACGCTCCGGAACTGGACATTACCGCCGCACAAAAAGAGCTGCATTCGGTGATTCAACGCGGACCGGCTCCGGACCCTGGGTTTGATCTGGTGTGGATACCCGAGCGTGACCGTGTCATTCCAACGAAGGCGCAAGAGGCGGCTTGGGCTCATTCTTCCGGCGATGTCAGATCTATCGCCGGGCCCCATGTGCCTTTCCAAGCGGGTCAGACCTGGGCGGAGTGGCTGTCATGACCGTGCAACTGGCGGACAAGGTGCAACGAAGCTTCAGCAGAAGCTTCGAAACCTATCACGACACAGCCAGTCAACAGGCTTGGGCCGCCGAAAAACTGGTTTCTGAACTCTGCCGTGTCGGTGCGCCGGATCAGTTTCACACAACGTTTGAAATGGGCTGTGGTACCGGGCACCTGACCAGAATGCTGCGGCAAAACTTCGATCTTCCCGATTTCATCGTGAACGACATCGCGCCACAAGCCCAAGTGACGGCAGAGGCAGAAGCAGCAGCATTTGTCTCAGGCGACGTGCGCTCGGTACAATGGCCCGATCAGATTGATCTGGTCGCCTCTGCCTCGATGATCCAGTGGATGGAAGACCCGGCTGGATTGTTGCAGCAGGCAGTCGATGCATTGGCCCCCGGTGGATGGTTGGCCATTTCAGGATTTGGACCACAACAATATCAAGAGTTGTCCCGCATCGGATCGACTGCACACGCACCCGGCCTTTGCGAAGCCCGCTCTTTAGTCGCAGCTGTCGAAGGGTCGATGCAGGTTCTGGCCGCTGGAGAATGCATCCGGCCATCTTTCTTCAAAACACCAAGGGACGTTTTAAAATATCTGCGCAGAACCGGGGTGAATGGGCGTGCAAAAGGGACATGGACCAAGTCCACTCTGGCCCGGTTTGAAGAAGAATACGTGCGAAGTTTTGGAACGGCCAGCGGTGTGTCCTTGACATATCACCCGATTTGGATTGTCGCTCAAAAGCGATAGACGCCTATTCGGCGACAACAAGATCAATTTCGTTTGCAGAAAGCATTTGGCGGATATCTTGTGACGGGTCGGTGTCAGTGAAGAACAGATTGATCTGTCTGACTGAATCCAAAGTGACCGGCGCGCGCTTACCCAGCTTTTCTCCGTCAGCGACAACGATGCGAACCTGGGCATTCTGAGCGGCGATAAGCGCCAGGTTGGCCTCCTGCAGGTCATGCAGCATAAAGCCGGACTCGGCATTGACCGCCCCAACCGACAGAACAGCAAACCGGACGTTCAGACGTTTGATTAGGTCCTGTGCCTCAACACCAAACGCGCCGCCGTCATGGGGGCGCAGTTCACCGCCTGCCATAAACACCCGGTTATTGTTCCGGGACGCCAGAGTCTGGGCAACAAAAACCGAATTCGTCACCACAAACAAGTTGTTATGGTCACACAGAGCCTGCGCCACATAAGCTGTAGTCGAGCCAATATCCAGAAAGACCGAGTCTCCGTCGCTGATGACTTCGGCCACTGCTTTGGCCAGCTTTTCTTTTGCATCAACCTTCTTGTCTAGCCGGCTTTCCAGCGACGGCTCCAGGATGTCCTCCAACAGGTGGACGCCACCATGAACCTTGCGCACAATGCCGCGTTCCTCGAGATTTCGCACATTGCGCCGAATGGTCTCCAGCGTAACGCCCAACTCATTCGCCAGGATGCTTACGCGACAGGATCCGCCTGTGCGAAACAGCGCGCGCAGAATCTCTTCTTCTCGCTGGTTGGTTGTTTTAAGGTTCATGTTTTTCGCTCTGATCATCCCGTCATACGGGTAGTTCAGGGATACCACAACACCCACAGAAAGCAACATTACACCAAAATATAGCTGAATATTTGAGCTCAAAATTAAATATATGTGGCTTAACGTGGTTTTTATTGACACAAAACCCCACAGTGTGCTCGTCTGTCTGCAATACCACCGATTCATCAAAAAAATCACGACAGGGAGATGGTGTTATGAAATGCAAACTGGGACTTTCGGTACTTGCCGTTGCGGCTGCTACGTCAGCCTGGGCGGTGGAATCCACTGATCCGATCAAGCTTACGCTGCACGACTGGTCCGGTCAGCTGATCAATACCAAAATCATGGGTTCGATCCTTGAAGAAGCGGGCTACAATGTCGAATACGTTCAAGCCGATTACATTGCCCAATTCGCTGGCCTGAAAACAGGCGACCTGCATCTGGCGATGGAAATCTGGGAGACGACCGGCCGCGAGGCATTGGACGAAGCGACGGCTTCGGGCAATGTTGTGAATGTCGGGGAAACCGGTCTGATGGCCATCGAAGAGTGGTGGTATCCCAGCTACATGAAAGAGCGTTGCCCGGGGCTGCCGAATTGGGAAGCTCTGCGCGACTGTGCGGAAGAATTCGCAACCGCTGAAACCGCACCCAGCGGACGTTACGTCGGTGGGCCCGTGACCTGGGGCGGCTTCGACGAAGAACGTGTCGAAGCTCTCGAACTGGACTTCGAGGTGGTACATGCGGGTACCGATGCAGCCTTGTTTGCCGAGCTTGAATCCGCCTATCAGCGGCAGGACCCGATCGTTCTGTGGGTTTATGTGCCGCATTGGGCGCCGGCCAAGTATGAGGGCGAATTCGTGGAATTCCCGCCATTTTCGGCCGAATGCTATAGCGACCCTTCCGTCGGTGTGAACCCGAACATGGCTTATGATTGCGGCAAGCCGCGTGGGCCAATCTGGAAGGCCGCCTGGTCTGGCCTTCAGGAAAAATGGCCCGGTGCTTATGACATCATCGAGGCTTACAACATCAACAACGACGAAATGAGCGCGATGGTCGGCAAGGCCGATCTGGATGGCGTAGAAATTGACGGTGTTGTTTCGGAGTGGATGGAGACCAACAAAGACCGTTGGTCGGGTTGGATCTCTAAATAATCCACTGGCCAGAGCGGGCCTTTCGCTCTCTCGGACCGCTCTGGCCCTTTTTTGTACATTTGCCGGACCTCTCTGATGCCTCCCAAGACAAAATTGTCCTGCCGAAACGTTTGGAAACTGTACGGTCCAAACGCCGAAGCGCTGTTGAAGAAAAATCCCAACCCTTCAGCAGATGACATCCGAGACGCGGGTGTGATTGGGGCTGTGCGCAACGCCAACATCGACATCGCGGAAGGTGAGATTTTTATTATTATGGGGCTGTCGGGGTCGGGGAAATCGACTTTGGTTCGCTGCCTGTCGCGATTGATCGAACCCACAAGTGGCGAGGTCATTTTTGACGACGCTGATCTGCTGCGGGCGAACGAAAAAGAACTGATCGAAATTCGACGCCACAAGATGGGCATGGTGTTCCAGCATTTTGCTCTGCTGCCGCATCTAACCGTTTTGCAGAACGTAATGTTCCCTTTGACCATTCAGGCCACACCAAAGGCTGAGGCCGAAGCGAAGGCTCGCGAAGTGGTGGAACTGGTTGGTCTGAAAGGGCGCGAGGACTATTATCCGCGTGAGCTGTCCGGTGGCCAGCAACAGCGCGTGGGCATTGCCCGCTCGCTGGTGACAGAACCCGACCTGTGGTTTCTGGATGAGCCGTTTTCGGCCCTCGACCCACTGATACGGCGCGAGATGCAGGACGAGTTTCTGCGGCTTCAGGAACGCCTGCACAAGACCATCGTTTTCATCACTCACGACTTTGAAGAGGCCGTCCGCCTGGCAGACCGCATTGCCATCATGAAAGATGGCGAAGTGATTCAGATCGCCACTCCGGAAGAGCTGGTGATGCATCCCGCTACGGAATATGTGGCTGAATTCACGCGACATATCCCCCGCTCGAAGGTTCTGACCGTCGGCGGCGTTATGACCTCCGGCGCCGTAGGTGAAGGAGAGCCTATTGCGCAATCTGCCCGCGTTTCTGACGTGGCCGAACGCATCATCGCCGCCGATGCGCCGATCCCCGTTGTGGATGCAGAGGGGCAACCCGTGGGAGCGATTGATCGCAAAGCTGTTGCGCATGTGCTGTTCGGCGACGGAGACGCGGTATGATCCGGCTGAACCGGACGCAGGCCATTGCTCTGGCCCTTGTTCTGATCACAATCGCGCTTGGGTACTATGGCCGCGATTTGGGCAAAGCGCTGGATGCGCGTTGGCTGACCAAATTCCCTTCGGCCTGGGTGATCCCGTTCAAGTCCTATATTTCCTCGGCGATGACATGGCTGATCGAGGACGCTGCCATCGGGCCTGTCTCGTTCACCGATGTCACCCGCGCCATCGCGTGGATGATTGAACAACCTTACAATCTGGTGCTTGCCCTTCTGGCAGATGGGTTTGTCAGCGGTCAGGGCAATGATGCGCAGGTCATCCTGCCAGCGATCAGCTGGATCGTTGTGATTACCGCTGTCATCGCTCTGGGCCAGTATTGCCGCGATTGGGGACTGGCCGCTTTGGTCGGAGGATGCTTCATCTATTTGGCCGTGTTCGGTCAATGGGACAGTGCGATGGTGACGCTGGCCTCGGTCCTGATCGCGGTGCCGATTGGAGCGGGCGGAGGGCTGCTATTGGGTATCCTCGCCTATCGCCATCCGCTGTTCGAAAAGATCATCTCGCCCATTCTGGACCTGATGCAGACGATCCCGATCTTTGCTTATCTGGTGCCGATCCTGTTCATGTTTGGCTTTGGCCCGATCTCGGCTTTGGTTGCCACTATTATCTATGCCACGCCGCCAATGGTGCGGATCACCACTCTGGCGCTGAAAGGCGTTGACCCCGAAATACTGGATTTCGGTCGTATGGCCGGCACAACCCAGAGGCAGTTGATGTGGCGGGTGCTGGTGCCCTCGGCCAGTCACAGCCTGATGGTGGGCGTCAATCAGGTGATCATGCTGACGCTGAACATGGTCATCATCGCCTCGATGATCGGGGCCGGAGGGCTGGGCTTTGACGTCCTCGCCGCGCTGCGCCGTTTGGACATTGGGGCCGGGTTCGAGGCCGGGATCGCCATCGTGGTTCTGGCCATCGCTGTCGATCGTCTCAGCCAGGCTTTTGCCGAACGCATGGGGCAGGTGCATCACGAACAACCGGGCTCGTGGGTCGCACGACATCGCCGGACGGTGCTGGTGCTGATCCTGTTGGTGGCGACATGGGTGCTGGGGCAGTTCTCGCCGCTGCTGTTAGAGTATCCCGAAAGCCAGACCATCACCACGGGCGCGTTCTGGGACAACACAGTTGAGTACCTGAACGTCAACTATTTCGATGTGTTCGAGGCGATCAAGGTCTTCTTCCTCACGTGGTTCATGATCCCGATAAAAACGGTTCTGCTGGGCATCCCGTGGCCGTGGGCCATTGCAATGCTGACCCTGTTGGGCTGGCACGCGGGTGGCTGGCGTCTGGCGCTGCTATGCGGAGGGATGGCCTCGTTGATCCTTGTGTCGGGTCTGTGGTCCAAGGCAATGGTGACGGTCTATTTGTGCGGCGCATCGGTCATTCTGGCAACGCTGATCGGAGTCCCTTTGGGTGTTCTGGCGGCACTGAACAAACGCGCCGGAGCGGTGATCAACTTGCTGATCGACACGCTGCAAACCCTGCCCAGCTTTGTTTATCTGATACCCGTTGTGATGCTGTTCCGGGTAGGAGACTTCACTGCGCTGATCGCCATCGTCCTTTATGCGCTGGCCCCAGCCGTGCGCTATGCGGCCCACGGAGTGCGCTCGGTCAGTGAGGAACTGATCGAGGCTGGCTTGGTTTCCGGTTGCACCCGCACGCAATTGCTGCGCCATATCCGTTTGCCGATGGCGCTGCCCGAGATCCTGCTGGGCATCAACCAGACGATCATGCTGGCCCTGTCGATGCTGGTCATCACCGCGCTCGTCGGTACGCGCGATCTGGGGCAAGAGGTCTATATCGCCCTGACCAAGGCAGACACAGGCAGAGGTCTGGTGGCCGGGCTGGCCATCGCGTTCATTGCCATCATTGCTGACCGGTTGATCAATGCAAGCGCCCGTCAGGCCCGCATCCGCTTTGGACTGGAGAGCTAACATGAGCCAATCCGATCTCATGACCCGCATCCGCGATCTGTCGATCTGGCAGGGAGAGATTGAGGTCACCCCTCTGACAGGGGGCATCACCAATGTGAACTACCGAGTCACGGACAACAGTGGGTCCTATGTGGTGCGTGTGGGGGATGACATCCCGCTGCATCAAGTCATGCGGTTCAACGAACTGGCCGCCAGCAAGGCCGCCCATGCGGCGGATTTGTCGCCAGCGGTTGTACACTCGTCAGGCGATTTGACGGTGCTTGAGTTCATCGAAAGCCGCACACTGACCGAGGAAGATGTCCGCAACCCGGATATGCTGCCGCGCGTTCTGGAACTGGTGAAGGCGTGCCATACCGAGGTACCGAAGCACCTGCGCGGCCCATCGCTGGTGTTCTGGGTCTTCCACGTCATCCGCGACTATGCCGCGACGCTCACCGAACGCGGCAGTGCCCATTCAGTGCTGATCCCTGACCTGATCAACGCAGGCGCTACGTTGGAACGCGAGGCCGGGCCGTATGACATGGTGTTTGGCCATAACGATCTGTTGTGCGGCAACTTTTTGGACGACGGCAACCGCTTGTGGCTGATTGACTTCGACTACGCCGGTTTCAACTCGCCGCTTTTCGATTTGGGCGGGCTGGCTTCAAACAATGGTCTTTCCCCTGAACAGGAAGACTGGGTGCTCGAGACCTATTTCCAAGCCCCAGTCAATGATGACCTCCGCCACCGTTACACGGCGATGAAATGCGCCTCGCTGCTACGCGAAACCATGTGGAGCATGGTGTCCGAGATCACCTCGGATATCGACTTTGACTATGCGGCCTACACGACCGAAAACCTCGCGCGGTTCCGCGCGGCCCTGAACGATTTCAAAAATACCTGAGGACAGACATGACCGACCTTCCGACAACAGCCAAAGCCGTCATTATCGGCGGCGGGATCATCGGCTGCTCGACCGCATATCACCTGGCCAAACTGGGCTGGACCGACACGGTGCTGCTGGAGCGCAAAAAGCTGACCTCGGGCACTACGTTCCACGCGGCAGGACTGGTGGGGCAGTTGCGATCGAACGCCAATATCACGCAGCTGCTGGGTTACTCGGTTGATCTGTATAACAAGATCGAAGAGGAAACTGGGCTTGGTACCGGATGGAAGATGAATGGCGGTTTGCGCCTTGCCTGTAACGAAGAACGCTGGACCGAGGTTAAACGTCAGGCCACCACCGCGCATTCGTTCGGCTTGGACATGCAACTGCTGACGCCGTCTGAAGCGCAGGAGCTGTGGCCGCTGATGGATGTCTCGGACGTAATCGGCGCAGCTTTTCTGCCGACCGACGGTCAGGCGAACCCCTCGGACATCACGCAAGCGCTGGCCAAGGGCGCACGCATGGCCGGGGCGAAGATTTTCGAGGACACAAAAGTTACCGATATCGAGATCGAAGACGGAAAAATCCGTGCGGTGATCACGGAACATGGCCGTATCGAATGCGAAAAAGTGATCTGCTGCGCCGGTCAGTGGACCCGCACTTTTGCCGGGCGCTTTGGTGTCAACGTGCCGCTGGTGCCGATGGAGCATCAGTACATGGTCACCGAACCGTTTGATGTCCCTTCCAACCTGCCGACGCTGCGCGATCCGGATCGCCTGACCTATTACAAGGAAGAGGTCGGCGGGCTGGTCATGGGCGGCTATGAGCCGAACCCAATCCCTTGGGCGACCAAAGGGATTCCGCAGGGCTTCCACTACACTTTGCTCGACAGCAACTTCGACCATTTCGAACAGTTGATGGAACTGGCGCTAGGGCGTGTTCCTGCGCTGGAAAACGCGGGCGTCAAGACGCTGACCAACGGGCCGGAAAGCTTCACACCCGACGGCAACTTCATCATCGGCGAAGCGCCCGAGTTGGACAACTTCTTCGTCGGCGCAGGCTTCAATGCCTTCGGCATCGCCGCTGGTGGTGGTGCGGGCATGGCACTGGCCGAATGGGTCCACAAAGGAGAACCTCCGTTCGATCTATGGTCCGCCGATATCCGCCGTTTTGGTCGACCGCATTTCGACACCGATTGGGTGCGCACCCGGACCGTCGAAGCTTATGGCAAGCATTACACAATGGGCTGGCCGCATGAGGAGCATGACTCGGGTCGTCCCTGCCGCAAGTCACCACTGTATGACACGCTGAAATCGCAGGGCGCGTGTTTTGGTGAGAAACTGGGTTGGGAACGCCCGAACTGGTACGCGGATGCGTCGCGGGGAGAGACCGCTAAAGATGAATACAGTTTCGGCCGCCAGAACTGGTTCGATGCAGTGGGCCGCGAACACAAAGCAGCGCGTGAGGCGGCGGTGCTATTTGACCAGACCTCTTTTGCCAAATTTGCGCTGAAAGGTCCCGATGCGCTGGCGGCGATGAACTGGATCTGCGCCAATGATGTCGACAAGCCGGTTGGCGCGTTGGTCTACACTCAGATGCTGAACGACAAGGGCGGGATCGAATGTGACCTCACTGTAGGTCGGGTTGCGCATGATGAGTTCTACATCGTCACGGGCACCGGCTTTGCCACCCATGATTTCGACTGGATCAACCGCAATATCCCCGAAGGCATGAACTGCCAGCTGTTCGACATTACCTCATCGAATGCGGTGCTGTCGCTAATGGGACCAAAAGCGCGGGATATTCTGGCGGCGGTGACGCGCGATGATGTTTCGAATGACGGGTTCAAATTTGGAACGATCCGCACCATTGGCATCGCCGGATGCCCGGTCAAGGCGCTGCGCGTGACATATGTGGGTGAGCTTGGCTGGGAACTGCATCTGCCAGTGGAATATGCCCAAACCGTCTATGCCGCGCTGATGGAGGCGGGCGCGCCTCATGGTCTGGTGAATGCAGGATACCGCTCTATTGAATCCCTGCGACTTGAGAAAGGCTACCGTGCCTGGGGCTCGGATATCGGGCCGGATCATACACCGTTCGAAAGCGGGCTGGGCTGGGCCGTCAAGCTGCGCAAGGAGATTGACTTCAAAGGCCGTGCCGCATCCGAAAAGCAGAAAGCAGAAGGCGTTAAAAAGATGCTGGCCTGTTTCACGGTTGACTCAGACATTGTCTTGTTGGGGCGGGAAACAATCTATCGCAATGGCGAACGGGTCGGTTGGCTGACCTCGGGCGGGTATGGATATACCGTTGGGAAATCGATTGGATACGGTTACATCCGCAACACCGAAGGCGTTGATCCAGAATATGTCACGTCCGGAGAGTATGAATTGGACGTGGCCACCACAAGAGTACCCTGTCAGGTGACTTTGCAGCCGCTTTACGACCCCAAGATGGAACGCGTAAAGGTCTGAAATCTGTATCTACGCAGAAGTATCCATCTGAAAGGATTGAAATGGTCGCCGCGCATACGCTGAGGGAACATGCCATTCAGATGGCTGCTATTGCGTCGTCATCTGCGATGCGGTTTTTCCGTGGATCTCTGGGTGTCGAGTTCAAACTGGATGAAAGCCCTGTGACGCAAGCCGACAAAGCGGTGGAAGCCGAGGTTCGGTCCTACCTGAATCAGCATTTTCCCACGCATGGGGTCTTCGGTGAAGAACACGGACAAGAGGCAGGTGATGGTCGGCACATGTGGGTCATTGATCCAATCGACGGAACCCGATCATTTCTGTCCGGGCATCCTTTGTTCGGGTTCCTGTTGGCACATCTGGTGGACGGGCAGCCTCAGTTAGGTTTGGTCGGAATGCCCGCTTTGAATGAGGTTTATGTCGGTGTCATTGATGAAGGGGCCACTCTGAACGGTAAACCCATTCGAACCTCGCAACAAAAGCGCTTGGATCAGTCTATCCTATACGTAAACGAGGGGGACAAGATCCACCGCGATCATCCGGACCTGTTCAACCGTTTGATGCAGGCCGGGCAGACGCGTCGGTTCGCCTATGATTGTTATCCGCATGCGCTGCTGGCCGCGGGGCATGTGGACGCCGTAGTGGACTATGACCTGCATCCCTATGATTACTTGGCGGTTGCGCCGCTTATTGCGGCAGCTGGTGGTGTGATGACCGATTGGCAGGGCAGGGCGTTGACACTGGAGTCAGACGGCGCGGTCGTATCGGCGGCAACCCCAGAGCTGCATGCAGATCTTTTGAACCTAATCAACGCATAGTCATACGAATAAAGGCCCGGCGCTGTGGCTGGGCCCTTCTGTTTTTGCTTATTCGGCAGCGATGGCTCGTTCAGAGCCAGCGGGTTTCGCAATCGGGCTCCATTCCAGATCACCTGTGTAACGCCAAGCCAGATCACCATTTTCATCCATCGCGATCAGGTGAAGCCAGCGGTTGTCAAACAGAGCTTTGACATTTGCATGCCGTTTCAGAATGTCGTTCATGGCTTCACGCGGCGCTTCGATCACAACGGACAGGCGCAGAGGATCATGCTGAAATGCTTCGCCATCATGGACCGATTGCCAAGGCAGCCCTGGGCGCAAAGCACCTCCGTTCCCCTCGACAACACCGATCCCGCCGACCACGTTGTGCAGCAGTTTGTTGCCACCGCCAAACAATCCCGGCGCGACGGACGACCCGTAATATTGCAGGCTGATCCAGCTTGCCACGACCACCGGGGCGGTCATGATCAACTCCAGCACGCCAAACCCATCATCCGAACGCCAGTCATAACTGTGCAGAAAGGACTGTCCGGCCAATCCGGTCCCATCGGTCCGGCTGCGTGGGGCAGCTATGAAGGCTCTGCAGCCGGCCAGACCCCATTCAGGCCGAAGCTCGGCCCAATCCTTGGCACGGCGGGCAATATCGTCACCTCCGTTGGCACGAGGCAGCCGCGCCGAACGCTCGGTGCGCGCCAGACGCCCGGCTTCATTCAGCCAGGTTTTCAACTTGGCGATCTGAGGTGCCCACAATCCTGCCGGATGGTCCTGATCAAACAAGGTGACCCCATCCGTCGTTGTGTTGTGCAGCGCTGGAAGGAACAGCGTGTCAGTGGGGATGTCGATCCCTTTGTCCCGCAGTCCCTCGCGCACCTGGTTGTCGTTCAGGAGGCTGGCCAGAAGCCGGGCGCTGACGTCCCCTGCATGACCACCGCAGGCACCGCACTGCAACGCGCTTTCATGCGGGTTGTTGGTGACGTCCGCCCCGTGTCCTGCCAGCATCACGATACGAGCAAAATTCCCCGTCAGAGACATAGCGCCCAGGATGGCCTTGGCGGTATCGATGCGCGTGGTCAGATCCATCGTTGGATCCAGCTTGGGTGCAGGATCAAACTTGGACCCCTTGCCGCCGGAAGCAATCGAGTCCCGTAGCAACTTACCTGCGTAGATCGGACCGGTCGCTTCGACAAAGGCGAAGGATGAAACAGCGGCCAGTTTGAAGCGACCCCAAGCACGTTTCGCGCGTGCAGTATAGCGCCGATCGAGATCGGACAGCGTGTCTTCTGCCGCTTTGGACGTGACATTGGGGTTCAGAAGAACGGGCCCCCGCAGCTCGGTCACGTCTGATCCCGCGCATTTATGCGCGCTGGCCAGCCCAAAGAACCCGGCAAAGCCTATGGTTTCAATGCCTGCATCCTGTGCTTCCAGCGCTCTGCGGAAGACCTCGGACCGGACGTCAATACAGAACGCGGCCTGAACCATGGGACGGCCTTCACTTGTTCTTGGCTGAGATCCCGACAAAGCCTGGCCCAACTTGCGCTGTTGCGCCCGTTCAGCGGCATCTTGCAGAATGGCGTCAATCACCATGTCACGGGATGGTGTGATCGGCGTTTCGTGAACTGCGATGGTTTCCGACCAACGTGACGTGATCTGATCGCGGTACTGGTGGAAAAGCGCCTCTTCAAACACCATCCGAATGGCAAGCAGTTCAGCCGTTGTTGTGTCAATCTGACCCTGAAGCTCGGCCTGCCACAACAGATAACGTGCATATTGCGCCCATCCGCCCAGCGTGATCAGCCAGCGATGAAAGGTTGTTGCGGCCGCCTCTGGCGTGACGCCCAGCGTTTCCGATGCCCGTCCGATGGCCCGCCATTGTGAGCGGTTAGTGGCCGCCACAAATGCGCCAAAGCCCTTCAACCCATTGATTTCCGGCGTCAGGTCGCGCGAGGCAAACTCCCGCCATGCACTGAATGCACCGCCGGCACGACCGGGCTGCCACAGGGCCTGGCCTTCGTCGAAATGACTTGCGGCCCAAGCCCCGATACGTTCTTCGATCAGACCCGGCCAGTCGATGCCCGACACATCGGCGGCGAGATCTGCAACTGTTGGCAATGGGGCAAGAGGTGCCGCGTCCTTGGTCAAAGCCGCCGTCACATCCTCAAGCCTTGGCGGATCAAAGCGACTTTCGACATGAGAAATTGCCTCGACCAGATCACTGTCGACCATCTCACCGGTTTTCAGCTTTTCGGCCATGGCTTGCCGGTCAGGTGTGATGCGTACACCAGCCACGCGACCAAGGCGAGCGGCCGTCACGGCGAGCGTGTCTTCAGTCTGGCCAAGGAAGGGGTTCACGGCGACGTTGGCCGCCAGCGGAAACAGAGGAGGGATCTGACGCACAGCGTCATTTGCAATCGCGACCAGTTCCAAAAGCGGAGCAGGATAGCTTTCGTGTTTCATATACATGTCTGATCCCCTTTTTAGACGGCCCGCCGCGTGGACCATCCGTCCAGCAGCCGATCAAAGATTGCGTTGGCATAAAGCCCGTTGGACAGATGCACCCGGATACCAGCCGCCGCAGGATGCGAGGCCCAAAGCGGGAAGGTTGACTGAGCCAGTGCCACTGCACCAAAGCTGAAAAGCGCCAGAACGATCAGAGCCCATTCCAGCGGTCCCGCAGCGGGTGTGGGTGGCAATGTTCCGGCGGTCAGATGCTGCGCTGCAATTTGCAGAACGAAGTAGCTGACAGATGTTGCGCCGGCATAGATGACGGTGCGGCGGGTCAGGGCTCCGGGGGCTGCATCGGCAAATCCCTGCGCCAGCAGATAAGCGACGCCGAAGATCAGGATAACGCCCAGTGCAATGGCTTGGACAGATTTCCCGTCGATCCCGAATACCGAAGCCACCGCGCCGTAGATCAGAATGCCGGTTGCGAAAGCCAGCAATACGTTGTGTGCGCTTGGAACAGCCACTGGCCCCGGCCGACGGATCGCTGCAACGTTGCGCACGGCTTCACCAGCGCTCAAAAAGGCATGCGCTTTGTAAAGTGAGTGCGCCACGATATGCAACAGCGCCAATGGGAACAGCGCGAGCCCGCACTGCATGATCATGAACGCCATCTGAGCGATTGTGGACCATGCCAGAGACGTCTTTACCGCTGGCTGTGTCAGCATCACCAGCCCGCCAAACAGGGCAGTGAACCCACCGAGCATCACCAATAAGGCCATGATGCCCGGTGCGACCAGCATCACATCGGCAAAGCGGATCAACAGGAACCCGCCGGCATTAATCACACCGGCGTGCAGCAGGGCAGAAACCGGCGTCGGTGCTTCCATAACCTCGGTCAGCCAGCCATGGAAAGGGAACTGAGCCGACGCCAGCACGGCGGCTATCGCGATCAACAGGGCCGCAACAATTGTAACTACGGTTGGTTGTGCCGATGACAGGATCGTGGCGATATCGGTCGTTCCGTAGCCGATGATCAACAGGACCACCGCCAGCGTAAGCGCTGCCTCGCTAAGCCGCGCCACAACAGCTTTTTTGCGCGCTGCGCGCTGTGCCGTTGTGCGTTCGGGGTAGAACAGCAGCAGTTGATGCAACGCCAGACTTGTTGCGATCCAGGCTGCAAGAAGTTGAGTTAGGTTGCCGGACATGACCAGTAACAGAACGGAAGCAAGCGCAACGGACATCCATCCGGTGAAGGCGCCCTGTTTCTGTTCACCATCCATGTAAGTCGCTGAATAACGCAGGACGATCCAGCCAATGAAGCTGACCAGAACCAGCATCGTGGCGCTCACCGCGTCCAACCGTACTGATAATCCGACGCCCCAGAACCCGATTAGTGCCGATGTTCCGGATCCATTGGCAATCAGCAATACTGCGGACAGCGCTGACACAGCAAAAGCCGCCAACGCAGCCCATTCCGCGATTTTTGGTAAGTTGCCCGGGCGCATCCCCGGATGACGGCTGCAATAAAAAGCCGACCCTATAAAGATCAGCGGGCTTAGGAGGGGTAGAAGCAAATAGCTCATGCGTGTGTCCCTTGACGTTCGATACTGACTCGACTTGTTCAAGTAGACATATTTCGCGTGCCATCATATGAAAAATACATTGTTTGATTAAATACGTTCGGTTAAATAGAACGATATGCCGCTTAACTATCGTCATCTCCGCTATTTCTGGGCGGTTGCCCATGACGGCAATCTGACCCGGACTGCACAACGTTTGAACCTGTCACAGTCCGCCTTGTCCGTGCAGATAAAGGAATTGGAAGATCGCCTTGGCCATCCGCTGTTTGAACGTAGGGGCCGCAAGCTGCACCTGACCGAAGCCGGACATATCGCGCTGGATCACGCAGATGCGATTTTTGCGACAGGCCAGGAACTTGTGGCAACCTTACAGGATGCTGGAAACACGCGGCAGGCGCTGAGGGTGGGGGCGCAGTCCACACTGTCGCGGAACTTTCAGATTCGCTTTTTGCGACCCATTTTGGCGCGTGTTGATGTCGAGGTCATCTTGAGGTCTGGCAGTCCAAGTGAGTTGCTGGAAGGGCTTGAAACGCTGAATTTTGATTTGGTTCTTATGAACCACGAACCCGCGAGTGACAGTTTGACCAGCTTTGTCACTCATCATCTGGCCGAACAACCGGTGAGTATCGTTGGAACCCCGGATCGCCTTGATCCGACGCGCCCGATACGGGATTTGTTGGAAGAACAACCTTTCATCCTGCCCACAACCAACAACAGTGTTCGTACTGCGTTTGACGCTATGGCCAGCCGAATGTCGGTACGACCTCAAGTAGCTGCCGAGGTGGACGATATGGCCATGATGCGGCTTTTGGCGCGCGAGGATATCGGCTTGGCTCTGGTGGCTCCGATCGTTGTTCAGGACGAACTGAACTCGGGCCGTTTGGTTGAAGCAAAAGAGCATCCGAAGATCAAAGAAAACTTCCACGCAATTACGTTTAAGCGGCGGTTCCCCAATCCCTTGGTGCAAGAGCTTTTGTCACACGGGCCGGACACATAGGCCAAAATCTGACGTCAATCTCCGCGCGCCGATTTAAACAGGTATAGAAACACAAAAAGAGACCCGATCGACGTTGTTACAATTCCCACAGGCAGTTCTTGAGGGGCCAAAAGAAGGCGGGACAAAATATCAGACATCGTTAGCAGGATCGCCCCGACGATGGCTGAGGTAATCAACAAGTTTCTGTGCAGCGTGCCGGCAATACCACGTGCGATATGAGGGACCATTAACCCGACAAAACCAATGACGCCGGCCACAGACACAAAGCTCGCTGTCGCCAATGCAGCGACGAAGAACATACTGAAACGCAGACCTTGGACGGGTATGCCCAGAGAGGATGCTGTGAAATCTCCGGTCAAAAGGGCATCCAGCCAGCGACTGCGGTAAAGGGCATAACTCAGGATCAGGGCGAGTCCAGTCAAAACCAGTGGGAAAGTCTCCCACCGTGCAAGGCCCAACCCGCCGAGCATCCAGAAGATAACCGAATGCGCCGCGCGATTATCGCCGGAAAAAATCAAATAGTTTGTGATGGCCGAGAACAGAAAGGACACGGCTAAACCGGCCAGAATCAGTTTCTCAGGAGCACTTGTACGCAGGCCCTGAACCAGTGCCAGAACAATACCCGAAGCAATCAAGCCTCCGCAAAATGCCGCCAAGGGCAGGGTCCAAATGCCCAGCACATCACCCGTAACGGTGATCACCAAAACCGCCCCGGCAGCCGCGCCCGAGGACAGGCCAAACAAGAAGGGATCGGCCAGGTCGTTGCGCGTGGTTGTTTGCAAAACCACACCAACAACCCCCAATCCTGCGCCGATGACCGCTGCGAACAAGGCGCGGGGAAGGCGCAAGTCGAAAACGATCCGGTGAAGCGGGGACATGTCGCCATCGATCAGGCCTGTTCCAAGACCAATCGCGGCGACCACGTCTCGCACAGGAATATTTGTTGTTCCATAAACGATTGACAGCAGCAAAAGGGCGATCAGAACGATCGCCCCCAGCAAGATCGAACGGCCCAAATGGACCATATCAGTTGGTCTCCGGGTGCATTGCCTTGACCATTTTTTCGATGGCCTCAATGTTTGCCGGACCGGGTGTCAGTTCTTCATAGCGCAGGCCTATCCAGCGCTCGTTCTTGACTGCGTCGGTTTGAGACATGACTGGATGATCTTTCAGGAACTGGAACGTATCTTCTGCACCGTTTCCTGTCTGATAGTCCAGCAGAACCAGAAACTCCGGGTTTGCAGCAGCCACGGTTTCCCACGACGTACGGCCCCAACTGGTGTCCATGTCATGGGTCACATTCTCTCCGCCTGCAGCGGCGATCATCGCGTCGGGTATCGCAAATTTGCCAGCGGTAAACGGAGCATCTGCTGGCCCGTCCAACAGGAAGACACGGGGTTTGGGCAGTTCAGCTGTTTTGGCTTCGATAGCGGCCAGTTGGTCTTTCCAGCCCGAGACAAGCTCTTGCGCCTTGGCTTCGACACCCATGACCTGACCCAAGCGCAGAACGTCGCCAAACAACAGGTCCATGCTGGCCTCTGGGCGGTCTTTGTTCAGATGTACGCAGCTTTCGGTCAGAACCATGGTCTTGATGCCGAAGGGCGAAAGGGTGTCCGGAGTAACCTCGCCACCCGGCTGCATGCCGTAGTACCATCCTGCAAAGAACATGTCGGGTTCTACTGCAATGAGGTTCTCAACAGTAGGGTATTTTGGTGCAAGCTCTGGGATATCACCGCGCTGCGCATCAAAATCAGGGCTTGTCTTGTACCAGCCCGTGATTCCGGTCAGGCCCACGATCTTGTCTTGCAGACCCAATGCAAACGCCATGTCGGTCATGTTCATGTCGTGGACAACGATCCGCTCGGGCGCGGTTTCAAAAACCAGCGGTTCGCCGCAATTGTCCACTGTGATGGCTTCTGCGGCCGCGCCGCTTGCGAGGCCAGTGAACAGAGCCACAGGCCAAAGTTTCTGCATCATTGTAAGCTCCTGTTATGATGACAGTTTTCGTTTTCGGATATCCAGCGCAGGGATCATGCGGCCTTCATGCTGAAAACACAGATAATCCACGCCAAAGGTGTCGCGGACACGTTCCGTAGTCAGCACTTCGCTGACGGGTCCGTATCCCGTCAGGCGTGTGGACTTCATCAAAGCCACATGCGTTGCAAATTCGGGGATCATGACCAGATCGTGGACGATCATGACCACCGTGACGCCCAACTCGGCAACCAGGGACAACATGTGCCCCTTGGCGTCGGGATCCAGATGATTGGTCGGTTCGTCCAGAAACAACAAGGAAGGGTTTTGCGCCAAAGCGCGCGCGATATGAGCGCGCTGTCGCTCGCCACCCGATAGCTGGCTCATCGGCTTGCGGGAAAGATGAGACAAGCCGGTCGTTTCCAGAACTCGATCGAGGTCTTCCTTGTGCTCGGTAACCGATTTTTCAGCCCGAATAGGGATTTGCCCAAGCGCAACATAGTCTCGCAGACGCAGCCGACCGTCCGGCATTTCCTGCTGGCCGACAACCGCGATGGTGCGGGCACGCTCATGCGCGGATAGGGTGCGCAAGCTTTGGCCTTTTATCCACACATCACCCAACGCAATACGTTCTATTCCGCAAAGCAGCTTGAGCAGCGTTGTTTTCCCCGCACCATTCGGTCCCGCTATTGCCAGAATCGAGCCTTCGTCTAAGCCGAACGACACATCTTGCAGGAGGACGTCGCCATTCAAAGCGTAATATTCGAGACCTTCCACTGACAGAAAACTCATGACACCCCCTTGATTGGCAGGGCCGGGATTCGGGACAAGGTCTTGGTGAATAACGCGGGCGGGCGTTCGGTTGCGTTTGTCCAGCCATCGGAACTAAGGCTATATTGCTCGGCAAATTCCGCCACTGCGTCCAGATCCAGTTCCGTGTCGATGTCCCCAAACAGATACTGAGCCTTGCCCGGTGCCTGAAGGCCGATGGTCGTTGGTCGGGCGCAGCCCGCCATGCAATCAACAGTTCGGATTGCAAATCCCTTAGGGAGAATTGGTGCTAGTGCGCCCGTCACTTGATCGGTGGACATGGCACCAGTGCAGGTTGCGCATACAAGAATGAAATGATCAGCGGTTTTTGTCATTGCGTGTAGCGCTTACTGTGGGATGGTTTTAAATGCAATGTTATAACGTAACAAAACGCTAAATTTGCAGCACCGCAGGGTGTCCCAGCGCTGTAGGTATGAAAAAAGAGCTTGTTTCTGTCAGTCACCTTTAAAACTGTCCGCTCCGCTTGAAACCAAGCGCGGACAGAAGGTGCCACCAATGTAAACACGCGGAAAACGTGCCATCAAAGCCTCCTTCCAGGACGCCCCGCCCCGGGTTGGTTGAACATCGGATGGCAGGTCTCCTGACTTGCGGGTCTAGGCTCGGCCCACCTTCCCAACCCTTTCGGGGTCAGTGGCGCAGTGGCGTCGCTCTCCGCTTACAGTTGCGGGGGCAGTCACGGACTTGGCAAAATACTGTGCCGCACCGTATTCCCATTTTCATCCCTTACGGAACCATCCCGCTCAGCTAGTCTCGCAGTGCTTGACTTGTCAAGCGGGAGAATGAGTGGCTTTGGGCGAAATCACTTGGGCTCAGCCCTGTTGCCTGTCGGAAATTGCCAGCCCGGTCTGCGTCAGTAGTCGGAAACCAATAGGAAATCTGGCGCGGCATCTTCTTCGATTTTTGAAAATCGTGGGATCGGATCTTCAAACACATTATCCGTGCGATCGTCATTCACGGTCGAAACCTCTCCAATAAGGCAATCGCCGTGCTCGGCCCAGAACGCGTGCCAAACTCCGGGCATCAGAGTTACGCTTTGCCCTGGTTTCAGGCGTAGATGTTCACCTGGTTGCAACGTGACCGGGCAGGCATCGCTGGGTACTGTGACAGGCGTATGCCGGTCGATGCCGCCCTCGGGGTCCGATGCGTAGATCTCCATCACCAGATCACCGCCGCCTCGGTTGATGATGTCCTCTGCCTTGACGATGTGGCGATGCATCGGAGACAGTTGTTTGTCTTTCGAGATCAACAGTTTTTCTGCGTAAAGCATCCCGCGCCCGGACTGCAGATCATTCACCTCGCCGTTGCGCAGGGTGAAGAGGAACAGGCCCAGCTCATCAAACCGGCCCTGAGCGTAGTCGGTGATGTCCCACCCCAAGCCGCGGCTGCGGATCGTTTCCGCCAACGGGCTGCGCATCTGTTCAGGGGACCAATCTGCAAAAGGCGGCAGTACGGCTCCAAACGATTGAATGAACGCCTGCGCTTCGGACTTGATGCGATTTATGTCAGATCGTTTCATCGGATTTTCCAAAAATTATAGCTCATGAGCCCAGGGGGGTTCCGCCCCGGCGCGAGATACGGTTACAGCGGCAACTTCGGCGCCCAGTTCCATGGCCGCGTGCAAAGCGCTAGAAGTTAAGTTGCGTACTGCAGGTTTTGTCAGATGCCCGGCGCGGCTGAGACCAGTGAGCACACCTGCATTGAACGTATCCCCCGCACCGATCGTATCCACGACCTGCACCGGCTTTACCGGCACCGTCACTTGCGATCCATCCGCCAGATACCCGTTTGCGCCATCGCCGCCCCGGGTCACGATCAGCGCTGATGGTCCGGCTTTCAACAACAAGGCTGCTTTGGCTGCTTCGGGTTCCGCACCGGGAATGATCCAGTCTAGATCCTCGTCCGAAACTTTTACGATATCGGACTGCGCGATCATGCGGTTCAAGCGAGTTCGAAACCGGGTTTGATCCTGAATAAAACTCGGACGAATGTTGGGATCCAACATGATAGGGCGATCGTTTCCATGCTGGCTCAACAGGGAGGCATAGGCATCTGCACATGGCTCACACGCCAAGCTTATGCCCCCAAGATACAAAGCCGAGATAGCAGGGAGCTGATCTGGCATATCTTCGGGCATCAACATACGCCCAGCCGTGTTTTCATCAACAAAACTGTAGGTTGCGTGGCCATCTTCAAGTTGAACAAACGCAAGCGTGCTGGGGCGATCCGAAAGTATGACATGCGAAACGTCAACGTGGCTTGCCTTTAACGCGTTGATCAGTTGCTGACCGAACATGTCCGTAGATACACCGGTCAGCATCCCGACGGACTCACCCAAGCGCCCCATGGCGACAGCTGTATTCAGGATCGCGCCACCCGTGTGAGGCACAAAACCTTGCGCGCCGGACACCGTCGGCTGGGCAATCATGTCAATCAGGGCTTCCCCACAGCACAGGATCATTCCAACGTCCTTTCCCAGAGCCTCAAGCGTGCAAGATGGTCATCGCTTCAGTGCGTTTTTGCAAAAGTTGTTTGCCCCGATGATGCCGAACTCGGCCTGCTCTGAGACGTAAAGGTTCAAGGATTTGCGAAGCTCGCTGAAACGCCCGCCGCCATTGAATGCGTCCTTGAAATCCTGATCAAACAGCCAGCGGTTTTTCTCGGCGACACCACCGACAAGAAACACTCCACCAGTAGGCATAAGCGTTACAGCCATATCACCCATAAGCGCGCCCAGATGCGTTGTGAACATCTGCGCAGTTTTTACCGCGATGGGATCTGAGGCATCGCGGGCTTCCGACAATATCTCTTTGGCCGAGCGAAATGACGATTGCACAGCACCCGCTGCCAACCCAACGGCCTGATACAGGATAGGAAGGCCAGTTCCGCTCAGGAACATCTCTGCCTCCAACGCAAGGCTGTCGCCAAAGAAACAGTCCGGAGCAATGTGACGGGCGGCTTCAAAGATCTCGACCTCGTCCCGGTGGCGCGGGTACAACCCAACATGTCCACCTTCGCCGGAAACTGTGTGATAGTGACCTTCGGAAAACAGCAATGCTCCGACACCAAGCCCGGTGCCGGGGCCAACCACCAAGCGTGTGCCGGCAGGCGGTTTCATCTGACCTTGCAAAACCGAGATATCTTTTTGCGCGATGTCGGCGACGGACCATGCTGCTGCGGTGAAGTCATTGATGACAAAAGTATGTTCCGCCCCGGTCGCCTGCGCCAGTTCAACCTCGGACAAGTCCAGATTGGCGTTTGTAAGGCGGATGACGCCATCTCGGACGGGACCAGCCCCGGCAGCAACGACCGCCTGAGGATTTGTGCCAACCTCATCGCGCAACGCGTGAAAGGCGTTCAGCAGATCATCCAGAGTTCCCGTCGGGTGTTTACGCAGGTCTGTCAGTTCCCCGTTTGTCACAACACCCAGACGCGTGTTTGTTCCACCGATGTCCGCAACCAAATTCCAGTGTTCATGCACAGATCCAGATGGTTGCGCTAACGGCTGAGAGACGTTCTGCCCCTCTGAAAGGGCGGATTTAAGTGCCACGAACGAAGCTTTGGGCGTTCTTTCCAGAGTTTCAAAATCCACGTCCACCAGTCCAAACCTTTTCTCGTACCCGAAGGCCCATTCGTAATTGTCCAGTAAAGACCAGACAAAATAGCCTTTCACCGGAACACCTTGTGCCAAAGCGTCCTGCACGGCTGCAAGGTGTGTATCAAGATATTCGATACGGTCCACATCCCGCACGCGCTCGGCGCTCGCCATTCCGTTTTCGGTGATATAGATTGGTAGCCCGCCCGTATAGTCCCTCTGTGTGCGAACCAGAAAGCGGTTTAGGGCGGAAGGTTCTATTTCCCAACCCATTTGCGTTTTTGGCAATGGTCCCGCTACATCTGTCAAACTGGGCCATGCGGAATCGTTGGGTGCAATAAGCTTGCGCGTGTAATAGTTCAATCCGCACCACTCGACCGGCGTTCCAATTGTCTCGAAATCATCTTGCCAACCAGACGGCAAGTGCGGCTCCAGGCCATCCAGTACCAGTTGTGGATACTCTTTCTTGAATACACCACCAAGAAAGAACCGATTGTAAATCGCGTCATACCGGTCCGCTGCAAGCCGCGCTTCGACGCTGTCATCGGCGGGTTCCGCCCACTCCAGGTTAAACACTGCACCCAGGTTGCTCATGCCAAGGCTGCGCATGGCTTGAATTGCCCGCCCATGGGCCAGCAAAACGTGATGCATCGCGCGGGCGGTCGCGCGGATGTCGCGCAGGCCCGGGGCGTGATGACCTTCGAAATGGCTGAGCCAGCTGACACACCATGGCTCGTTAATGGGGGCCGCACTGAACATCCTGTCACCGATGCGGCCCATGATGATTTCGGTGAAGTCTGCAAACCATCCCGCGATGTCTCGGTTGCACCAGCCCCCCTGATCCGCAAGGGCGGAGGGCAGTTCCCAGTGGTACAGCGTCACACATGGGCGGATTCCGCGGGCGAGCAGCGCGTCTGCCAGCCTGTCGTAGTAATCCAGCCCGGCTTGATTGATCTGGCCGCGACCTTCCGGCAAGACACGCGCCCAGCTGGTTGAGAACCGATAACAGTCAAAACCCGCTTCGCGCACCAGATCGAAATCCTGCTCGAACCGGTTCAGGTGGTCGCAGGCCAGATCGCCGTTTTCCTCACGCACCACATTGCCGGGCGAGGCCGCAAATGTATCCCAGTGCGTTCGCCCGGCACCACCCTGTGCATGCCCTTCGATTTGATAAGCTGAGGTTGCGACCCCGAAAAGGAAATCTTTTGGGAAGTCAGCGCGAGAATGTTTCATGATTACGTCCTGTTGGGCGCAGGGCCCGTCGATCGGCCAACAACCAATTCGGCCTCAAGCAATTTGGTATTGGGCGGACCATCTGGAGACTTTATCCGATCAATCAGCATTTCTGCGGCCATTTCCCCGGCTTGGCGGACAGATGATCGGGTCGCTGTGAAAATCGGGATATCTTGCCCATTCTTTAGATATGAAAGGTCATCGTCATGTGCGATGACAGAAACGTCGCGGCCCATAACCAAGCCCGCTTCATCTAAGGCGCGTCTGACCCCAATGGCGGAAATCATCGAGGATGCCAAAATCGCTGTTGGTGGGTCAGAAAGTTGCAACATGCCGCGCGTTTCCCGATGCCCGAAAACCTCGGTCATCTCGGCACTGCGCATCAGGTCAGGGTCAGCGGTTATGCCGGCTTGCTCCAGAGCTTCCAGATACCCCGCGCGTCTGCGCTGTGCAAAATCCATCTCCTCCAACCCGTTGATAAGGGCGATCCTGCGGTGTCCAAGATCAATCAAAAAACGCGTTGCTCGCAAAAACGAGCTTTTGTTGTTTACATCTATCCAGTCGTAAGGCGTATCTGCGCCCGTTGAACGCCCATGCACGATGAACGGCACTCTCATACGCTTGAGGACTTCGATCCGAGCTTCGTTCACTTTCGGGCCTTGCAGCACAATACCATCAACGGCCCCTCGCTGAATAAGGCTGCGATAAGCTTCTTCGATAGAAGTATCGTCAGCGTTGGTGAACATCATGTCGTACCCGTGTTCTGCATATTTCTTCGCGGCTCCGGCTACAAAATCTCCGAAGATCGGGTTCACCATTTCATGTTGCGACGAACTGGGGATCACATGTCCGATCACCATGGATCGACCGGTTGCCAGACCCTTTGCGCGACTATTGGGTCGGTACCCATGTTTCTGAGCGGCGGCTTGCACACGTACACGCGTTCCCTCGCTGACCTCGGGATAACCGTTAAGCGCACGGCTGACCGTTGTTTGCGAAAGGCCCAGAATTTCTGAGAGCTGCTTTAGGTTCATTGTGCTATTCAAAGCGCCTTCAATCGTGTGCTGGTATTTGTTGTGTGGGCAATTTGAGCGTCCGTCAACTTGTTTTGCTGAAGTTACCAAATTTATTAATAATGCTGGATTGGGAAAGCGAATTATTGACAGAGCGAAATTGTTAGCGGATAACACATCGCATCCAAAGCGCTTTGAAACTGAGTCTGCAAGCGCGCGAAACTTGGGAGGAGGATGAGATGAGACACTCGCTTTATGCAGGTGCGGCGGTGTTCGCCCTGATGGCTGGGTCTGTTCAGGCGGAAGGTGAATTGATCCACGCCGTAGGTGAGGGCAGCTTTGACTGGGACGGATTTCAGGCCTTTGCCGACGCAAACGATCTGTCCGGGGAAAGCCTGACCATCTTTGGTCCCTGGCTGGCGGGTGAAGGTAAATCCTTTGAGAACCTTGTAGCGTATTTCGACGAGGCAACAGGCGCGAATTCCAGCTATGTGGGTTCAGATTCGCTTGAGCAGCAAATCCTCATTGACGCGGCAGCAGGCTCGGCGCCGAACCTGACGGTATTTCCACAGCCCGGTCTGGCCGCAAACCTTGCGAAGCAGGGGTATCTGACACCGCTGGCCGAAGGATCGGCTGACTGGATCAAAGATAACTTTGCCGCAGGTCAGTCATGGGTTGATTTGGGCACCTTCGAGAACGATCAAGGCGCTGCCGAGTTCTATGGTTTCTTCTTCAACGTGAACGTGAAATCTCTGGTCTGGTACATCCCAGAAAACTTTGAAGATTTCGGGTATGAAGTGCCTCAGACCATGGAAGAGTTCAAAGCGCTGATGGACCAGATGGTCGAAGATGGCGAAACCCCGCTATGCGTTGGTCTGGCATCGGGCGGCGCGACCGGCTGGCCCGCGACCGACTGGGTGGAAGACCTGATGTTGCGCACCCAGCCGCCGGAAGTCTATGACCAGTGGGTGTCGAACGAGATGAAGTTTGACGATCCTCGTGTGATCGCCGCGATCGAGGAATACGGCAGCTTTACCCGCAACGACGACTATGTTGTCGGGGATGCTGACGACACCGCCGCGATTGACTTTCGCGACAGCCCCAAGGGTCTATTCGACAGCCCCCCAGCCTGTATGATGCACCGCCAAGCGTCGTTTATTCCGGCGTACTTCCCTGAGGGCACCGAATTGGGTGTAGATGCTGATTTCTTCTACTTCCCGGCTTATGCTGAAAAAGATCTGGGTACTCCGGTACTTGGGGCGGGTACTCTGTTCACCGTCACCAACCCAAACCCTGCGGCCGAAGCGTTCATGGAGTTCCTCAAGACACCCTTCGCGCATGAGATCATGATGTCGCAAGACGGCTTCCTGACACCTCATCTGGGTGCCAACCCTGAAAACTATTCCAACGACACCCAGCGCGGGCAGGGTGAAATCCTGACCAATGCTACGACGTTCCGTTTTGACGGGTCTGACCTGATGCCGGGTGCGGTAGGGGCCGGAACTTTCTGGACCGGAATGGTGGATTATTCGTCGGGTGCAAAAGACGCAGCCACCGTGGCTGGCGAAATCCAGTCGTCCTGGGACGCGGCCAAGTAATCAACCGCTGGGGCGGTCTTAGGATCGCCCCGCTTGCCAAACGGATGAGCACACCATGACACCGGCACTTCAAGGCCTGCTGACGATCGCCATCGGCGTGTCGGGTTGTGTGGGCTATTTCTACCTATCAAACCAGTTTCTGGACAAAGTCCTGTTCCCGCCGCGCGGGCCGAATGCAGGGCGCAACATCAACCGGGCCAACATGATCCGGCCATGGCTGTTTCTGTTTCCAGCCCTTGCGGCGCTGGGGCTGTACCTGGCTTATCCGGTGGTTGAAACGCTGCGCCTTTCACTTACGGAGCGTGTGCCCGGCGGCGGGTACAGATGGGTTGGTCTGGACAATTACTCTCAAATGGCGGCTGAGCCGAAGTTTTGGGAGGCCATGCGCAACAACATGTTCTGGCTGATTGTTGTGCCAGCAATGTCCACGGCCTTTGGTCTGCTTGTCGCGCAACTGACCGACCGCATCCGCTGGGGTAACTTCGCCAAGTCTCTGATCTTCATGCCGATGGCGATTTCTTTTGTGGGCGCGTCGGTGATTTGGAAACTGGTCTATGATGCGCGCCCGGCAGAACAGGACCAGATCGGAATCCTGAATGCGCTGTATATCTTCTTCGGAGGAACAGAGCCGCAAACATGGCTAACGGTTCCGTTCTGGAACAGCTTCTTCCTGATGATCGTTTTGGTCTGGATCCAGACGGGTTTCGCAATGGTCATTCTATCAGCGGCTTTGCGGGGCATTCCCGAAGAAACCATTGAAGCCGCCGTTTTGGACGGGGCAAACCCTTTCCAAATCTTCTTCAAAATCAAAGTGCCACAGATCAAAACCACAATCCTTGTTGTTTGGACGACTATCACAATCACCGTACTCAAGGTCTTTGACATCGTTTTTGCCATGACCAACGGCCAGTGGGAGACACAGGTGCTGGCCAACTACATGTACGACAAGCTGTTTCGTGCCAATGACTGGGGCGTCGGGTCGGCTTCGGCGATGGTCATCATGCTGCTGGTTGCCCCGATCCTCGTCTGGAACGTGCGCAATGCCCGCAAGGAAATGGAGTAAACCATGAGCGATATTGCAGGTACCAAACCGGCGCTCAGATGGGTTGTGCACCTTTCGGTCATCTTTCTTGTTGTGCTTTGGGTCATTCCAACGTTGGGACTCCTGGTCTCGTCCTTTCGAACTGCCGACCAGATTTCATCCAGCGGTTGGTGGAGATCGCTGTTTCCGTCCGAGCAGAACCTGACGCTGCGCAGCGCTGCGCCTGAAACACAGGTGTTGGAAAACGGCGTATACGTGATTGAAGGCCAATTGTTTGACGCGGGAGAGCAGGCAAAAATTTCGAGCTGGGGCATCAGTGCGCGTGAAGTCGATGCCTTTGCGCCCGGCCAAACGGCTGAACTACGCCGAGGTGGTACGATCACTGTGGATGCTGATGGTAATTACAAGATGGAAAACACCGAAGAGTTTTCTGGAAACCGCGGCGCTCGCATCTTTGTCACAGCCGAATTGCCGCCCGAATTTACCCTGGACAACTACCAGAAAGTTCTTTTGGATCAAAGCAGTACGGACAGTATGGCCAAGGCATTCTTCAACACTTTGACCGTAACGATTCCTGCAACGATCATCCCCATTCTTGTGGCCGCCTTCGCAGCATATGCGTTGGCCTGGATGGATTTTCCCGGCCGCGCGTTGTTGATCGCGGCGGTTGTTGGACTGTTGGTGGTTCCGCTTCAACTGGCCCTGATCCCCTTGCTGAAGTTTCACCTGAATATTGGGATCGGCAAGGGCTACTTAGGTGTTTGGTTGGCCCATACCGGGTTCGGGATGCCGCTGGCGATCTACCTGCTGCGCAATTACATGGCGGGGCTTCCGCGTGACCTGATCGAAAATGCCCGCGTCGACGGTGCCACCGAGTTCCAGATCTTCACCAAACTGATCCTGCCGCTCAGCTTCCCGGCGCTGGCGTCTTTCGCGATCTTCCAGTTCCTTTGGACATGGAACGACCTGCTGGTTGCGAAGGTCTTCCTGATCGATGCGACCGGCCAGACGACCGTGATGACCAACCGCATCGTCGAGCTTTTGGGGACGCGAGGTGGCAACTGGGAAATTCTTGCGACCGCTGCGTTTGTCTCGATCTTTGTGCCGCTGGTCGTTTTCTTCGCAATGCAAAAATACCTGGTCCGGGGCCTATTGGCCGGATCTGTAAAATAGAGGCGTCTGATGAACGTGCAGAACAACCTTGAACACAGCAAAGCAACGAAACTGTCTTCGGATTGGTGGCGCGGAGGGGTGATTTACCAGATCTACCCGCGCAGTTTTCAGGACAGCAATGGGGACGGGATCGGTGATCTGAAGGGCATCACCACGCGGCTGGACTATATCGCATCGCTGGGTGTCGATGCGATCTGGATCTCACCGTTTTTCAAGTCACCGATGAAGGATTTCGGCTACGATGTCAGCGATTATCGTGATGTCGATCCAATGTTCGGAACGCTGGAGGACTTCAAAGAGCTTCTGGATCAGGCCCATGCCAAGGGTCTGAAGATCATGATCGATCTGGTTCTGTCGCACACGTCGGACCAGCACCCTTGGTTCAGCGAAAGCCGCAGCAGCCGTGAAAATCCGAAATCCGACTGGTATGTGTGGGTTGACCCCAAGCCGGATGGCACGCCACCAAACAACTGGCTTTCGATCTTTGGCGGCTCTGCGTGGCAATGGGACTCTCGTCGCCTGCAGTACTATCTGCATAACTTCCTGACATCGCAGCCGGATTTGAATTTCCATTGCCCGGATGTTCAAGATGCTTTGTTGGACGTCGCACGGTTCTGGCTGGATCTGGGCGTAGATGGTTTTCGGTTGGACACAATCAATTTTTACTTCCATGATAAGGAACTGCGCGACAACCCAGCCCTGCCGATGGATCAGCGCAACGCGTCGATTGCACCTTCTGTCAATCCGTACAACCATCAGGATCACCTGTTCTCGAAAAGCCAACCCGAAAATATCGCGTTCCTTGAAAGGCTGCGCGCGCTAACGGACGAATACGAAGGCCGCGCGTGTCTGGGCGAAGTCGGCGATGCGCAGCGCGGACTCGAAATCATGGGCGAATACACCTCGGGTGATAAGCGGATGCACATGTGCTATGCGTTTGAATTTCTCGAGAAACGCGCGCTGACAGCCAGCTACACCAAACATGTCTTTGATCAATTGCAGGCCAAGGCAGGGGACGCGTGGCCCTGTTGGGCGTTTTCGAACCATGACGTACAACGCCATGCTTCTCGCTGGAATTTGGATGACGCTGCGGTCCGGCAGCACGCGGTTCTCATGATGTGCCTGCGCGGCTCGGCTTGCCTTTATCAGGGCGAAGAACTGGGTCTGCAGGAAGCGGATGTGCCGTTTGAGAAGCTGCAAGACCCCTACGGCATCGAGTTTTGGCCGGAATTCAAGGGCCGCGACGGGTGCCGCACGCCGATGGTTTGGCAATCGCAGGACGAACAATCAGGGTTCAGCACAGCGGACCCATGGTTGCCGGTCAGCGCCCACCAGGCGGAGCAAGCGGTGGACCGGGCCGAGGCGGACCCGCAGTCAATGCTGAACCATTATCGTCGCGCCATCGCTCTGCGTCAGGCGCACCCGGCTTTGTCATCTGGACGTCTGTCTGAGATGAACGAAATAGGCCCGGTTCTGACTTTCCTGCGTGAGGATAGTTACGAGCAAATTTTCAGCGCATTCAACCTCGGATCAGACACCGCAGAGGTGAAGGTGCCGGACGGCGATTGGCAGACTATCGGTCTGGAATTGGATGGCATTGAAGGCGGAAGTTCAATCACTTTGGCGGCTTCACAATTCTGCCTGATGCATCGGAAGAAGGGGTAAGGCATGTCAGAACTTAACCTTACAGATGTCGCCAAATCTTATGGCCCGGTAGATGTCTTAAAAAACATAAACCTCGACATTGAGCAGGGCGAATTGATCGTTTTTGTTGGCCCTTCCGGCTGCGGCAAATCCACTTTGCTGCGGATGATTGCCGGGTTGGAAAAGATCACTGGCGGGACGCTGGAAATCGAAGGGCAGGTCATGAACGATGTCCCGCCCGCGCAACGTGGCATTGCGATGGTGTTTCAAAGCTACGCCCTGTATCCCCATATGACTGTGCGTGAGAACATGGCTTTTGCCTTGAAAATCGCCAAGATGCCTGCATCCGAAATTGATGCAGCAGTCGAACGTGCAGCCCAAATCCTTCAGCTCGAACCATTTCTTGATCGTCTGCCCAAAGCCCTGTCCGGTGGTCAGCGACAGCGCGTTGCTATCGGGCGTGCGATTGTACGCGATCCAAAAGTTTATCTGTTCGACGAACCGCTCTCAAATCTCGACGCGGCTCTTCGGGTTGCCACACGGATCGAAATCGCGCGCCTGAAAGAGGCCATGCCCGACAGCACCATGATTTACGTGACCCACGATCAGGTCGAAGCCATGACGCTGGCCAGTCGGATTGTGGTACTGGCCAACAAAGGTATCGCGCAGGTGGGCACGCCGCTTGAGTTGTATGAAACGCCCGACAACGAGTTTGTGGCCCAGTTCATCGGCTCGCCGTCAATGAACCTTCTGCCGGGAACGATCACCGGAACGGGGACGACAACGACTGTGGAGCTTGCTTCGGGCGGCACCGCCGTTTCCGCGATCCCGACGGAAGACGGCGATCAGGGCAAGCAGGTCAATATCGGGGTGCGCCCCGAAGATTTCGTCACGACAGACAGCACTGCGATCCTTACAGGGAAGGTCGATTTCACAGAAGCTTTGGGTGAGGTCACGTTGTTGTATTTCGAGAAAACAACGGATTCTGACGCGCCAATTGCCAAACTGCCCGGTGTTCAGAGGAATATGCGCGGGCAGACAGTTTCCGTCACTGCGCCCCCTGAAAAAGTGCATTTGTTCCATAACGGCGTATCAATGCGAAAGTGACGGCACTGGCCGTTCAACGCGACGCTTGACAACGTCGCGTCTCCTAATCCACCTTAATTGAAACGTTTCAATGGTGGGAAATGAGGGTTTCAGCGCAGCTTTATACGGTCCGGCAGTGCGGTGATCTGACAGATCAGCTGCGTCTGATTGCGGGTTGCGGCTTTAGTGATGTCGAAACCACCGGACTGCATGAATTTCGCCCGCAGCAAA
Source organism: Ruegeria sp. CF8 (assembly GCF_056537285.1). Taxonomy (NCBI): domain Bacteria; kingdom Pseudomonadati; phylum Pseudomonadota; class Alphaproteobacteria; order Rhodobacterales; family Roseobacteraceae; genus Ruegeria; species Ruegeria sp. CF8. Next base: position 190,208 of record NZ_JBQFRG010000002.1, on the reverse strand, counting down.
TGGCGCGCATCATTCATCAATCGGGCCTTGTAGTTCGGTCAGCGCATTTCGATTGGGAAGAGTTCGAAACACGCTTCGATGAGATTGTCGAACTCATGGTGCTTCTGGACTGCCAGGTGGCCGTCATGCCTTGGCTGGCGCCCCAGGTGCGGCCCGACACTGCCCGGGGATGGATGGCAGTGTCGGGCCAGTTGTCTGAATGGGCGGACCAATTGGGCGAACAGGGCGTCCGTCTGGCCTATCACAACCACGATTTTGATCTGGTGGGAAACCCCGGTGAAACGCCTCTGGATCTAATACTTGCTAAAGGGAACGTCTATTGGCAGCCGGATATCGGCTGGCTTCAAGCAGCCGGCCTGAACCCCGCTTCAACAATCTCGCTCCACGCGGATCGAATCCTGTCGGTCCATGCAAAAGACGTCGATCCAGACGCCGGCTCAGGCGACGAACGTTGGCGCGATCTGGGTGAGGGCGTTGTGGACTGGGGGGCCACATTAAATGCCCTCGCGGACAGCAATTGTACCGATCTGTTTGTAGAACATGACGAAACTTCAGATCACAAACGCACGTTGAACACAGGGCGGACGTTCCTGACCGAACAGCTGATCGGGGCCACCTGATGGCACGGGCGACGATCAAATCGATTGCCAAGAAGACTGGCTATTCTGTTGGCACGGTCTCGAACGCGTTGCGTAATGCCCCGTCAGTAAAACAAGAGACGCGGGAGGAAGTTCAAAAGGCCGCCGCCGCCCTAGGCTATCGCGTCAACCTGGATGGGCTCAAGCTGCGCACCAACAAATCCTATCGGATCGCGGTTTTGGTGAGCGTGTCGGAAGAGTCCGCCGAGGAATGGGAAGGCGTAGAATTCACGCGTATTTTGGCCGGAATATCTGGCGCGGTTCAGGGATCGCGCTATCAATTGAGCGTTTTCAGCATAAGCGAAAGCGACACGGAACTAGAGACCTTGCGCTCAATCGTGCAAGAGGGTTTGGCCGATGGCGTGATCTTCTCGGGCACCCGTGTGAATGACCCACGCATCGCATACTTGCAGGCCAAGGGGTTCCCCTTCGTCACATACGGTATGAGCGACAGTACCCGGCCGCATGCCTATGTGGACCTCGACAGTCAGGCGGCTGCCTTCGATGCGACCGCGCGACTGATCCGCCTGGGTCATCGTCGGATCGCATTGATCAACCCACCTGACGATCTGATCTATGCGCAGCAACGCCTCAAGGGGTATGCAGATGCTTTGTCAGATGTAGGGATTGGTTTCGACCCGACACTGGTAGAAACTGGCCCAACGACGGCAGAGTCAGGCCAAATTGCCTTTGCTGCGCTTATGCAATTGCCGAACCCCCCAAGTGCCATGATTTGCGCCAACGAGGCGATGACCCTTGGTGCCTTGTCAGCTGCAGCCAAAACAGGGGTTAGGGTAGGACAGGACGTTGTGGTCATTTCAAACGATGACCTGAAACTCAGTCAGTACTTTGTGCCCCCGCCCAGCACCTATTACCTACCGATTGGTGAAACGAGCCGCCTTTTGGGAGAGTTCATGCTGAAAGCCTTGGACGGAGCCGAACCGCCAGAGATTCAAAAAAAGATCAGGGCCAAATTGATCGAGCGGCAACCTGACACGCCTGCGTCACAAAATGCGCAAGTAACCTAGACCAACAAAGGAGAGACCAAACATGTTCAAACACTTAATTGCCGCGGCGACGCTTGCCGCGATGACAGCGCCCGCAGCGTTTGCCGCTGATCTGGAAGGTCGAGTGCTCAAGATCGGGACTGACGCGACTTATCCGCCGATGGAAACCGTGGATGAAACAACCGGTGAGATTGTAGGCTTTGACGTTGACGTCATGAACGCCATTTGCGAGCGCGTGAACTGCGTTCCAAACTTCGTCAACACAGCATGGGATGGCATCTTTGCAGCCCTTCAGCAAGGCGAGTTCGATCTGGTGATCTCGGGCGTCTCAATCACGCCGGAGCGAGAAGAAACAATGGATTTCTCCGAGCCATACATTGTGGTCAGCCAGGCGATCCTGCTTCAGGTCGACAATGCGGACATGACGTTGGACGATTTCAAGGCGGGTGGTCAAAAGCTTGCCGCACAAACTGGAACAACCAACGCGCAACTGGCCGAAGAACTGGTGGGCCGTGAGAATGTCAGTCTGTACGACAACTTCTCTGCTGCCATTCTGGCGCTGCAAAATGCAGATGTGCAGGGTGTGATCATCGACGGCACCTCTGCATCCGCATACGAGCAGGAATTTGCTGGCGAACTGACCGTCGGGATAACCGGTCTGCAATCCGACCCGCTGGGTATCGTGTTTCAGGAAGGCGACCCAACCGTCGACGCAATCAACACTGGCCTCGCCGCCATCAAGGAAGACGGCACGCTGGACAAGCTGATGGCCCAATACTGGGGCACCAACTGATCCCCTGAACACCTACAGCCCCGGCGGAGTTTATTCGCCGGGGTTTTGACTTAGCGGAGAACCCCATGTCGCGCCTGAGCTCGATCCGCCCGAGCAACCTCGTGTTGCTCGCTGCCGCGCCGTTCATAATTTACCTGTTTGCCACCTCATCCAAATATTTGCGATCTCTGGTCGCCATCCTGGGGATCGGCAACAATGCGGGCCCTATCTTTGTCGGGTTTTTGCTGATCCTGACAACGGCGATCCTGGGCTATCTCTGCGCCCGCCACTCTCGTTTCCAGTTGCAGGCACCAGCCTGGTTGCGTGTCGCTGCAATAGCGGCATTTCCGGCTGCGGTCGGGCTGTCGATCCTTTCCTTTGTTGCGCCTCAGGTTCTTTTGCCCTTTGCCGAATCAGTGTTTTTTCATGCACTTAGCGAAAACACTTCAACTTTGATTGACCGATCCAGTCAGACCTGGGTGCTGTTCCCCGAAGTGGTAACTCAGGTCCAGACAGGTTTACAGGTTTTGCTGGCGATCTACGCGGTGGTCGTCGCACTGTGCTTTGTGTCGGGCCGTCTGGCCAATCCATTGCGCAGTTATGTGCAACTTGGTTTTGAGGTTTTGACCGGGGCTTCTTTGTTCTACCTGATGTTCATGGCCCATTGGCAATTCGCCACCGGGGTTGCGATCACCTTCCGCGCGGCGATCTTTGCGTATATCTTCGCCGCCATCCTTGGGCTTATCTGGGTTGGGCTGCAATCATTCAAACCCAAAGCGCGTACAACGATGGTCTATGGTGCGATAAGCTTGGGCCTGCTGGGTGTATCGACCTTCTTCTTCATGCAGCCGCAGGTGAACTATGTCCTAGTTGGCAGTACGGACGCCCGCATTGCCATTGTGCGCGGCACCCCGCAGGCGCAGGCCGACATCATCCGTTTCGGCGAATTCGAGGGCGGCGGAGAACAAAACTATCGCATTCGCAGCGCAACAGACGCAGCTGCGGCGCTTGAGCAAATCGAAACTGTAGACAGCGTCTCGGGGGCATTTGTCCCGGTTGAGGCGCACACTCGGGGTTATCCTGTGCTCTGGCAAACCAGCTTTTTGCCGGACAAGTTTCGCAATCCGGCGCTGGCTTTTGCAGTTTTTGGCTTCCTGCTTCTAACGCTGACCATAGGCGGAGCGCAGCATAAATTGCACCCGCTTGCTGTCGGGGCCGAGTTCTTTGTGGATACCATCCGTGGCATCCCGATGCTGGTGATCATTCTCTACATAGGTCTGCCGCTGGCCGGTGCGGTCAAGGACGCCACAGGCGGCGGCATAGACATGACAAACATGACGCGCGGCATCATCGCCATCTCGGTGGGCTATTCCGCCTATATGGCCGAGATCTTCCGATCTGGAATCGAAGCGATCCCTAAAGGGCAATTGGAAGCGGGCAGTTCTCTGGGGCTGTCTCGTTGGCAAACTGCACGGCTGATCGTCCTGCCGCAGGCATTGCGGATTGTGACACCGCCTTTGGGTAACGAATTCATAGCGATGATCAAGGACACCTCTCTTCTGTCGATCCTGTCGGTCCGGGACATGACCCAGAGAATGCGAGAGTTTCAGGCCGCCAGTTTCCTGCCATTTGCTCCGTTTAATACAGCGGCCATTCTTTATGTTGTGATTACATTAGGATGCGCCAGCTTCTTGAAGTGGATCGAGCGACGCACCGCAAAGGACGATAGATGAGCAAGCTTGAACTGGGTGTTTGCTATTACCCCGAGCAATGGGACCGGTCCCAATGGCGCGACGACGCCCGGCGCATGGTCGAAATGGGGTTGGATTGGGTGCGGATCGCCGAATTTACCTGGGGTCTGATCGAACCCGCACGCGGGCAATTCCGTTGGGATTGGCTGGACGAGGTGATCGAAATTTTGGGAGACGCCGGTCTGAAGGTCATGATGTCGACCCCCACGGCCGCCCCGCCAAAGTGGCTGATCGACGAGCACCCCGAAATTCTGCCAGTTGGGCCTGATGGTCGGGTCAGAGGTTACGGCGCGCGCAGGCATTACTGCTTTTCCAGCGAAATCTATTTGTCCGAAGCCCAACGGATCGCAACCGAATATGCCCGCAGGTATGGAACAAACCCTCATGTCCACGCCTGGCAGATCGACAATGAATACAATGACCACGATACAGTGCTTAGCTATTCAGAAGCGGCACGCATCGGATTTCGGCAATGGCTGGAACAGCAATACGGAACTATCGACGCGTTGAATCAGACATGGGGAACGGTGTTTTGGGGATCGCTCTATTCCGCGTTTGAGCAAATCGAGTTGCCAAACGGCCTGGTCGCTGCACCGAACCCAACGCAAGCGTTGGACTTCATGCGTTATTCTTCAGACAGGGTACGTCTGTTCAACAAAACGCAAGTCGACATTTTGCGGAAATTTGCTCCGGGCCGCGAGGTCACGCACAACTTCATGGCCGGCAGTTTCGAGTTTGACCACCATGCCGTCGCCGCAGATTTGGATGTTGTCGGATTTGACAGCTATCCGTTGGGGAACCTGATGGGTTCGACCTTGTCCGATGACGAAAAGCGTCATTACCTGCGAGCCGGTGCCCCGGATTATCAGGGTTTTCACTGCGATCTGTATCGCAGTCAGGGACGAGGCCGGATGTGGGTTTTGGAACAGCAGCCAGGGCCGGTGGACTGGGCGGTTAAGAATCCTGCTCCGGCTGAGGGAATGGTTCGGCTTTGGACTTGGGCGGCTTATGCGCATGGGGCGCAAGCAGTTATGTTCTTTCGCTGGCGACAAGCAAAATTTGCACAGGAACAATACCATACCGCCTTGCTGCGCTCAGATAACAGTCCGGATCAAGCCGCAACAGAACTGGCTCAGATCGTGAATGATCGCAAGGCGCTGCCCCCCGTTGAACGGTGCAAAGCCGAGGTGGCGATACTGCTGGACTATACTTCGATCTGGGCGGCGGACATCCTGCCACATGATGAGGACTTTCCGAACGCGCATATTTTCCGAGAATGGTATGCGAGCTTGCGCCAGCTTGGCGCAGACGTCGATTTCCTCGGGCCGGAAGATGACCTGGATGGCTACTTGCTGATCCTTGTTCCTCAGAGCATGATTGTTAGTGCAAACCTTGCCGCCAGAATTTCTGATTCGGGTGCGAAATTGGTGATCGGGGCGCGGTCCGGCAGCAAAACGCCTTGGATGCATACCCCCGAAAACCTCGCACCCGGTGCTTTGGCCGCGCTGACCGGAGTTCGTGTGACCCGTGTCGAGTCTCTTCCACACTTGGCGCGAGAGACTGTGCAACTGACCGACGGTCAACGGTTTGCTTTCTGTGGATGGCGCGAGATTGTCGAGACCAAGGAATACGTTCTTGCCCGCTTTGACAGCGCCTATTGCGACGGAAGCCCCGCGGTCGTTCGATCAGACCGGGCAATCTATTTGGCCATGGTGCCACGCGGCGAGTTACTTTTGTCCATTTTGAAGCAGGCAATGGGATGGGCTGGTGTAAGCACTTTGGAATGCGATCCCGACATTCGTATGACCCGACGCGGTGATTTGTATTTTGCGTTCAACTTTGGCGACATTCCGAAACACTTGCCCGTCGGAGGGCATCGCACATTTTTGATGGGCACTGACCCAGTAGGCGTTGGGGATATGACGGTTTGGCAAGAGGATGTGTCGGCCAAAAAATCAATTTAGACGTGTTCTGGTTAGGAACTGGACTTAAGATTTCTCAAAACTGTCACTTTTGGACTGCCGAACTGACACGGAAAGTCCTATAAACAAAAAATAAAAACAATACAGTCCATCAATGGGAGAATTCTTATGGCTGATAAATCGACTCTTTCCAGACGCTCGGTGCTAAAAGGCGCGGGCGCAGCTGCTTTGGCGGCACCGCTGTACAGCAAGAGCGCGCTGGCGTCGTCGGGTGAGATTAACATTCTGATGTGGTCGGACTATCTTCCGCCCAGCTTTATCGAAGAGTTTCAGACCCTGACCGGCATCAAAGTCAACTACACCGGCATCGGTTCGAACGAAGAAATCATCAACAAGATGAAGGCCACCAAGGGTCAGGGCTTTGACATTGTCTCGCCCACCAACAACCGCTCATTGCAGTGGGAACCTTTGGAGCTGCTGCAACCCTTTGACATGAACAAGGTTCCGATTGATCTGGTGAACCCCGCAATGGCCAAGATCGGTACTGACGCCTGGGACTTCGGCGGATCTGGCGCGCACTGGCTGCCGCATATCTGGGGCACAGAAGGTATCGCGTACCGCACCGATTTGTGGCTGCCAGAAGGTGATGCGCCGTCTTATGGCGACGTCTGGTCGGAAGAAAACGCGGGCAAGACCATGGGCCGCGCGCATTCGATGATGCTGGGTGCAGGTCTGTTCATGGAGCGTTCTGGCGAAATGGAGCCCGGCTCGGTCTGGGCTGCGTATGGTGATGAAGAAACCATGCGCAAGGTCTGGGGTCAGATCGCCGACTGGTGTATCGCGCGCAAGGATCGCATCAAGCTGATCTGGAATGACGCCGATACGCAGAAGAACGGTCTGCTGAACGAAGGTGTGATCGTTGGCCAAACCTGGGACGGCCCGCCACTGGCGCTGAAGTCTGCTGGTGAACCCGTGCATTATCAAGCGCCTGTCGAAGGTGCGATGGCCTGGGTCGACGGTATGTCGATTCCAACAGGTGCTGCGAATATCGACCAGATCTACGCGTTCATTGACTTCGCCTATCAGGCCAAGCCTGCTGGTGTTGCCATCGACAGCCACGGCTACAACTCGCCGGTGCTGGGTGCGGATCAGTATTCGGGCGACACCTACAAGAAGAACTTTGCCGAAGCCTACCCGGGCGACTCGCTTGCCAACCTCAACCCGTGGCCGGCCGAAGCTCCTTGGTATGCTGAAACACGGACCGAGTTCGTCAACAAATTCAAAAGCGCTTAACCGTTTTGAAAAATCGCCCTCCGCGAAAGCGCGGGGGGCTACAATCTGCGCGCCGTCCCGGCGTGACGGAAAGCAATGCGGTGCGAGGACAGTGCGCACCTCAGGGAGATACCTAAAATGAGTGCAGGGGTCGGCGTCGATCTGGAAAACCTGTGGATCCGTTTCGGTGACTTCGTCGCTGTACGGGACGCGAATGTGAACATCAACGGGGGCGATTTCTTCTCGTTTCTCGGCCCGTCGGGCTGTGGCAAAACGACGATCCTGCGCGCCGTTTCAGGTTTTCTGGAGCCTAGTGAAGGCAAGGTACTGATCGGCGGCAATGATATGCGCGGTATCGGCCCAAACAAGCGACCCACAGCGTTGATCTTCCAGAACCTGGCGTTGTTTCCGCTGATGAAAGTGTGGGAAAACATCACCTTCTCGATGGAAATTAAAGGAGCCAGCGCAGCCGAACGTCGCAAGCGGGCCGATGAGCTTCTGGACATGATCGCACTGCCGGGACAGGGCGACAAACTGCCCAGCGAACTGTCCGGCGGACAACGCCAGCGCGTGGCCATTGCCCGTGCGCTATGTGCAGAGCCTGATGTGCTGCTTCTGGACGAACCTCTGTCGGCATTGGACCTGAAACTGCGTCAGCACATGAGGACCGAGCTGCGTGAGATTCAGCAACGGGTTGGTATCACCTTTATCTATATCACCCACGATCAGGGTGAGGCGCTGACGATGTCAGACAACATCGCGGTCATGCGTGCAGGCGTGATCGATCAGATTGCGGACGGTAAAACCATCTACAACGATCCGAACACCGCATTCGCGGCCTCGTTTGTTGGCGAAAACAACGTGTTCCGCGGTAAAATTAAACAAGTCATGGGAAATGAAGCGCTGATTGCAACCAACCGATCGGGTGAACTGGTGGCGCGCATTTCTACGGCCAATCAGGGCAAGATGAAGGAGGGCGACGACGCGATGATGTTCGTGCGCCCCGAAGCCTTTGCCATCGCCCCCGATGGCGCGTCGGGCGACCATTTCGTTACAGCGCGGGTCAACCATGAAGAGTTCGAGGGCAACGTCTTTAACATCTTTACCGAAGGCGAAGGCGGGAAAGAGATCAAAGTCTCGATCCCGAACCACGGTCAGTCTTTCGAAGATCACACTGGTCAGAACATCACGTTGGAGTATGAGACGCAGAACGCCGTCATCGTGCCCGCGGGTGAGCTGGCTGCAGAATAAGGGGACGGATTAATGCCCCAGTTTCTAAAAGAATTCTTCAATCGCAATGGCACTGGCATGGGGTTGGCGATCTTGGGTCTGGTTCTGTTCTGGACCATCGGCCTGATTATCCTGCCGCAGCTATCGATGCTGGACTTTTCGTTCCGTCCGAACCTTCCGCCGCCCGAGATCGGCGGACCCAAGGACGTGTATACGCTGGAGAACTATAAGTACCTGATCTATGGCCCGGAAGGTGGCAGTCAGGACTACAACACAGTCGATCTGAGGGTGTTTTTCCGCACCCTTATTGCAGCGGTTTGTGTGACGATCTTCAACCTGATTATCTGTTATCCGATTGCCTATTATCTTGGGCAGTCGAAAGGCAGCCATATCCGTATCTTTGCGATCATGCTGATCATTCCCTACTGGATTAACGAGATCCTGCGGGCCTTTGCTCTGCGGATCATCTTCGGTGAAACCGGTGTGTTGAATACGCTGTTCATGGGGCTGGGTATCTGGGACACACCGTTTGATTTTATCCGAAACGACATCGCCCTCTATGCCGGTCTGGGTTACGCCTATATCCTTCTGATGGTCTTCCCGATGTATAACGTCATAGAAAGTCTCGATAAAAACCAGATCGAGGCCGCCCGTGACCTGGGTGCGCCGTGGTGGCGGATTCACTGGCGCGTCGTCATCCCTTATGCGAAGCCGGGGATCAGCTCGGGCTGTACCATGGTGTTCATGCTCAGTGCCGGTGCGCTGGCCGCGCCTCAGATTCTGGGCGGACCGTCGTCGCTGTGGTTCACGCAGCTGATCTATCAGCAGTTCAACGACAACAATGACTGGCCGCAGGGTGCAGCCTACGCCATCGTTCTGTTGGTGACCTGTATCCTGTTCGTGCTGGCCGTCATGCGCCTGTTCAAAGTGAACATGGGGGATATCGGGAAATGAACAATTCCTTCCTCCGTATAAGCGTCTGGGCTTACCTGGCGATCTTCTTCCTGTATCTGCTGGGACCGCTTGTGATCATGTCGATCACCGCGTTCAACTCATCCGGTTTCCCAAGAATGAGCCCATGGGAATGTCTGACCTTCCAGTGGTTTGGTGAGTTGTTTCAGGACCAACGTATCCTGAACGGCATCAAGAACTCGGTGATTGTCGGTCTGGGGACAGTGATCCTGTCGGTAGCAATGGGACTAGCGGGCGCGTTGATGCTGACGCAGATCTGGCCCAAGCTGCGCGCGACCTACTATACGATCATCATTGCGCCAATCCTGATCCCCGGCGTGGTTCTGGGTATCTCGACGCTGGTGTTCTGGGACCGGATCAACCGGATGCTGGGGCTGGGTGCGGATAGCTTCCTGTCGAACGGTATCTTCCTGACGGTGATCGGCCAATCCACCTTTATTGCAAGCTATTGTATGCTGGTACTGGTGGCACGGTTGCAGCGCTACGATGTTGCCCTGACCGAAGCAGCATTGGACCTTGGGGCCAGCCACGCACAGGCTTTCCGCAAGATTCTGCTGCCGTTCATGCGCCCGGCGATTGCCTCGGCGGCGGTGCTGGCGTTCCTCGCCTCGTTCGAGAACTACAACACCACCACATTCACGTTTGGTGAGTACCCGACCCTGACGATCGAGTTGGCGCAGAAGGTCCGCTACGGCATCACGCCTGCGATTTCAGCGCTGGCGTTCATCATTGTGGCGCTAACGGTGTTCTTTGCTTTGCTGAATGAAGCGAAACTCAAGCGTCAGGAACTGGTGGCAGCAGCACGTAAGAACGCGACGGTTGAGGAACTGGCAGGCAAGATCAAATTGCCCAGCTTCTTTGCCGGAAACGCTGCGGCGGTTCTGGTGGTTGTGTTTGCGATTGCAACGATCACAGTCGTCGGCACGGCAACGGCCTACGACCCCGGTCAGTGCATCGCCGACGTGCGCGAGCAGAAGCAGCTGGAGGCCGAACAGCGCATTCAGGAACTGCGCAAGCAGCGTGAAGAACGTCGCCAGCAGCGCGAAGCCGAAGAAGCTGAACAAGGTGGAGCGCAATCCACGCCCAAGCCATCAAACAACAGTGGCTTTGGAAACGTGTTTGCCCCGAACTCTCTGGGCGGAGACGAAAGCGAAAACGACGATGGTTCGTCCGAGGCCGACCCGGCCCCAACGAACAACAGCGGGTTCGGAAACGTCTTCGACCCCAACAGCCTGCAAAACGACAACTAGCGTCGCAGGTTGATAGCCAAGGCATCCGCCCGGATCAGGATCAACCCTGTCCGGGCGGATTGCGTTTCAGGATGGCGACATTGCAGCCTTGAACGGTTTGCCCATTCCAGATCACTGGGCTTGCGTTGTAGTTGATCAGGAACACATGATCAGCCGTCTCGCGCATCCGCAAGCCTTGCGGCATTGCCTGCACGCTCAATCCTGTTTGCTTTGCCGCCATCGCGATAACCCGATCCCAAAGCTGTTCATCAGGAAATCCAGCCAGATACCAAAGCCCGCTTTCCCCTTTGAGCGCGGCTGCCCCATCTTCGAAATTCAGTAAATCGGTGGCTGAACCTGACAGTCGATCAACCCAGTGCAAGGCCGCGCCACCCCCTTGAACGGGTCGCTCGACTGCTGGGGGGAATGTTTCCACCAGATCCACGTCACAGTCCAATGCACTCAATCCGGGGCGGCCGGTATCAGGAATTTGGAAATCGCGCGTTATGGCACCGCTTCGGGGGCCAAGGATGGCGAGTTTACAAGCTTCTTGCAGGCGGCGCTCCAAATCCTGATCAATTGTTGCCAGCCCTGGTGCAAGGATCAGATCGTACTGTCCTGAAATGTCATGAGTAGATACGAAATCCACCGACATCCCCGCGCGGCGCAGCGCGCGATAGGACGCAAATACCAATCGGAAGTAATCAAACCCGGCCCCCTGCGGCTGCGTGGCCCATGCCCAGTCCGACGCATAATCGAACATAATAGCCACCTTGGCCTGCTCTTGCCGCACCTGACCCAATTCTGACAGCGTATCTGCGGTCTGGCGGGCTTCGGTCATTGCAGGTGCAGGACGGTTGTTTGGCGTCAGCAAGCCTGCGTGCATCTGCTCTTGCGCGAAGGGGGCTTGGCGCCAACGAAAATAGCTCACTACTTCAGCGCCATGAGCAACGGCCTCAAGAGACCACAGCCGCACCATTCCGGGAAGAGGCGCCGGGTTATAAGGTGCCCAGTTTACAGGACCGGGTTGCTGTTCCATCACCCACCAACGTCCGCGCCCGACGGCCCGGTAAAGGTCATGGTGAAACGCCTGCATATCCGGATCGCCTTGCTGCAGAAAAGCGATCTTGTGCCCGTCGTCATCTTCCAGCCGATCCGACAAAAACCCTATTGGGTAACTGTCCCAAGTGGCGATATCCAAATCTGTGCCGACCTCGAAATGATCGAAATCCAGAACGCGGCCCATGTAATTGTGCAGCAGTGGCGCGTCGGTCAGCTGCCGCAAGACGTTCACCTGAGCCTTATTGAAAGCCACAACCTGATCTGAGCTGAACCGTCGGAACGCCAGTACGTGGGCCGGGTTCGGTTCGGTTACGGTTTGATTGGGCAGGTCGATCTCATCGAAGCTGGCGTATTCCATCGACCAGAACACGTTGCCCCATGCAGTGTTGAGCGCTTCGATGGATCCGTATTGTTCCGCAAGCCATTGTCGGAAAGCGTGCAGAGCAGGGGCGCTGTAGCTGACCGTTGTGTCATGGCAGCCGTATTCGTTGTCGATCTGCCATGCGGCCACATGCGGATTGCGGCCGTACCGCTCACCCATGATACGGGCAATGCGTGAGCATTCGTCGATATAGCCTTGATGGCTAAAGCAATAATGCCGCCGCGATCCAAACTTGCGTGGTTGCCCCTGTTCATCCAGGGCCAGCATACCCGGGTGTCTGTCGATCATCCAACGAGGCGGAGTTGCCGTTGGCGTGCCCAGCACAACCTTCAACCCGGCGGAACCAAGTGTTTCGATCGCGCGATCCAGCCATTCGAGTTGCAAATGACCCGGCTGAGGTTCCATACGGCTCCATGCAAACTCACCGATCCGAACCCAGGTCAGGCCGGTGGCGATCATGCGTGCGGCGTCCTCCGCCCACATCGCCTCGGGCCAGTGTTCGGGATAGTAGCAAACGCCAAGTTCCGGCTTCATAAAATGACCCTGTGTTCTGCCTGACCCCGCCCGGCATTCAGCGCGGCAAAGGTCTTTCCGTTGTTTGGTTGCGCTTCGATTTCGTCAGCGCTCAACCCCTGACGTGCTGTTGTGCAGAAAAGGATGCTCAGATCACTGCCGCCAAAGGCCGGGCAGGATGTGTGCGCTGCGTCGAAATTAACGGCACGCAGGAATTGTCCATCAGGTGTGTAACAAGCAACCCGGCTAGCACCCCATTGGGCAATCCAGATGTTTCCAGCGGCATCAACCACGGCACCATCCGGGTTCAGCCCCTCATCCCGCAAATCCAGAAAGACCGAATGATCCGCTTCAGGCCATCCGGTTTCCTCATCCAACTTCCACCGCCGAACCTGGCCGGTCACGGTATCGCAAAAATAGGCAACCGACCGATCCGGAGCAAAACAGATCGCGTTTGAGATTGTCACATTTGCAACCAGACGTCTCAACGCGCCTTTCCAGTATCGATAGATCGATCCTGCCCGGGGTTCGGCTTCCTTCCCCATAGTTCCGATCCAGAACCCACCCCAAGGATCAGCACGGCCATCATTTGAGCGGGTCACTGGGTTGTCTGATTCCAATGGCGTGATCAGGCTGCGGTCGTCAGTGTTGAGGTCAAAACGCCAAAGCCCGGTTTCCGATGCCAGAAGCAACGTATCGCGGTCCACCCATCCTGCGGCCGAGACATGTTCATCAAACGCCCAGCTACGTGGCCCGTGTCCGTCACGGGTCATCATACGTTTGCCGATGATGTCGAACCAAAACAATTGTTGCCGTTCGGGGTGCCACAAAGGGCCTTCGCCCAGTTCACAGGGGCGATCGTCGAAAACAGTGCTCATCCCACGGCCTTGTCATAGGCGGCAACGATTTGGTGGGCGCGATCAGCGATTTCGCTCACGTCCATCCCTGGTTTAAACAGCGCCGATCCGATCCCGAACCCATCCGCACCGGCCTTGATCCACTGGCCGAAATTCTCAGGACCCGCACCACCCACGGCAAAGACCAGCGCACCGTCAGGCAAAACCGGGCGCAAGGCGGCCAGACCGCTTGGTCCTGCCATTACGCCGGGAAACAGTTTCAACCCTGTGGCACCGGCCTTCAAAGCTCCAAACGCTTCGGTCGGGGTGTAGACACCCGGCCAGCTTTGCAGCCCCAAGGCGACCGAACGTCCTATGACGTCAGCATCATAGTTTGGGGATACGATCAGTTTGCCCCCGGCAGCTGAAACAGCTTCGACCTGATCGACGGACAACACAGTGCCAGCGCCAATCAAGGCTTGCTCGCCAAACGCTTCGGTCAATATTTCAATACTTCTAAGCGGGTATGGTGAGTTGAGCGGCACTTCGATACGGTCAATCCCCGCGTCAAGAACGACGCGCCCAACAGCTTCAGCCTCTGTCGGGTTCAGCCCACGTAGAATGGCGATGATGGGTCGGCTCATGAATTCACCTTGTCTTTGGCCAGAGCAAGCCCTGCCAGTGTCGCCGAAGTGGCGTTTTCAGTTTCGACAAACGCGCCTTGTTGCTTCAGCGCAGTTGCATAGATCTGCGACACACCGTCGGCACCAATCACGGCCAGCTGTTGTCCCAACCAATAGGGTCGGGTGGCGGCCAGCTCGGCACCGATCAACAATCCGGAAAGCTGTGCGCGCGCTGTGCGTTTGTCCTGTCCTAGCAACAAATCTGCCGCGCGTATGCCGAATAGCCGTGCAGCCAGTTGTTCAGGTTTGGAAAGGGCGTCTGCAACGGCGTCAACAAAAGCGTCGTCATCCCAACCTTCGCACACCGAGTGCCGAAGCACCGACTGTCCGGAGAGCAAATCAAACAACTCTCCCGTCATGAAAGTCCGGAAACTGACAACTTCACCCGCGCTGACCTGGACCCATTTTGTATGGGTTCCGGGTAAGCAGATCACGCCATCCCAGTTCTGACGAGTGGCGAGATATCCTGCGATCTGTGTTTCTTCACCGCGCATTACATCGGGTGGAGATACCTGTTTCAAACCGGGCACGACAAATGCGCGGATACGTGGATCGGTGTCCGGGACTTGCACCGGCGCTCCGGGCAGGGGTTGGGTTGGAACAGCGCCATATGGTGCTTCGACCCAGCCTTGCCGTGCACCGACCATACCGCAGGCGATCACATCGATACAGGTATCTGTAAGCCACGTTTCAATGAGATCCAGCAAAGCCGTTTGAAATCCACCTTTGCCGACATGAGCCATGCCAGCACCGGACTGCGCCTGATCCAGAACCGTATTCCCCTGCATGGCCCATGCCCGCAGATGAGACGTGCCCCAATCAACAGCGATCCAATCTGCTATCATCCCGTCACCCCGTTACAACAACGCCGCCGTCAACGACCATGCACTGCCCGGTCATCGCGCGGCTGGCCTTAGACGCCAGAAACAAGGTGGGTGCAATCATATCGTCGGGTGTCAGATGCTCTTTCAGGCATTGCCGATCCAGATGGGCAGCCAAATCCTCGGGGGTGGCCCACATTTCCAGTTGTTTCTGCGTCAGAACCCAGCCGGGGGCCAGAGCGTTGACCCGGATGTTCTGCGGCCCAAGCTCACGCGCCAAAGAGCGTGTCATGCCGGTAATCCCGGCATTTGATGTCGTGTAGATCGGATAACCAGCGTTGCCCATCATGTAGCTGATCGAGCTGAAATTGATAATTGCTCCGCCTTCTTTCATCTGCCGGGCGGCTTCCTGACAGGCGAAGTAGTAGGCCTTCAGGTTGACCTCAATCATCCAGTCCCAGAACTCTGGCGTCGTTTCGTCCAACGCGTGACGCTGATCATTGGCCGCGTTGTTGACCAACACATTCAAGGGACCATGCGACTCAGATGCCTTTTGCATAGTGGCATGCAAGAGTTCGGTGTCAGTCATGTCACCCTGCATGAACAGGGGTGCGCGGCCATGTTTGTCGCGCATCTCTTCAACAAACGCATTGGCATCCGAGCGACCGATGAAGGCCACATTGGCGCCTTGAGCCATGAAACCGTCGGTCAGCGCAGCGCCCACGCCGGAGCCACCGCCTGTGATGTAAACGGACGCCCCGTTTAAGTCGTGAAATGTTGCTGGTTGTGGCATCAGTGGCTCTCTCTGGTCACGAGACGGGTATCTTTGCCCACAAGGAAATCAAGGTCGGCCCCTTGATCGGCTTGTAGAACGTGGTCGATATAAAGTTTAGCATAGCCGCGGGTATAGTGCGGGTCGTCCGGTTGCCACGCAGCGCGGCGCGCCTCCAGTTCCGCTTCATCAACCAGCACTTCCATCTCACCCTTACTGGCCGAGATACGAATGCGGTCGCCGGTTTTCACCAGTGCGAGCGTACCGCCGGCCTGCGCCTCGGGGCTGACATGCAGAATGACAGTGCCATAGGCGGTACCAGACATGCGCGCGTCTGAGATGCGGATCATGTCGCGCACGCCCTCTTTCACCAGCTTGGCCGGTATCGGCATGTTGCCAACCTCGGGCATGCCGGGATACCCCTTGGGGCCGCAGCCTTTCAGGACCAGAATTGTATCTGGTGTGACCGGCAAGTCATCCCGGTCGATGTTGGCTTTCAGGTCCTCTATGTTTTCAAACACGTAAGCCTCGGCTTCCGTTTCCAAAAGCTCATCTGTCGCTGCCGAAGGTTTTACGATCGCTCCGTTCGGTGCAAGGTTGCCTCGCAGGACGCGCAGACCGGCGGCGGGTTTCACAGGATCATTGAAAGGGCGGATCACATCTGAATTGAAACACTCAGCCCCTTCGTAATGAGCTGAAATGTCTTTGTTCAGCACTGTTTTGGCTGGGCGCAAGAAGGGTTTGAGTTCGTTCAAAACGACTGGAACACCTCCCGCGTAACAGAAATCTTCCATCAGGTATTTGCCCGATGGCATGCAGTTCACCAGCAGGGGAATTTCTGATCCGATCTCAAAGTCCTTGAGCGTCAGATCAACGCCGACACGGCCTGCCAGAGCCAACAGATGAACGACGGCGTTGGTAGAGCCACCCACCGCGGCATTGGCCAGAATGGCGTTTTCAAAGGCTTCCTTGGTCAGAATGTCCGATGGTTTGAGGTCTTCGTCCACCATCTCGACAATCCGCTTGCCGGTCAGATGCGCCAGCGCCATGCGGCGTGCATCCACGGCGGGCAGGGCTGCGTTGGTGGGCAAGGACATACCCATCGCTTCGACCAGAGAGGCCATTGTGGAGGCAGTGCCCATTGTCATGCAAACGCCTGCGCTGCGGGACATCCCGGATTCGGCGTTCATGAAATCTTGCAGCGTCATCTCTCCAGCACGAACGGCCTCGGAGAATTTCCAAACGTCGGTGCCCGAGCCTATATCCTGCCCACGATACTTGCCGTTCAGCATCGGGCCGGAACTGACCACGATTGACGGCAGATCGACCGAGGCCGCGCCCATCAACTGCCCTGGTGTTGTCTTGTCACAACCACCCAGAAGGACAACGCCATCAATGCCGTACGCGCGGATGCTTTCTTCGACGTCCATCGCCAGCAGATTGCGGAATAGCATGGCGGTCGGCTTCATCTGCGTCTCACCCAGCGACATGACGGGGAATTCCACCGGGAAACCTCCCGCCTCCCAAACGCCGCGTTTGACGCCTTCGGCCAGATCGCGCAGGCCCGAATTGCAGGGCGTCAGTTCCGACCATGTGTTGCAGATGCCAATAATAGGGCGCCCGTCAAAAGCGTGGTCAGGAAACCCTTGGTTTTTCATCCACGAACGATGGATGAACCCGTCCTTGTCGAGCTTTCCGTACCAATGCTGTGAGCGGCGTTTTGTCATTTTTGCGTTGCTTTTCTTGGCTGCGGTTGGAATTGAGTATTTTTAAAAAGATGAAGATCAGGCGGCCCGTGCTGGGCGGCACCAATCGGGTAGCCAGTCGGCATGGGCTGTTAGCAGGTCACTGACCAGGTTGCGGATTTGACGAAGGTCCAATTCAGCAGCGGTGTGCGGATCCATCATCGCGGCGTGATAGATGTATTCGGGGTTCTGATCGATCAGAGCCCGAACGGTCAATTCCTGCACATTGATCTGAGTGCGCATTAAGGCAATCAGTTGTGGCGGAACATCGGTGACGACCGAAGGCTGCACGCCGTTGCTGTCGACAAGGCAGGGCGTTTCAACCGCTGCACCCAGTGGAAGTTGGGGAATTTGGCCGGTGTTGGGCAAGTTTCCATAGGCTGTATAGGGCGTATCCGTGACGATGGCATTCATCAGGTCGGCGGCAAATTCGTGGCTGCGGATGACTTCAATGTCATGACCGTCGGTCAGCGTCTTGGCTTGTTCTTTCCAATTGGCCACCTGTTCGACACAGCGGGTCGGATATTCGTCCAGCGGTATCGAGAACTGCTCGATCAGATCCTGCCGCCCGTCCTTGATAAACCATGGGACATATTCGGCGAAATGTTCCGAGCTTTCAGTGCAGAAATAGCCGAGATGGTCCATGACTTCATATCGTACTTTGTTGGGGCAGCGCGGCATCAGCAGCGGAGCCTTGGGAATTTGGCCACTGGCATAGCCTTGCCGCAGCGCTGGGTAGAGGTCGCGCCCCTGATGTTCGAGTTTCAGGAAAAAGGCGACGTGATTTACACCAGCGACTTTGTAGCGGAACTCGTCTTTGGGCAGGTCAAGATCATGGGCCAGTTCTTCGACTGTATTCTGGACCGAATGGCACAAGCCAACCTGCTTCAGCGCCGGGAATTGTTCGGCCAGCGCCCAGGTGTTGATCGCCATCGGGTTCACATATTGCAGCAGCGTCGCGTGGGGACACAGCTGCGTCATGTCACGTGCTACATCCCATAAAACCGGCACCGTACGCAGGCCCCGCATGATGCCGCCGACACCTAGCGTGTCGGCGATGGTCTGGCGCAGGCCATATTGCTTGGGGATCTCGAAATCCGTGACCGTGCAGGGCTCATAGCCTCCGACCTGAAAAGCAGTGATGACAAAATCTGCACCGTCCAATGCGGCGCGGCGGTCGGTATGTGTGGTAACAGTCGCGCCGGTGCCGACCGAACGGATCATGGCGCGCGCCACAGCTTCGCTTTCGGCAAGCCGCTCGGGGTCAATATCCATCAGCGCGAAGTGGCTGTTGGCCAATGCAGGGGTCAGGAGGGCGTCGCCCACGATATTCTGCATGAAGATCGTGGAACCTGCACCAATGAAGGTGATCTTTGTCATCTTACAAACTCTTGGTTTGACGTTACTTTACGGCACCGAGGGTCAGGCCCGCGATGAAGTGTTTTTGCATCAGGAAGAACATTGCAACAGGCGGCAGCGCTGCGACAATCGAACCCGCACTCATCAATTGGTAAGCGGCCCTGAACTGGGCGTTAAAGCTGGTGATACCTGCAGTGACTGGCTGGCTTTCAGCGCCTTGGGTCAGCACAACGGCCCAAAAATAGTCGTTCCAGATAAAGGTGAAGATCAGCACGCTGAGCGCGGCAATTGCAGGCTTCATCAAGGGCAGCACGACGTACCAGAAGATACGCCACTCGCTGATGCCTTCCACCCGCGCGGCTTCGATCAGTTCAAACGGCAGCGCGCGGATAAAATTGCGCATGAACAGGGTGCAAAAGCCGGTCTGGAAAGCAATGTGGAACAGGACAAGGCCGGTTTTGGTATTGTAGAGACCGAGTTCAAGCGTGAGATCACGTACGGGCACCATCAGGATCTGGAAGGGAACAAAGTTGCCCGCAACGAACATGAAAAAGATCCAGAGATTTGATTTGAACTTGTAGATCCCAAGCGCAAAGCCGGTCATGCAGCTTAGCGCAACAGCTCCGATCACAGTCGGGACAGTGATCATGAAAGAGTTCAGCAAATAGCGCGGCATGTCCGAGTTGAAGAACACCTGCCCATAGTTGAACGCACCTTCAAAGCTTGATGGCAATCCCCAGTAGTTTGCATTGGTAAAGTCTGCGGCTGGTTTGACCGAGAACAGGGCAACCGCCAGCAGTGGGCCAAGCCATAGCAACAGGGCCAGCGGCAGCATAGCCTGATAGGTGATCTGCGCCGCTCGGGGTTGTTTTTCGATGGGTTTGGGAAACATTTCAGTGCCCCTTTTCTTCGCGGTACATCGACCACAGGAAGTAGGCGATGAAGCAGAGCATGATGAGGAAGAGGATCACTGCGATAGCGGCTCCGTATCCCATACGGAAACCGTATTCGGATAAGGCAACCTCAAACATGTAGTATGCCAGCACGCGGGAGGACCCGAACGGCCCCCCTTGGGTCATGATCGAGATCAGGTCGAAGCTTCGCAGCGCGCCGATGATTGTAACAACAAAAGCGATAAAGGTGGCGGGGCGCAGCTGCGGCAAGATGATATGCCACAGCATCCTCCAGCCTTTTGCACCGTCCAATCGCCCGGCCTCGATCTGTTCCGGATCCACTGCGTTCAGGCCAGTGAGGTACAGGATCATGCAATAGGCGGTTTGCGGCCAAAGACCGGCGAAGATGATGCCATAGGTGACGAATCTCTCGTCGCCCAGCACATTCAGCGGGCCAAGGCCAAAAAGACCAAGGAACTCATTCAGCAGGCCAAAGGTCGGGTCATAGAACCACGTGAACACAAGCCCCACGACCACCTGAGAGATCACGAACGGGAAGAAAAACAAGGATTTATAAAGGCGAATGCCCCAAACTGTTTGGTTCAGGAATAACGCGATGAAAAGGCCAGCAGGAATCGCCAGAAGGTAGAGGATCAGCCAGATCAGGTTGTTTTTAAGCGAGATGTAGAAAGCATCCCGATCTACCCATTCCCAATACAGGTCTTCGTAATTGCGGAAGCCGACGTATTCGGCAGCACCCAAGCCGTCCCATTCATACAAAGACAGGTTGAAGGATTGGAATACCGGGATGATCACATAGACCATGAAGAACAGCAGACCCGGTGCCAGAAACAGCCAAGGCGCAATGCGCTGTTGGTTTCTGTGAAACCAGCTTTCTTGTTCTGGGATATCGGCGGCAACGGTCATGGCGGTATCTCGGAATTGGTGGGGTGAAGGCGGGCTGAATCCCGCCCTACGTTTTTAGGCGAGGTAGGCCGGGCTTCAGCCCGGCCCATGCCAGATCAGTTGTCGTAAATACGCTGACGCGCACGTTCCAGTTTTGCCAGAATGCGGTCAGCATTGTCTGGCTTGACCATAAACTCCTGGAAGCCTTCCATAGATACTTTGGCCATTTCAGCCGGAGCGTCGCGGTCCCAGAATTGTGCGACACCGCCAGGGCTGTTGGATGACAGCATTTGGAAGCCCTGCTGCAGGAACTTGTCGTCATCCACCGAAGACTGCGCGTTCACCGGCAGCTGACCAAGGTTTGCGCCATTGTTGATCTCCGTCTGCTCGTCCGCAGATACAGCAAATCGCAGGAACTCACGCGCAGCTTCCTTGTTGGACGCGTTGGCAGGAATGTGGAATGTGTCGGTGGGGGCGTCTTCTGCCAATTCGACGTCGGGATTGATCGAAACGAACTGGTAGAAGTCCAGTTGATCATCCGTCAGGCCGGCATCACGCAGCGGCGCGACGGCGAAATTGCCCATCAGGTAAGCGGCTGCTTCACCGTTGACCATGAAGGGCAGGGCCTCTTGCCAGCTGTATGTTTGGTGGTTGTCGATGAACGCACCCATGTCGATCAGCTGTTTCCAGTTGGCGAAGGTCTGCTTGACCCGGTCGTCCTCCCAGCTGATTTCCCCATTGGCGAGCTGGTTGTGGAAGTCAAACCCGTTGGTGCGCATGTTCAGGTAGTCGAACCAGCCACCAGCGGTCCACAGGAACTTGGTGCCGATGGTATAGCAGGCGCGACCTGAATCGACGATCTTCTGGCAGTTAGCCAGCTCTTCTTCCCAAGTCGTCGGCTCGCTCAGGCCCAACTCATCAAAGATGTCTTTGCGATAGTAAACGCCCCACTGGTAGTAGGTGTAAGGCACGCCCCACTGCTTACCATCGATCGTCATCGCGCCTTTTGTCGAGGCCAAATTGTCGGCAATTTCCGGTTCGGCCCAAAGGTCAGACACATCCTCAAACAGACCCGCCTCAACATAGGGCTTCATGCGGTTGGCTGCGTACCATGTGGCGACGTCCGGAGTATCGGCCGTCAGGAAGTTGCGGATCTGAGTCTTGTAAGCTTCGCGGTCGATCACGGTGGTTTCGATTTCCAACCCTGGATGCTGTTCCGCAAACCGCTCGATCATCGCTTCCATCGTCGCACGCGGCGCTGGATTCGAGGTGTCCAGAAAAATGCGCAGCTCTCCGGTCAGTTCCGCAGCTGCTGGCGCCGCCATCGCGACGCCAAGCGCCAGCGCAGCCGTTGTGCGCTTGAAAGTGGAATACATGGTCTCCTCCCTGTTGCTCCCATGTGAGGTTCCAAATATTGAAACCAAGTTTTATATATTGAAAACTACACATCGACTCGGTTAGTCTTGTCAAGACCCATCGAGAGGAAGCGATGGGAAACGGAGGAGAATGCACACCCGTGTCAGGTGATGGAACCATAGGCAAAGCATGTGACGTGTTGGATCACGTCGCGGCTTTTCAACGCCCTGTGCGGTTTTCTGAACTGCTGGACAGCAGCGCTTTTCCCAAGGCAACGCTCTACCGGTTCCTTCAATCCCTGACGAATCAGGGAATGTTGTCCTACGACCCGGACAGGCAGACCTATGCGCCTGGGATGCGGTTGGTTCGGCTGGCACACGCCGCATGGACTCAAAGCTCTTTGGCCCCGATCGCACGCCCGTTTCTTGATGCGCTGAGCCGGGAAACCGGAGAAACCGTGCATCTGGCACAGCTTGATTCGGGGCAGGTCCTGTATGTCGACAAACGCAATGCGGCGCAGCCCATTGAGATGTATTCGCAAGCTGGCAAGGTTGGCCCTGCTTACTGCACTGGGGTCGGCAAGGCGATGATGGCGTTTTTGGAGGAAGAGGCGCTGAACCGGGCGATTTCTCAGCAAAGCTATCACCGGTTCACCGACAAAACCCTGACCTCGGAACGGGCGCTGCGCGAAAATCTCGATCAGATAAGAACCCGGGGATTTGCGATAGACGACGAAGAACACGAACCCGGCATTATTTGTATCGCCTGCCCGGTACTATCGTCGAACAGTCGAATGCTAGGCGCGATTTCCGTAACAGGGTCGACTGAACGGATGGACTTCAAACAACTCGAGGCCTGGGTGCCACGTGTACGCCGCGTGGCAGAACAGATCGGGGCCGAGGCGCAGGCTTGGCGCTTTCCCGAAACAGGTCAAAACCTAAGCAATGACAGGATGCAAGTGACATGACAGGAGTAACTCTGAACCAAGCAATCAAGCGGTATGGTCAGACACAGGTCATTCACGGGATCGACCTGCAGATCGACGATGGCGAGTTCTGCGTGTTTGTCGGCCCCTCGGGATGCGGCAAATCCACCTTGCTGCGCATGATTGCCGGGCTTGAAGAAACATCAGAAGGCGAGATTCATATCGGTGCTCGGGACGTAACGCATATGGACCCCGCAAAACGTGGGGTCGCGATGGTGTTTCAAACCTATGCGCTTTATCCGCACATGACCGTGGCCGAAAACATGGGGTTTGGGCTGCGTATGAACGGTGTCGCAAAGCCCGAGATTGATCAGAAGGTTCAGGAAGCTTCGAACATTCTGAAGCTGGATCAATACCTCAAGCGCAA
Organism: Ruegeria sp. CF8; assembly: GCF_056537285.1. Lineage (NCBI taxonomy): Bacteria > Pseudomonadati > Pseudomonadota > Alphaproteobacteria > Rhodobacterales > Roseobacteraceae > Ruegeria > Ruegeria sp. CF8. Next base: position 166,735 of record NZ_JBQFRG010000002.1, on the reverse strand, counting down.
ACCCAAGGCTCTGTCAGGGGGTCAACGGCAGAGGGTTGCAATCGGTCGGGCCATTGTTCGCGGGCCCGAGGTTTTTCTGTTTGATGAACCCTTGTCGAATCTCGACGCAGAATTGCGCGTCGAAATGCGGGTCGAAATCGCGCGGCTGCATCAGGAAATCGGTGCGACCATGATCTATGTGACCCATGATCAGGTCGAAGCCATGACTATGGCCGACAAGATCGTTGTTCTGCGGGACGGTCGTATCGAGCAGGTGGGCGCCCCGATGGACCTCTACCGAGATCCCGACAACCGCTTTGTTGCGGGTTTCATTGGTTCGCCCGCAATGAACTTCCTGGAATGTGAGTATGCCGACGGGCACGTCACCCATCCTGCCTTGGCTCAGCCTTTGCCGGTCACTGCAACAATTCCCGCCGGACAGAGCAAGGTGACTTTGGGGATGCGTCCGGAACATATCCAGATCGATCGCGCGGCGGATACATGCACCGTGGATCTGACCGAGGCATTAGGGGGCGTATCCTATTCCTATCTGCTGACACCAAACGGCGACAAACTGATTGTTGAAGAGCGGGACGATCAACGTAGCAAAACGGGCGACCGAATCGGTATTTCAATCCTGCCCGAACGTGCCATGGTGTTCGACCCCGAGACAGGGCAGAGGTTTCGGTAGAAAGCAATTCAGGCGCGCCGAGCTCTGCCAGAGAACAAAAAAGTCGTCACCAAACTCGCGATTTGTAATCTAAGCCTGGTCCGCTGACAGCGGATGCGCGAAAGGCCTGATCTATTGCGTCAGGTAGCATTCAAATCCGACCCGTGGCAAAACGCGCGCCTGTAGGCAATTGATTCCAAGCCAAACCTGATTTATGGGAAGCCCTGTCAAAACAGAGTCACCCAGGGGCGGTATCGTGATCGCGCCCCTCCCGCGCCGCGTTATTGCGGCCTTTAACTCTTAGATCGCACGCCCCGAAAGGCTTAAAAGAGGTAAAAGAATATGGCAGATAAATCGAACTTCGACATATTGTATACCATTGTAGACGAAGCGCCCGAACTGGCCAGCGCCTCGTTTCTGCCCATTATCCGCAAGTTCGCATCTGCTGCGGGCGTCAGCGTTGGCACCAAGGACATTTCACTGGCCGGGCGCATTTTGGCAACCTTCCCCGAAAAACTGACAGATGCGCAGCGCATCACCGATGATCTGGCCGCATTGGGTGAGCTGGTAAAAACACCAGACGCCAATGTCATCAAACTTCCGAATATCTCAGCCTCGGTCCCGCAGCTGGTTGCTGCCATCGAAGAGCTTCAGTCGCAAGGCTATGATATTCCTTCCTATCCAGAAGAACCGGCCACAGAAGAAGAAAGAGCAATCCGCGCGCGGTACGACGCGATCAAAGGATCGGCCGTAAACCCGGTTCTGCGCGAGGGCAACAGCGACCGCCGCGCTGCTCGGGCCGTGAAAAACTATGCCCAGAAGAACCCGCATTCTATGGGTGCGTGGGTGTCGGACAGCAAAACCAAAGTGTCGTCCATGCCCGGCAACGACTTTTACGCCAATGAAAAGTCGGCGACGATCAGTGCTGCTCAGGCAGGTAACGCAAAGATCGAATTCGTCAGTAAAGATGGCAGCGTAACAGTTCTGAAAGACGCCTGGCCGCTGGAAGAAGGCACCGTAGCCGATGCGACCTTCATGTCGGTCAAAGCTTTGTCTTCTTTCTTGGCCGATGCCATCGAAGACACGAAAAAAGACGGCACCATGTTCTCGCTGCATATGAAGGCGACGATGATGAAGGTCAGTGACCCGATCATTTTTGGCTATGCCGTCAAAGCTTGGCTGGCACCTGTGTTTGAAAAGTTCGGTGCTGAACTGGACGCGCTGGGTGTGAACCCGAACTCTGGTCTGGGCGACTTGTTGGACCGAGTGAAAGACAACGCTGATATCATGGGGGCCATAGATGCGATCAAAGGTGAACGTCCTTCGATGTACATGGTCGACTCGGATCGTGGTATCACCAACCTTCACGTTCCTTCTGACGTGATCATCGACGCCTCGATGCCCGCCGTAATCCGCGCAGGTGGCAAGGGATGGGACGAAACGGGCGCCAAGGGTGACACCAACTGCGTAATCCCGGACCGTTGCTATGCACCAGTCTACGACGAAGCCATCGAGTTCTTCAAAGCCAACGGCGCACTGAATCCAGCCACTGCAGGCGCCGTTGCCAACGTAGGTCTGATGGCGCAGAAAGCCGAAGAATACGGCTCGCACCCGACCACCTTCCAAGCCCCGGCCGATGGCACCATTCGCATCGTCTTGGCCAATGGTGAAACGTTGCACAGCCACGACGTCGAGGCCGGCGACATCTGGCGCGCCTGTACGGTCAAGAAAGCACCGATCGAGAACTGGATCCAACTGGCGATGGATCGTCAGCGCCTGACCGGGTCCGAGGCGATTTTCTGGCTGGACGCAAACCGCGCCCATGATGCGGAACTGATCAAATACGTCAAACCGGCACTTGAGGCCGCAGGCGTTGCCGACAAGTTCATGATCATGGCCCCGCGCGAAGCGACTCGTCAGTCGCTGGAAACCATCACGGCTGGTAACGACTCGATTGCCATCACCGGCAACGTGCTACGGGACTATCTGACCGATCTGTTCCCGATCCTCGAACTGGGAACCTCGGCCAAAATGCTGTCGATCGTAAAACTGATGAATGGCGGTGGATTGTTTGAAACCGGGGCAGGGGGGTCCGCCCCGAAACACGTGCAGCAGTTGGTAGAGGAAAACCACCTGCGCTGGGACTCGATGGGTGAGTTCTGTGCACTTGGTGAATCGCTTAACTTCCTTGCCGACAGCAAAGGTAACGCAAAAGCTGGTGTTTTGGGTGCTGCAGCCGAAGCTGCAACGCAGGGCATCCTGGACAACAATCGCTCACCAAGCCGCAAAGTGGGTCAGCCGGACAACCGTGACAGCCACTATTGGTTTGCACGTTACTGGGCCGAAGCTTTGGCAGCACAATCCGATGATGCCGACTTGGCAGCTGAGTTCGCGCCCCTGGCAAACGAACTGGCCGAGAAGGAAGGGCAAATTCTGTCTGAACTTGCTGCCGCTCAGGGTGCTGCCGCGGATCTGGGAGGGTACTATCACACAGACCCGACCAAGACGGCTGCTGTGATGCGCCCCAGTTCAACACTGAACGCAATTATCGGCTAATCTGTATAGTCAGAGCAGGTGCCCAGGCATCTGCTATGAACGCGATTAGGGGCCAGCACACAGTGCGGCCCCTTTTTTTGGCTCTGTCAGCCAAAAGTAGTTGTGTCATGAGTAACGCGGGGCGTTCGCTTGGCCTCTGGCGCCGGGTCGGAAATCGCGCAAGTCCCGGAATAACAAGCGTATGATTTTTTATTTTTTTCAACAAGATGAACAAAAATATCGCTGACCTACGGGATTCCCCCAATAGCGGTGACCGCAGCACTGCGTTAAACATCTGGTAACAGAGAATTTCACTGGTGAGGCCCTAGGGCTATATCACTCACTCAGAAAATGACCAGCATTTGGGGTGCTGGTCATTTTGCTTTTTGAAGCCCAAGATCGGGAACAGTCTGTAACAATCCACACGGATATACAGTGCACACAAACGCTGTCGGGTGAAGTAAACGATTTTTTAGGAAACACGTTGTCCGTCAGGCGAAGCTACGTGACTTGGCTTTTGCAAGGGAAGTTTGAATCCGGTTTACCCCTGAGGCCGCGACACCTTCATATTGAAGGTAGGACATGCGACGCGCCTCGCGCCGTGCGAGGGCAAGAGACTGTAGGATAAGTGCGCAGACAATCGACAGCATCGAAGCAACAAACCCCGATACGGCAACGACCAGTGATGGAATCCGGTCAACCAGCCCTGTATCCAGAAACTCGCGGAAAACCGAAATAAAGACCAACAGTGAAGGTAAGAAAGCCAACACGGCCAAGGACAGGAAGAACGAGATGGGTTTTTCGTCTTTGATCAGCAAACCGATCATCTTGAGAATGCGCCACCCGTCCGAAAAAGTGGCCAGTTTGGAGTTCGAGTCTGGCAATCGCGAAAAATAACGGGTTTCAACTTCGCCAATCGGCATACGCATCTGCATCGCGTGTACGGTGAGTTCGGTTTCAATCTCGAACCCGTTCGATACTGCCGGAAAACTTTTGACAAAGCGTCTGCTGAAAACCCGATAGCCGGACAGCAGATCGTTGATTTTGCTTTTGAAAAAGAACTTCACGAGCCCGCTGAACAGGGCATTGCCGAATTTGTGGCCTGGGCGGTATGCGTCGGTTTCGTCATTCACCCGCGCGCCATTGACCATGTCCAGATTCTGCGACACCAGCAAGTTGATCAAGTCAGGTGCGGCCGAACTGTCATACGTCGCATCCCCGTCCGCCATGACATAGACATCGGCATCTACATCGGCAAACATTCTGCGCACAACATTGCCTTTACCCTGATAAGGTTCAGAGAAGACCAGCGCACCGGCCTCTTCCGCGATCTTGACTGAGTCGTCTGTGGAATTGTTGTCAAACACGTAAATGACTGCATCAGGCAAGGCCGCACGAAACTGTTTGACGGTTTCGCCAATGGCAACTGCTTCATTGTAGCAAGGTAAGATCACGGCAATATCCAGATCCGGCCTGTTCACCGGCGTTACCGATCTTTTCCTGAGATCCAAGGCACCTTGTATCATGCGTCACTCATGCTTTTGCAGTCCCGCAAGGGGAATGATGATTGCGCTTCAGGCTCAGAATGCTTTGCCTATGAGGCGGTTGTGCAGCAGATAAACGGCCAAAATTTGTCTTCCGAAAAAATTGGACGCTTCCTGAAAGAAAAAAGGGCCGGTTCAATGACCGGCCCATAGTTTCAGCTGAACCGAGGGATCAGTTCGAAGCTGCATTCAGTTTTGTGTTTTGTTCACGCAGCGAGTCCGAGATAATCGCATACCATTCGCCGGACTCGCGCATTTCGTTCAGGCCTTTGTTCATCATCGCAATATACTCGCGCGCGAACGGGTTTGTACGATGCGCCAGGAAACTCATCGATGACAGTGTCGAAACATATGGGTTTTCGATGATGTCAGACGAAGTCAAGCCCATGTCGTTCATCGTGGATGCGAACAGATCAACCTCGAACGCGGCCACATCAGCCGTGCCGGTCAAAACCGCATCCAGGCATTCACGCGCGGAATTCGGCTGGACGACAGTTGTATTCTCACGGTTCAAACCGACTTCTTCAAGAACAACCATGCTCCAACCTGCCATCCGGCAGACGGTGGAGCCTTCAAAATCGCTGAAATCCGTGGCGTTTGCATACTGGCTTTCCGGCAGAGTGAAGAAACCACCAACAATGTCGTAGACTGGAACCGATGCAACAAACTGGGTGCAGCGTGCAGTTGTTTCAGCCGACCATTCGTATGTGCGGTTTGTGCAATCCGGTACGGTCCAAGCGATAGAGATGTCAAACGCACCAAGTGGCAACAAGGTATCAAGGTGCGAGCTCCAGTCATCGACAAAACTGACCGAATAATCGCGTTGGTTGCCCGCGCGTTGAAGGCTCGTGGTCGCCAGGCGAGTCATGATGCCGCCGCCGCTAAGATTCTCGGTTGTAAACGGTTCCCAGCCGTTACCTGCGACCATCTTGATCGGCGGAGCGTAGACGTTCGAACGTTTGATGCTGGCCGCCCGCTGTTCTTCTGCTGCGATGATTTCCTGCGCGGATTGGCCGTTTGGCAGGCTGCCATCTTCACAAGGCAATGCCAAAACCAAACCGGGCTCAAGTGCGTTCGGGTTGTTGATGATGTTGCGGTTCGCGTTAAAGATCGGCTGATAGTTCGAGGTGCCATAGGCTGCAATAGCAATGGTCGCCATAGTGTCACCATCTGAAACGGTATAATTTGTACAGGCTTCCTGCGCTGCGGCTGCGCCCGCAGTCAATGCTGTAGCGGCAGTGGCCGACAGGGCTACTTTTTTTAGGTTGAATTCAAACATGTCCACGTCCTCCAGACTTTAGTTTTGTCAGGCCAGTTGGGGCCTTATCCATTTTCCATTTGATGCCGCAGAGCGGTCGACACGATGTCGCGCCACTCTCCGGATTGCTGCATGATTGCCAGACCCTGATTAAGCGTCTCAAGGATCGCCTCCCCATCAGGATTATCTTTGTGGGTCATGACGTTAAGCGACTTAATCGCCGCTAGGTTGGGGTTTTCGATGATGCGGTGTTCGTATCCCAGGCGTTGGATTGCCTCGACGGCCAGATGGGCTTCGATTGCGACAATATCCGCGCGGCCTTCGATCACCGCGTGAAAGCAATCATCGGGTGAAACCGGGCGCAACAAAGAGATGATCGGCTCGTAAAGGCTAACGGCATCCATGTGAGAGGTCGACCAACCTTCGGGACGGCAAATCGTTGTGCCTGCAAAGTCGACATAGCTCAACGCTTCTTCATAGCCCGAACCTTCGAATGCAAAGAAGGTGTCCACAACTTCGTAGAACGGGTTCGAGAAGTTATAGGTTTCACAGCGCGAGCGATCGCTTTCTGATAGGGCTTCAGGCTCTTCGCAATTTGGGCGCGACCAAGGGAAGGTCCCGTCAAAAGCCAGCGTTGGCATCAACAGATCCAGATGAGACGACCAGTCGTTCACAAACTGGATCTTGTAGGACTGTTCCGGTGCAGCGCGCAGCATGGCCGTTTCAACAAGGTTGGTATACAAACCACGGTTTGGCAGCGCCTCGTCGGTAAAGGGCGCATAGTTTCCGCCTGTGATCAACAATAGCTGCCGGTCTCGAATTTCCGGACGCTCTCCTGCATCGGCATTCCGGATCAAAGCGGCGGCTTCCGAGCGGGCGGCCTCGATCTCTTCTTTGGCTGCGGCCCGTGCTTCGACGACTGCCTCTTCACTGGCTTTCTTTGCTTCTGCTTCTGCTGCTGCTACGCGGGCTTCGGCCTCAGCCACAGCTTTTGCGGCGCGTTCCTCGGCGGCTTTCACCAGCTCTGCTGCCATTTCCGCGGCAAGACGTTCCGCTTCGGTGTCGGCCAGGACAGGAGCACGGCCGACATCCTCCAGACACGGCAACTCCAGTACATCGCCAACACGGATTATGTTTGGATTCGACCCAATGACGTCACGGTTGGCGTCGAAAATTATGCGGAAGTCTTCGGTCGAATATACTTCAATCGCCAATTCTCTAAGGCTGTCACCACGTTGGATTTCGTAGCTAGTACAAGCCTCTTGCGCCGACGCTGTGCCAGTGGCGGCAGCAAGAGCAAGGCTGGATATGATGAGGTGCTTTTTCATGGGTCCTGTTGCTTTGCCTGATTATGTTCTTGTGAATTTCGCGACAGCGATGGACAGATTGTCCTGATCCGGATCGTCTTTGGCCTGAACCGCCAACAGCAACGCCTCGGCGATGTCCTGAGCCAGAGAGTGTTGGTGCTTGCTCAGAACCGATTGAATTTCGGCGTCGCTGAGGTACTGCAAGCCATCACTACCAAGGATCAGAATATCCGCTGGTGACACCTGCATGGGGTGCTCGGGGCAATCCACTTTGGGAATAGCGCCACCCATGATCACGGATGTCAGCTGGTTACGGTCCAAATCCCGCGCTTCAGCGTCAGTGATCTCTCCGGCAGCCAGTTTCGCATCGATCACAGGTGCCATTGAGTGATCTTCATTGACCTGAGACAACATGCCGTCGCGGAACAGAAACAGAGGGCTGTCGCCTATGGAAATCCAGAAAACGCGCTGCCCCAAAAGCAAGACACCCAATAAGGTCGAGCCCATGTTAAAGCCCTGTCCCTGTGCCTCGTTATGATTGGCGATCGCGGCATTGGCCTGCATGGCCGCCAGTGGAAGGGCGTCTATCGCGGATCCTTCGTTCAGAGTTTCTGCCTCAAGTTCTGCGTCCAGCGCATCACGCCAGGCTGAAATCACCATCTCTGACGCAACCTCACCGGCGTCGTGACCGCCCATACCATCTGCAATCACAACATAACCCGCGTCCGACGCGTCGAACATGCGCGCAGCGATGGCGTCTTCCTGCGTCTCTCGCTGACCCTGGTTCAGGATCAGCGCAACATCATATGCCGGAGTTGCCAGCATCTATCAGGAATCCCGCCAATCAAAACCTTCGTCGCAGAAGGCCGTAAATCGGATGGAGGTTTCGCTGATACGGATCAAATCACCGCTGGACAATGCCACTGTGCTCAGCACGGGCTTGCCGTTCAGACGCACAAGGTTGGCCTTGCCGCCATGACCCAAGTAACATTTTCGATCTTCAGGGTCATAGGCAATGACGGCATGGTTCGAACGTGAGATACCGGTGTCGCCGAAGTCGAGTTGGATTGCCTGGTCATCGTTTCGACCGATCTGCATCAGGCCTTCGGTCAATGTGATGCTGGCACCCCGACCGGGCCCGGAAGTAACGACCAGCCAGCCAACAGGGAAAGTCTCTTGTGCGGCCTCAGTCTTGGCGACGGGTTCCGAGGTTTCGATCAACTCTTGCACATGCGTATCTGCACGCTCGAAGCCCAGAAAGGTCGTTTTGACACGCGAGCGGCGGTCTTCCGTCGGAGCAGGGGCTGGAGCAGGGTGCGTGGGCTGGACTGCCTCAGAAACCGTTTCAACGGTCTGTTCCGGCTCTTGCACTGGGGCCTCGGCAACTTCGGTCGCCACATCTTGCGCGGCGGCTTCCTCAGCTTCTGGTTCCACTGTTTCAACCACAGTGCTTACAGGTGTCTCTTCTACCGGGGCCGGTGCCGGGTCTTCGGCAACATGCAAGGTGATGATCTGTTCGTCTTCGACCGCTTCCTCTTCCTCAGCGATCTCAGCGGTCAGGATTTCTTCCGGCGCATCATCCTCGCTTGCTGTGTCTTCGGCGAAAATAGACTCTTCGACGTTTTCAGCGACCTCGGCCTCGGCCTCGGCGAATTCGGGCATTTTCTCTTCGGGAATCAGCTCATCCGTTTCCTCGTAGGACTCGGACGTCATGTTCCCACCAGCCAGCGCCGCCCGCAAAGCGTTAAAGTCCGCGATCGGCTCTTGTTTTTCGCCTTCAGCCGCAGGGGTCTCTACCGCGTCTGTGGTTTCCGAAGTATCTTCTTCTTTGGATTTGCCGGCACCTTCTAGAAGCCGGCTCAGAGGGCTTTTGTATTTGAACATGGTGTCGACACCTTTGATTTGGCGGCACGAATTTCCTGTGCCGTGGGCTGCTACTTATCCCGCACAGTCACGCGCGGAGACACTCATCGGGTACTCAAGGGAACTGGTACTCTCTGCGGCGGGCCGGTCCCCGCCGGGGTGACAAAACTGGCTGCCACCCTCAGCAAACACACACTGGCAGATCACAAACGAACCGGTCAGATCACTCCCGTGCAAGCTGCATGATTGCAGCGGCTTCAGCACCGTTACGCAGGACGGTTAGATTTGCTTCGGGCTTACCTTCAGCGACCAGCTCTACAAGCATCGCATCAAGGCTTTCCGATCCATCCAGGTTCATACGGGACTGGCTTTCGCTCAGCAGGATGTCGCCCTTTTGCAGGCCGCCTGCGGCGTCGGACGGAACCGAATCCACCACGGTTTTCCAGGCCTCATCACCCGAGCTGCTGACAGAAAAGGTGTAACCGTTCTCTAGCCCGACAGAGCGCACCACTGGCAGGGCAAGCAGCCCATTTTGTGCCCGGGTCTGTCCAAGCGGACGATAGCGGGCGGCCACACGGGTATAGCCGTCAGGGTCGATGCTCAACTTATCCAGAACCTGCGCGGCAAAAGAGACGTCGTCGCGGATGGGTTTTCCGTTAAGGGTAAAGATCACCGCGCCGCGTTGCACCCAATCGCCGATCACACTCATGTCCTGATTTGGGTTGAGGCCAGTCACGGCGATGGTAGACCCGGTCGAACCGCGGCGACGCGATGTCTCGAAAGGAATTTCTACATCCCAATGGGCAAAAGACACCTGCTGTTCCGCTGGTACAGCACTGGATGCAGCGACTTCTGGTTCTGCTTCTGCGACGGTAGCGACCTGAGCCTCGGTTTCCGACGCGTCGGGGGTCGCGGGCGCTGTTTCTGTGACAACTGTCCCCGCAGACTCGGCTTGTGCCTGCTCGACAGGCTCTTCTGGTGTAGGTTCAGGCTCTGGCGCGGCGGCGATTTCAGCTTCTGGCTCTTCCGCTGTTGCGCTGGCGGACTCACTTTCTGGAGCTGCAGCTTCGGCTGTCTGCACTTCGTCAGTAGCTTGTGCAACCGGTGCCTCAACCTGTGCTTCAGGTTTATCACCAGACATCGCAAAGTATCCACCAGCCGCCAGAGCAACCGCAACCACTGCCACACCTGCGAGTAGCTTGCCGCTGCCACCAGAGCCGCTTTGAACAACGGTATCGACGGCAACCGGCGCTTCCTCTTTCGCGACGATTTTCGCCAGGTCCTCGTTCTTTTTGTCATCGTTTCCAACAACAATATCGGAGTTTCCGGCCAACAGCGCTGTCACAACGGCTTCGGCGTTCTCACTTTCCGCCTTGATCCGCGCCTTTTCTTCTTCTTTGTCCTTCCGGTCCATGCCCACAATTACCGAGACCGGGCGATAGGCAAAGGTATCAAACATAACACCCGGACCGCGGAACATGCGCAGCCAATCCAGCGCCGTTTGCAAGCGATCTGTGGTGTGAACCTCCATCGCCTTGTCAATCGCCTCAAGGAATCCTTCGGGATACCCTTCGAAACGACCCGCAAGCGGGGTATAGGGATCGTCCTGTCCGTTGTTGAAGGCGTTCAATCGACTCTGACCATCGACAGGGCGTTCACCGCTGATTGCATGATAAAGCGTCGCAGCCAGTACATACAGGTCGCTACTCGGCCCCTGTTCAGCACCCCGTACATAGAATTCGTGCGGAGAATAACCGTCTTTGATGACACGAAGTGTGAGCAAAGCCGCGGATTTGTTTGCCGCCTGTTCCCGCGCTGCACCAAAGTCGATCAGGACCGGATCGCCATTTTCATCGATCAGGATGTTGTCTGGTGAAATGTCGCGGTGCAACATGCCGCTTTGGTGGATGAACGAAACCGCAGACAGCATCTTTTCCGTGACTTGCACGATAAAGTCGGGGCCTGCATCGTTTTCCGGGTTTTCAACATAGTCCAGCAGATCGCAGCCACGGATCAGATCCATAGCGATGTATGCGGTGTCATTGTCTTCAAACACCTGATGCACATCGACGATGTTAGGATGCACAAGGCGTGCATGATTGCGCGCTTCTTGAATAAACAGATCAATGATTGCGCGCAGGTCTTCTTTGTAGGAGGGGTCGTTCGGTTCGACCAGATCACCGTTGCGCCGGCACAAGGCACCGGGGAAGCATTCTTTGATCACCACGTCGCGCTCCAGGCTGTCACGCGCAAGATAAGTGATCCCAAATCCGCCGTTGCTCAGAAAGCGGAGGATCTCATACTGACCGCGCAGCAGTTTTGCGCCCGGTTGCAATCCTTCAATTTTTGGTTCGTCGTGCGTCGCACCGACAGCCTGGTTGTGGCTCATTTCAATCCGCCCGTTCTACTCGTTTTGCGGCTAAATCTAACAGGGCCAACAGCCCACGAACTCACAACCAAAAACAACCGCAGGACACTTAAGAACGGTTAGACGTTTCAAATTTGACTTTATTGGGGCCGCCTGATGGCTTCACTATGGATCGTTTTACGATATTTAGCATATATAGTGTTTGAGATGGATTGATTGCTATATATTGATAAAAGAGGCAGCGGCATTGAAAACGTACACCCCAGTTTTTGCCGGTTGGTCTACGAATTCGAAACAATAAAGGGCCGATTCTTCGGCCCTTCGAATCGCTGAATAGCGTTCAATCTTAACGCGAGATTATCAGGTTCCGGTTTTGGGCTGAGCTGCGGCAACCGTGCTACCGGCCCATGCCAGGTTATCTCCCAGCTGCGCAAGTATGCTGATCGCGTCCTTTAGGGGTGCATCGCCACTTTCGAACTGTAACAACAAAAGCAAGTCGGTTGCCTTTTCAAACTCGGCAGGAATCCAATCCGCATCGGGGTCAATTTCGCCCCCTTGTTCAAGCCGCTCCGCAAAGTCCTCAACAATCTCCTGACAGCTTTGCAGGAAGGCGGCAGGCTCAATATCCGAGGACTCGCGCAAGTCTTCATAAATGCTTGCAATCGCTGCCAGCCAGTCTTCAAGAATGGGATTGTTCAACGGGGGCAGGGCGGAGCCAAGCGCAGTATGCATTGTTGCTGTATCGGAAAGAGCCGGTTCCGGTTCGGGTCCCTGTAACTCTTGAAGATACGGCAGGAATTCATCCTGCAAGTCTTTCCGAGCGGCCTCCAAGTCACTGCGGCGCCGGTTCGAGGCCACGTCCAGAACTTGTTCGGCAAGGTTCTGTCCTCCGCAAGTTTCCCACAGTGCGAAGTCGGGTTCCGGCTCTTGGGCCATTGCTTTTACCGCCACCGGTGTGCCAATCGGAACAACCTCGCGGAACATCCCCGCCTTTTCCTTGTTGAGACGAGCCAAAACGCGGTCCAGCGATCCCTGTACCGGTGGCAAGTCTGCGTGAGTTACCGCAAGCAGGCTATTCGAGCGCAGTTCAGGTGGCACTTTCGACCACAGATGGCGCTCGGTCTCGCGCCACGCGTTTGTACCGTTTGTGCACCAGATGGCGCAGTCGACAAATTTCAGCAGATCCAGTGTATTTTTGTAAGTGTCGTCCAAAGCACCTGAGCCAGGAAGATCAAACAGTGAGATTTCCTTAAGCGCAGGCGTATTGATCCCCACCGAGATAAAATCGGGCTCATCCGCTGCCGCTTTTTCAAGGGCGATGCCGGAATATGTTTTCGGCTCTTTGTTCCACCAACCCACAGTCGTTTCAGGTGTTTCGGCATAAGCCACAATCACCAGCGGCAGTTTAAGATGCTGCGGACCGGTGGGCAGAATATCTGCACCGGCCAGCATGTTTGCGAGGCTCGACTTGCCCGCACCAAATTCCCCGGCAAACCCGATATTGACCGCGTTGGACAGCCGTTCAGCGTGGGCCAGAGCCCTTGCGCGCATATCCTCCAACGTCTCATCCGACGACAGTTTTTCAGTCGCGGTCAGAAAATGCTCCAGCTGGTGCACTTCCTGTTCGGTTCCGGGAAATTCAATCATTCCGCAGCCTCTGCTTGTCGTTCGTCCGCGTGGCCGGTTCCAAATACACTTTCAAGGTCCGACGCAATGCGACGCGCTCGGTCGAATGCAGCTTGTGCCTCGGCCTGAGCATTCAATTCACCGGCACCAGAACGGTGTTCAAAATGACCCGCCAACAGCGCGACATAGTGATCCAAAACCGTGTTCAGCCGTTCCAGCAAGTTGTCACGCGTGGTGTCGATCAAATCGTCACCAATCAACTCGAACTCTTGCACAATCATCCGTTCTGCCCGCGTCACAACGCTGTTGCGCGAGATCAGGCGCGACAACCAGTTTACACGCAATTCAACCGTAATTCCACGGGTGAGAGCAGTGGTATCTGGTCTGAACCAGCGAACTGCGCTGGTGTTCATGCGATTGTCGACGGGCTCTTGCCAACCCGGCAATGCGCGTAAAGCTGCGTTGCATTGCATGTCGATCGCGTAGAGTTCGCTCAGCATACGCTGGCGGACCACTTGCGATGCACCTTGCACCAGTTCCCGCATGTGTTCGCGCAACGGGGTAAAGTTCAGCTCAGTTGCGCCCCCCTTGGCCAACAGAGGCGATTGACCATTTGGACCACGCACCACCGCCGAGACGGATTCAGCAACCGTGTCATCCATCACACCACGCAGGTTGGACAGGACATCATCCATGTCGCGCGTGATTTCCTGGGTTTTGTCGGCAATCAGCTTGCGCAACTCACCAAGCGTTTTGTCACTGTCTTCAGTGTTGCGCGTACCCGGGCTGTTTTCGTCCTTCAGCGCGTGCAAATGAACCTGAGACCGCTCAAGCTCACCCCGTGCGAAACTGTCAAGGTGCTGCCACGCCATTCGAAGCTGTTCGTCAATCGGCCCGTCAGTGAGGGCTTTGGTAACGTGGCGCCGCAGATCAGGTAGACCGGAGGCGATCATTGCAGCAAAGCGCAATACGGCCTCTCGACTGATCGGACCCGGGCCTTGTTTGATCTCGGCCACGCCGTTCAAGTACTGTTTCATCTGTTCCGGATGCGCCCGCAGCCACGCCAGAACATGATCATGGTTCACACCGGTTTCATCGCCGGTCAGTGCGTAGTGGGCCCACTGAGCACTGCCCATCAGCACATCGATGTCAGAATTGCCAAGTGCTTTTTCCAATCCGTCCAGAACGTCTAGACGAACCTTGGCCGCATCCTCGGGGCCGCCGCCCAATTCATCCACTCGGTTGACGAAGACAACAATCTGACCAAGTTCCAACGCCTGCATCAGACGGAATAGTTTCAGGTCAGCGCGCGACAAAGCCTGATGTGCGGACAGAACCACCACAAAGAAATCGGATTCCTTGAGATATTGGCGCGAAATCTCTTCGCGGATTAGCAGCGGGTCATTGACACCCGGAGTATCCGTGACGGTAAGGGGAAACGGGAAATGCCCAAGGTCAAAATAGACTTCAGCCTTGCGTGTGATGTCGCTGTAGAGCCCACGATCACTGCCAGGGTCAACGGCACCATCTTCAGCAGGATCATCGCCCGCGCAGACGTAACGCGCCAGGTCGTCCGAGTTCAACTCGTCCAGATCGTGGTGTTGCCCCAAGAGCTGCTCGTAGCTGTCACCCAAGCGCAGACGGGCCCGGGTCTTCATGGCTTCGACCTGTTCTTCGATCATCTCGCGCTTATAACTGTCCTCGTCGTCGGGGAACATGTTGCGCAGTTCTTCACCTTCAGCGATCAAGGATTGCCATTGGTGGTTGTCGAAGAAATGAAATTCAGCCCCATCGGTGCGGCCGGAAGGATGGCCGAAATGCATATCAGTAATCACGGTGGTCCATGGGTTGACGTCCGACGGCAGATACTCTGCCTGTCCCGTGAACCCGTTGATCAAACGGGATTTACCAGCTTTGATCTGCCCGACAAAGGCGATTGACGGCTTCAGACCTCCTAGATCTCCGATGATACGCGAAATGAAATGACGCGTTTCATCATTGCTGGTTTCGTTCATGTCCTCTGCGATGCGAATAAGCTCGCGGCGATGTGTTTCACTCATTACTCACTACCTTGGTCACACAAAATCGGATTGATTTAATCGAAAATTTGAATGTTCGAGGGGAAGTCATTCCTCAACCCCCTGCAAAGACGTCCACAGATTGACAACTGCACCCAGTTTGCGCGCGTCGTGGATGGCAACGGCGATTTGATCGCTGTCGCTTAGCGCGGCCATTCCAGCACCTTTGCCACCTGATGGGCGCATGACGATGAGTTGGGGTCCGTCAAACTCGTCCCGAGTGTCGTTATCCCAGCCTGCAATATCCGCAGCAAAACGCGCTATAACGTTCTGGTCGGGATGCATATCTTCAGAAGGCTGACACGAGTCCGCGTAGGACAGGGCGGTTTTTTCCGCGCTGTCGATCAAAACACGGCCAGTTGCAAAACGACTGGCGCCATCAAAAAACTGTTGGGCCAGAAGTGTTTCAGCATCTTCGATCTGAGCCGGTGCAGGTTCGTCCTCAGTCTGCGTCTCCACATCCGGCACCACCGAAACTATCGGTTCGGCAGGCAGTTCAATGGCAGCGCAGGCCCCTTCGATTTCACTATAGGTCAAGCCGACGTCGTCTGCCTCAAGATCTGAATCTGGCTTGCCGGACTTCATCTCCAGCGGGGCAGGGGCGTTTGCGATGTCAGACACAAGTTGAGCCAGTTTTTCCACCAACTCACCGCGTCCTTCGGTTTCGAAGTCCGGCTTCGGTCCGGAGGGCACCTGGAAAACGTCTGTGACGCGTGAACTATTCACCTCGATGGCCAGACATGTACCATTGGAAGCCGTAAATTCCAGCCGACGAGGCAGAACAGTACCACGAATGGCGCGTAAAACAGCGGTACGCCTCGCCGCAGCCGTATCCCCCGCGATTGTTACGGCGGGTGAAAGCCGCGCAACCGAGGACCGCCCGATGTCTTCGAGCATGTCCAGAATGTCAGTGTCCATCATACCGTGACCCCCTCTGGTCCCGTTCAAACTGCGGCCGCCACCGGCCCCAGACTGAGATGTGATTTCGTAAGCGCCAACCCGACATTTGCGCTGTTGCGGCAGATGTAGCAGACCACATGATCAGGATATTCCTTGGTCCGCAGGAAAATATTAAGGCAATCTTTTGAAAATACAGCGATTTCCCCAAACCCTGTGCTTTCTGATTCTTCGCCTTCCGCCTCACGCAAGAGCGCTTCGAACGCAGCCACACCGCGCCCTTGAAACAGATTGGCCACGGCGATTGCCAACGTATCCAGAGTTTCCGCGCATTCTGGATCTGAAACGCAACTGCCCAGAAGCATCCCGGTTTCCATATCGACATACCCGGCTGCGATGCAGTCGGGTATTGTTTCGATTGCTGTGTTTAAGGCGTCTTGAATAGACATCTAAGCCCTTGTTTTTATTCAAGTGTTGTCTGTTAGATCGATTCGGTTTTCATTACAATACGTGCCATTCTGCTGCACTGTTCTCCTTGGCCTTCGGAATGGACTGCAGTGTTTCCTTTGTCTGCTTTTCGTTGTGTTCGATCGCGATTTGGTCGAACTCTGCCAAAAACGCTTGGAACACGTTTCTGAGCCCATCTGCATCCTTGGGCAGATCCGCGCTGTTCGCAATCTCACGCCACATGTCCGATGCGCTCAGGGGTGAGCCAACCGCGACCTCTGGCAATTCCCCAAGCACTGAAATATTCGCGTCCACCTGATCCGGCAAGGCAGCTTCAATTAGCCCGCTGGTTTCGGGCTCCGGTTCATAATCGTCGGCATTGTTTCCTGGCTGCGCCGCCATCAAAGCGGCAATGGAGGAAACTGAGACCTCAATCCCACGATCTTCAGGTTCTTCAACGTCTTCGATGTTCTCAACCGAGTCATCTTCATCAAACGATGTGTCTTTCAAGGTTGTGTTCAGCGAAGTCAGAACATCTTCAGATGCTTCGTCTTCGTCAGCCGCAGCGCTGACGTCGTCGACGTCGGTTTCCTCTTCAAGGAGATCGTCAGTGTCATCTTCAAAGTCGGCACCGCCTGACAAGTCGAACTCATCGACGGTGTCATCCAAACCTGCCACACTGGTCAGTTCCAAAGGGTCGTTCGATGTGTCCTTGAAAAAGGCGCGTAAATCATCGCTTGTATCAGGCTCTTCTTGTGTGAGCGGCTCGGATTCCGAGACCATTTCGGCGCGCAAACGCTCAGCCTCTTCCGCGTTGATACGTACGCGTTCAGCTTCGTCTGTGCGCCGCTCCACTCTGGCGGGGCGAACAGGGAAGCTGGTGACGACAGCGGCGTCATCTTGTTCTGACGGCGTTTCCGAACCCACTGGGTTAACCAAACGTAAAGGCGCACCTTCTGCCAGGGCCTCGCCGTCTGATTTCCGCGCCGGCCGCACAGGTTGCACCTTCGGCGCATCAGATTGACTCTTGTCGATCTGATACCGGGCTAGTTGATCGGCGCGGTTGTCCATGATCTGCTCGGTGATCTCAAGGAAGCTGTCGATCATCTTTCCGCCACCACTGCGCGACCACATTTCGGCGTCACCGGTTTTGTCTCGGGCGACGATCGCATCGCGAGCTGAAAACAGAATGGACCGGTTGAACAAATGGCCCGCTTCACGGTTCACGCGGCGCAGAACTTTTTGGCGATCCTTGATGCTCAGCGCATCTGCACGTGTGATCAATAGCAACGAGTTGTGTTGCAGGCGTTCGGGCAAGGAAACCCAAGTCGCACGCTCGGTCTCGCGCCAGGCTTGGGTCGCATGGGTGCACCACAAGACGCCATTTGCCTGGCCCACGGCTCGTTGCCAAACATCGGTCGAGATTTTCGGATCCGAGATGCCGGGTGTGTCGATAAGGTCAACCGCTTCAAGAATGTCGGCTTCAAGAAAAACACGTATGAACTGTGCATCGTTGACACCGACGCTTTCTAGGTCGTCCAGCTCAATGACTTCAATGCTTCCATCGTGACGTTTGACGTAAGGAGCCCGATTGCCCCAACTAAACCAGACCGGTGGCAGTTGGGTCGCAGTGACCTGCGTCGGCAGGGTCTGCGTTCGCAACAGAAAGTTCATCAACGTAGACTTACCGGCGCTGAATTCGCCCATCAGGGCAAAAACCGGCTTGCGGCGGGACCAATGCTCGATACGTTCCCATGCCTTTGGTGAAACAAAGCGTGTTTGTGAATCTTTTGCCATTTTTCTACTTATGCCGCTTCGTTGCTTAGATCTTTTAGGATGTCACCCAGAATCTCGTCCTTGGATTTCTGGGGCTGTAAACCGGCCATCGCTGCTGCAGTTTGGCCTGCATTTTTGTCAGCCGATGCCGAAATGCTCAGCAGTGTTTCTTTCTGCTCGCGCATGAAGTCCGTCAGAGTTGCGCGAACGTTTTCCAACACCGCTGCAATCTGGTTTTCTTCGATATCCTTGGTGATCGAGTTGGCTTCGGACGCGATCAGACGTGTGTAGTCCGCAGCGTAAGCTTCGAAACCCTTGCGCCTTTGCCACCATCGGCGCCACCAGGTGCTTTGCAAGTCCAGCGCAATAGTCCGGCCAATGCCCAGCGGAGGTGGAACACGGGGTACGATGGGTGCTTCGATACTGAACTCGCCCAGATGGTTACCCAGAATTTTGTGATACAGTGCTTCGATATCCGCAGCCGCAGTCGCATAAAGCGCCCCGGCGTCTTTGCGCATCGCGCGAGCGAAGCTGAAATAGGCTGCCTTTTGCAGCGTTCTCAAACCCGCAGGGTCGTATTGCCACGTGCCTTGTTCGCCGTTTTTCTCAAGATGGGCGATCAAAGAGTCTGTTGCGCGTTTGACAAAGCTGGCTTCGGCCGAGTTCAGGCGTTCCAGCACCTTGTCGCGCAGGGCATTTGTCAGTTCGATTGCTTTCTTTTCATATTCCGCGGAAACGGTGCTGATTGCGTCTTCGGGCGACACACCGTCTAAATCCCTTGTGACACCTTCACCGTCGGACAGATTTTTTGCGACTGCTGTGGCACGGATTTGGCTTGCGATGTTGCGCGCACGGTGACGCACACGGTCCATCAGCCGAGATCCGGCACCTTCGGCAATGCGCTCATTGATGGCCAAAAGCAGATCTGGCAGACCGGACAGAGCCCAAATCTTGTCCAGAGAAGCCGCTTGATCACCAAAACCAGCGGCCAAGTAAAATGTGTTTAGGGCTTCGCGCGACTCTTCGGTCAAAATGTCCGGGTTTCCGGTCAAGGCTGCTTCGGCCCACAAAGCACTGCCAAACACGACGCTGGTATTGGTGTCGATATTGTTTTGCTTCAGCGTATCCTGAATGCGATCGCGGATTTCTGGAACTTGGTTGACGGGATCAGAAAGCTCGTCAATCCGGTTGACGAACAGAACAATCTGTCGATTTTCGAACTGCGCAATAATGCGCATCAGAGCCATATCCATGGTGGTCAGCGCTTGGCTGGCCGCCAAGACCACGACACAGACCTCAGAACCGCGCAGACTGCGCAGCGTGATCTGTTCGCGCACCATGAAGGTATCGTTAACACCCGGTGTGTCACAAAGTTTGAGCGCGATGGGATATTGCGGAATATCCATGTAAAGCTCAGCCGATTTTGTAACGTCGGCAAATCGTCCAGTTTTCGGGTCAATATCCGGATCGTCTTCGTCGCCCAGGCAGACATAGCGTTGGATCAGTTCTTCGTCGAAGTGATCGTACTGATGGCTCTGACCCAGGATCAGGTCGAAATGCTTGCCAAGGCGTTCTTCTGATTTGGCTTTCATCTCGCCAATCTGACGGCGGATGTCATCCATTTCGTCATCTGCGCCAGCCCGGTTCGCCAGTTCACCCAGTCGACCGCCGCCGACCATCAGGTTGTCCCATTCCTCCTGCTCAAAGAATGTGAACTTGGCTTTGGTGTCGCCAGGCGGGCGTGTGTTGATGTTCAGGGTCGTGACCACAGATGTCCACGGGTTGACGTCCGACGGCAGCAGGGCAGGGCGCCCGGCCAGAATATTCACAATGGATGACTTGCCTGCTTTAACTTGGCCCACCATTGTGATGCTGGCGGTGAAGTTTTCCATCCGCGTCTTGAGGGTCGCCAGACGTGCCGAGGAGCGCGCATCAGCCACCTCAGTCAGTTGATCGATCTGCGCCGTCAGCGACGTCATGGCAGAGGTCATCGGTGCCAGTGCTTCGTTGCCGACAGACAATAGGTGATCGTTGCGCGCCATGCTTAACCTCCGGTTCCCGTAGCAGCAATCTGGGGTTCATGCGACACGCGCCCCGCAGGGATGCTTGTCAAAGTGTCGATGCGTGCGATCAAATCCAGGGCATTGCCCAAAATCTCGGCCTCGGCACGCGGAGTAATGGTTTCGTAAGCTTTGGAATCCGCCAAGACTTCGATCGAGCTGAACCGGTCGCCGTTTTCAAGGCACGCGACACGACGTCCCGTGGGAAACCCATGTGATTTCGCGGCAGGTAAAGGCATTCTGGCATTCGCCAATAAATAGTGTTCACCCGAATGAGTGCGCAGCGAAATACCGAAGCCCGTATTGGGGTGATCACGGTTCAGTGTCTTGAGTTCACCAAGAAAGCTCTCGCGAGCGAAGAAGACGGCGTCTTGTTCGGTGGCAACGGAGGAATTCAGATCGGTCACAGCAGAAAACCCTGTACTGGAGTTGAGCAGAAAACTCGTACCGATGCCAAAGTGGCGAAAAAGACTCATTAACTCCTTGCAACCAAAAAGACCCTGCAAGGCGGTCTTAATTTGACGCGAATAAGATTTTTTGGCGGTTGAAATGTGGCGGCTTCATGGCGGGCCCACATAAGAATGCCTCAACCCATGCGAGCAAAGTGTATTTCGTCTGCTTGAGAGAGCACAGCAGTTTGCCGTACAGCGAACTGGCTCTGGGTCCGTAGGGCGAGTTCCTCTAGTTATATGATATATATATAAAAAAAGTCTTTGCAAGTACTACGCTAACGCGATGTTGAGGGGCAGTCGTCAGCCCCGAAAAAGCTTTTTTGCCTCGCTGGTGAGCCAAAGGAAAGAAATATCTACTTGGGTCACAGAGCAATTACTCAACGTAAACGCGTCAGAGAAGTTGACGATGAAACGGCGACGTTCGAGCTGATCCCGCGATGAGTTGACATTGAAGAAACAGCTCAAACCGAGCAGAAATATCCGTGATTTTGGGTCGCGGCGCCTTTCTGGGGTGCGTAAGTCGACCTTGTGTTTCCTGTACGCTAAGTCAGAACAAAGCGCGTGCTTCAATCCAAACAACAAAGTTCAGTTTTGGTTCAATTTACCTCTCGCACTCGGCCGCAAGCTTTGTTATGAGCGCCCCAGTCTGGCGCTGAGGCGCTTGGTTGCGGGTGTGGCGAAATTGGTAGACGCACCAGATTTAGGTTCTGGCGCCGCAAGGCGTGGGGGTTCAAGTCCCTCCACCCGCACCATATTTAACATAATCATGATTATGCCGTTAAGTTCGTGAACTTGGCCCGGTGTGTTCTGAGGAACTTGCCAGGGGATTCCAACCGTGGCACACGACCCAGAGCTCGCCCTTCAAAACCGAAGCAAATCGAAAAAGCGTTGTGCTGGCAGTAGCTTGTTTTGGACAACGGCTCCGATGCGAAGACTCAGAGGTTTCGCGCCAACCTAGGGAAATCCTATGTTCTTCGCCTTTGTCGTTTGGGCGAATTTGATCACAGCCTTCAATCAAACGTACAGCGGCGCCTAAGTGCAAGGTTTCGCGTAAGAAATCGAAAGGAGAACAAGCTTCATGGAAGCTGTTGGTGTTTTACTCGTTATTGCCTTTGCATTGGGCTCAATCTTCGTTCTGATGAATCAAGCCAAAAAAGCCAGGGAAACCTGCGCGTTTAACAGTGTTGTTAGCTGGACGTTCGGTTTGGTTTTTCTCAGCCTTGTAACACTTTTTTGTTCGGAGCTGTAATGAGTGATCCGAACTACGAAAATTACGACCCTTTAAACGCATTGGTCTTGAAGATTGCTACCGTCGCACTGGTTGTTGGGGCCGACGTTATCAACGCTCAGCGATCGACTGTAGGCTTCGGAGTTTGGTTTACATTTTTGCAGTATGTCGCGGCGATAGGCATCATTGTACTGATCTTCATCATCTTTAGCCAAATCCGCACAAAAGGCGTGTTGTCAAACATGACGCGTTAAAAGCAACCCTGCCCTGCCATACTGGCGCGCGGCTAGGAATTTCAGAACTTTCGAACCGAAAATCCCCGGCGTTTGGGGCACTGCCTCAGCCAATAGAATTAAATACCAATTTAGCGAACACCTTTAGGAACAGGAGCCGATGCCCAATATTTGACGCTCGGACGAAAATCGGTTTCACCATACCCTTTTCTGAAGTCAATATCAGCGACCAACAAAAAAAGCAGTAACTTAACGGGTAACATGAAGGTCAAGGCAAATGTTTGCAGCGCTTCACAACTACCTACATCTTCAAAAATACAGGAACTAATAACTTCGAAGGATGCAGATTTTGAGAAACAGCGATGATTTAGAGTTTGTTGAAGTTCAAAGTGGAGCGCCCCAAAAACCAATTTTGTTGACACAAATTTTTTAATTGGTTCAATAGTGAAGTTCGTGATTAGTAGTTTTTGGAGTAAAGAATGAAAGTTGGTGGAGTACTAGGTATTATCGGTGGCATTATTGCCCTGCTTGTCGGTGTTGTAGGATTTAAGCTAGCAGGACTCGGGTCGAGTGCGATGTCTGGAATCGCTTCATTTAATGGGGATGCTAACTCAGCTCGTGTGAACGCGGATGTTCAGTCAACTCTTGCCTTTTTCAGAACAATGTCGCTTTTGATGCCGGTTGTTGGTCTCATTGGAGGTGGATTGGCCTTCAAGAATGGGAAACTCGGCGGAGCACTAATGGGCGTTTCGGCTGCAGGTATACTTTGGGCCTTCGGCTTTGGAATGTTTGCACTAGTTTGCGCAGTGTTGTTGGGAATCGGTGGTTTTCTTGCCTTTTCGGACGCACAGAAAGGGCCTTATCAACAAAGCTAGAAGAATTCACTACATCTGGCCGGACTAGACGGAAAGCCAGTTTATCGGCGTCACGGGGAAATCGTGATGCCGATAAATTGTTCACAATGCATGTTTTGATGTGTGTTCGTTGCACTCTGGTCGCCGTGTCTAATCTCGCACATGATGTACAAGTTCGAAGAGGTTCAGTGCTCAGGAAAATCTTACATAGATCCTGGTTTCCGCAACCGCTGCTTTGGCTTGAAGGTGTGCGAACAATCCCGGCAATTTCCCTTTTATCTTAATAACTTGGAGGATTAGTTCTTTCGACGCCGAGATAAACCGCATTGGTGAGTGGCATTTGTTAAGTGCGAAATGAAAAGAATTACTTATATCGACAAAGAAAGAACAATTAATCTTCTTGAGTTTTCTGAAAAGCTGTCCAATGCAGCAACTGTTGATCTTGCTTGGTCACACTATTCCGACACTTTGTCTCAACTCGGGGCAAAAAGTGCAGTTTACGGCTTTTTCCCAAAGACCGTTGGCCGTTCGATTGCACCCGAGGTTGTCGCAATGTCGTCTCATGTTGAAAAGTTCAATAAGCTGTACCTTGACGAGGGCTACATTGATCACGACCCGTTTGCTCAATATGCGTTGACCGAAGATTACCGACCGATCTCGTGGCGAGACCCCCGCGCAAAAAAGTACCAGACTGAAAAATCGGATTTCTTTCTGAACTCCATGAAAGAGTTTGGAATGGCCTACGGAATCACTGTTCCCGTTCGGGATGCATCGAACTGGAAACAGGGCGGGACAGGCGTGTGTTTTGACGCTGAAAACGACAAAGAAGGAGACAGGATTGTTGCGCGCTCGACTCCGCTGATTGAAAGCATCGCCCTGCTGTTTCACTTCCGGGTGTAAGAGGGCGATATGATGCGGTAGTTTTTTCCGCTTTCTTCCCGCGAAAAGGAATGTTTGCTTTGGGATGCCGCTGGTCTGACCAATAAGGAAATCGCTTTCAAGCTGTCCGTTTCGGACAAAACGGTGGAACTGCACATAAAGAATGCGGCTAAAAACTTAAATACGCGCAACTGAGCGCATGGAGTATCGCTGCGTTAATCTATGGAGCCATCGAGCCGTAAGTTTGAAACTAAGCGCCCCGCTTTCTTTGCGCATCCCGAACAAGTGCCGCGAGACGATAGAACCCATGCGCCATTTTGGTGTATGGCGTCAGCAGGAAGAATGTCAGGACAGAACCCAGATGGATCGCGAGCAGCTGGGGCATTGGCGCCGTTGAGCCAAGGGCGTATAGAACCAATCCGCTAAACGCTACGAACCCAAGCAGCAGGATGAAGGCGATATCGCCGCCCCATGCCGACGGGTCGCCGAGATTTCGGTCAGATTTTTGCTTGAGAAGCACCATTGCGCCACACCCGAGTGTCAGAAGAATCCCACCGGAAATCCCGAATAACTTGGGCAAAGACCAGAAACTGTAGGGTGCGTGCAGACCAAAGCCGTAATGCATGACCGTCGCCACCGAGGTCGATGCAAAACACAGTAGGAACCCATACATGATGGCGTGGTGAATATGCCGACGACCTTGGCTGAACCGGTCTTCATCCTCGAAATTGCAGCCCTCACCATGGCCTGCAGCCAAATCCTGCATCTTGCCTGCGCGTTTGAAAGCAGTTGTCAGGTCAGAGATTTGAATCGGTTTGCCGCCAACCTCGGCCCAGTAGCGCCTGAGGCTGATGGCTATGCTGAACAGAGGCAGCAGGAAAGCGGGCGCAAAGATTGCAACCATCGCATTGTGGGACAGGACGGCGTAAAACCCCTCGCCTCCGCTGGACCCGATGGCGCGGATAGCCCAGAACAACAGGGTAAATCCAATCACAAGTGCTAAGGCGATAACCCCGCCTTGTGTATGGAATCGGCGCGCCAGCGGCTGCGGCCATGCAAAGCTTTCCCAACTGTCCCGCCGCACCTCGGCCAAGGCTTTGGGCAGGTTCAGGTCGAACTCGTGGGGGGCTGTGTATTGGCAGGCGTAGTAGCAGCCCCTGCAATTGTGGCAAAGGTTGGCAAGTTGCGTAATGTTTCCGTCCGAGAACGCGCGTTCCGCGTGGAGTGACGGAAAGACCGAGCAATACCCTTCACAATACCGGCAAGCATTGCAAATCTCCGCCTGTCTGCGGGCTTCCTGTATCAGTTCAGTTTGCATAAGTTGCGGCCTCACGTCCTGCGATGCGTCCGAAAACGGTTCCGATTGTCATCCCAAACCCTGCCAGATACCCCTGCCCCAAAATCGACCCGGCCATGGTTTCGCCTGCCGCCCAAAGGTTCTTGATCTTGCCGTTCTGGGTCGAGCATTGCGCTGTATCGTCGACTTTCAGCCCGAGATAGGTAAAGGTCACGCCAGTGCGCAGTGAGTAGCCGTAAAACGGAGGCTCTGTGATCGGGCGCGCCCAGTTGGTTTTGGGCGGGGTTAAGCCTGAGGTCGCGACGCCGTCCAATTCGGTTGGATGAAAATCATTAGTGTCGCCGCAGGCTGCGTTGAACTCGGCAACTGTTGCCATCAGCTTGTCTGCCGGAAGACTCATTACCTTGGCCAGTTCTTCCAAACTGTCCGCCTTCAGCGGCGGAAATACGGACGGCATGAATAAGTTCAGCGATTTTGAGTCAATGATGACGTAACCGACCTGGTCCGGTTGTGCCGCGACCAGGCGACCCCAGATCGCATAGCGCTTGGGCCAGACATCCTCACCTTCGTCATAGAACCGTTCGGCGTTCTTGTTCACGACGATAGAAAACGGAACGCAGTCCAGACGGGTAACGATTCCGCCGTCGAACTTCGGCGCCCGCCCATCGATGGCAACAGCGTGGCACTGCGTCGGATCCCCGACGCTTTCAACGCCTTGATCCAGAAGATCGGCCAAAACAACGCCTCGGTTATATGGCGTCCCTCTGATTAGGAAGTTCTTTGCGGGCTCTCCCCATGCGCGGGTCAGCCAATCGGTGTCGGCCTGAAATCCGCCTGAAGCAACGATGACGGCTTTTGGAGTGATGCGATGAGTCTGGCCTTCATAGTAATAATCTACCCATTCGACCTGATCGCCGCTTAGCTCCAAATGCGTCACAGCGGCCTCGTAAAGCACATCAACGCCCAGACCCGCCGCTGTCCTGTAGTACGCATTCACCAATGACTTGCCGCCACCCATGAAAAATGCGTTTGTCCGCGCCAGCGAGAGTGTTCCGGACAAAGACGGTTGAAAGCGAACCCCATGCTCTTCCATCCACGGCAGGCATTCCTCTGACGTTCGTATGGCAAGCCGGGCCAGATGTTCGTCAGTTTTCCCGTCGGTGACCTTGAGTAGATCCGAAAGGTATTCGTCCTCGCTGTAGGCGTCGACCAAAGGACCCAAAGGGCCCTGGTGCATACAACGAAAATTGCGGGTGTGGCGCGAGTTCCCCCCGCGATAGGGTTTTGGAGCCGCTTCGAGGATCAGAACACGGGCACCAGCCTCGGCCGCCGTCATCGCCGCGCACAGAGCCGCGTTTCCTCCACCAATCACGGCAATATCGTAAGCTTCGGTTTGGGTTGCCATTTTCTGCCTGCCTACTGATCTTCGTCGATTGATCGGTCGCGTTCCTGCAACGCACGAATCCGCATCCGTTGCGCGGCCTGAATGTGTGCGCGCATTTCGGTTTCAGCCGCCGCACCATCGCGGGCTTTCAGAGCCGCCATGATGCGCCGATGCTCGGTCACCGCTGCCGCTGCTCTCTCGCTGTCCAACAATTGCGAGGGCCCCAGGATCAGCAACGCCTTTTGCAGGGATAACATTGACTTGGCCAAAAACCGGTTCTTGGCGGCATCCAGAAGCGTGGCGTGAAAAACCCTGTTGATCTGAGCTGCGTCAGGACCTGTGCCCGCCTCGGCAAGCCGATCATTCAATATGTCCAACTCATCCAGCTCTATGTCCGACGCCGCTCGGGCCGCCAGTCGTGCCGCGGTACCCTCCAGCACCGCGCGCATTTCGTACAATTCCATCACCTCGGCATATGCCAGACTGCGCACAGTCGCGCCCTGTCGTGGGACATGCGTGACCAATCCGTCCGTCTCCAACTGTCGGATCGCCTCGCGCACAGGCGTTCGGCTGACACCCAGACGCTCGGACAGTTCAATCTCGCGCAGTCGGTCGCCGGGCAAAAGCGCTCCATCGCGAATCTCTTCCAGCAGACGTTGGTACGTGGAATTGCCTTGTGGACCGGGCTGTAAGGCGGCGTCTTGGATCGTCATCGCGGGCTCTCTTGCTTCCTTGCGTGCACTTGTATACATTTGGATACACATTGAGTCAACGACGACGGAACCTGCAAATTGCGCATCCTGGCAAATCCACCTTCTCTCATGACCAAGCGGGCCGTAACGTTCGGTCTTGCGGCTATGGGTACAGGAGCATTTTGGATGCTAAGCCTGCCCCTGCCCTTTTTGTTTGGCCCGATGAGTGCGTGTCTCATTGCAGCCCTGGCTCATGCCCCTATGGAAGGGTTCGGGCAGATTTCGGTGGCCGCACGAACGATACTGGGTGTTGCGGTTGGGGCATCGATTACACCTGCCCTGTTTGCTCAACTGCCCAAAATGGCTTCCTCGATACTACTGGTTCCATTCTTTATCTTGCTCATCGCGTTGGTAGGCGTTCCGTTTTTTCGCAAATTTTGGGGTTTTGACGCGAAAACCGCGTTCTACGCCGCAATGCCCGGTGGGCTTCAGGACATGATCATCTTCGGCACCGAAGCAGGAGCAAACCCTCGCACTCTGTCGCTTATCCACGGAACGCGCGTCCTTATCATTGTAACCCTCGCCCCAATAATCCTGACGGTGTTCTACGACGCAGATCTGACGAACCCAATCGGGCAACCCGCACGTGACCTTCCGGTGCATGAACTAATACTCATGGTGGTCGCAGCGCTGGTAGGCTGGAAAGGTGGTGAGCGGGTTGGCCTGTTCGGCGCATCCATCTTGGGGCCCATGATTTTGACGGCGGCGCTATCCTTGGGTGATTTCATTCATACCCGGCCACCACGAGAAGCCATATTGGTCGCGCAGTTCTTCATTGGCTGTGCAATCGGAGTAAAATTTGTAGGGGTCACATGGACCGAACTTCGTCGTGTTGTGGCAGCGGGCGTAACTTACGTGTTCGTTCTTGCCATTCTGGCGGCAGTGTTCACAGCAATAGTCACTACGCTGGGGCTGGGGCACCCTGTCGAAGCCTTTCTGGCTTTCGCTCCGGGCGGTCAGGCCGAAATGACTGTTCTAGCGATCGTGTCAGGTGCCGATCTGGGCTTTGTTATTACCCACCACCTAACACGGATCGTATTGGTCATCATAGGTGCACCCATTGCCGCCAATCTCATTTTGAAATGGACAAAACCCGGAGCATGACTCAGCGGAACACTCTTGAACCTTAGAATTGCGCGACTCAGATCACTTCATTCGGTACGCCGACCTCATTACGGCACAGGGCTACTTAGCGTAAATTTCGTACAATGGCTGAAAGGCGCTGTTTTTACCGCCGTGCGTGCGGTTTCTTGCTCAAAAAAACATGTGCAAACTTGGCAAGGCTGAACTAGTTTTTTAAATGCGCGATGCTTGCTGGATTGATGGGGATCGAAAACAGTGAAATCTGAACACCGCCTATCCGCGCCTCCGCGCCATGAACTGCGCAATGTGCGGAATCAAGGCGTCGCGTTTTTGGGGCTGGCGTTTCTGTTCAGCATCTTCGTTAATTTGCTGATGCTGACAGGCCCGTTGTTCATGCTGCAAGTGTATGACCGGGTTCTGGGTTCGCGGGCGGTTGAGACTCTGACTGCGCTTTTCTTGCTGGTTGCCATGCTTTACGCACTTATGGCGATGCTCGACTTTGCGCGCGGCCGTATCGTTGCGCGGTTTGGTGCGCGTTTTCAATCGCAACTGGACGAGCGTGTGTTCGAAGCCACGATGCGCCGGTCCCTTGTTCCGCAGGTGCGTTCCGCCCCGGCAACTGCGCTACGCGATCTGGAATCCATTCGAAATCTATGCTCTTCGCCCGTGCTTTTGGCCGTTATGGACATTCCGTGGACACCAGTGTTTTTGGGCGCGATTTTTCTGTTTCACCCGCTGCTTGGATGGTTGGCCGTGGCCAGCGGTGTTCTGCTTGTGGTCATTGCGCTGCTCAATCAGGCGATGACCAGCCGGAAAGTGGCCGAAGCTCAATCCGCAACCGCGCGGGCCAATGCCTTTTCTGAACATGCAAGGCAAGCGGCCGAGGTTGTGCGTTCGCAAGGAATGCAAGCAGACGTCACAAAGCGGTGGTTGAGCCAGCGTTCAGACGCCCTGCGTCAATCCATTGCGGCAAGTGATTGGACAGGAAGTTTTACGTCTCTTACCAAGTCATTACGACTGTTTCTTCAATCTGCCATGTTGGCTTTAGGTGCCTGGCTGGTGCTGCAAAACGAAATGACTCCGGGTGCGATGATCGCGGGCTCGATCTTGCTTGGGCGTGCTCTGGCCCCTGTTGAGCAAGCCGTCGGTCAGTGGGGCGTTGTTGAGCGTGCCCGAACCGCGTGGGTCTCATTGAACCAATTCCTTGATCATACCCCACCGGAAGAAGAACGCATTCGACTGCCCGTGCCAAAAGCGCAACTTGAGGCCAAATCCCTGACTGTAATCCCACCGGGTGCCTCAACGCCGACATTGCGGAATGTGAACTTAAAGTTGGAGCCAGGCAAAGCCCTGGGCGTCATTGGAAAAAGCGGGTCGGGAAAGACTACATTGGCCAAGGCATTGTTGGGCCTTTGGCGACCTGCTGCCGGTGAAATCAGGTTGGGCGGCGCCACTTTGGATCAATACGACTCCAACGATCTTGGCAGCCACATAGGTTACTTGCCGCAGCAGGTGACCCTGTTCAACGGAACAGTTGCTGAAAACATTGCCCGGATGTCTGAAAACCCGGACTCCGACGCGGTTGTGGCGGCAGCAAAGAAAGCCAATGCGCATGAACTGATCCTTTCGCTGGAGAAAGGGTACGGCACCTTTCTGGAGGGCAATGACAGTCAATTGTCTGGCGGTCAAAAGCAACGGATCGCTTTGGCGCGCGCACTCTACGGAGACCCTGTTCTTCTTATTCTGGATGAGCCGAACTCGGCCTTGGATGCGGATGGGACCGACGCGCTGAACGCGGCGGTGCGGGGTCTTAAGGCTGCCGGCAAGTCGACAATCATCATGACGCACCGGCCGCAGGCCATTTCAGAATGCGATGATCTGGCGGTTGTCGAAAAAGGACAGGTGGTAAAGTCGGGCAGCCGCGATGAAGTCCTGAGCGCGATGGTGCAGAACGCTGGCGCAATCAAACGCAAGCTTAGCTCCGTAGGTGAATGATGGCGAAAAAGTCGACAAAAAAGCCAGCGCAGGTCTGGAGCATGAAAATACCTGCGCTTGTCGGGTTCTCTGCGCTTATCCTGCTGGTCGGCGGATTGGGGTACTGGGCCGTCGAGACGCGTTTGGCCGGGGCCATTGTGTCTTCGGGCGTGATCGAGGTGCAAAGCAATCGTCAGGTTGTCGAGCACCCTGATGGCGGTGTCGTCGGTGAGATATTTGTGCGCGACGGTGATGTGGTTGCTTCTGGCGATATGCTGTTGCGCCTGGATGATACCTTTCTGTCCTCCGAACAGACAATCGTCGAGGCACAGCTGTTTGAGCTTCTGGTCCGGCGCGCCCGGTTGGAGGCAGAGCGGGATGGTCTGACAACCGCTGAACTTGCGGCCCTGTTGAGTGAAGTTCAGCAAGACTACGATATTGATGCCGATCTGATTTCAGGGCAGCAGAACTTATTCAACGCCAGACTTGAGACACTGTCCCGGCAGGACGAACAACTCCGCAAGCAAGTCGTGCAAATCGAAAGCGAGATTGAAGGCACGCAAGCCCAATTGGTGTCGTTACGGCGTCAGGTGGAATTGATCGAAGATGAGCTTGAAGATCAGCAAAGCCTGCTGAATCGCGGTCTGACACAAACCAGCCGTGTGCTTGCCTTGCAACGGGAAGAAGCAAGCCTGAGCGGCGAGATTGGTCGGTTGGAGGCCGCTGTTGCGCGACTGCGAGGACAGATCGCCTCGACCGAGATCCAAATCGTTGAACTGACCGCAACCCGTCGCGAAGAAGCGATTACCACGTTGCGGGATGTGCAGGCGCAGGTTGCAGAATTGTCCGAACGCAGACTGTCCTTGTCCGAGCGCCTGACCCGCCTGGACATCCGCGCCCCTGTTACCGGAAGAGTATATGGAAGTCAGGTGTTTGCTCTGCAGTCCGTAGTACAACCGGGCGAGCCAATGATGTATGTGGTGCCGCAGGATACGCCTTTGTTGGTGGCAGCGCGGGTCGACGCGATCCATGTGGATCAGCTCCATGTTGGTCAGCCGGTTGCGTTGCGTTTCCCTGCATTTAATCAGCGTGAAACCCCTGAATTGGACGGACAAGTTTACAATGTCTCGGCTGATACCTTCACCGATGAACAATCAGGGTTTACATTCTATCGCGCGGAGGTCGAACTGAACGACGGCCAGATTGATCGGTTAAATGGGCAAGAGCTTTTGCCCGGCATGCCGGTGGAAGCACTGATCAAAACAGATGAGCGTACGCCGTTGTCCTATCTGGTCAAACCAATGGCTGACTATTTCAATCGCGCCTTCCGCGAGTAAGGCATATTCCGCTAATTCTGGATAACTGCGCTCTCCCACTCTGCCAGGAATCTGCGACGCTTCAACCTGTCCAGAAAAGTAAGCAGCGCGGGGTCCAGTCCTATCGCTTCACGCTCGGTCTCAGTGTCATAGGGTGCCAAAGGCGGTAGTGAAAAAGCGCCGGTGCCCCTGCCAGACTGGTTTTCAACAAGGTGGCGAACAAATGACGAAGCGGCTTCGGTCTCTGGAGTGCTTTTCAAAACCAATGCCGTACGCATCATAATGGTTTGAAAATCTGACGGTTGGATGATCTCCAGAACATCCTTACCGCCCGCTCTGGCAGAGGCGTAGCTGCCCAGTACGTTATAGGCTACGGCAATCTCACCGCTGACAAGATCATCAATCATGTCGGCAGAACAGCAATACAGGCGAACATCCAGCCCTCCCATAACCTCCATCAGACGCCAGTAGGTTTCTGACGCGCGCGCATCCTGCGTGGCGAACAAATAGCCCAGACCGGATTGCCGGATGTCATAGGTCCCTACCCGTCCAAAGAAATCTTCCGGTCGGGCACGCAAAATTTCGATAAGCTGCTGGCGGGTCTCGGGTAAAGGGCCATCTTCGAAAGCGGCACGATTGATCACGATCGTTGCGGGTTCGAACGTAAAGGCAAACAGGCTTTGGTGCCATTGCGCCCAGGCCGGCAACTGAATGCCGTCAATGGCCCTGCCAAATCCGTCATTTGCCAGTTTCAGCTGCAAGTCCATCGCACTGGAAACAACGATATCAAAGTCATCAGGGGCCGCGCGGACAATTCGGTCAATGTCTGCTGTACCAGTCACCATGTAATCGACCGAGATACCGGGATTGTCCGCGACAAATGCGGCAATCAACGGCTCGAACAGAAAGGTGTCCGTGCTCGAGATCACACGCAGAGGTGTTTGGCCCGCTTCTGCATTAAAAACCTGTCGATCTTCCCAAGCTTGAGCCAACGCAACCGTTGGTAAGACGCACAAAATCAAAGCGATAATGTAACGCATGCACCACCCCCTTGCCGATTGGCCAGTTCAAGCGTGCCACCATGTGCCGTTGCTACATCCTGCACGATGGTCAGACCCAGGCCTGAGCCAATTGTGCCACTTGCGTTTTTACCGCGCTCAAACCGGCGCGTCAGTGTATCGATTTCGTTTGGCGGGAAACCGGGTCCGCGGTCTTTAACGCGGATTTGAATATGCGGGACTGACGACACTTGGATGCGGACGGCACTGTCAGGTGGGGCATATTTCAGGGCATTGTCGATCATGTTTCGCACGGCGTTCTGGATGAGGATGGGATCACCCGAGTACAGAACCTGAGGATCACCGTCCAAGGACAGGGACAGGTCCTTCATTTCGGCGATTGGTGTCAAACGTTGCACCAAGTCGTTGATCAGGGCGACAAGGTCGATCTTTTCTCGTTCCAGATGATCGGCGCGAAACGTGATCATCGCGTGATCCAGCAACTGCCCTGCGGCCCGAGAGCTTTCGTCAATGGCGCGCACCATCGAGCGCAAAGCCTCGCGGTTCTCTTCCTTTTCCACCCTTTGCAACGTTGCATCAGCATAAGACCTGACCGTAGCCAACGGGGTCCGAACGCGATGGGCCGCCTCGGCGATGAAGTCTTCGGATTGGCTCAGTGACTGATCAAGCCGACCCATCAAAGAATTCAGTGAGGCCACCAATGGTGCCATTTCACGGGGCACGGGTTTCCTGAATGGGCTAAGATCCTGCGGCCCCCGGCGGGTGACAGAGGTCGTCAACCTGTTCAACTGACCAATGGTCGAAGACGTGGCCCAAAAGGACAGGGCGGCCGCAAGGGTAAAAAAACCAATCCCGAGGACCGCCGCGTTGCGTGAGATCTGGTCCAGAGTTTCTGCCAGCGCATCCTGCGTTTGCCCCAGCACGATTTCGATAACAGTCTGTTTTTCCAACCCAACCAAAGTTCGGCTGGCACTGACCTGACGGATAGTTTCACCTCGAATTGTGCTGGATTGAAACTGCCACCTGCTATCCCGCTGCGCTGCCAACGGTGACAGGTCTTCGTATCCGGAAAGGAATTCACCGTCCTGAAAAATCGCATAAAAAACCCGGTCGTCGGCAGGCGTGCTGAGCATTGCAAAAGCGGCGTATGGAATATCAACCTCAAGCTCGCCTTCACGCAGGGCTGCCGCATCCAGAATGGAGGTCACCGAAGCACCCAGAATATTGTCCTGTCCCTGTTGCGCGACCTGCGCCGCATAGTTGCGGACGGCGACAAACAGCAAAAACGCAAGAAGAGCAGCACCCCCGATGAGTGTCAGAACCAATCTGTTCCGCAGTGATCCTGAGACATTTGGCTCAAGAGGCATGATCCAGCCTGTATCCCAGACCGCGAAGCGTCGTGATCTTCAGGTCAGATGGCTCAAGATGTTTGCGTAGGCGGGCCACGTAAACCTCGATCGCGTTGTCCGACACCATGTCGTCATAAGAAAACAGTCGATCTGTCAGTTTTTGCTTGGAAAACACCTGACCCGGCGCATTGATAAACAACTCCAGCAGGCGTAGTTCACGGTTGCGCAGGGAAACGGTCTGGTCGCCTACGGTCAGGTGGCCTGCCAGCGGATCGAACACGATGCCCCCCACTTCGATCCGTGTTCTTGTGTTCCCAGATTTTCGTCGCAGAACCGCCCGGCAGCGGGCTTCAAGTTCGGCATGGTCGAAGGGCTTCGTCACATAGTCATCCGCCCCCAGATCCAGCGATCCGATTCGATCCGATACCTGACTGCGGGCCGTCAGAACAATGACAGGGGTGTCCCGATTGCCCGCGCGGTGTCGTTTCAGAAAGTCACGCCCATCCCCGTCTGGCAGCATGATGTCCAGCAGGATCAGGTCATAATCCTGGGTTTCTACAAAACCTGTCGCGTCATCCAAATTTGCGGCGTGATCAATAACATGCCCGTCCAACCTCATCCGAGAACAGATTGCGTTTGCAAGGTCTGGGTTGTCTTCAACAAGCAAGAATTTCATGAGGCCTTGGCACTATTTTCAGGCGTGACAGGTTGATGTCAGGTTGATGTGATTTTGTTCCATCCAATCTGAGCCGCGACGCGGCCGGTTGTCAAATGGGAGGACATCATGACGACATTCACACTGGGCCGCCGCGCCCTGATCGCAGCTGTGGCCGCAATTGGCCTGACAGGGCCGGCTTTAGCTGATGGCCATCAGGTTGTGGACAGCATCCACTTTCTGATTCCAGGCGGCGCAGGCGGTGGCTGGGACGGTACTGCACGTGGTACCGGCGAAGCGTTGACCAACGCCGGTTTGGTGGGCACGGCATCTTACGAGAACATGTCGGGTGGTGGCGGCGGCAAAGCCATCGGCTATCTGATCGAGAACGCAGACAGCAACCACGGCACGTTGATGGTGAATTCCACCCCCATCGTGATCCGTTCGCTGACCGGCGTGTTTCCGCACAACTTCCGCGACCTGACTCTGGTCTCGGGCACCATCGGTGACTATGCCGCGATCGTCGTGGGCAAAGACAGCCCCATCAACTCGATGGATGACCTGCTTGCCGCCTTTGACGCCGATCCGGGCGGAACAGCCATTGGGGGCGGTTCGGTTCCCGGCGGTATGGACCACTTGGTGGCCGCGATGGTGATGGAAGCGGCAGGCAAGGATGCGCTTGGCGTAAAGTACATTCCTTACGATGCGGGCGGTAAAGCCATGGCAGCCTTGCTGTCGGGTGAGATCGCAGCCCTGTCCACCGGTTTTTCGGAAGCAGTTGATCTGGCAAACGCTGGAGAGGTCAAGATCATTGGCGTGACGGCGGAGGAACGCGTTGATGCGGCTCCTGATGCGATGACAATGAAGGAACAAGGCATAGATACCACCTTTGTCAACTGGCGCGGTTTCTTTGCAGCTCCAGGCCTGCCAGAAGACAAGCTGGCCGCCTATCAGGCCGCTATCGCCAAAATGTACGATACACCTGAATGGGAAGAGGTTCGTGCACGTAACGGTTGGGTGAACATCCACAATTCGGGCGACGACTTCCAGTCCTTCCTGGAGCAACAGGAACAGCAGATCGGCGATCTGATGAAAAAGCTGGGCTTCCTCTAAAATCACGATTGGCAGAGCGGGCGACCGCTCTGCCATCCCCAATGACAGTTAAAAGGAGGGGGCCTCATGGCGCTGGATCGCTGGATCGCGCTCGTTCTTCTGGGTGTGTGTTTAACATATGGCTACGCCGCTTGGTTCACGATGGACAGTAGCCTTCCCCCTTTCATGCAGAGAAACCCCATCTGGCCTAGCACCTTCCCCAAAGTGTTGTCAGTTCTGGGTATCATCACCACCACGATCATTCTGCTGGGTTTTGAAAAGGCCGAACCCAAAGAGGCTGATATCGACTATCGTCGATTGGGTGAGTACCACCTTGATCAAGCGCTCATGCTACTCGCTCTGATGGTGATCTACGCGCTTTGCTTGCGCCCTGTTGGGTTTCTGATCTCGACCTCGGCTTTCCTGATCCTGGGATCATTCATTCTGGGCGAACGTAAGTGGCACATCATGCTACCCGTCGCTTTCATAGCAACCGGTGCCGTCTGGTATCTGGTGCAGGAAGTTCTTGGCATCTACATGCGCCCCCTGCCGGGCATTTTCGGAGGCTGACATGCTTGAAGGACTTCTGATCGGCCTGCAAACGGCATTCTCAATTCAGAACCTGCTGATGGTCATCGCAGGATGTCTGATCGGTACATTCATCGGCATGCTTCCTGGCCTCGGCCCGATGTCGATCATTGCCATTATGATCCCGGTGGCGATTTCCATGGGTGACCCTTCCGCCGCGCTGATCCTGTTGGCCGGTGTCTACTATGGTGCCATCTTTGGCGGCTCGACATCTTCGATTCTGCTCAACGCGCCGGGGGTCGCGGGCACAGTGGCCTCCAGCTTTGACGGCTATCCAATGGCTCGACAGGGCAAGGCAGGCAAAGCCTTGACTGTTGCCGCCATCGCTAGTTTTGCGGGCGGCACTTTGGGTGCGGTCCTTTTGATGGTCTTCGCCCCTGCCCTGTCATCTGTAGCATTGCTGTTCCACTCGGCAGAGTATTTTGCCCTGATGGTGGTCGGCTTGTCGGCGATTGCCGCCTTTGCAGGTACAGGTCAGGTGGCGAAGGCTGTCATCATGACAGTTTTAGGCCTGATCATGGCCACTGTCGGCGAAGGTGCGCTGTTCAACTTGCCGCGCTTCACTATGGGTATCATGGATCTGCAATCAGGCTTTGGCTTCATCACGCTTGCTATGGCCATGTTCGCTTTGCCCGAAGCACTTTTTCTAGTCTTGAAACCAAAGGACCTGAAAGGCGACGATGGTGAAATCAAGGACCTGCGGATCACCAAGGCCGAAGCCAAGGCCATCGCGCCTGTGGTCGGTCGTCAATCGGTTCAAGGGTTCTTCATCGGCGTTTTGCCTGGCGCAGGCGCAACCATTGCCAGCTTTCTGGGTTATGCGGTCGAGCGCAACATCGCGCCGAAAGAGGAGCAGGAAGAATTCGGCAAAGGGTCAATCAAAGGGCTGGCCGCACCCGAAACAGCGAACAACGCCGCGTGTACCGGTTCATTCGTGCCACTACTGACGCTGGGCATTCCCGGCTCTGGCACGACGGCGATCCTGCTTGGCGCATTGATCGCTTTGAACGTCACGCCCGGCCCGCGTCTGATGCTGGATGAGCCGCAGATTTTCTGGGCCGTGATCATGTCGATGTTCATCGGCAACCTGGTTCTGCTGGTACTGAACCTGCCGCTGATCCCATATATCGCCAAAGTTCTCTCGGTTCCGCGCAACTATCTGATCCCCTTCATTCTGTTCTTCACACTGATGGGGGCCTATATCGGGCAGAACAATGCGACAGAGCTTTTGATACTTGTTGGCTTCGGTGTCTGCGCCACAGCGTTGAAATTCGCCGATTATCCGCTGGCGCCGCTGCTGATCGGTTTCATCCTTGGCGGAATGATGGAAGACAATTTCGCGCGCTCCATGCAGCTTTACGACGGCATCGCGTTTATCTGGGAACGCCCGATGACTCTGGGCCTGCTGGTTATCGCGGTACTACTGGTTCTTCTACCCAGCTATCGCGCGCGCCGAGCGCGGGCGCGGGCTGCCGGAGTTGCCGAAGGTGACTGAACCGCTGGCAGGAATACGGGTCCTCGATCTGACAAATGTCCTTGCGGGCCCGTATTGCTGCTATCAGCTGGCGCTGATGGGTGCCGAAGTGATCAAGGTCGAACGCCCCGGCGGCGGCGATCTTGCCCGCGTTCTGGGCGCTGATCCCAACAGAAACAAGGTGGGCATGGGGATCAGCTTTCTGGCGCAAAATGCTGATAAGAAATCGATAACGCTCGATATGAAATCGGAAAAAGGCAAGGCGTTGCTGAAACGCCTTGTCCAAACCGCAGATGTTCTGGTCGAAAACTTCCGGCCCGGTGTTATGAATCGGCTTGGTCTGGGTTACGACGTATTGCGTGAGGTCAATCCAAACCTAGTCTACTGCGCCATAAGCGGGTTCGGCCAGGATGGCCCGCGCAGGGATGATCCGGCTTACGATCAGATCGTTCAGGGCATAAGTGGCGTGATGTCTATCACCGGGGCGCCAGACACTGCGCCCTATCGCGTTGGTTACCCTTTGGCGGATACGGTCGGCGGCATGACGGCCGCTTTTGCCGTGTCTGCTGCTCTGAACGCGAACCCGCGTGGGACTTTTCTGGATGTTGCGATGTCCGAAGCTGTTATTTCCACAATGGGTTGGGTCGTGTCGAATTTTTTGGTCGGTGGTGTCGCACCCGCAGCGCATGGAAATGAAAACACGACGTCTGCACCATCGGGTACGTTTGCCACGCGCGACAGCCCGATCAATATCGCCGCCAACCGAGATGAACAGTGGCACGCCCTAGCAAGCCATCTGGGGCGGGACGATCTGCTAGACAACCCCGACTACGCAACCCGCGAAGACCGTAAACATAACCGCCACGCCTTGCGTGGAGCGCTGGAGCAGACCCTTCGAACCAGACCGGCAACAGACTGGGTTCGGGAACTCAACGCAATTGGCGTGCCAACCGGGCAGGTTCTAAGCGTGCCCGAAGCTCTTGCCGATGAACAACTTTCTGGTCGCGGCCTGATCGGGTCCGTGCGGGTTCAAAGCGAAGACATGAAGCTTGCGGGAAGTCCCGTTGTCATGGACGGCGCGCGGCGCATGCCACAAAGTGCACCACCTGAACTGGGGGCTGACAACAATGCGATCTGGTCTGAAATCGGATTGTCCGACGCAGAAATTGATGCGTTGAACAAGGAGGGGGTCATATGAGCGATGTTTCCGATTGGTGGACGACATCCATCATCGACATGGAGCCCGGCCGGATCGATCTGCGGGGTGAGTCAATCCAGAACCTGATAGGAGACCTCAGCTTCGCCGAAATGATCTGGTTCATGGTGCGCGGAGATCGCCCCTCGGACGCGCAGGCCCGATTGTTCGAGGCCGCGTTGGTCGCGGCGGTGGACCACGGCCCACAGGCCCCCTCAATCGCCACGGCCCGCATGGCCGTGACCTGTGGTCTGCCCCTCAACAACGCGATGGCAAGTGCCGTAAACATGTTGGGGGACGTTCACGGCGGCGCTGGTGAGCAAGCCGTTACTCTCTACCACTTCGTGGCGGAACACCCTGGTGGTTTGGAGCAGGCTCTGGACGACTGGATTGAAAGCGAAGGAAAGATACTACCGGGTTTTGGCCACCGGTTTCACACCCCAACAGATCCGCGTGCTCCGCGCCTGATGGCAATGGTTTCCAACGCCGTAAAGGACCAAGCGTGTGATGGCCGGTTCATGCGGATTGGACAAGCGATCGAGGCGGAATTGGCCAAGCGGAAGGGAAAACCAGTTCCGATGAATATAGATGGCGCCACTGCCGTTATCTACGCTGAGCTTGGATTTGCGCCCCCGCTGGCGCGTGGTCTGTTCTGCCTGTCCCGATCTGTTGGAATTCTGGCCCATGCGTGGGAACAGATGCAGCAAGGGGGCCGTAACAAGGGCCCGACACCACCCGCCTATCGCTGGACTTATAAGCCTTCATAAACCGCCGCTACGCGGTTTTCAGGTGTGGGCGACCGGCCAACAGGTCCGCTGCGGCGCGGGCAATCATCAACTCTTCATTCGTCGGGATCGCCATAACAACCACGCGCGATAAATTGGTCGAGATGATCCGGTCGTTATCTGCATTTGCGTCCGGGTTCAGTTCGATACCGAGCCATCCCATTCCGGAACACACCCGTTCACGTACCAGACGCGAGTTTTCTCCGATCCCGCCGGTGAACACCAGGGAATCGATACCGCCCAGGATAGCTGCCATCGCCCCAAGTTCCCGCCGAATACGGAAGGTGAAATAACTGATGGCCTGACGGCTTTCGGGGGTGTCTGCCTTTTCCAATGTGCGCATATCATTAGATAAACCAGAAAGGCCCAGTAGACCCGACTTGCGGAACAAAAGGTCCGAGATTTCGTCGGCGCTTAGCCCTTCCTGATCCATCAGGTATAGGACTACGCCTGGATCAAGCTGACCGCATCGCGACCCCATCGGAAGCCCGTCGAGGGCCGAAAAACCCATGGTTGAGCCGACAGATCGCCCCCCGATCATTGCACACATCGACGCGCCATTCCCCAGATGAGCAACGACAACTCGCCCCTCGTGCAATAGCGGCGCTGTTTTAGCCATGTGATCCGAGATGTATTCATAGCTGAGGCCATGGAAACCATAGCGCCGGACACCCTTGTCGTAATACTCGCGCGGCAAAGCAAAAACGTCGTTTTCCCAGGGGTGATTACGGTGAAATGCCGTGTCGAAACAGGCGATCTGAACGGCGTTTGGAAACCGCTCCATCGCGGCCTTGGCCCCGGCCAGATTGTGGGGTTGATGCAAAGGCGCGAACGGAGACAGTTTGTCCAGCGCTTCAATCGAGGCGTTGGTCAACGGCAACGGCGCGTCGATGTCAGGGC
This sequence comes from Ruegeria sp. CF8, assembly GCF_056537285.1. NCBI lineage: Bacteria > Pseudomonadati > Pseudomonadota > Alphaproteobacteria > Rhodobacterales > Roseobacteraceae > Ruegeria > Ruegeria sp. CF8. The sequence continues at coordinate 125,818 of NZ_JBQFRG010000002.1, read as the reverse complement.
CACCGTGGACGACACGATGCCCTACCGCAGTCACTTCGCTATTTGGGAAAGCGCGAGACAGCAGGTTTAATACCCAGTCCAGTGCTGCGGCGTGATCCCGGATTTCCCCTGCAGTACCGCTGGCGAGGACACTTCCATCGGAAGATTTCGCCTTAACCAGCGGTTCTTGCTCTCCGATCTGCTCAACCGCTCCTGTGCAAACCATGATCGGATCGACTTCGGTCAGCTTAAACAGGCCAAACTTCATTGAAGATGATCCAGCGTTTAGAGTCACGACATGTGTCATGCATGTGCTCCCGAAGGCGAATTGGTAAATGCGTCATGCAAGGCCGCAACGGCGCAAGAGGCCAGCCGCGCTTTGTCGTCATCAGCCCGGCTGGTCAGAATGATGGGCGCTTTGGCCCCCATCACCACCCCTGCCCCTTCGGCATTTGCGATATAGGTCAGTTGCTTGGCCATCATGTTCCCTGCATCCAGATTGGGTACAACCAGAATATCGGTTTTGCCTGCCACGTCCGATACGATCCCCTTGGACCGCGCGGCGGCAAGACTTACCGCGTTGTCCATAGCAAGAGGGCCATCAACCAGCCCGCCCGTGATCTGACCGCGTTCTGCCATTTTTGACAGCAAGGCCGCATCCACCGAAGAACGGATCGACGGATTGACGGTTTCGATGGCCGAAAGAATACCCGCCCTGGGATTCTCAATCCCCAACGACCGGGCCAGATCGATAGCGTTTTGGACAATATCAATCTTGGTTTCCAGATCCGGTTCGATGTTGATCGCAGCATCCGTCACCAATAACGGTCTGGGCTGTCCGGGCACGTCCATGACAAAGACATGGGTGAAACGGCGACCCGTTCGCAAACCATTTTCGCGCCTGAGCGCAGCCCTCAGCAATTCGTCCGTATGCAAGTGCCCTTTCATCAAGGCTTTTGCTCGGCCTGAAGCCACAAGATCGACTGCAGTGTTGGCAGCGCTGAAATGATCGCCTTGAGGTACAATTTCAAAGTCGTCTAAAGAGACCTCAAGTTCGCTAGCAGCAGCAGCAATTTTTTCAGGATCGCCGACGAAAATAGGAGTGATAATCGTCTCATGCGCGGCCAGTAGAGCGCCCCCCAAGGAGTTGGGCTCTTCCGGTGCTACGATGGCCGTAGGCATGGGTGGAAGTGGGCGGACCTTTTCCAGCATTGCGTCAAAATGCCGATGCCTTTTGACCACAAGCCCGGGCAATTCCAGTTCGGCAAACACCAGCTCTTTGTCGGGCGCGACCACAATTGCCTGCCCACTGACGATCACGGCACCATCAGACGGGCGTGACACGACCGTATCAAAGACAACCTCGCGGTTTGGTCGCTTTTCTATGACGGTGACCATGGACAGCAGCTCGTCGCCTGCGTGCGCCCGCTCCACAAACTCAAAGCTCTGCGATTTGTAGAGCGTCCCTGCCCCCGGCAGAACATTTCCCAAGACAGCCGAGATCAAAGCACCCACGAACATGGCAGGCGCGACCGCTTCGTTGATATGGTCGCCGTCACCATCTTCAGTCGCCAGATGCAGCGGATTATGGTTGCCGGAATTATTGGCGAACACATAAAAATCGTCGACCGAGCAGGTGCGAACCAGCTCGGCAGTATCGCCGACCTGAAGCTTGTCATAGGGTTTGTTGTGATACTGCATGAACTTTCGTTTCTGTTTCGGCACTTGGGGCGGCGCAGTGAACTCTCTTGCTGATACTCAGTTCAGCACTCAATGAAAACAAAGCAATATGGCCGCCCGTGTTGGTCGATACATTATGTCCGGTATGCAACGGCTTCGTGTCGCTGCGCCCGGAAACTGAGCACATTGCTGATCAGGTGCGCCTCTTTCCACCTCCGCCCTGTTTTCGCATCGTCAAACCGATCCGTTTTCTGGGCACATCCACCTCGACAACCCGGACCTTTACAACCTGCCCGGTTTTAACGACCTCATGTGGGTCTTTGACAAAGCGGTCCGCCAACTGGCTGACATGAACCAGCCCGTCCTGATGTACACCCACATCCACAAATGCGCCAAACGCGGCCACGTTTGTCACGGTGCCTTCCAATACCATTCCGGGCTTCAGGTCCGTGATCTCTTCGACGCCATCGGCAAAGGAAGCGGTGACGAAACTTGGGCGGGGATCGCGCCCGGGTTTTTCCAGCTCGGCAAAGATATCCCGAACTGTCGGCAGACCGAAATCTTCTGTCACGAACTGTTCCGCCCGCAGCCCCTTCAAAGCGCCATCGTGGCCCATGATGCGTCGAATATCGTGCCCACAAGCCGCCACAACACGTCGGGCGACGTCATATGCTTCGGGATGAACCGAAGACGCATCCAGCGGCTCTTCACCATCCCGGATACGCAGGAAGCCAGCGCATTGTTCGAACGCACGCGGGCCCAGCCGGGCGACGGACAACAGATCTTTGCGCGACTGAAACGGCCCGTTCAGATCGCGATGGGTGACGATGGCTTCCGCCTGAGCGGCGCCAAGACCAGAAACACGCGACAGCAACGGGGCTGAGGCGGTATTCAGATCGACCCCAACGGCGTTCACCACATCTTCAATCGCGGAATCCAGTGACTGGGAAAGCCGGTGTTGATCTACGTCGTGCTGATATTGCCCAACGCCGATGGATTTGGGCTCGATTTTGACCAGCTCCGCCAATGGGTCCTGCAACCGCCGTGCGATGGAAACGGCCCCGCGCAGCGAAACATCCAGATCCGGAAACTCGCGCGCAGCAAGTTCCGATGCGGAGTAAACCGAGGCACCGGCCTCGGACACCACCACTTTTGTCGGCGCTTTCACCGTCTTCGGCAGCAAGGCAAGCGTATCTGCAACCAGTCGCTCGGTTTCGCGACTGGCGGTCCCGTTCCCGATGGCGATCAGTTCGATCTGGTGGGCCGAGATCAGATTGAGAATGGCCGCCTGTGCCCCACGCAGATCGTTCTTTGGCTGAAACGGATAGAGCGTGTCGGTGGCCACCACTTTCCCGGTTGCGTCAACAACAGCTGCCTTCACACCTGTACGGATACCCGGATCAAGGCCCAACGTCGCCTTGGCCCCGGCCGGTGCTGCAAAGAGCAAATCTTTGAGATTGCGCGAAAAGACTTGAATGGCCTCGTCCTGCGCACGACTGCGCAGATCCCCCATCAGTTCGACCATCATGGACAGCGAAAGCTTGACCCGCCATGTCCAACCGGCGACCTTGCGCAGCCATGCATCCCCCGGCCCCTTGCCACGCGTTTGCAGATGAGCGGCAACAATTGTTTCGGCACGCGCTGCGCCGAATTCCGGTTCAGGAGCGATGTCCAACGTGACAATCCCCTCTTTTGAGGCGCGCAACATGGCAAGCGCTCGATGCGACGGTACATCGGCCCAAAGCTCGGAATGGTCGAAGTAATCGCTGAATTTTGCGCCTTCCTTTTCCTTGCCGTCGATAACCTTGGCACTCAGAATGGCTTCGCGCTGCATGAAGGCCCGCAGTTCCCCCAACAGGACAGCGTTTTCCGTCAATCGCTCGGTCAGAATATCCCGAGCTCCGTTCAACGCGTCGCGCTGGGTCGGTACGGCCTCGGAAAGATATGCCTCGGCAAGCATCTCGGGCTCTGCATTGCGGTCGGCCAGAATAGCATCCGCCAAAGGCTCCAGCCCGTTTTCACGCGCAATCATCGCCTTGGTGCGCCGCTTGGGTTTGTACGGCAGGTAGATGTCTTCCAATTGCGCTTTGGTCTCGGCCCGCGCGATGGATTTGCTCAGATCCTCGGTCAGCTTCCCCTGATCCCGGATCGAGTTCAGGATTGTTTCGCGCCGCGCCTCAAGTTCGCGCAGATAGGTTAGTCGATCAGAAAGTAAGCGCAATTGCGTATCGTCCAACCCGCCGGTGACTTCTTTCCGGTAACGGGCGACAAATGGCACGGTTGCGCCATCGTCCAGCAGTTTAATTGCGGCCCCGACCTGTTCGGAACGGGCGTTGATCTCGATAGCAATTGTGTGGGCGATACGGTCCAAGGGGGCCTCCTGAAAGGACGGTGGAAGAGTTTCTTAACCACCCGTTTCAGCAAGTGAAAGACCCGAGTCCTGTCGAGATCACAATAAATCGGACGGTTACTCGCGCTGCACAACCGAAGCTTCCAAAGTTGCCTTCAGCAATTGCGCATCAATGGGTTTGTACAGCAATGGAAGATCAGCCCGTGCGCAGTAATCGACAAGATCCGGGGACCTGTTGGCCGAAATGATGCACCCGGGTAATGGGCCAAACGCACGGGCCAGAGCGTTTACTGCATCGATTCCGGTTTCATCGTTGTTCAACTGATAGTCTGCTAAAATCACATCAGGCAGAATGCCTATTTCGTGCAAGAGTTGGACTGCACCCTCACCACTTTCGGCTTCCAGAACCTCAACGCCCCAGGCCTCGATGGTCATGCGCAAGGCACTGCGCAAGTTCTCGTCGTTTTCAATCAGCAAGGTGACTGTGTTGCACGGCAAACTGGGATTTGGTGTTTGACGTGCAGATGGAACGCGGGCCCCTGCCGGTTTTGTCTTTGTCAGAGGGATTTCAACCGAAAAACCGGTGCCTTTCCCAACCTCTGACCGCAAGTTGATCGGGTGGTGCAACAGACCGCAGGCCCGTTCGACGATCGCAAGACCCAAACCCATACCTTCCGCTGCGCTAGCATCTGAGTGTAAACGCTGGAACTCCTGAAAAACGGTGTCTCTGTGATCAGGCGCGATCCCAATACCGGTATCCCAAACTTCAAGAGACACAGTTTTCTTGCGCCGCCTGACACCGACCAAAACCTTTCCCGTTTCAGTATAACGGATCGCATTCGACAACAGGTTTTGCAGGATGCGCCGCAAATAGCTGGCATCACTGGTCACAACGGCGCTTGTGTCCACAAAACGCAAATCCAACCCTTTGGCCTGCGCAATCGGGCGAAATGCATCTTCGATTTGAGAAAACATCTGCCCTAGTGAAACCGGCGACAAATGTACACGGGCCCGTCCCGAGTCCAGTTTCGAGATGTCCAGCAAAGCCTCGAGAATGTGTTCCACGCTGTTCAAGGCGCTCTCCGCTTTTGCGGCAACCGTCTGAGCATCCACTTGGTTCAATCCACTGCCCAGTGAAGCGACGTAAAGTTTTGCAGCCGACAGAGGTTGCAGCAAATCGTGGCTGGCGGCGGCCACAAATCGCGACTTTGATGCGTTTGCTCGTTCGGCTTCGTTTAGTGCATCCGCCAGCTCCATCGTGCGCGAAGCAACGCGCTGTTCCAGCAGTTCCTTTGCCTCATAAAGCGCCTCGGCTGATTTTCGTTCCGCCGTCACGTCGGTGAACGAGATCACAAACCCTCGGTCCGGCATTTCCTGAGCAAAAACAGACAGGATTTTGGAACGACCCCGATGCACCTGAAACTGCAGCGGCCGACGTGAGGTTCTTCGGCGAACCCAATTCAGCAAATCCTGTTCATTTATTCCCTTTTGAAACGAAATGTTTGCGCTAAGGCGTTGAGACAACGTGTCAAAACGTGTTCCCATCTGAAACTGGGTGATTGGAATGGCCAGCAACTCGCTGGCGCGATTGTTCCACCCGATCAGGCGGTGTTTGTTGTCAAAAATACAAACGCCCTGTTCGATGTGTTCCAAGGTTGCCCGGATCAGCCGGGCCTTGTCATCCAGAATCCGGTCCCTCTCTTGCCGTTCGATGCGCATAATATCGGTCACATCGGTTTGCAGGATCACAGTGCCACCATCCGGGGTGCGGTGTTCGGACACCTGCACCCAGCGATTGCCAACCAGTCGGACGTTAAAGACCACGTGATCTTCGCTATGTCGGTCCAGACGGGCTTGCCCCCAATCATCTGGGGTTATCCCTTCCGGCAACGACAAGAATTTGGACTGGCTCAACAACTGGACATAGTCAGCAAAGCCGAGCCCCGGGTTCAGCTGCTTTTGAATGTCAGGCATATGCGACCCGAAACGGCTGTTGCAAAGCACCAGTCGCTCATCCCGATTGAACAGGGCAAACCCTTCCTGCACCGTTTCGATTGCATTGGCGAGGTCGGCCCGCGCGGCCTCGGTTTCCTTATTGGCATGCGCCAACCTCGCATTGGAGTCGTTCAACAGCTCGAGCGCGCGTTCAAGATCGTCTGTTCGGGCGCGGACCTCTTGTTCCAGAACGGCCGCACGTTGGAACTGCGCATAAGCGGCCCCAGACGCATCGGTTGACTCTTCGACGCGCCGCATCAAGGCCTCGACGATTTTGCGTAGCTTCTCGTTCTGACGCTCTATGGAGTCGGTGGGATCTGTGAGATGCTCGATCATGGGCTACTCATTCTCGGGCGGGTAGATCGCGACACCTGTAAGGGTCTGGTTTACGTGGATCGAATTGTATTGTTCGCCATAGGTCGAGAACCCAAACACATGGTTGCGCGCCAGAATGTCCGAGATGTCCCGCGTTTTCTGTTTTTCCTGCGCTTCCAATCGGCGCAGTATACAGTCACAGCCCAGGATCGTGTCGGGTTGTTGCCTTTCGGACAGAGCCCCGATTTCCTCCTCCAGATGTTCAACCATGTCCCGCGGCTCTGCCAGCGTCAGAACAAGACCTTCATCAATGGCCGAGAAAAACACCAAATCCCCATTACCCGCCACCTGCTGAATCGCGCGTACATGGTGCTGCCCACCGATTTGAACGACCACAGGATGGGCGGCGAATGTAAAGGTTGTCAGTTGCTCTGGGTCTTTGCCCAGTATGCGCGCATATTCGCGCGCGGCTGGTTCTGCGTTGATCTCCTGCACGATCCGCTTGGCCGGATCTGCTTTGGTTACCACCATTCGCCGCTGGGCTGGAACAAGGTGATCGGTTTTGAACACCCTGATCGGACAGCGTGTGCGAACCTGGGTCAGAATAGCAGCATTGCTGCGCGCGCGGCCTTCGTGCAGCACGTAAGTTTGCCCAAAAGCCGTGCCATCGCCAGCTGAACCACCAAACAGAGGCACAGGCCCCAAGCCAACTGCAAGCTCAGAGGTCAGTGCATCCTCTTTGGTCGACAATCCGTCAATCATCAGGAATGTGAACTCATGGGGCCAGTCGGGCGAGGACTCCATCATGGAATGACGGTTGTTGATCATCTTGTTGATAATGTTCTCAGCATCGAAATCGTCCAGGTCGGGAACTAGGACGGTGCGGGTTTCAAAATGACTCTTTGGCATGGCAAGTGCGACGATCTTGCCTTCGCTATAGCCATCGTCGGCCAGCTCTCCGGCCGTGGTGCAACCCACGACGGGTGTTGGAGCAAAAACCTCCTCAGCCTCCGATATGACGGCAGACGCATCCGCCTTTGAGCTCACGAATAGAATGACGAGCGCAAAAGGCCCGTCACCCAGGTTACGTTCAAGCGTCTTAACTGCCTGAGCGCTGTCGTATTGGACGAAAGCCGTTCTGACAATGCCTGGCGCACGGGCCGGGGCTTCTGCCCACCCGAAAGCTTGGTCCATCGTGCCTCCTCCCTCAAAGCGCGACGATGGGGCGAGACTATGACGCTTAGCCCTGCTCTTGCAAGACACTGGCAAAAGACGCTTTCTTGGCAATCAAAACCGCCTGCGTGCGGCTCTGCACACCCAATTTTCGCATGATTGCAGTCACATGCGCCTTTACTGTCGTCTCGGCTATTGAAAGATCATACGCGATTTGCTTGTTTAGCTTGCCTTCACAGATCAGCTGTAGAATACGCGATTGCTGATTTGTCAGCGTTGCCAAACGATTGACCGCATCGCTGTGTTCATCGTCGTCTTCCGTTTCAATCAGCACGCAGCCTTCAGGTACAAAGATATTGCCGGATTGCACCGTCTCGATCGCGGTTCGGAATACGTCGCGTTGACTGTGCTTGGGCACATAGCCGGACGCCCCGGCCTGTATCACCTGGCTGACGACGCGACTGTCCGTCAGCGAAGACACGACGATAACCGGAACACTCGCGGTCGCTTTCAGGCGGACCAGCCCGTCCAGCCCATCCACGTCCGGCAAGTTAAGGTCCAGCATGACGGCGTCCGGCTTCAACCCCTGCGCCAGTAGGTCCATAGCCCCTTCCAGTCTGTCTGCTGTGTAGATGTCGCCGATCTGCGCGACAGTTTGCAACGTCATCGAAAGCGCGTCGCAGAACAGGGGATGGTCATCAACAATCAGTACGTTCTTGAAATCTGCCCGGCGGGCGGAATCGGCAAGCATTTGGTATCGCCTTTTGTAATCGGGTTGGCTCCAGCCTAAACAATCCTAACACTCAATGAAAACCACCCCTACTGGGCGAAGGTCGTAGATGACAAATGCGTTGCCTGCGGCGCAATGGGGCGTCAGAGTGGTTAACATTGCCCCCGCGCACGGTCGTGACTACGCCCAAGGTCTTATAGGCATGGCAGTCAACACCGCGTAGCGTAACAAAAAATGTTCGGAGACGTTTAATGGAACTCAGTGACAGTCGCGTCATAGCCGCGCCACGAGCCAAGGTCTGGGATGCGCTCTTGTCGGCAGACGTTCTGAAGGAATGTGTGCCGGGGTGTCAGGAAATGACAGGCTCGGTTGAAGAAGGTTTCGAAGCGACAGTCGTGCAGAAAGTGGGACCTGTCAAAGCGACCTTCAAAGGGGCCGTTACCCTTTCCGATCTCGTGGCGCTTGAAAGCGTGAAGCTCTCGGGTGAAGGTAAGGGCGGAGCGGCAGGGTTCGCCAAAGGGTCTGCAGATGTCAGTCTGGCAGACGCCCCCGAAGGTACTTTGCTGACATACAATGTCGACGCGCGTGTTGGCGGCAAGCTGGCCCAGTTGGGAGGACGGGTCATCGACGGCGTTGCCAGAAAACTGGCTGATCAGTTTTTTGAGAATTTTCAGAACGCGGTCGAACCTCAACCAGAGCCCGAGGCGGAAACTTCGGATGACGGTGAGGAAAAGGAAGAAAAGAAAGGCTGGTTCAAACGCGTATTGGGCGATTGAACCAAAAGAATTCAGGGAGGAGAAATTCATGAAGATTTCAATGACCGTGAACGGCAAAGCCGTAAGCGGAGACGTCGAAGGGCGGACTTTGCTGTCCGGGTTTCTGCGCGAGCATCTGTCTTTGACGGGCACCCACGTAGGTTGCGACACAGCGCAATGCGGTGCCTGCGTGGTGCATGTGAACGGCGAGGCCGTAAAGTCTTGCAACATGCTGGCCGCCGAAGCCGACGGGGCCGACGTGGCCACGATAGAAGGTCAGGCCAATGCGGATGGATCGTTGAATGTGATCCAGCAGGCGTTTCAGGACCATCATGGACTTCAGTGCGGGTTCTGCACTCCGGGGATGGTGATGAGCGCAGCCGCGCTGTTGAAGGACAACCCGCGCCCGACCGAGGCTGAAATCCGGAAGTATCTGGAAGGCAACCTGTGCCGCTGTACTGGCTACCACAACATTGTCAAAGCGATCATGGCCGCATCCGGTCAGGACGTTTCCAGCATCGCCGCCGAATAGAATGAAACGAATGAAGATCATTTTTCCTCTCTTCGTTTTTGCAGTGGTTTGCATGCTGTTTCTTCAGGGATGGACCATGTTTGTGGATTGGATCAATCCAGCTCCACATCAGCTGCAAGCTTTGGTGGTTTTGGGAAAATTGATCGTTTTGGCCTTTGCTCTCTCAGCCTTTTTCTTGGCTAGGAAGCGCACGGTCAGAAGTGGCGGGAGTGACTGACACCTCCGCCGTTCGAGATTTATGGGAGGAGAACAAGCAATGCCCAAAGACAGTGGCATCGGAGCCAGTTCCAAGCGGCGTGAGGACGTGCGCTTTCTGACCGGAGCAGGTAACTATACCGACGATATCAACGTACATGGCCAGGCCTATGTACATTTCCTGCGGTCCGACATTGCGCATGGTCGGATCAAATCAATAGACATCTCTGCCGCCGAAGCCATGCCCGGTGTGGTCAAGGTATTCACCGGCAAGGATTTCGAAGGCGTGGGCGGGATGCCCTGCGGCTGGGAAGTGACCGACAAGCACGGCGCACCCATGCAAGAGCCTCCGCATCCCATTTTGGCACAAGGCAAAGTGCGCCATGTGGGCGATCCGATTGCCGCTGTTGTGGCCGACAGCCTTGAGCAGGCGCGTGACGCTGCCGAAGCTATCGATCTGGACATCGAAGAACTTCCCGCTGTGATCGACATGAAGGCCGCTGCGCAGGATGGCGCGACGCTGGTTCATGACGATCTAAAAAACAACATCTGTTACGATTGGCAGTTGGGTGAAACTGACGACGCCAAGGTCGATGAAGTCTTTGCTAATGCCGCGCATGTGACGACGCTGGATCTGGTCAACAACCGTCTGGTCGCGAACCCGATGGAACCGCGCGTCGCCGTTGGTGAATACAAGCGTGGAACGGACGAGTATACTCTCTATACCACGTCGCAAAACCCACATGTGATCCGCCTGTTGATGTGTGCTTTTGTTCTGGGCCTGCCCGAGCATAAGGTGCGCGTTGTAGCCCCTGATGTAGGCGGTGGTTTTGGCACGAAGATCTTCCATTATGCGGAAGAAGCGTTCTGCACCTTTGCTGCCAAAGCCTGTGGTCGTCCGGTCAAATGGACCTCCAGCCGGTCCGAGGCGTTTATGTCAGATGCCCATGGCCGTGACCATGTCAGTACAATCGAACTGGCGCTGGATGCCGACAATAATTTCATCGGTCTGCGTACCAACACCTTTGCCAATTTGGGTGCGTATCTGTCGACCTTCTCAAGCTCGGTTCCAACCTGGCTGCATGGGACACTGATGGCGGGCAACTACAAAACGCCGGTCATTCAGGTGAATGTGAAGGCGATGTTCACCAACACGGTGCCGGTGGATGCCTATCGCGGTGCAGGTCGCCCCGAAGCGACGTTCCAGTTGGAACGCGTAGTGGATAAGGCGGCGCGCGAGTTGGGCGTCGACCCTATAGCGCTGCGTCGTCAGAACTTTGTCACTCAGTTCCCCTATGACACACCGGTGGCGCTGACCTATGACACCGGGGACTATAACGGGACGATGGACAAGCTTGAGGCCGTTGCTGATCTGGCAGGCTTTGCCGCGCGTCGCTCGCAAAGTGAAGCCAACGGTAAACTGCGGGGCTTGGGCATCAACTGCTACATCGAAGCCTGTGGCATCGCGCCATCCAACATTGTTGGGATGCTCGGGGCCCGCGCGGGTCTTTATGATGCAGCCACTGTTCGCGTGAACGCCACCGGTTCAATCAGTGTCATGGTCGGCGCACACAGCCACGGACAAGGACATGAGACCGCCTTCCCGCAGGTTGTGGCCGACATGATCGGCATTGATGAATCGATGGTCGAAATCGTACACGGCGATACATCAAAGATTCCGTTTGGCATGGGCACATACGGTTCTCGTTCGTTGGCTGTCTGCGGCTCGGCCATGGTCAAGGCAACTGAGAAGGTGATTGAAAAAGCCAAAAAGATCGCCGCGCACCTGTTGGAGGCGTCCGAAGCCGATATCGAGTTGAAAGACGGTCAATTCAGTGTGGCGGGCACCGACAAATCGGTGGCGTGGGGTGATGTAACCCTGACAGCATACGTCCCGCATAACTTCCCGCTGGAAGTAGAACCAGGATTGGAAGAGACCGCGTTCTATGACCCGGCCAACTTCACCTTCCCGGCTGGTGCCTATGCCTGTGAGGTCGAAGTGGATCCGGACACTGGTCAGGTCAGCATCGAAAAGTTCACGGCAGCCGACGACTTCGGTAACATCATCAATCCGATGATTGTTGACGGCCAAGTACATGGCGGGATCGGCCAGGGTATCGGTCAGGCGCTGCTTGAGAATTGCGCCTATGACGAGAATGGCCAATTGTTGAGCGCGTCTTACATGGACTACGCCATGCCGCGTGCGGATGATGTGCCGTTTTATGGTGTTGACCATTCCAGCCAGACGCCCTGTACGCACAATCCGCTTGGGGTGAAGGGTTGTGGTGAAGCTGGTGCAATTGGCTCGCCACCTGCTGTGGTCAATGCGGTGCTGGATGCATTGAACTCGGGCGGCAAGGCGGTGGATCACATCGACATGCCGATGAGCCCGTCTCGCGTCTGGTCGGCGATGAACAGCTGAGGTGTTGGGGTGCGAGGGGCCAGCCCCTCGCGCTCCCCGGAGTATTTCCAAAAAGATGAAGGCCAAAGAGCGCCTTTCGGAAAGGAAAACGAAATGTACAATTTCGAGTTTGAAAAACCCGCGACCATTGCCGACGCCGTGGCTGCGTTGGGGGCTGAGGACGCGCAGGCGTTGGGAGGAGGGCAGACCCTGATACCGACGCTGAAGCAGCGGCTTGCCGCGCCGTCCAAACTGGTGTCGATGAGTGGGATTGCCGAGATGCAGGGCGTCTGCGTTGAAGATGACGGCTCTGTCTCGATCGGTGGGGCAACGACACACGCTACTGTGGCGCGCGAGGCCGCGGGGACCTATCCTGCGCTTGCAGCGTTGGCCGGGCAGATCGGTGATCCTGCGGTGCGCAATCGCGGTACCATCGGTGGCTCGGTGGCCAATAACGATCCGGCGGCCTGCTATCCGGCCGGGGTTCTTGGATCTGCGGCAACCATTGTGACCAACACGCGCCAGATCGCGGCTGACGCGTTCTTTGAAGGTATGTTCAGCACCGCGCTTGAAGAAGGTGAAATCATCACTTCGATCCGGTTCCCTGTCCCGCAGGCTGCAAGCTATCAAAAGTTCCTGCAACCCGCGTCTCGGTTTGCACTGGTCGGCGTTTACCTAGCCCGTTTTGCGGACGGTGTGCGGGTGGCTGTCACTGGCGCAAGTGAGGATGGCGTATTCCGTTGGTCTGAGGCCGAAGACGCATTGAACAAGGAATTCCGTCCTGACGCATTGATGGATCTTCGGGTTAATCCGGCCAACATGATCTCAGACTTGCACGGTAGTAAAACGTATCGCGCGCATCTTGTGTCCGTGATGACCAAACGCGCGGTCGAAGCCTGCATGTAAGTTTTTGTACCAAAAACCCAAAAAGCCTCGGTTCAGTCCGGGGCTTTTTTCATGCCCGGCTGAAAATGTTCGCCTTAGTGCTTACAAGTAGTCAGGCCGCCCATTTGGACGGCCTGACAGATCTCAAGATAACTGGCCTGACTATTCAGCTGCCTGCGTACTCACTGATCCGTGTTTGTCACGCTGGCTGTCGCGGAACAGGGCTTTACCCAATGCAAGGCACATAAGACCCATCACCATGGTAAACGGCAGCGCGCCGATGATCATGGCGTTGCGCAATGCGTCCAGCGGGTTGTTCGCACCGGCTGCCAGGATCAGTGCACCGATCACTGCAGTCAGGATCACGCCCCAGATAATCCGATGCTTGACGCCGGTTTCCTGGCTGCCGCCGGACATGATGGTGTTCATAACCAAAATGCCTGAGTCAGCTGAAGTTACCAGAAAAGTCAGGATCAGGATTACGCACATCACGTTCAACATGGACAAGAGCCCCCCATCGATCATGTAGGACAGCGTCACGAACAGTTTGTTTGTGTTCGATGCACCGATGATCGCACCTTCGGCTGCGCCAGCCAGCTCAAGATCAATTGCTGTGCCGCCCAGAACAGTCATCCAGGCAAAGCAGACAAGCGCAGGCGCAAACACACAGCCCAGAATGAATTCACGCACGGACCGACCTTTGGAGATGCGCGCAAGGAACAGACCCACAAAGGGCGAGAACGCGATCCACCAGGCCCAGTAGAACGTGGTCCAACCAGCCTGCCAACCGAACTGACGCCCTTGTTCACCTGCAGCATATGCCGCCGCGAGAGTCGCTTCGTCCAACTGTGCTGCAGCGCCTTCCAAGCCACTTTTGAAGCCGTCAAAGCTGCCCCAAGCGTTGGTCGCACCACCCATGAGGTCGTTTGCGTGAGCTTGCGCTTCAGCAGGCAAAGCCGCTGCAAAGGCTTCCACCGATAGCGGACCATACGCGTTAAAGCTAAGCGAAAGGAAGTGCAGGATGTAATCGACCATCGCTGTCCCGTAGGTGGTCATGGCGAAAACGAACGAGCCAAAAACGATGAACGTACCCAGCAGGATGACCGAGAGAACAAGGTTCAGGTTTGACAGGTATTTCACGCCTCGACCAACGCCTGACACAGCAGACAGGATCGACAAGGTCATAATCACGACCAGCCCTGTGATCAGACCTACTTTGCTGGGGGTCGGCACCTCACCGCTCAGGTCCATGATCCAATCCATACCAGTGATGGCGTACAGACCGTCAATGAATTGGCTGACGCCGTATCCAATGGTGACGGAAACACCAAGGATCGTTGCAACAACGCCCAGAACATCGACCACATGGCCGAAAAAGCCGTTGACGAAACGACCGAACAGCGGGGTCAGGGCCGAGCGAATAGTCAGTGGCATATCACGAGTGTAAGCGTAATAGGCCAGCGACAATCCGGTCACGACGTAGATTGCCCAGGCATGGAAGCCATAGTGCAAATAGGTGAAGCGGTAGGCCGATTGCAGAGCTTCGGGCGAGTTGCCTTCAACCGCGCCAGATACCACCACGGGGTTCGACCCCCATAGCCCGAGGGGTTCAGCCGTGGCAAATACCATCAGTCCTACGCCCAGACCTGCGCCAAACATCATGGAGAACCAAGAAAAGTTCGAAAACTCGGGTTTTTCACCTGGCGTTCCCATAATCCGGCGTCCCGTTGCCGGAATGATTGCGACAATGGCGAGGAAAAAGAAAAACAGGCCTACAATGACAACATAGAAGCTGTTGAAAATTTCAAGCAGCTTTCCATTTAAACTGCCCAGAGTGCTGTTTGCATTAGCAGGGAAAACCAAGGCCCACAAAACCAGGCCGACCATGATCGCCTTGCTCAGCAATGCAATCGGGACGCTGTAATTCTCATAGAAACCGGCATTCGCCGTTTCTATTTCAACGTCCGTAAAGGGTTCAGGTATCGACATGTTGCTTGCTCCTCCTTGCATATGCCGTTTTGTTGGTGTGCGAAACTGAACTGAGAGGTGGCGGGGCACACAGCGAAACACTTTGTTGCACCAACCATACCATGAACGGGCTCCGCCCGCTTTGGTTTGAGCTACGGTAATTTCGCCACGTCTCCCGGCATGGCGTACCGTTGGATTCCTCCCGCTTTTTTTTTACTTGCGATGCTTCCGGTTCCGGGGGGCAGACTAAAAAGCCGCCGAACCTGAACTTAATGCCGCAAGAGTTTTTGCGTGTTTCGATTGGAGGACCCTATAAACGAGGTGGGAGCAGGTCATTCAAAAAACCGACGCTTACGTCGAGCGAAGCGACCAACACATTCACACACCTTAGTGTTAGCGGAACCAAATGGGGTTGGAACTCACCGACGTTTGGAACTGGCCGAAGCGGCCGGTCTGGCGCCGGGGTGGACGCGTCTTATTCAACCTATGCTGGCCTCAGGTCCGCTAGCGGCACATGCCACATTCAGTGTATCCAACCCGGAGATTTTTTCCTTGTCGAGCCGCGCCGTGCTTAAGTACACACCCGAACTGCCTCAGGCGTCTGGCGACTGAGCCTCACAAGCCCTTTGCTACTTCTGTCAACGCGTGATGCACTGAGATCGCGTAGCTGCGCGGTGCATAGACAGAAAAGGCCGTCCCCGCCTGATTGCAGCGCAGCAGGCATCCCACATGGTGAATTGCCGTACGGGTGAACGCCCCGGTCGACATCTGCTCAACATCAAGGACGGTAAGGCGTTGAAACAGGTCGACAACACCTTGTCCGAACACGTCAATCCGAACAAAGGCGTCCGTCTGATCCGTGACCGACGCGACGCCTGTCAGCTCATCCGCAAGGCGACGGGCCAAAACCAATGGACCGGTATACGCCTCTTCACACAAGTATTGATCCGCGCCAAGCCAGTGCAAACTGTTGGCTTCGCCGTCTTCGCTGCATCCAGGTGCCGGGATCGCGACAGAGCAAAGGCTGCCCAACTTGGCTTTCAGCGCCTCCTCCTGACCCAAACGGGCTGAGACCGACGCCAGGGCGATGTCGTCACGCTCCTGAAAGGTCAGCGCTCCAATCACATCCTTCCGAGGTTCAGTACCGCCCAAGGCGGTTTTGGCAACAAAATCACGCACGGAGCCTGTCTCCTTCAGGGTCAACGAAGTGAGCGCTGACAAGGGTTGCTTTGATGTTCGCGTTATCCACCGGGCTCACGATTTGAACCGTCTCGCCCAGACGCTGCGCGCCGCGCTGAACAAACGCAAGGCCGATGCTGCTGGACAAGTGTGGCGAATAGCCTGCCGAAGTGACGTAACCCTGATCGTTCTGCGGCAGATGCTGGGCTCCTTCCGCGAAGACATGCGATCCGGCCAATACGGTATCTGAAGTGTCAACGGGTTGGATGCCGACCAAAGCCAAGCCATCAGGATCAACCAAAGCCTCTCGTGCACTCAGCGGTGCACCGATACTGTCCTTTTTAGTCGAAACCATACGCCCCATACCCAAGTTATGAGCGCTGACAGTTCCGTTGAGCTCATTCCCTGTCACATGACCTTTCTCGATCCGCAACACACCCAACGCTTCCATCCCGTATGGGGTGACCCCCAAAGGCTGACCAAGCTCCATCAGGTGCCGGATCAGCGCGTCGCCGTACCGCGTGGGCACTGCAAGTTCAAAAGCCAACTCACCCGAGAACGAGATGCGGAACAACCGCGCTGGGATGCCGCCTGCAATGGTGATTTCGGCGCAACCCATGAAGGGAAAAGCTTCGTTGCTGATGTCAAACTCTCGATCAACGACCTGCTGCAACAGCTCACGAGATTTCGGGCCGGCAACAGCGAACTGCGCCCAGGCGTCAGTGGTCGAAATCAGCTGCACGTCCATGTCCGGGAACAGGCATTGATGTACAAATTCCATATGACGATAGACGCCCACCGCGTTGGCTGTGGTTGTGGTGACCACAAAGTGATCCTCGGCCAGACGCGCTGCAGTACCGTCATCCATAACAAGACCGTCTTCTCGCAGCATCAGCCCATAGCGGGTTTTGCCCACGGGCAGCTTGGCAAAACCGTTGCAATAGACCTTGTTCAGGAAGGCAGCTGCATCTGCACCCTGAACGTCGATTTTACCCAATGTGGTTACGTCGCAGACACCCACACTGCTGCGCACGGCCAAGACCTCGCGGTCCACCGATTGACGCCAATGGTTTTCACCGGGCTTGGGGAACCACTGCGCACGTAACCACGGGCCAACCTCGACAAACACAGCGCCTTGTTCTTCAGCCCATTGGTGGCTGGGTGTCAGACGGGTGGGTTTGAAATCTTTCCCGACCGAGCGTCCCGCCCATGCACCCATCGACACCGGCGAATACGGTGGTCGGAAGATGGTGGTGCCTGTTTCAGGTATGCTCTTACCCGTAATCTCGGCCATAACGGCCAACGCGCCTACGTTTGCTGTCTTGCCTTGATCCGTCGCCATACCCAGCGTGGTATAGCGTTTCAGGTGCTCGACACTTCGGAACCCTTCCTGCTCTGCCAGCTTGACGTCCTTGACCGTCACATCGTTCTGAAAATCCAACCAGGCGCGGCCCTTACCAGGCACATGCCAGAGCGGAGATATTTGGTATTCTTCGTCTTTGCTTTCCGGCAAATCGATCCGTTTGGCTTTGATCCCCAAATCTTTCAAGGCAGCAAGCGCCGCATCCTTGCCGGACGCAAGCGCGCCGGAATTGGTAAGCTCACCCGCCGCGGCCCCTGCAACACACATTCCCGTTGGCAGATCTGCCGACGGCACGAAAGCTGCAAGTGTGTCTGACCATTGCGGACGACCACGTTGGTGACACGTCAGTTGCACATTCGGGTTCCACCCACCCGAGACACCCAGCCCGCTTACCTCAATTGGTCGGGTCTGACCGTCGGACAATTGCACGGTGATCATTTTCAACCCTAGACGGCCCTGCGCATCCGTGACCTGTGCGCCCGCGAGCAATTCACATTCGGCAATACGTTGCGCGTCGTGACGAGGGTCGATCACAGCGACAACTTTTACCCCTGCGCGGATCAAGTCTTGCGCGGCAAAGTGGCCTTCGTCGTTGTTGGTGAAGATCGCAACACGCTGACCCGGTGTAACCGCCCAACGGTTTGCATATTCGCGCATCGCACCTGCCAGCATGATGCCCGGTCGATCATTGTTGGCGAACGCGATGGGCCGTTCCGTCGCCCCGGCACACAATACCGAACGCTTTGCGTAAACGCGCCACAGGATCTGCCGCGGCTTGCCCGCTTCGGGCACCGCCAGGTGATCTGACACGCGCTCGAGTGCACCAAAGATGCCATGATCGTACACACCAAACACAGTGGTACGCGTCAGCAGGCGGACATTGTCCATCGACGCCAGCTCACCCAACGTCTGAGCGACCCAATCGGCATTCGATACACCCTCGAACCGGTCGCTATCAGCCAGCAGGCGACCGCCCATCTGACTGTCTTCGTCCGCCAGAATGACGCGTGCCCCGGACCGGGCGGCCGTTAGTGCGGCGATCAATCCCGACGGACCCGCCCCGATCACAAGTACATCGCAATGCAGGTAGCCTTTGTCGTAGATGTCCGGATCGTCTTCTTGTGATAGGCTGCCCAAACCCGCGGCCTTGCGGATCATTGGCTCGTACAACTTTTCCCAGAACGCTTTAGGCCACATAAAGGTCTTGTAATAGAACCCTGCCGTCAGAAACGGCGACAACCGGTCGTTGATCGACATCGCATCAAACGCCAATGAGGGCCAGCGGTTCTGCGATTTCGCCTCAAGCCCGTCAAACAGTTCGATCGTTGTCGCGCGCGTGTTCGGTTCTTGCCTGTTGCCCGTTCGCAATTCGACAAGCGCGTTGGGTTCTTCCGAACCCGCAGCCAGAACGCCGCGTGGACGGTGATACTTGAAGGAACGGCCAACCAGCCGCACGTCATTGGCAAGAAGGGCCGAGGCCAGCGTGTCGCCCTGGAAGCCTTCGTACGACTTCCCATCGAAGGTAAAACGCAGCTTTTTCGAGCGGTCGACCAAGCCCCCTTGCACGCGATTTTTCTGAGTCATTTCCCGCGCCCCATCTTGCGGGCAACGTCCCGCGCCAGTTCCGTTGCCAGAATTTCATGCGTCAGCGTATTGCGGGTAACCACCAGCCAGGACCGGTCCCCCTGTTCATGAAACCAAAGCTCGCGATGCGTGCCCGCAGGGTTGTCCCGCAGGTAGACATAGTCGTGAAATTCGTCTTGCGCCGTTTCTGACTGCCAATCTGGCCGTTCGATCAACGAGGCGTCGCCCAGATAGGTGAACTCGGATGCATCGCGCGGGCCAAGCAATGGGTGATTGATGATCATGTCCTGGCTTCCTCAGTGCAGATTCGGTTGCGCGCCCGCGCCTCTTTCGTCAATCATTCGACCGGTTGTGAAGCGGTCGAGGCGATACGCGGTGGCGACCTCATGCGGGCGATCGGTGGCCATCAGATGCGCAAAGCAAAAGCCAGAGGCTGGCGTCGCCTTGAAGCCGCCGTAGCACCAACCGCCATTGAAATAGAGACCCTCAATGCCTGTGTGATCGATAAAGGGTGATCCATCCATCGACATATCCATCACACCGCCCCACATCCGAAGCAGGCGCGTTCGGCCTATCATCGGCATAACTGCCATGCCCCCTTCAACAACATCCTCTACCACCGGCAAATTTCCCCTTTGGGCGTAGGTGTTGTAGCCATCGATATCGCCACCAAACACCAGCCCGCCTTTGTCGGACTGGCTGATGTAAAAATGCCCTGCCCCATAGGTGATTACACCGTCCAGAACAGGCTTTAGACCTTCTGACACAAAAGCCTGCAAAACATGACTTTCGATAGGCAGACGCATTCCCGCATGCCCCATCACGCGACCAGACGAACCGGCAACGGCGACGCCTACCTTTTTGGCACCGATGTACCCTCGGGTGGTTTCAACCCCCAGAACTTTGCCGTTTTCGATGCGAAATCCGGTGACTTCGCAGTTCTGAATAATATCAACGCCCCGCTGGTCCGCCGCTCGTGCATAGCCCCAGGCCACACCGTCATGTCGCGCTGTGCCCCCACGCCGGTGCAGCAAGCCGCCGAGGATCGGGAACCGCGCGTTGTCAAAATTCAGGAAGGGATACATCGCGCGCACGCCCTCTGTATCCAGCAGTTCGGCACCGGAGTCGGTGAACATCATCGCGTTGCCCCGACGACGGTAGGCGTCGCGCTGCGAATCCGTGTGACAAAGGTTCAGAATGCCGCGCTGGCTTACCATCGCGTTATAGTTCAGGTCCTGTTCAAGGTTTTCCCAAAGCTTGAGTGAAAGCTCATAAAACGGCTGGTTGCCGTCCAGCAGGTAGTTGGCCCGGATGATGGTTGTGTTCCGACCGACGTTACCACCACCGATCCAGCCTTTTTCCAAGACCGCGATTCTGGCTGCACCGTGCTCTTTCGCCAGGTAGTAGGCAGTTGCCAAGCCGTGACCGCCACCGCCAATAACGATGAAATCATAGTCTGATTGCGGCTCGGGATCTCGCCACGCGGGGCCCCAACCCCTGTGACCATTCAGAACCTGTCGCAAAATAGCGAGTGCCGAATACCGCATATGGATGTGTTCCTAACTGTCTGTGCACCGACGCATCTTGATGCACCCGAATGGCCGCGTCAGTGCTTATTCCGTCATACACTTTAACAAGAGCGACAATTTGTAGACGAGTATATGCCTGTTCTGATGAGATGTGACTGCAAGAAGCCCTTCATTAACCTCAGAAGCGGGAGAATACCGGCGTAAAAAACAACCGACCCGTTCATGACCCAGATAACGCTTATTGGGTCAACTGCCGGGCCCGCACTGCGATTCAGCCGCCGGATTTCCGCACGTTTGCGGCAAAACAATACCCGATTCCATGAACCGTCTTGATGAATGTCGGCTGGGTCGGGTCGGGTTCGATTTTTTTGCGAAGCCGTAGAACGTGGACGTCAATCGTACGGTCACCGACTACGGTCTCGCGCCCCCGAGCTTTGTCCAGCAACTGATCGCGTGAAAAAACCATATGCGGACTTGTGACAAAAGCTTGCAATACATCAAACTCTGTCGTGGTTAGGGGTGTTTGCTGACCGCTGTCTTTGGAGGTCAGTGTCCGTTCATGAGGGTTCAAAACCCAATCACCGAATGTGATTAGCGCGGATTCAGACCCGTTTTCAGAGGTCACACTCTCTTCAGCGCGACTTCTGCGCAGTACGGTTCTGATACGCGCCAGAACCTCGCGTGCTTCAAAGGGTTTGGTGATATAGTCGTCGGCCCCGAATTCCAGACCGACAACCCGATCAAAAATGTCATCGCGGCCCGACAAAACGATAATCGGAATATTCGATTCAACGCGAAGCTCACGCGTAATGTCAAAGCCGTTACGCCCTGGCAAACCGATGTCCAACAGGATCAGATCCACACCCCCTTCGGCCAGAACCGCATCCATTGCAGTGCCATCCGCCGCGCATGTGACCTGACAACCCTGCTTCTCAAGGTACCTCTGCAAGAACGAGGTGATCTGCGGATCATCATCAACAACAAGAATATGTTCTTTGACCATAAGGGTTTCCGGGCGGGCGTTACAGGCTGGCGCAGATCTGTTGTAACCGCGCCCGCTTGGATCGCGCAAGCCGTGAGCGGTAACAGTTTTCAACATAACGCGCGACATCAGAACCTTAGAAAGCTCAGCCCCTGCCCCGGGGACATTGTTTCAGTTTCGGCCGGTATGACCACCAAACCGTCGGCCTGCGCCAGCAACGCGACACGCCCACTATAGGACGGAGCCATCAGCCGCAGGCGCGGCGACCCATCTGTGGAAAATCCTTCGATCTGGACAGGGCGGTATTCTTGCCGACCAGGGCGGCGTTGCAGCGGTTCCGCCAGAATCGCGTGTTCCGGTGCTTGAGGTGTGCGATGCAACCCGGCTCTTCTTGCCATCATTTGCGATCCGATAATTTGCCAGGTCACATAGGCCGACACCGGATTGCCCGGCAGCCCGACATAAAGAGCGTCCCCGCGCCGTCCGAACATGATCGGTTTGCCGGGTTTCATCGCAACCTTCATCACTTCGGTCCGGCCGCCGATCGCCTCAAACAAGCGTGGCATGTGGTCTTCATCCCCAACCGAAACACCACCGGTCGTGATGATCAGATCAGATGTCTCACACGCATCACGCAAAACCTGCTCTAACAGGGTCGGATCATCTTCGACCGGGCCCTTGTCGGTCAAATCGATCCAGGGTTTATCCAACAACGCCCGTAACATATAGCGGTTCGAGTTGTAGATCTGACCGGGAGCAAGATCCTCACCTGGTTGTTTCAGCTCGCTTCCCGTTGAAAAGATCGTAACCTTCAACTTGCGCACCACGTTCACCGCACCAAACCCGGCAGAGGCCAGGGCTGCGGCTTCTCGCGCGGTAATCTCGCATCCTCGACGCAGGATCGGGGCACCTGCCTTCAGATCTTCGCCCACCCTGCGGATATGCTGCCCCGGTTTCGGCCGGCGGGTGAACCGGATGCCGTTCTCTGTGACGTCGCAATCTTCCTGCATCAACACCGCGTCGAAATCGCTTGGAACCGGCGCGCCGGTGAAGATACGCAGAGCACTGCCCAGAGGGGCCGAATGCTCGCCGCTGTCGCCCGCTGCAATGCGCCCGCCAACGGATAAATCGAACAGCGGACCGTCGCCCAGATTCTGAGTCCGAACCGCATAGCCGTCCATTGCCGAATTATCAAAGGCGGGCATGTCGACCTTGCTTGTGCAGTCCTCTGCCAGAACCCGTCCAATCGCTTGGATCAATGGCAATGTTTCCGTGTCGGTCACCGGATCAGAGACGGCCAGCCCACGGTTCAGGGCCTGATCGACAGACAGGTACATATGAGCGTGGCGGTCACAGGCGCATCCATCAGCCACTTTGGTCCTCCAATTGTTCGAACAACGCTTCAAATCCAGCTTGTTCCGCCTCACCGAGTTTGGGCAGATAGGCGCGCGCTTCTTCAAGGTTCGAGTTAGGGTCGCCGACAACCAGCAGCATCACCATTCCGTGTCGGCCATGCACGCGGCAGCGAATACCATAGACGCCCTCTTTCTCGAAGGTCAGGTCCATCTCGGGCTTGCCCCTGATCTCGAAACTACGGGCTCCGACGGGGATCATTCGGATAATCGACGTTACCGTGTGACGCCCGGTCGACCCCTTGAAACGCACGGTTGCCCCGGCGGGGACACGCAACAGGTTCGGCTCAAACCGAAAGGCATGCGCCGGGGTATCCGCGTTCAAATCGATGATCTGATGCACAACGGCAACCTCGGGAACATCCGTGGCCTGTGCGGCAGAAGCAAATGCCAATGCCCCTGCCAATATCGCTGCATATGGTTTCAGCGAAAATGTCATCTGTCCCTCCGGGTTCAGGCCGCCCGTGAAGGTTCCCCCAACAATTCGGCCAGCGCGCTTATCATTACCGGCCATTCGGCGCGGTGGTCTTCGTCGCGCAACTCGGTCAGCAATTGGCGACCAATGGACATCACCGCAGGGGCGTCGTCTTTGACATAGGTCAGGATTCGCTGCTCGGGGTTGGCCAGAAGGAACGGCACAATAGCAGCGCCTGCCTGATCCGGAGCTGTCACTGACAAAAGACGCATCGCTGCTTGCCGTACCGGGGCCGAGATGTCATCCAGCAGGCTGCGCGCCACGTCGGGCGTGCCATCCCATTGGGTCAGGACGTGCATGGCGTCGATGCGAAAGGCGGTATCCCCGGTTCTTACCATGGCCCGCAACTTACCTCTCAGAGCGTCTTGCGGTGGCAGATCGGCCTTTTGCAGCAATTTCAGCGCTTGCAACGAAAGGGTGGAGTCTGTGTGCGAAAGCCCTTGAGAAATAAGGTCGACCAGTTGCGCTTCGTCCAACTCAAGCCCGTTGCGCACAACCGAAAAGCCAAGCGCTGCAAAGGCTTGTTGTGCTATGTCGCTTTCAGGGTCCTTGGCGATCTGAGCAAGCATGATCTGCATCCCGCGAATTTCACCCAACAAGCGGATGGCAGACATGCGGGTCTCTCTTTCCAGCGCCTCGGCATCGTCGTCCAGCGCGACGCGGCGGCGTTTGGGATGGCGGGTTGCCTTGGCCAAAAGAGCTTGTTCGCGCGGGGTAAGCGGCTGAACGTCGTCTTCAGCGGCCTCTTGTGTCATCTCAGCAGCAATAGCATCATGACCCAGAATCGCACCGAGGCTGGACGTCGGGCCATTCTCGCCACCTTCAGAGACATCCAGACCGGCGTCCTGCAAAGCAGCGATGTCGGTTAGCGGAGCGTCTTCTTCTGTCTCTTCCTCTTCTATTGCAACCGGCATAGGGGCCAAAGCGTAGGACAGTAGCAACTCGCGGCCCTGTTGTTGGTTTACATGCGGTCGATCCGTATCAGTAACAATCAAGGCAAGTGACGCCACAGCCTTGAGCCGAACGGACCGGAAGGGCGAGCGGCATGCACGCTGCAACCATTCTGCCGCCTCACGCAGGGGCGAAGCTGCAAGAGCATCCACGATAGCCCATTGCAAACGCTCAGCCTTGAGGTCATCACTTTCAACAGAAAAAAGCGCATTCAGGCGATCCGCCACCAAAGTCGGCGCCAAGGCTGACAACAGACCCAACGCCTGCGCCGAGACCTCGGGCTGTTGACCGGTGGCGAGGAAGTCCAGCACTTGCCAGCGCAAATCTTCCTGATCCGTGATAGGCTGGCTACGGTCCAGTCGACCGATTAGCGCCAGTTGAACTTTGGCACCGGGATCACGCATCATACGGTCCAGCAGTTCGGGTTCCGAAAAACCGGACTGATTGAGCGCGGCGATCCGAATTTCTTCTACAGAGTCCGTCAATGCCTGCTCGACCAAAACCGGATCGTTGGGCATCAGTGCCTCATAGGCAATCAAACGAACAGCGCCATCCCTATCAATCAAAGACTTGCGCAGAAGACTTTCGGCTTCTTCACCACCAATCGTCGCCAGGGTACGTAACGCGCGATGGCGCAGGCGGCGGTTTGAAGACTGCGTGAAAACGCCCAGAGTTGGTACGGCTGGTACGCCAATCCGTCCCAAAGCCTCGCAGGCAACATCGCCCAACTCCTGCCCGTCTTCGTCCATCAAAGCCATGACAATGGGTTCAATCGCAGCTGCATCCTCCATCTGGCCCAATGCCTTGATGGCCGCGATTTGTGTGTCCAGCCAATCGTCCCACTCATCCTGATGCAACTCGTCTTCGTCCCACGTGATCTCGTCGCCACGTCCGGTTACGAGCGTACGCAGATAGGGCGCGGCATCCGCTGCCTTCAACTCGGCCAGGGCGGTAACGCAGGCCAACTTGACCTCACCACAAGGGTCGTGGATCAGGTTTTCAAGCAATTGCGGGGCTGCTTCTGTCACACCCAATGCCCCCAAGGCTTGGGCGGCATCTTGTCGGACGTCCTCATCATCGTCCAGAAGCGCTTCGATCAGGGCCGGGCTATTGCTGGCTCCAATGGTGGTCAGGGCCTGAATCGCGCGCAGACGAATGACGTCATATTCGGATTTTGCATATTCGGAAAACAGGCTGGTGGCCTCATCTCGCAGGGCGGTATTGGTCTGAATGTTCATATCAAGCTGCCATGTTTGTGTTGGGAAGGTTGGGAAGTGGAAGGCAGGTTTCCCAACCGATACCTGCCTTCCAGGTGGTCCCTTCTGCAGTGGGACCGAACCAGAGGGGCGGCATGGCGTCCGCCCCCCGGTATGCTGTCATCAGGCGATGTCGCGCGGTGCAAAGGACATCGTGCGGAACGACGTCTTGTAGGGGCTGGGCCCAAGTTTGCGGACTTTGGCAACACCCATCTTGTAGTTGTAGTTGCCGCTGATCCAGTCGACGATCCGACCCTCAAGCGCGTTTGCAGGCTGCTGCATGTGCAGGAAGTCCATGTAGACCACGCTTTTCTTGATGGCGGGCGTGACCATGGCCACGGCGGTAATCGCCGCTTTGGTCAGCTCGATATGCCCGTTTTCCATCAGTTTCGAGAACTGGAAGTCGTCGCCTTCCACACCCAGCAGCGTGTGTTTGTTGCCCGGAACGCGTTCCGAATACACCATCACGTAGTCGCCGCTTTCGATGCCGCGCTCAGCCGCATCGTCGGGATGGATTTCGACCCAGTTTTCCGGCCAGCGCTGCACGATATACGGGCGACGGCGGTCGTCAAAACCGGATTGCCAACGCTCGTTGATCCGACCCGAGGTAGCCCAAAGCTCGCCTTCTTCCTTGTTCGGGCTGAGCCATTCCCAATAGTCCGAGAACAGGCCCCACGGCGATTTCTGGATGTTGCACTTGCCGGTCTGACTATTGAAATGCGTCAGCTTCTTGTTGAACACATCCGCGCCGGCTGCACCGGTGTCGGGCAGCGTGCGGGTTGTGTCGTGCAGACGCTTGGTTTCAATCAGAGTGACACCATCAGCATCCAGCATGACAGGGCATTGTACACCATCGGTGCCAAACTCACGTACCTTCTGGTGCAGGCCTTTGCCCTCTTTCTTGGCCAAACGGTAAACAGCGTGGAAGTCCTTGCGCGACCCACGGGTAAAACGCACGGCCTCTTCCGCGACCTCGTTCGAGTTCTGCCAATCGAACCCGTCAAAGCCCATCCGCTGCGCCAACTGTCCGACGATCCACCAGTCAGGTTTCGCTGAACCGGGCGCATCATAGAACTTCTGATACAGACGCAGGCGGCGTTCGCCATTGGCGCGTAAGAAGTCCTCTTCGCCCCAGGTCGCTGCGGGGAACACGATGTCGGCATAGCGGTTGCCGATCGGGTCCTGCAGATAGATGTCCTGGTTGATCACCACCATGCCACCACTGTCGGCGCGGGCCTTCAGCGTATCGATCATCTCTTGCTTGTCGAAGCTGGCGATCTGATGCGGGTTGCGAACGGTGAGTTCCTCGAACTTGTCGGCCAATTGCTGGCTACCGCACATGGATTGGATCCAGGTGGTGCCGATCACGTGGGCCATACGGGTATGGCCCGCGATAAGATACCGGTCGGTATCCATGGCGCGGCGACGGCGTCCCGGCAGTTTCTCAGGCGATTTGTTGCGCGGGTATTTCCCGCCCTTCACGCCGCCCCGCTGGTGGCCACCGGCCCGGCCAATGACCTGACCCGGACGTCCGCCACACCCACAGATGATACCCAGAGCGGAGATCGCCTGCGTGTTGCCGGTATTGTTGGACCAATAGAACCCTTTCTCGATCATGATCGAGGTTTTCGGGCGCGAGCCGTCATCCTTGGGTTTAGCAAGCCATTCGGCGGCAGTGTAAATCTTCTGCACGTCGATCTCGGCCATGGCCGCCGCAGTCTCAGGCGCGAATTCGTCCTGCGACAGAAGCCACTCTTTCCAGTCTTCAAAGCCCTTGGTCTGGAACTTGCCCCAGGTTGTCCGCCACTGCCATGGCGTGTTCCGGGTGCCCTGACCAAAGCCGGATGAGCTTTCCCACTTGTTGTTGACCCATTTCTTGATCCAGTCGCTGTCTTCCCAGCCATTTTCCACGATGACGCGGGCAATGGCGTTGACGACAAGCAGGTCAGTGCCCGGCAGAACGTCGATATGCAGACCGCCCATCTTCTCAGCATGGGCTACACCGGCAGACCGGCGTGGGATCAGATAGATTTCTTTCTGACCGTTCTGCATCCCCTTCATCATCCATTGGGTATAAAGGATGGTCTTGGTCTCATACGGGTCGGTGCCGCAGACCAGCAGGGTTTCCGCATCACGCCAGTCCTCGTACGAGGGGCCAAAGTTGTCAAAACCCGCATCCCGGAAACCGGGGGTCGAGGTCACATCAGACGGCGTGTCGTGGAAGGTGAAGTTCGCAGTGTTGATATGGCGCAGCGCGTATTTCGAGATCGCATAGGTGTTCTCGATATACTGATAGCTGAAGGTTTTCACGCCATAGGCGTTGGTGCCGTGCTTGGCGATGACGTGGTTGCCCACCTCAGCCGCCACATCCAGCGCCAGATCCCACGGAACCGGCATCAATGTGCCATAGATCCGCATCAGTGGGGTCTTCAGACGGTCGCGTGTCGGTGTCTGCGGGTTATAGCATTTCTGCGCGATACACCCGCCCCGCAAGGAACTGTCGCCGTCGGTGTTGACGTATTGTGTGTCCTTGTCGGGAATGATCACCACGTGGTGCGGCTGACCTTTGTGCAGAACGATATTGTGCTGGTTCGGCGCGACCCAGGCACCCAGCGGTGCAACGGGGAAATCCTCGCCAAAGGCATTCTCGTCTGCGGTTGGGCCGCCGGGTTTGGCTGTCACGGGCCAGCGGTAGACTTTGTAACCACACGCCACGATGCAGTAATCACAGGCGGTCGAGATGACTTCAGCGCCCTTGGGCGGCAGCGGGACGTTGGTTTCGGGTACGTAATACGGGGTTGCCATGATACCGTCTCCCCTTATGCAATCAGGTTGTCGTAACGGCCGTAGATCAGGCCGAACATGCCAACGGCGTAGATGTCATCACCGTCCAGTTCCAAAAGAACCTGCGGCAACGACTGGTAGGCTTGCCCCGAAACGAGGATGCCGTGCCGTGTCACGTCATAGGTGGACAGGTGCAGCGGGCACGGGCCCAGCACCTTATGTTCGGGCTTGTAGCTGTCATACATCGACCCGCCCTGATGGGTGCAGGTGAGGTTGAAGGCCACAACATCCTTTTGCGGACCGATGCCACCGCCGCTTTCCACGCCGGTCTTGACCAGGATCGAGTCCGAATAATCGCCCTCATCAGGGTAGTAGAATTCGACAGGTACATCCTGTTCCAGCTCGGACAGCTTGCCGATCAGCTTGCGCGGATAGGTGGATACAAGGGCGGGAACCTGTTCGGCCTGACCGTGGCGGGTGGGCATGGCCACCATCACGGCAAAGGTCGTGGCACCCGAAGCGAACAGGAACTGGCGGCGGTTCACGGTGCAGGCCTTTTTGGCCTCGCCCGAACAGCTGCATCCGGTTGCGTTATGATCTTTCATGACGCTTACTCCTCTGCTGCAACCGCAGGAAGCGGTTGGTAGTCCGGCAGATCAGGTTCTTCGACCAAGATCTCGTCACCGGACAGGGATTTCAGGAAGGCCACCAGATCCGCCTTTTCCTGATCATTCAGGCCAAGGGGTTGGATCAGCTGGGTTTTGTTGGCCGAGAATTCATTCTCGCCGCCGCCCTGGTTGTAGAATTCGACCACATCCTCAAGCGTCTCCAACATGCCGTTGTGCATGTAAGGTTCGGTATAGAGGGTATAGCGCAGGCTTGGCGTCCGGAACTTGCCCTTGTCAGCCTTTTCCTTGGTGCGGAAATAGAAGCCGGGGTCGTCCTTGGTGTGGCGATACATCTCTTCGGTCGAGCCTTTGGCATAGAGCTCATACCGGAAAGTCACCTGCGCCAGACCGTCATCCTGCCAACCGTCATAAGCGGGCACGCCGGTGTTGTAGTATTTCTCATCTGACAACAACGCGCCGTTGTGGCATTCGGAACACTGCGCCTTGCCGGTGAACAACTCCAACCCGCGCTTTTGCTCGTCCGTCAGTGCCGCATCATCCCCGCGCAGATAGTTGTCGAAGGGCGTATCGGTCTGAACAATTGTGCGTTCAAACGCGGCGATCGCACGCCATGCGTTCGAGATACGCGGCCACTGGTCACCGAAGACATCGTTGAACCGTTCTACATATTCGGGAACGAAGGCCAAACGCGCCTCCATCATGTCGGCCTCGCCGTTGCCGGCGACCGCACCGCCTGCGGCGGATTTGGCCTGGCTCTCAAGGCTCTTAGACGAACCCGCCCAGAACAGTTTCCCATAGTAAGCCGAGTTCACAACGGTCTGGCTGTTGCGCCAGTGGGTTGTACCCGGATAGCCAAACGAGATAGGCGCTTCGACGTCCCAGCCAACATCGGGCAGGTGGCAAGACGAGCACGGGGTCGAGGGGTTGCCGCCCAGACGCGGATCGAAGAACAGCATTTTGCCCAGTTCGATCTTGGCGTCGGTCTGGGGGTTGTCTAGCGGGATGGGTGGTTCACCCAGCGCCACCAGCGGCGCATCCGGGTCGGGGTCTGCCCCGCCGATACCAGCCTCAATCTCCATACTGGTTTCCGCGATGGCCTGCGAACCAAGGACGGCAAACAGGGCAGCGGTGGCGATTGTGCCTGAAAGGTAAGACTTAAGGTCTTTCATGGGTCCACTCCTCAGTTTGTTGCGTCTTGCCAGTTTTCGATCGGCGCATAGTCCGTATCGATCTCTTCGGCGACGAATTCGGGGCCAGTCAGTGGCTCGCCGGACAGTGCCTTGAGGAAGGCCACCAGCTGTGCTTGCTCGGTCTCGTTCAGGTTCAGCGGTTTGATGCGCGGATCCTTGTTTTCGTCGTCACCGCCACCGGCGTTATAGAACGCGATTACATCCTCCAGCGTCGCGATTGAGCCGTTATGCATATACGGTGCCGTGTAGGTCAGCTCGCGCAGTGTGGGGGTCATGAAGGTGCCGAACGTTTCAGCGGTGTGTGTGCGGATATACGCGCCGGGATCGTCGCGCAGGTTCATGTAGTTCTCGACGCCGAGGAACTTCATCATGGTTACGAAAGTGATGTGACGTTCCGGAGTTGCCCAGATATCGGGATTGTCGCCAACGCCGATATTGTGCGGCAGGTCATCGGTGAACCGCTCGCCCGAGTGGCACGAATTACAGCCGCTTGCATTGAACAGCTCGTACCCTGCCTTGGCCTCATCCGACATCTCGCCTGTGTCAAACGGAGCACCGCGCGAAATCAGGGTTTTCAGGTATTCCGGGATCGCGTTGCGAACACCACCATTCGAGGGCTCGCCAAATCCGGCGGCTTCGAACATCTCGATATAGACTGGGTCCTGCTTGATGCGTTCCTGCATCAGGCGCATGTCCATATTCATCGAGTATGTCTCGGTGATGCTTTCGCGGGTCACGTCGTTGAGGTTGGTGCCTATGCGACCGTCATGGAACCATGCTGCGCGCTTGGCGCTGTTGATCAGCGTCGGCACGTTGCGGAAATGCAGGCTACCCGCATAGGCGTCTGACAGCGCTTGCCCGTCGGTGAACCCGTTTTCCGGCTGGTGGCAGCTGGCACAAGACAGCTCGGTGTCGCCTGACAGTCGTGGATCAAAAAACAGTCGTTTGCCAAGGGCCGCCTTGGCTGGGTCGAACTCTATGGCTTCTACCGGGCCCGGCTCATCCGCCTGGGCCTGGTGAACCGGGAACGCGACGCCCATCGTCAGCAGCGAAACTGTCGATAGCGCCGAGAACCATGTTCTGGCTTTGGTCATCATCTAAAAGCCCCTTTTTCGCTATTCCGATCTCTCGGCTTGGCCAAGGACCGGCTGAGCAAATACTAAGGAGCAGTTGTTTCGTGAGAATTTGACCTTTGTTAAACTATGAGAAGAGATGTTAAATTATGTTACAAGCTCAGGTCATCTGAGACCGGATGATCCGGGCAAGTGACTGAACTTCTAGTGGTTTTTGAACCATGATTGGCGAAGCGCCAGCAACCGTCACCTCGGCATCGTCGAAATAACTGCTAATCAAAATTGCAGGCAAGTCAGACCGCACCGCGCGTACGGATTCGATCAGATCTGTACCCCGCAGACCGGGCATCATCAGGTCGCTGATCAGGATGTCATAGCCGTCGGGGTTCTCGCGAAACGCATCGCGCGCTTTGAGCGGATCGGAATACGCCTCGACCCGATAGCCGTATCTCGTCAGCAACCGCCGGGTCACGTAAAGAATGTTCTCATCATCGTCGACCAACAAGACATGTTCGTCCCCGGCTACAGCCTCGAGCTCGGACTGATCTTCAAGGCTGAGCGCAGGCATCAACGGATAGTACAGGCTGAAACAGGTGCCTTTGCCTGGCTCCGAATGCAGTTCAACACGACCATGGCATTCCTCAACGGTGTTGTGCACGATGGTCAGGCCCAGACCGGTGCCTTTGCCAACAGGCTTAGTGGAAAAGAAGGGTTGGAATACCTGTTCCTGCAGGTCCTGGGCAATGCCCGGGCCCGTGTCACTGACATCCAGACGGATCACGCCGATGGCGCCGTCTGGCAGGTCATCCAGCGTATCCTTTTCGGCCAAGCCTATGCGCAACACAACTTCGCCGGGCTGATCGCCGATAGCTTCAAACGCATTGTGACACAGGTTCAAAAGAGTCTGGAAGAACAGGGTGCCATCAAAATCGGAAAAAGCGGTTTCGATCTCTACATCAAAGCGCGTTTGGACACTGGGTGGCGCAGACACCCGAATAAGGTCCAGTGCTTCCTGCGTAGCTTTGACCATATCGCCACGGCGCGGGTTGCGCGGTCTTTGCCGCGCGAAGGTCAACATCTTGCGGACCAACGCTTGCGCGCGGCGCGCAGCAATACGAATATGGTTGACCGAGGTCTGGATGTCGTCATTCCCATCCGCATCCAGTTCGATCAAATCGGCATTCCCGGTGATACTCATCAACACGTTGTTGAAATCATGCGCAACTGAGCCTGCCAGAATGCCCACGGCTTCCATTTTTTGAACTTGGGCAAATTGTTCATGTGTGCGCCGGGTTGCGGTGATGTCTTCACCGATACCGATGTAGTGCGTAACCTTGCCGTTTTGATCGACCAAAGGGAAAATCGCGGTCGAGACCCAAAAATGGTTACCGTCTTTGCTGAGGTTCCGAAATACGCCGTACCAGCTTTGCCCGCGTTGCAGTTTCTGCCTTAGATCGGCGTAAACCCCCTGCCCTGAATGTCCTGATTGCAGCATTTTGGGGGTGCGCCCATAGATTTCGTCAGCCTCATATCCGCTGAGATCAAAAAACTTGCGATTGGCATATTCGATCTTCAGTTCGGTGTCCGTGATTATGATGGAGGCCGGGCTTTGTTCGACTGCCCGTGCAAGTTTGCGCTCGGCCAGCTCTACTTGTTCACGCAGCTCCAATTCGGCTTTCAAACGCCGGTTGGCTCGCAGGATGTTCGTGATAAGCAATGTGGTCAGGATCGCAATAACGCCGACAACGACAATCAGTCCAACCAGCAGGACAGAAAAACGCCGCACCAGTTGTTCCCCTTCCGAGAATGCCTGTACCATGTCTGACAAGCTTTGATCCCGCTCGGTGATCCAAAGCGCCTCGAGCTGGGACAGCGCTTCTAGTGCATCGCTGTCATCGACCCGCACCAGCGCATCTATTTCTTCTGCACGCAGGCCGTCGGCTATGCCCGCTTCGATTTTGGGAATGTTCCCAATATACTCGCGCGCCACCTTTTCAATCCGCTGCAAGGCATCCAGCTCAATCTGCGAAGGGGCAGCATTTCGATAGGTCTCAATCGTTGTAAGCAGGTTCTGCGACTGCGTTTGCAAGATCGGGCTGTATTCGGCGTCAAGCCGCAAGACGTAGTTCTTGAAGTTGTGGATCAGCCCACCATAGCCAAAATATCCCCGGATTTCCGAGATCCAATATCCGCGCGGGGTCGTCTCGACAGAATATCCCTGCCAAACCTTTCGCATCTCGCCGATACGGTCCGTTGTTTCTCGGGACATGTACAGAAATACCGAAAGTATTAAGGCAAGCGCGACACCCATGGCGATGGCGACACCAAGAGGTGCGGTCGCAGACTTTTCGGGTGGGGTGTCTTTAGTTGTCGCGGGATGGCTGTGACTGAACACCTTGGTACCTCCGACCTGATGCTTGCCGAGTAGACTTACCCTTGGTACCCGGACAACGCGTTATTTGCGAAGCGTTTAATGCGCGGCAAATCGTGCCGTCTTCGGAATTTGCTGATCTGCTCAGACAATCTTGGCTGAATGCCAGACGTTCTTAACCGTCATGTAATTCTCAAGCCCTTCGGTTCCGCCTTCACGACCGGACCCGCTGGATTTGACCCCTCCGAAGGGTGTTTCCGGCATCGACGCTTCAAGCGTGTTGATCGACAGGTTGCCAACCTCAACCTCATCGACCAGCCGGTCAATGTAGTCCGCCCTGTTGGTAAAGGCGTATCCGGCCAGACCATAGGGAACAGAGTTTGCTTGTTCGATTGCTTCGTCCAACGACGACACAGGGTTGATGACGGCCACTGGACCAAACGGTTCTTCCTGCATGATCCGCGCAGTCTCAGGAACGTTCAACAAGACCGTAGGTTGAAAGAAATAGCCCTGGTTTCCCAAAGACGCGCCTCCTGTAGCGACAATTGCACCGTTGGCGCGCGCGTCCTCGACCAATTCACTCAGCGCGGGCACGCGTCGTTCGTTGGCAAGCGGTCCCATCTCGACCTCAGCATCCAAACCGTTACCAACAACGGTGTCAGCAGCCCGCTGCACAAAATCACGAGCATATGACTCAAAAATGCTTTGATGCACAAAGAAACGAGTGGGCGAGGTACAGACCTGCCCCGCGTTGCGCATCTTGCGCACCGCGCCAGAGATCGCCGCAGCCTGTACGTCTGTGTCTTCGCAAACAATGACCGGTGCATGCCCGCCTAACTCCATCAGAACGCGTGTGTCACTTTGCGCTGCCAGAGCGGTCAGGTGTCGCCCAACAGTTGTAGATCCGGTAAAAGCCACAAGGCGTACCGGATCCTGAGGGATCAGATGCCCGGAAATTTCCGCCGGTTCCCCAAATACCAAATTCAGAACACCCGGCGGTAACCCGGCATCTTCAAACGCCTTGGCGATATGTAAGGCCCCTGCGGGGGTTTCTTCTGCGGCTTTCAAAATCACCGAACACCCCGAAGCCAATGCACCGGCAATTTTCCGGGCCGGTTGGCTCATGGGAAAGTTCCACGGTGAAAACGCAGCAACAACACCAATTGGCTGGTGATGCACGGCGAACTTGTGACCTCGGGCCGCCGGAATGATACGCCCATAGGTTCGCATGGCCTCGCCCGCGTCCCATTCAAAGAACTCGGCCCCGCGGATCACTTCAAGTCGGGCTTGCTTGAAGGGTTTGCCATGTTCCTGGGTCATTGAATGCGCAATCACGTCGATGCGTTCGCGCATCAGGGCCGCAGCACGCAGGATTGTATCCGCGCGTTCGCGAGGAGACGTTCGGCTCCAGACGCGGAAGCCTTTGACAGCAGCTTCCAGCGCATCGTCCAGGTCCTTGACCGACGCGCAGGGCAGCCGCCCAAGCTCTTCTTCGGTCGCCGGGTTAATCACCGGGATGTCACGTCCGGTCTTTCGCCACGCGCCATCTATGAACAGTTTGAGCTCTGGATACATGAAGCTGACACCTCTTCTTGCCTTGTTTTCAAATCGCGCGACGCCTCGTATTACATCAAGTGAATTGAACAAATACGGGTATCACTTTGGCGAATAGCTGACCGGTTTACCCTGAGCCGCCCTGTGCAATGCTGTCTTAAAGGCCCGGCCGGCGGGCGACAGATCATCGTCTGCTCGGAAAGACACACCAATCGGTCCCTGCCCGAACGGAACCGCCCAGGCCAGCTGGGCAAGGTGCCCGTTTTCGATATCCTGCGCGACGACTTCTGCGGGCATAAGGCCGATCAAGTCGCGTGATTGCAACAGCGCACGGTTCGTCAGATATGACACCGACTCGATCATAACTGGCGGCACATATTGCTGCTGGCCAACAAAGAAATGATCGACCTGACGCCGCAACGTGGTCTCTTGCGGGGGAAGTATCCAGCCGAATGGTTTGGTTTGGGCAAATGTCACGTTGTCCCAAGCGGCCAGCGGGTGCTGCGGACCGACAATGGCCAATATTCGATCCTCAAACAGTTTTTCCTGCCGGATCTTGTCGCGATGCCGATGCGAGGGCAGACGGCCCACAACCATGTCGATCTCTCCTGAAAGCAGCCGGGGCATAAGGACCTCGTTGGTGCCTTCGCTGATCTTGACCGCCACATTCGGGCGGTCTTCCAGCAGCAGTTCAATGGCCGCAGGCAAAAGACTGGTCGACGCTGCAAGCAACGTGCCAACCACAACGCGACCCGAATTCCCTTCGTTTAAGTCATCAAGTTCCTGCGCAGCGTTCGAAACCTGGGCAAAGATCAGTTTGCCGTGACGGATCAGGGTCTCTCCGAAAACAGTTGGGACCACCCCACGATTGGTGCGCGTGAACAGTTTAACCTCGAAGTCCAGCTCAAGATCCTGAATCATCTTGGTGGCAGCGGGTTGAGAGATTCCCAACTCGCGCGCAGCATTCTGGATGTTTCCATGCGCACCCACCGCGACCAGCAGACGCAGTTGGCGCAGCTTCAGCCGGGTCAACGCACGATCCACGATGCGGGAATGACGCCCAACCATGGCTAGAGAACAATCGGTTTGCAAAGCTGATCCAGCTTGGACAGCACGCTCATCGCCGCAAGCGCAGAGCTTCGCGGATTGTCGGGCAGAGCTGTGCCACTGATCCGAAACTGAAAGGTGCCAAAGTCGCCTTCGGCCTCGACCTCGTGAATGTTCTTCTGGATTGTCGGGTCGGCGATCAGACGAACCTTTGTTTTATCAAATCCTACACCCGCCAATGCAACGGCAGCCGCGACATTGGCATTCTTGGGATAGGCCAGCGCTGCTTCTCGTGCAGAACCCTGAAAATGCGTTTCGGCCTTGCTGATATTGCCCAAATCAAGAGCGTGCTCAGCACGCGATCCTTTCCACCCCACAGGTGGTTTGCGCCCCACATAGGTAACGGACTTGAGCGGACCAACAGCAGCAGCGCTGAGGCAGTCCAACCCGCCAATGGCGCCACTGGCCAAATGCAAGCGGCCTCCTCCTTGTCGCGCGGCCCTGTCCAACCGGTCGGCAACCTGCTGGTCCGCCAGCGCCCCGACCGAGACACTGACAATATCGGTACCCTGCGCCAGAATGTCTGGCCCCAAACCGGCCAAAGCCTCGTGCCCTGCGCAGTCAAGAACCATATCAACCCCATCCGGCAGATCCTCAACCGAGCCGATTGACAGGGGCGATTTTGAATCGACACGATGCGGCCTGACCATAATGGCCGCCAACTCATGCCCATGTTCTGGCAAGGCGTGCTGCACATATTGCGCTATTGCGCCGGTTCCGATGACTGCAATTTTCATGCCTGAACCCTAGACCAGCATTGAAAAAATCTGAATTGGTAAGTTTGTGATATAAAAATTTCCGATAACCATTTCCCTGAAATTGCTCTGGATCGACTGTCGCGTTGTGCTTTTCATAAGATCAAAGCCACTGGGACTGCGCTAAAAATGAAATACTCAAAACACGACGCCAAAGCCTACGCTCGCGAAAACATGACGGGGATCTGGGCCGCGGCGTTGAATCCGTTCAATGAAGATCTTTCGCTGGATGAGGCCGGACTGCGCGCCAACATCCGCCATTGGATCGACGATCTGGACATTCAGGGCCTGTTCATTGCCGGAAAACAGGGCGAGTTCTTTTCGATGAGCCTTGAGGAACGCAAACGGAACTTCGAAATTGCCGTCGAAGAATGCGCGGGCAAGGCCGGCGTGATTGTTTCAGTCTCAGATCAAAACATGAATACGGCTTTGGAGCTGGCGCATCACGCTCAGAATTGTGGAGCGGACTACATCGTGCTGCACGCGCCGGTTCTGAGCTTTGTGCAGGATCGCGGTGAGGTTTTGTATCAGTATTACAAACGTTTTTGTGACGAACTGGATATCGGCATCGCCATGTGGAGCCACCCGGACAGCGGTTATTTGATGCAGCCCGAAGAATGCGCGCGCATAGCGGATTTGCCGAACATTGTGGCCATCAAATACTCGGTCCCGCGTGAGATGTATGTGAAACTGACCCATATGGTGGGCGACAAGATCCATGTCTCAACTTCAGCGGAACATGAGTGGCTGGACAATATCCTGGAACTCGACTGGAAGCTCTATCTTTGCTCCTCTCCGCCCTATCAGTTGCAAAGCAAGGTCGATCAGCGGATGAACGAATACACGCAACTGGCCTTTGCCGGAAAGGCGGATGAAGCGCGACGTGTGTTTGACAGTCTGAACCCTGTTCGGGATGCTATGAAACGCACGCGACCTGCAAGTAAACCTACGGCATTTGGAAAGTACTGGCAGGAGTTATTGGGTCAGGTTGGTGGCCGGGTGCGCCCGCCGATGCTTGAACTGACCGACACTGAAAAGACAATTATTCGCAAAGCTTTTGACGAAAGCGGTCTGCGCACCTGAACCCTAAAACGACGGGGCAGTATAAAGAAATCTGATAGCGAGATGCTGATAATTCCTTTGCAGTTATGGAAAAACGCGCCAAACTTTCAGGAATAGGGAGTGGGACATGTCAAAACTGAAAGCGTTCAACTTTAAGGCTTGGATCGACGAACACCGCCATCTGCTCAAGCCACCTGTAGGCAATCGTCAGGTCTGGGAAGATGCCGATCTGATGGTCACGGTTGTTGGCGGTCCGAATAAGCGGACGGATTATCATGACGACCCTGTCGAAGAGTTTTTCTATCAGCTGGAAGGCGACATGGTTCTGAAAATCTTTGACGGAGAGGAATTCTATGACGTTCCGATCCGCGAAGGTGAAGTGTTCCTGTTGCCCCCACACGTACGCCATTCTCCGCAACGCCCACAGGAAGGCTCGATCGGGCTTGTGATCGAACCAAAACGCCAGACGGGAGAGCTGGATGCAATCGAATGGTATTGTTTCGAATGCGGATCACTGGTGCATCGTGCGGAAATGCAGCTAAAGTCCATCGTTGATGACCTGCCTCCGGTTTATCAGAAGTTCTATGCCTCGGAAGAAAATCGCACTTGCCCGAACTGTCAGGCGGTGCATCCGGGCAAGGAACCGCCCGAGGGCTGGGTTACATTGTGAAATAAGATCGAAACAGGGGAAGTCATGAAACACTTTGCAAAAATCGCCGCCTCTGCGGCTGTACTGGCAATGTCATCCGTCGCCGCTCAGGCCGAAGAATTCCGGTTGGGCCTGATCACACCTCCACCCCATATCTGGACCAAAGCTGCCGAGGCTTTTGGGGCTGAGTTGAATGAGGCTAGTGGCGGCGCCCATTCAGTATCAGTATTCCCAGCCCGCCAGCTGGGGAACGAAGCGGAAATGCTGCAGCAATTGCAGACTGGTGCTTTGGACATGGCGTTTCTGACGGTCGCCGAAGTGTCCAATCGGGCACCGGACTTCGGCGCGTTCTACGCTCCGTTTCTGGCCGATGACATCGGCCACGCAGCCCGCATCATCCAGTCGGACTATGCGCGTGACATGCTGGACCAATTGCCCGGCACCGTTGGAGTTGTGGGATTGGGTTATGGCATGGCCGGCCTGCGGCAGATCGTGTCGCGCGGAGAAGTCACGTCAGCCGACGATTTGGCAGGCAAGAAACTGCGTATCACTCCGTTTGAGCCTATCCTCGATTTCTATTCGGCCCTAGGCGCCGCGCCCACGCCCATGCCACTTCCGGCGGTTTACGAGGCGCTTGCCAACGGCCAGGTAGATGCCATCGACATGGACGGTGAATTGATCTGGGTGCTGAAATACTACGAGCATGCCGATACGATTGTTGAGTCAAATCACATGATGTTCCCGATGGTGGGGCTGGTGTCTGCCAAAGTCTGGGCCGGTCTGTCGGAAGACGACCGCGCAATGATTTCCGAGCTGATGAACAAGCACCTCGCAACGGTCGTCGACTCCTATGTCGAAAAAGAGCCTGCCTGGATCGACCAGATCAAAGGTACGGGTAAAACCTATATCAAGGTAGATCCCAGCTTTTTCGGGGATGTGACCGAAACCTGGAATGCGAAGTGGTCAGAAAAATCCGGTGCGCTGGAAGGTTTGCGCGCGGTTGCGGCTGAAACTGCCCAGTAACCCGAACCAAGCCTGAAATGGGCAGCCGGTCAGCCGGCTGTTCAGGCTTGTAAAGACACGGCATCCCCGGCAAGGATTGAACGATGACCGACCGACCCAGCTCTGACATTGATCTTTTTTCGGACGAGGCAATCCAAACGCCCTATCCGGTCTGGAAGGAGCTTCGCGACATCGCGCCTGCGGTGTGGCTGACACGTTACGACATGTGGGCTGTCGCGCGGTACGAGGATGTCAAAGCTGTGCTCGGCAATTGGGAGGTCTTCACGACAGCCCATGGCGTGGCGATGGACGACAAGGTGAATGCCGCCACTTCGGGGCCGGGTCGGGCCAATTCGCTGACCAGCGACCCGCCTCTGCATGACGACATTCGAAACGTAACGGGGGTGCCCTTGCGGCCCCGCGGGCTGCGTGAGATCGAAGAGCAGGTACACGACGCGGCAAATGAGCTTGTGGATGACATTTGCGCACGGAAAGATGTCGACGGTATGGAGGACGTGGCCCATATCCTGCCGATAAACCTTGTGCGCGAATTTGTGGGTCTGCCCGCGACCGGCAAAGAAAATATGCTGAAATGGGCGGCAGCGACTTTCGATGCCATGGGCCCAATGAATGCGCTTGGTCAGGCGGCGATCCCGAACATTCAGGAACTGCACCAATATTGCATCAATGATGCGGTGCCACCGAACCTGAAGCCGGATGGCTGGGCTGACAAGCTGTATCAGGCCGCCGAGGCAGGCAAAGTCGAGCGCAGTCAATGCCCCGGCATGATGCGCGAATATATCGGCCCTGCTCTGGATACGACCATTTTCGGCATCGGCCATCTGCTGCGGTACCTGTCACTGGACCGCAGCCAGTGGGACGGGCTCAAGGCTGACCGATCACTGGTGCCAAACGCAATAAACGAGGCATTGCGCATGGATGCACCGATCCGTTCGTTCACGCGATTGGTGCGCGAGGACACAACTCTTGGGGATGTGCAGTTGAACGCAAATGATCGGGTTATTGTTCTCTATGGGTCCGCCAATCGGGACGAGCGGCACTATGACGATCCCGACCGCTTTGACATCACGCGCAACAATCGCGACCAACTCGCCTTTGGCTATGGCCTTCACACCTGCGGCGGCATGCATCTGGCGCGTTTGGAAATGACAGCCTTGCTCGAAGCGATGTTGGACAAGATCGCGTATTTTGAAACAGACACTCCGACCATTGCCATGAACAATACCCTGCGGGGGTTCGATGCAATGCCCATGAGGGTGTTCGCCGCGTGATCCCAAGATGCTGAGACGTTTTTCGGCCCGTGTGGCATGGCTAGAACTGTGGCTGGCGGCATGTCTGGCCGTGTGCGTGACCGTACTGATCCTGCTGAACATTGTGACCCGGTATTTCGGCGCAGCCCTGTTCTGGGTGGATGAACTGGCCATCTACACCATGGTCTGGATGACATTTCTGGGGGCCTCTGCCGCGTTGCATCACAGGGATGCGATTTCCATCACATTGGTCACCGATGCAGTGCCAGAGAGCGTCCGGCGGCTGCTTCTGAAATGCGTTGATGTGATCATATTCGGCTTTGCCCTAGCGATGCTATGGTTCTGCTGGCGTTGGTTCCTGCCGCTTGACATCGCGCGCGCAGGCTTTGACACACAAACGTTTCAGGGCACCACGTTCAACTTTATCTACGCCGAGCCGACCACCACGTTAAGCGTGCCCAAATACCTGTTCTGGCTGGTGATGTGGCTGTTTTCGCTGGGGGCGACACTGCATTCGGCCATGCATCTGTTTTCACGGGAGCCACAGGCATGAGCGCAGTTGTCTTCATAGTTGCGCTGCTTTTGTCTGTGCCCGTGGCCGTGGTGCTGGCTGTAACCGCGATCTGGTACATCTGGCAAAGCGGCAACACGGTGCTGTTCGACAGCTTCGCGCAAAAGATGTTCGGTGGTTTGGAAAACTATGGGCTGCTGGCGATCCCATTGTTCATGTTGACCGGAGAGTTGATGAACGAAGGCGGCATGACCCGTCGTCTTGTCGCCTTGGCGCGTATCTTTGTTGGTGGCTTCCGAGGAGGGCTGGCCTACATAAATTTATTGGCGAATATGTTCATGGCCGCCATCATCGGGTCGGCCACGGCGCAGATCGCTGTGATGTCGCGCGCGATGGTGCCCGCGATGAAAGATGAAGGCTATGGCGAGGGTTTTGCAGCGGCGTCCACGGCGGCGGGCGGGTTGTTGGCTCCCGTGATCCCGCCATCCATGCTGTTCGTCATTTTCGGGGTGCTAGCGCAGGTTCCCATAGGTGACATGTTCATCGCCGGGATCATCCCGGGGCTGTTGCTGTCAGTGTCGTTTGCGCTGGTGATTACTCTGATCGGATGGTCACAGGACTTTCCAAAGGGCGATTGGATGACACGTGGTGAAGCACTGGAAGCTTTTGTCGCCGCCATCCCGGCACTGTTGGTCCCTTTCGCGATTATTGGCGGCATTCTGTTTGGCATAGCAACGCCGACAGAATCCGCCGCTGTGGCGTCATTCATTGCGTTCTTGGTCGGCTGGCTGATCTATAGGGACCTTGACCCCCGTAAATTGGGAGAGATGTTCAAACGCACGGCGGCAAACGCCTCGATGATCCTGTTTATGATCGCGGCGGCAAGCGTGTTCGGCTGGGTGATCATCTATGAAGAACTTCCGCAGAAACTCGCCGGTGTCATTACCTCGATCACGTCCGATCCATTTATGTTCCTGCTGATTGTGAATTTGGCGTTGCTGCTTATCGGCATGATCATCGACGGAATTGCTGCAATCATACTGATCACTCCGATCCTGCTGCCGATTGCAACCGGGTCGTACGACATCAGCCCCTATCAATTCGGAATCGTCGCCTGTCTGAACCTGGTCCTCGGTCTGCTGACCCCGCCCGTCGGGATTGGCC
The DNA here is from genome assembly GCF_056537285.1 of Ruegeria sp. CF8. Classification (NCBI taxonomy): domain Bacteria; kingdom Pseudomonadati; phylum Pseudomonadota; class Alphaproteobacteria; order Rhodobacterales; family Roseobacteraceae; genus Ruegeria; species Ruegeria sp. CF8. The sequence goes on along the minus strand of NZ_JBQFRG010000002.1, from coordinate 83,007 downwards.
TATACATTGCCTCATCCATGAGTGGCACAACACCGGGCTCGATCCTCAGATCGCTTTGGCCTTTCCTGATCGCGGTGGCTTTGGTTCTGCTTTTGCTCAGCTATTTCCCCATCCTGTCGACGGCGTTGATCTAAAGTTGATCCCAAAGGCCCAACAACCCAAGCAATCTGACAGGAAACATCCTGTCTTCGCTCTGCGCTCTTGACCCGTCCTGCCCCGTCGTTCTTGATGAGATTAAACACTCTTGACGGCTCCCAAGCCGGTCTTAAGGGTCAAACGAAAAAGCGGAGAGCATGGCACCGTATTGACGATGCCACGCGCAAGGTCAAATGGGCGATATTGCAAACTGGCTGAGCAAACATGGCTTGTCCAAATATGCTGATGCCTTTGCCAAGCATGAGATCGAGTTAGGCGATCTCTCGGAACTCAGCGACGATGACCTTGTAACCATTGGCCTGCCCCTTGGGCCAAGACGCCGTTTCCTGAAAGCTGTTCGCCAAGGCGCTCAAAGCCGTTCTGGCACTGAAGCCAATATCATTGCGGAACGCAGACAACTGACGGTGATGTTTATTGACCTAGTGGGCTCCACACCGCTGTCGCAACAGCTCGATCCCGAAGATCTGGCCGAAGTTCTGAGGTTGTTCAAAGAAACATGCGCAGCAGCCGTTGCAGCTTATGACGGCCACATCGCCAGCTATTATGGCGATGGCATCATGGTGTTTTTTGGCTTTCCGCACGCGCACGAGGATGATCCCGAACGCGCCATTCACGCAGGTCTGCGAATTATTCGCGAAATCCCGGCCTTGAGAACGCATGCCCAGCTTCAGGTGCGGATTGGCATCGCAACCGGATTGGTCGTTGTGGGCGATTTGCGTGGCGAAAAGATGTTCGAGGATGGCACGGCAATGGGGGAAACTCCCAACCTTGCCGCGCGGCTACAATCCATGGCGGATCCGGGCACGCTTATTGTCGCGCCGACGACCCACGAACTTGCGGGTGACACGTTTGAATATGTGCGTCGTGGGGCGTTTCAGTTAAAAGGCTTCGCCAAGGAAGTCGAAGCTTGGCAAGTCACCGGAACGCGCCAGAACCTAAGTCGCTTCATCGCGTCCGGTGACATCGCGATGAACTCTCTTGTTGGTAGAACGCTAGAGTTCAAAACGCTGCACAGCAAATGGGATTTGGCCCGCCAGGGGCATGGTCAGGTGGCGTTGGTGTCAGGCGAGGCGGGTATCGGTAAATCGCGTCTGATTGAAGAGCTGAGCCGTACGATCCCCGAAGCCTCTTTCCGGCACATCCGTTTCCAATGCTCACCTTACCATGATGCAAGTGCGTTATATCCCGTTATTCGCCAACTTGAGTCCGCCGCAGGGTTGAGAGCGGACGACAGCGCGACCCAGAAATTGGACAAGCTAAAACGCGTTTTGGGCACACAGTCCGACAGTGCGTTAAAATTGGCCGCGTCGCTTCTGTCGATTCCGTTCGAGGATCAGTTAGGCCCACTGGATCTGACGCCTGAGCAGGTCATGAAACAGACCTTGGACATGCTGGTGGACCATCTGGTCACAATGTCCCGAAAGACCCCGATTCTGGTGCTTTTTGAAGACGCGCATTGGGTCGATCCGACGACAAAGACGCTGCTGGATCTTTTTGTCGATCAGATCGGTGATGCATCAATTCTTTTGGTGATGAGTTATCGCACAAGTTTTAACCCGGGCTGGTCATTTACCTCAAACCTCACACATGTTGATTTGAAGCAGTTGGGCTTTGCAGAAATCAAGGAGATCGTGAACGAAGTCGCCAGCGGCACAGCCGTTCCAAACGCAGCCTATGACCTGATCGCGGCGCGCTCGAATGGGGTTCCGCTCTATGTCGAAGAAGTTACCAAGGATCTGCTGGAAGCCAGTTTCCGGCCAGATAGCCCGGATGACTATACACCTGATCAAACCTCAGCGTCGTCATCAGTCCCGAAAACCCTTCATGACGCCTTGATGGCGCGACTTGATCGATTAAGCTCGGCCAAGGAGGTCGCTCAGATTGGAGCGGTCATTGGCCCCCAATTCTCGTATCCTTTGATCGCGCAGGTATCGCGTTTTGATGAAACGGCCTTGCGAGCAGGTCTGGATTTGTTGGTGGATGCTGGCATCATGACGCTGTCGGGGAAAGAATACGAAGAAACATTCAGTTATCGGCACGCGCTGATCCGCGACACGGCTTACAATAGCCTTTTAAAGCGAGAGCGCCGAGCGTTACATGCCCGGGTGGTTGCAACACTGAAGCAGGCTGAACACCAAGACACGGCTGTTGGGCCGGAAATTCTGGCCCATCACTACACGATGGCGGATATGTCAGAGCAGGCGATCGATCACTGGTATATGGCCGGTCAACGCGCTGTGGAACGATCAGCTGCAGTGGAAGCCGTGACACAGCTGGGCAGAGCTATCTCTTTGCTGGAAAAGCTGGAGGAATCCGTTGACAGAGACCGCAAAGAAACGCGGATACAAATTTTGCAGGCTGGCGTTCTTCGTTCAACCGCAGGAATAGCAGCAGATGAAACAGGGGCGGCTTACGCTCGAATTCGCGACCTGTGCAACCGGTTAGGTGAAACTGAGCAGTTGTTTCCGGTACTAAACGGCCTTTACGCGTATCACCTTGTAAGGGGCGAGTACAATCTGGCCAGGGACACGGCCGCACAATTGCTGGACTTGGCAAAGCTGACCAAGGAAACACACCATACCATGATCGCCCATCGGGCCATGGGTGCGGTCTTGTTGCACATCGGGGATTTGGAGCCGGCCTGCGATCACCTGAAACAGGCGCTTGAATTGTATGATTTGGAACAGCACGGCCGCCTTGCATATGTGTATGGCACCGATCACGCAGCCATCACATCGTGTTTTCTGAGCATCGTTGTCTGGATGCGTGGTGAACCAGACCGGGCGCTCGAGATTCAACAGCAGGCGGTTTCGGCTGCACAAGAGTTGAAACATGCGCACAGCTTGGCGCAGTCATTGACCTATCTTTGCATGCTGCACCTGCTCCGGCGCGAGCCTGAACAGGTCTATGGTGTTGTGGTTCGGTTGGAAGCTCTGGCCGTAAAGCACGCTTTTCCGTTCATGACTTTGACGGCCAATGTCTGGCGCAGCTGGGCGGATGCATTGCTTCATCCAAACCAACAAACTTTCAGTGCATTGCGCAACGCTGCCGAAGCGTGGTGGGCCAGTGGGGCAGGAAACTACAGACCGCTGTTTCTGACCGCATTGGCCGAGGTCTCGTTGAACGCAGAGGATGCAAAAACAGCGCAAGATCTGCTGAATGAGGCACGTGCGCAGCAAGAGTTGACCAACGAAGGATGGGCGCAGGCTGAAACAGACCGTGTCGAAGCAATGGTGCAGTCCTCGGATCAACCGGCCGACGCCCCTTTTGCACGCGCCTTGAAAACAGCGCGCGAACAGCAAGCCAGAATGTTTGAGCTGCGAACTGCAGTGGAATACTTGCGGACCTGCGAACGTTGCGGTTTTGCACCACAGTTTCCACCAGACGTGGACGGCATTCTAGGCACGATCAAGGGTGGAAAACAAAACCGAGATGTTGAAGACGCTTTGGCCGTGCTGGAACACGCGAAAACGTCGTAAGTTTATTTTCAACCTAGAGAGTGAGTGAACCAGCTCAAAGTCTTCCAGGCTGAATTTACCGTTTGAATTGTCTGAGCGTGAACTCGATTTACGACTTTCGGAGGTTACCTCTCGCTCGGGTCGCTTTCCGCATAGTCGCGCAAAACATCGATATCCGCGATATCGGCATGGTTTCTGTTAATCTTGACACCCACAGATTTCAAACGTGAAAACGCGCGGCTCAGGCTTTCGGGTTTCATTCCCAGACGCCCGGCAATCAACATCTTGTCGTAGGGAAGTTCCACTTCGCACGCACCACTTTCGATTTCACACAAATTCAGCAGGAACTCTGCAACGCGCTGCGCGCCAGTTTGCGCCTTGAGCTGCTCAAGCTGCGCTACAAGTGAATGCAGGTGTGTGAAGGTAGACGCCAGGATCGAGACACCTATTTCAGCATCTTCCCGCATCAGCGCCAACAGTACGGGGCTGGGAATGTGCATCACTTCGCAAGGTGACACGGCTTCGGCCGAGACCGGGTACGGTACGTCCCGAAGGGCCACGGCCTCGCCAAAACTGTCTCCACGCGTAAAAACGCTGACGACCGCTTCCGCACCCGTAGGTGTAACCCGGAAAAGCTTGACCCAGCCGGCCAGGACGACGTGAACGGCTTTGGCTTCTTCCTCTTGAAGAAAAATCGTCTCGCCCCGGTCATATTGCCGCCAGACGGCCTGCCGCAACAATGTATCGACATGCTGCTCGGGCAGGCTGCGCAACAGCAGTGATTGGCGTGCGATTGCCTTCTGAGCCTCATGCGACATGCAGGCATCCCCCTGTTAGTCCGTTCCGGGCCGACCCCGGGTTATCATCCCTGGGCAAAGCTATGCCAAAGCACGCTTAGTGTTGCCAGCCCTATTCTTGCGCCGAAACTTGACAATTGTCATGTCACGACCAAGTCGACTGACTTAAATTCAGCTCAAAGCCAGTTATCCGGGGAGCACGTCAGATGGACTTCGAGCGATTTTTCAGCCAGAGCCTCGACACCTTAAAAGATGAAGGCAACTATCGGGTTTTCATTGATTTACAACGACATTGCGGCGCGTTTCCAAACGCGCGGCAGACGGATGGACCGGTTCAGCGGGACGTTCGAATCTGGTGCTCAAACGATTATCTGGGCATGGGTCAGCACCCCTCGGTGATCACCGCCATGCACGATGCGCTGGATCGCTGCGGTGCTGGAGCGGGTGGAACCCGCAACATTTCAGGCACCACCCATGACCATGTGGTACTTGAGGCTGAACTAGCTGACTTGCATGGCAAAGAAGCGGCGCTTCTGTTTACCTCTGGTTATGTTTCAAATTGGGCCGCGTTGGGGACGCTGGCGGCGAAGATTCCGGGTCTGATAGTTTTCTCTGATGCGTTGAACCATGCCTCTATGATCGAAGGCATCCGCCACTCACGGGCGCAGAAGGTGATCTGGAAACACAATGACCTTGCGGATCTGGAAGCCAAACTGGCCGCCGCTGACCCCAACGCGCCCAAGATGATCGCCTTCGAGTCTGTCTATTCGATGGATGGCGACATTGCCCCGATCAAAGAGATTTGCGATCTGGCCGACAAATACGGCGCGATGACATATCTGGACGAAGTACACGCCGTCGGTCTTTACGGCCCACGCGGAGGCGGTATTGCTGAACGCGAAGGGCTTATGGATCGTTTGACCGTTATTGAAGGTACGCTGGGTAAAGCTTTTGGTGTAGTGGGCGGGTATATCGCTGCCTCTGCCGCACTGTGCGATTTCGTGCGCAGCTTTGCCAGCGGGTTCATCTTCACCACCGCATTGCCGCCATCCAACGCGGCAGGCGCTGCGGCCTCGATCCAGCATTTGAAGCGATCGAGCACGGAACGAGACTTGCAAAAACAACGGGTGGCGCAGGTTCGGGCGCGGCTGGATGCCGAAGGCATTCCGCATTTGCCCAACCCAAGTCACATCATCCCGGTGATGGTCGGCGATCCGGTGAAATGCAAGTTCATCTCGGACACGCTGCTGGAAGAATTCGGCATCTACATCCAGCCAATCAACTATCCCACCGTTCCCAAAGGCACCGAGCGGTTGCGGATCACGCCGTCTCCGGTTCATACCGACGAGGATATCGATCATCTGGTTGGAGCGCTGTCAGCTCTGTGGCAGCGCTGTCAGATCGCGCGGATGCCAATGGCCGCGCAGTAATTCAAAGCACCCCTTTGCTTGAAAGACTGCCGCCCTTCGGGGCGGCACATTTTTGTTCAGAGCAGATAGAGGACGAAGACGACCAGTGCAAAGCCTGTCAGCGCAACGGAAAACCCTCGCAGCCAGGCCGGGCTGGTTGCAAGGTCGAGATACTGCGCCAGGATGATGCGGCACTTGAGAAGCGCAAGGCCCAGAATACCTGCACCAACGATTGTAGGTCCAAGCGGTAACATGGTCAGCAGCGCCGACGTTATGCTGAGCACCAACAGGGTGAACCACGCGCGTGTGAGTGCGTTCGGGAGCCTCCGGCGGGAGTATTTGTGAAAAGATGAAGACGCGGGCATCTTGACTATCCAAGCAGGTAGATCACGGGAAAAAGCATGATCCAGACCAGATCGACCATGTGCCAGAACTGCGCGCCTGCCTCAATGTTGCGTGGGTCGTCGCGCCAGGCCACCAAGAGAAGGAGTGCGACCCCGGCCAAGACATGGGCGGCGTGGAAGCCAGTCAAAAGGTAATAGAACAGAAAGAAGGGGTGGGTTTCATAGGTGATGCCCTGCGCTGCCTTTCCTGCGTATTCCGCACCTTTGATAACAAGGAATACAACCCCCAGCGCAGCCGCAGCCGTTAGTGCAATCCGTGCCTTGAACCGTTCCGCGGCGCGGCGCCAGAGCAGAGCCTGCGCGGCAAGGTAACCTGACGTGACAAGCACCGCAGTGTTGAAGGCCGCACCGGTGCGATAAAGATGCGATTGTGCATCGGCAAAGCCTGAAGGATCAGTCAGCCGCACGCCCATGAAGGCAATGAGGCCCGCACCGAAGACCAGTAGTTCCGAGATGATCAGAACCCACATCAGCAACTCGCCAGGAAGCTCGTCAATCAGAGAGGCCTCGCTCATGCCCCGACCAGTTGGCGGTAGATCTGTGGCAGGGCCATGGTCAGGCGGTGCGGGTCGGGGATGACAGCGAAACCGCCCTGCCCAAACATGCGTGGGAACCAGCTTTTGCCGGATTTGTCGATGGTGACGCCAAAAACCGATTGCCCGGCACGGCGCGCCTCACGCACTGCCATGCAGGTGTCTTCGATACCATGGCGACCTTCGTAGTGGTCGAGGTCGTTGGGCTTGCCATCTGTGATGACCAATAGCAACCGGCGCTTGCGGGATTGGCTGGCCAGATCGGCGGAACAATGACGGATCGCGGCACCAAGGCGCGTGTAGTGACCGGGTCGCAGTGAGGCTATACGTTGCTCAACCTTTGCCCCCATTGGTTCATCAAACCGCTTGCAGCGCTGCACATAGACACGTTGACGTTTCAGAGAACTGAACGCATGGATCGAGAAGTCGTCGCCACAGGCGTTCAGACCCCAGGCAAGCGCTGCCAAAGCCTCGCGTTCGATGTCAATCACGGCGCGACCTGTGACCGCGCTTTCGGTCGAACGGCTGACATCCAACAGAATCGACACCGCCAGATCGCGGGCTTCGGGGCGCGATTGCATCCAGATGCGTTCGTTTGCTTCGCCGCTCGCCATTCGCTCGGTCTCGGCACGTACCGCAGCTTCGATGTCAAGCTGGTCTCCGTCCAGATGGCCGCGCGTCATCACACGTCCGGGGCGGAGAGCCTCGAACTGGCGTTTCACGGCACGGATACGGCGGGCGGTTGCAGGGTCCTTGCCAAACTCTGCCGCGTCCTCGCGAATTTCAGCGTCTGAGAGCAGAACATTGACGTGATCGGGCAGGTATTGCCCGGTCCGAACGTCCCATTCAGGATAGAGGATCCGACCTGACAAGCGTTCGCGGTTCACATCCTCTGGTGCAAGGTCCAGATGTAGTTTCAATTTGGTTGGCGGCGCTTTTGAGATCTGACCCAAGCCGATTTCTTCCTGGTCGTCAGCGGCTTTTTTAGCGTTGTCAGGATCATCGTCATCGATGCGGCGGTTTATATTCAGGAACTCGGCCCAGCTGAGGATCGCTTCGAATTTGTGCAGGATGAAACTGTCGCTGCGCTCGGCCTGATCAGATTTTCGACGGCGGGCCCAGTGGGTTTTCTCACCAGACTCTTCAGGTTCGCCCTCGGTCTCGGGGTTTTCCACCTCATTATGTTCGGAGAACCCAACCGCCCGCAATTCAGGCCACAGGGGAACCGGGCGGAAGCTCTGATACCCGCGTGGGGCAGTCAGTTCATCGTCCAGCGCCAAGAATAGTTCTGCCTTCGGCGACAGGGGGGCGGAGTCACCCAGCATATGACGGATTAGTTCTTCAACTGCCGCCTCATCTGAAGGCAAGTCGGGAACGTCGCGATGATGCAGAACGCCCTTGCAAAGTTCAGTGTAGAGCGGACGCAACCCGGGGGCGTTCTCAAGTGTCGCCGCAACCATGTTACGGGAAGCAGCCAGAGCACGCAAGTCAGCACGTAGTGGGTCGTCTTCCTCGATACGGGTACCGGCATGGGCCGCAGCGGCGGCAAGCCAGACGTAAAGCGCACCGTTTGCTTCGCGTGCGGGAAAGACAGCCAGCCGGTCCGGCAGGCGCAGCACTTCGCCGTCAAACGACGCGCGGGGCATCAGTTCGGCCTCGGTCGCCAAACGCCGGCGCCAGCTGAGACGGTGGCGCGAAACCTCGGGTGAGACCGGGCGCAATTCTACGCCCGGGCTACCCCCAAGTCCTCGGAAGAGGACAGCCAGCCGCCCCGCGACCTGAGACAGGTCAACCGCGGCTCCTACATGCACCTGAGGTGCATCGAGGCGGCTGGCAAGGGTGTGCCACAGTTTCCCGATCGTTTCTTCGGGTTCCCATGGCTCAAAGTCGATCTTGACCATCGGCCGGCCTCACCCAAAGACAGCCGTGACAAGATCGAGGAGCCCGCGTTTGATATCCTCGTCATCGGTCAGAGGTTCGATCATTGCGGCGAGGATGGCGCGGTCGGTGGACATGCCTTGCGCAATCAGTGTCGCGGCATAGACAACCAGACGGGTAGAGACGCCTTCCTCAAGGTCCTGACCCTTAAGCCCTCGAAGCTTGTTCGCCAGTCGGATCAAAGGCTTGCAACGTTCCAGTGGCAAACCGCTTTCCTGGGAGACAACCTTGGCCTCCATATCGGGAGATGGAAAGTCGAACTCCAGCGAGATAAACCTCTGACGGGTCGAGGGTTTCAGGGTTTTCAGGATATTCTGGTATCCGGGGTTATATGAAGCCACCAACATAAAGCCGGGCGTGGCTTCGAGCTCCTCACCCGTACGATCGATTGGCAAGATACGCCGATCATCTGTCAGCGGGTGCAACACGACGGTGACATCCTTGCGGGCCTCGACCACCTCATCAAGATAGCAGATCGCGCCTTCGCGCACCGCACGGGTCAGGGGGCCATCGACCCAGACCGTCTCACCGCCTTTCAGCAAGTAACGTCCGATCAAGTCGGCTGCAGCAAGATCGTCATGGCAAGCTACGGTATAAAGCGGGCGGCCAAGTTTGGCGGCCATATGGGCAACAAACCGTGTTTTGCCGCATCCTGTCGGCCCTTTCAGCAGAACCGGCAGGTCGTTATTATAGGCGGCGGTGAACACATCGCATTCATCGCCTTGGGGTAGGTAGAAGGGGGCGTTTGCCGCCCCCTCATTCAGTTTCATGGAGCCATCCATATCCATCACTCCGCAGGAGTTTCGGCTGCGCCGGGTTCAATGACCTCTTTCCGGGGCACCCAGATCGAGTAGATGAACAACAGTGCACCAAGAACCACGACCACACCGGAACCGAGACGCATCCAGTAGAAGACTGCGATTTGGTCCTGCACATCCATGAAGTAGTCACCGACCACACGCTGCATATGCGTTTGCACTGTACCGCCGAAGGTCAGGACAAAGGTCATGAAGACCATGCCGCTGGTCATCAGCCAGAACGAGCCCATGTTCAGCACTTGATTGTACGGATCCCGGTTTTTCAGGATTGGCATCGCATAGGTGAAGATCGCCAGGTTGAGGCAGACATAGGCGCCGTAGAAGGCCAGGTGACCGTGTGCGGCAGTGATCTGCGTGCCGTGGGTATAATAGTTCACCCCGTGCAGCGTGTGCAGGAAGCCCCAGACACCTGCACCGAAGAAGGCAAGCGTGGCACAGCCCAGCGACCACAGAAGTGCTGCCTTGTTGGGGTGGTCACGGCGGCCCTTCCAGACCATGACGAAGGCAAAGGCCATCATTGCGAAGAACGGGATTACCTCCAGGCTTGAGAAGATCGAACCGATCCACTGCCAGTATGCAGGCGTACCGATCCAGTAGTAGTGGTGCCCTGTGCCAAGGATGCCCGAGAACAGCGCGGCGGCGACGATGACATACAGCCATTTTTCGACGATCTCACGATCCACACCGGTTAGCTTCAGCATCAGATAGGCCAGGATCGAAGCCATGATCAGCTCCCACACGCCTTCCACCCACAGGTGGACAACATACCACCAGTATTGCTTGTCCAGGGACAGATTGCCAGGGTTGTAAAAGGCAAACAGGAACAGCAAAGCCAGACCCCAAAGGCCCAACAGAAGAATGTTGGAGATGGCGGTCTTCTTGCCCTTCAGGACGGTCATGGACACATTGTAAAGGAACATGAGCGCGGCCACGACGATACCCGCTTTGACCCATTTGGGTTGTTCAAGGAACTCGCGCCCCTCTTTGCCCAAAAGCCAGTTTCCTTCGAACAGGTTGAAAACATAGGTCACAACAACACCCAGAGTACCAACCACAAGAATGATCAACTGAAGGTAGGCCAGTGTTGGCGAATGGATTTCGCGCTCGGTCTCTTCCGGGATCAGGAAGTACGCCGCACCGAAAAAGCCGAGCAGCAGCCAGACGATCAGAGAGTTTGTGTGCAGCATCCGCACGATGTTGAATGGCAGAAGCTCACTCAGGAAGTTTGGGAATACATAGATGAAACCGGCTAGAAGGCCGCCGATCACCTGTATTGCGAACAGGGCCATGGCTACCGCAAAGTAGGCGTAGGCGATTTTTTGGGATTCGTATTTCATTGCTCCGTTCCCTTTCTCAGCCTGCCTCGTTGGGCGGCCAGTCCTGAGCGTCGATATTGTCCGTCCAGATCAGGAAGTTCGTCAGATCTCGGATCTCTTCGTCGCTGAGGTTGAAATTGGGCATCTGTCGGCGGCCGGGAATGCCGGTCGGCTGTGCTTCCATCCATCCTTTGAGGGATTCAAAGGCCGATTCCGGATCATCCAGCACGCCCCAACGGGTCATCACGTTGCCCACTTCGGGCGCATAGTAGGCCCCTTCCCCAAGGATCGTGTGGCAGTTGATACAGGCGTGTTTTTCCCAGACATGCTTGCCGCGGATCACACTTTCATCAAGCTTGGCGGCGTTTTCCGAGTTAACGATATACAAGTGCGAATGGGCCGACAGGGCCAGAAAGATGAGGATGAAGAACAGTGACCCGCCATAGAAAATGTTACGAGCCATGCTCTTTGTCATGACTTCTCGCATCGCGCTCTCCTTTGCGCAGATTAGCTAGTGTTGTCAGCATGGCGGGTGGCGCGCATCCATGCCTTAACGAAAGTCAAGACATTGAATGTGACGCGATCATGTCTCTAAACTTCTTTATGAGTACCCAAATCGCGCCCTGAAATTGACTTAAAATCACACAGTGTTAATTGGTATCGCGTGAGAGTATCCGAAGAGTGCATCAACGCTTCGGATCAGTAGTAAATAGTGACGGGTTAATCGATGGCGAACTATTCATATATCGGCTATGTGCCGGGGGTCATTTCAGTAAACTTCACCGGGTTTAACACTGGCACGATCACGCTTTCGGGAACCTATGACGCTGCAACAGACCGACGGGTCTTTGATGTAACTGATGCGGCCGGGGGCACGCTGGTCAATGGCGCCCCAGACAACGGAACAGATTTCAACGGTGATCGGTTCAATAACGAATTTGGCGATGACCTGACCCAAACCGGTGTCGTGACCAACCTTGATGGTTCTGTCACGATAGATTCCGGTGCGATCTATCTCGAGGAATCTTACAGCCTCAGCAAACCGGGTGGCGGCACCATAGACGTGTTTCGGGTCGAAGTTGAAGGTAATCTGGTCGGATATATCACCTCAGAACCGCTGGTCCCTGGAACTAATTATTCCTTTGTCAGGTCAAACGTTACACCGACCAACGCACCGGACACATCAGACCCAACCGCGATTGTAGATGTCCCCTGCTTCGTGGCCGGAACACGGATTACGACACCGGATGGCTCTGTTCCCATAGAAGATCTAAGTGTCGGGGATTTTGTTGTAACAGCCGATAACGGGCCGCAAGAAATACGCTGGATTGGTTCGCGTGTGTTGGAGGCGACCGACTTGGCCGCATATCCAAAACTTCTGCCCATTCGGATAACGGCTGGAAGCCTTGGAAAAGCTCTGCCGGAACGGGACCTTTTGGTCTCGCCACAACATCGGATGATGCTTCGTTCACCCATCGCCGTTCGTATGTTTGACAGCGCGGAAGTTCTGGTTCCGGCCCACAAACTGGTGGGCATTCCGGGTATAAATGTGGAGGTGTCGGCGCAAGACGTCGTCTATTTTCATATTCTTTTCGACCAGCATGAGATTATCTATTCCGAGGGTGCCCCGTCCGAGAGCCTGTTCACCGGTGCCCAGGCCATGGCCAGTATTCACGCGGACGCGCGCACTGAGATCTTCGAACTGTTTCCAGAGCTTGCGCATCCGAACTACGTCCCACAACCCGCAAGGCAAATCCCTGAAAAAGGCAGGCGCGCACGCGCTCTTGTCTCTCGCCATATTAAGAATGAGCGTCCACTGATTTCCGAATGCTAGGTCTCAGATCGCCTTTGCAACCCGTGGCCCTGTCAGGGCAGGCCACATCGCAAAGACATACAGCCCAACCGCTGCAATCCAAAGGCCGTCTGCCATCAACATGGCAGACATGTAGCCGCCTGTCAGCTCTGACCCCAACCAACGCACCAAGGCCGCAGCGGCCATCAACCCATAAGCAACCACCATCGGAGACGGTGCAACAAGCGGGCGGCCACTGTGACCCAGTGCAGCGCGGCTCATGACCGCAAGGGTCATGCCACCCACGCACCCGATCCCCAGCAGGTGAATCGCGCCAACCTCGTTACCAAACCCAATAGCTGCCAGCCCCCAAAGAATCAGTCCAAGAGCCAACATTCCAAGACCTAAAAACAACGCGAGTAGAATAGGCTGACGCATAGCCCATTGTGCTCTCCAACGCGCCATACGTAGTATTTGCACGCAGCCCAACACCAGAGCAACAACACCTGCCACCGGGCTTGTTTGCAGCGTCAGCACAAGCAAAGGCAAAAGCAGCGCCAGAAACATCGCAAACCTGTCCAGCTGCGGCACAGAAACAGGCCAGGTCGCCTCTGGCTGACCAGCACGCTTCATTGCATTTCGGGTAAACGCTGGCGTGATCCGGCCCCCCAGAATCGCAATCATCGAGCAAAGGGTGAGTAACCCTGTCCGCACCCCTGTGTTCAATGTATCAACGGTTAAACCAATCCATTCCAAATGAACCATAAGATTAGCCACCCAGATCAAACCTAGAAGGTACACAAACACCATGTTTTGCAGCTTGGGTCGACGGATCAACTGGCTCGCAACTTTTAATGCCAGAATTGGTACAAAAATCAGATCCAAAAAGGCCACGACCAAGGGTGACAAAGAACCAGAAAACCAAACGGCCACCCGCCCGGCAATCCAGAGAAACGCGACAACAGTAATAAAGCGTGCCCGCGCCTCGGGGGCTCCGGTCCAATTCGGAACAGCGGTCAGGAAAAATCCACCCAAAGCCGCGGTCGCATAGCCAAAGATCATTTCATGGGCGTGCCACATGACCGGTGGCATGGCATAGCTTTGATCCCGAAGCGGCAACAGACCGTCCAGCGAAGCCAACCATGCGCCCCAGGCTACCCCTGCGAACACACCGTAAAGACCTGCCAAAAGGAAAAAGACACGAAACCCCTCGCTGAAAACGCGTTTTATCACAGATGCCATGCCCGCTCTCCATAGCCTCGCCAGTGGTTACGCAAGCTCTATCGCGGCGGGTTTTGCGCGGCCTTAACAGAAATCAAGACTCGATTAAACATGCGCGAAAATCTCAAGTTTTATTGGCGTTTCAACCGTTGAATTTTTGCCATGAAGTCTCAGTTTGCGCCCTTTCCGTTGACTTTGGTCAAGGATGACACCCCGGTGATGTCGCAGTCTCTGTCGTGCCTCACCACGCAAATGGAGAGTGATCATGTCACTTGGAATCAGCTACAACAAAACTGGCCGCGCATTGGGGGTCGGGTTGGCAATGTTGTTGGGCAGCGTCGCTGCTCCAACCTTTGCCGAAGAGCCAACTCTCAGCAAGGAAGCTTTTGAATCTTCGAAACAACTGTACTTTGAACGCTGCGCCGGGTGTCACGGCGTATTGCGCAAAGGGGCAACAGGTAAAAGCCTTGAGCCCATGGTTGAAACGAAAAATGCCGATGGCACCGTCACCGAATCCGGCACTCTGAAACTGGGTCAGGAGCGGCTTGAAAAAATTATCGCCTGGGGAACCGAAGGCGGGATGAACAACTTCTCGGACGTTATGACCGAGGACGAAATCCGCGATATGGCGACATATATCCAGATGGAGCCACCCAAGCCCCCGGAAATGTCGCTTGAGCAGATGATGGCGACCCGCAAGGTCTATGTCGAACCAGAAGACTACCCAACCGAGCCGCTACATGGTCGTAATTGGGAAAACTTCTTCGTGGTTATCGAACGTGACGTGGGCAAAGTGGCCGTGATCGACGGTGACACAAAGGAAGTTCTGGCGCACATCCCGACAGGCTACGCCGTGCACGTTCTGAAAGCCTCGGAGCACCATAAACTGGAAGAGCCGGAAAACCCGGGCCGCTTCTGGTATACCATGGGCCGCGACGGCAAGATGACCAAGATCGACCTGTGGCAAAACCCTGAGAATATGCTCGTGGCCGAGGTCAAGATTGCTTATGACGCTCGCGACGTGGCCGTATCCGGCGATGGTAAATACGTCATTGGCGGTGGTTACTGGCCCCCTCACTTCGCCATTGTTGACGCCGAAACCATGGAGCCGAAAAAGGTTGTTTCAACCCGCGGTGTGAACGTGGATGGTGACTATGTGGAAGAAAGCCGTGTGGCAGCCATTTACACCACCCCGAACGAGCCGACATGGATCGTCGCTGTTAAAGAGCTCGGCCAGCTTTGGCAGGTCGACTATACCGATCTGGATAATCTGCGGATCGACAAGATCGACAGCGCCAAGTTCTTGCATGACGGGTTCTTTGACCCATCCGGCCGTTTCTTCCAGATCGCTGCCAACGCATCGAACAAGATGGTTGTCGTGGACACCCAGACCCACAAATTGGAAGCCATGATCGACACCGCGCCGTTGCCACACCCTGGACCGGGTGCCAACTGGGACGACCCGAACTGTGGTCCTGTTGCCGGGACAACCCACCTGGGTGAAGGCACGGTTACAGTGTGGGGTAACGACCCCGAAGGTCACCCGGATCAAGCGTGGAAAACCTGCTATGAGGTGGAAACCGACGGACCCGGTCTGTTCATCCGAACACACCCAACCTCGGACTACATCTGGGCAGACCAGACCAAGCACCCTGAGCCTGAAATTCAGCAATCGGTGCAGGTCATCGACAAGGCAACCGGTGAGATCGTGAAAACGATCCAGATCACCGAAGAGGAAGGCAACGTCGCCGTCCACTTCGAGTTCAACCAAGACGGATCTGAAGTTTGGGTTTCTAAATGGAACCGCTCGACCTCGAAAGAACCGAACGGTGAGATCGTGATCTTCGACGCCAAGACGCTGGAAGAGATTGGCCGCGTGAAGGGTCTGTTTGCGCCGACCGGCAAGTTCAACGTCTACAACCGGTCGAACCACGTCACCTGACGCGTTTGGACCCAAACACCGGAAAGGGCGGGCCCCTCGCCCGTCCTTTCCTCGTTTGACGGCACAGCCCAACTCACCGGCCTACCACCCAGGGCCAGAATACAAATCCAAAACGGAGCCTGGATATGACCTCCGAACCGGAAAAGAAAAAACCGATCTGGCGACGGTATTTCCTGTGGGGAATGCCTGTGGCCGGAATTGCTGCGGCATTTGCAGGCGGCATCATCTTCTGGGGCGGGTTCAACACCGTCGTTGAAGCCACTAACACAGAGCCGTTTTGCCTCTCGTGCCACGAAATGCGTGACTATGTCTACGAGGAGTACAAAGGCACGATTCACGATGTGAACCGCTCTGGTGTGGGGGCTGTGTGCTCAGATTGTCACGTGCCCAAGGACTGGACACACAAGATGATCCGCAAGGTCAAAGCCACGAAAGAGCTGTATGGCAAGGCGGTTGGTACCATCAGCACGCCCGAAAAGTTTGAAGCCAAGCGTATTCATCTGGCTATGAACGAATGGGAACGGATGAAGGCATCTGATTCACGCGAATGTCGAAACTGTCACGATTTTGAATCGATGATGCCGGAATTTCAGAAACCCCGCGCGCGTCAGCAACACCTGAACGCGATGGAAACCGGCCAGACTTGTATCGACTGTCATAAGGGGATCGCACACTCGAATATCCGCGATCGCGCCAGCGATGAATACCTGGAAGAGCTTGAGGCCCCAAACCCGGCCTTCATCCGCCCGATTCCACCAGAATACCTTGCCAGTCTCGAAAAAATCGAAGCCCAGGAAGCTGCTGAAGCTGAGGCGGAAAAAGCGGCCAAGAAAGCTCAGCAGGAAGCGGTTCAGGCTCAGATCGCAGCGGCTGTTGACGCGGCCGTAGCGGAAGAGCGCGCCAAAGCAGCCGGTGAAGAAGCCGCAGCCCCTTCAGGCGGCGGCGGAGACGTGGCAACCAACATCGACTGGAACGCGGTTGCCAGTGCGGATTTGAAACTGTTCTATCCTGGTCAGGCTTCCTTTGAGTGGGTCCAGAATGGCAAGTTTCACGGTGGTGCTCGGCCTTTGACCAAAGGGGGCGATCAGTGCACCACGTGCCATGCGAAAGAACTGGACGCGATTGGCAACAAAATTGTTGCGGGCGGAGACCTTGAACCTACTCCAATCCCTGGCAAGCGGGGTGTGATTGACGCTACCGTTCAGGCTGCACATGACAATGAAAACATCTACGTCCGCCTGCAATGGCCGGATGCTGGCCACAACCCTGTCCCGTTTGTTGACGGCGGCAAGATGGATCCCGACAACCAGATCAAAGTGGCCATGATGATCACCGGCACCGGTATTGAGCTGGGTGAGCAGGTTGGATGCTGGGCCTCTTGCCACGCGGACAACTCTTACATGCCGTTTGATCCGGGCGCCGAGGCGATTGCTGCCAATGGTGACGTAGCTGGTCGCCTGAATGTGCAGGACACCGTGACTAAGTACATAAGCGAAAGCCGGACCGAGGTCGAAGTCAAAGGCCGCCGTGGCAAGGCGCTGGGTGGCTGGGACAAGCTGCAGGCTGCAGAACAGATCGAGCAGTACCTGGCCGACGGCACCTATCTTGACCTGATGCGCGTTTATGCGGACGGCAGTGCCACTAACGGCTACTTGCTGGAACAGCGTGTGGTCAATGAGGGTGAAATCGCCGCTTCGGCCGAACTGTCTGGTGGCAATTGGACCGTGGTCTTTACGCGCCCGCTGAACTCAGGTGCGCCCGGCGATGTGGCACTGGAAGCAGGCCAGACCTATACCGTTGGCTTTGCGATCCACGATGACTTTGCAGCCGCACGGTTCCACCACGTCACGCTGGATACCAGCCTCGCACTGGATGACGACAACGCTTTCATCAACGTGGTCAAACAATAACGGATCGGGGCCGGTTCATCCGGCACCCGTCATTTTTTGGAAAGGAGTCATGGATTATGAAGCCCCAACGCCTTCTTCCCGCGCTGCTGCTACTGGCCGCGCCCGCCTGGGCGGATGAAACCGTCGAACTGTGTGCCGAAGCAGAAGACCGTTATGTCGAGCTGTTTGGTCAGCCCTCATCCACCGTCGAGGACGCCGAGGTGGTGCTGATGCATAAATATAATTTTTGCCCTTTTGAGCTGACCGTGAAGGCGGGCACAACTGTTCGTTGGGTCAACGTGGACAAACGCACCAGTCATTCGGTTCTACTGAAAGACGGCAGCGAACCCGAAAGCGACCGTTTGTTCCCAGAAGAATCCGTTGATCTGACGTTTCTCACACCCGGCCCGCAGGAATATCTATGCGGTCCGCATTGGGAAACACAGAACATGATCGGAATGATCACCGTCGAACCCTAAAGCAATAAAATACAGGCAAGAAAACAGGAGCGCAGGCGCAAATCCCGCGCTCCTTAACTTATGTCAAGGAGGTCGGTTTGCGATTGCGCCAACTTGCTCTCATGACACGCCCGGCAAGCCCAGCGACGTCCCGTTTACGCAAGGCAGATCCGGGTTTCGATGACATTCAGACCAAGCGAGTTTGCACATGAGCGGTAAGGTTTTTCTGATTGGCGCAGGCCCTGGCGATCCCGAGCTGATGACCCTGCGCGCACTACGGATGCTGCAAGAAGCAGATGTGGTGGTTTATGATCGGTTAGTGTCTGCCGACATTCTAAATTTGCATAACGAAGACGCTCGGCTAATCCCGGTTGGCAAAGCGCCTAAATGCCACACGGTTCCACAAGACCGCATTAATGAAATCCTGCTTGAAGAAGCCCGCGCCGGGCACACGGTTGCTCGTCTGAAAGGCGGCGACCCTATGATTTTTGGTCGCGGCTCAGAAGAAGCGGCTTTTCTGATGGCCCGCGGTGTTGCTGTCGAATACGCGCCGGGCATTACGGCGGCACAGGGTGCGTCCGCTTCAACCGGCGTTCCGCTAACCCATCGCGGGCTGGCTACGTCAGTGCAGTATGTCACCGGGCACCGTCAGGCCGACAAAGTGCTGGACCTCGACTGGAAACGTCTGGCCGATCCGGGCTCGACGCTGGTGGTCTATATGGGTGTCGCCAACATAGGCCAGATCGCCATGGGCCTGATGACCGAGAACCTTCCCGGCTCGACACCGGTTCTTGCGGTCGGAAAGGCGACCACGCCGGATGAGTGCCGCATGATTTCAAGGCTGGACCAATTGGCCACCGACGTGCGCGAGGCTGGTTTGAAAGCACCCACGCTCTTCATCATTGGCAAGGTTGTCTCGCTTTACGCGGAACGCCCCGTGGCCGAGCTTTTGGAGCAAGCCCATGGCTAAATTTGGACGTAGACCAAGTGCAACCAACGATGCCGTCGCGCAGAGCCCGACGGTACGTCGGCATTCAGCGCATTCGGTGCTGTTAACAACGGTCGTTCTTATTGCGACGTCAGCCTTCGCGGCCGACACGCTTGACCCCGATGCCTTGAAGCGTCTTGTGCATCAGGATTGCGGGTCTTGCCACGGGTTGTCATTGAAGGGCGGTCTTGGCCCCGACCTGCGCAGTAAGACGCTGGATCACTACGATGCGGACGTTCTGACTGGCGTCATCCTAGACGGCATCCCCGACACCGCGATGCCCCCCTGGCGGCCCCTGATAAGCGAGGAAGAGGCCGAATGGATTGCCCGTTACCTGCTGGAACAGGAGGCACAATGAAACACCTTGTACTTGGCCTTGCAGCCTCATTGATGTTGACTACCGCACACGCCGAACCGACAGCGACCGGAGATCTTGGTCTGGTGATCGAACGCGCCAAAGGATCGGTCCTTTTGGTCGATCAATCCGACCGAGCGGCTCTGGCCCGTATCGAAGGCTTGGGCGATTTGTCCCATGCCTCTTTGGTCTATTCGCCTGATGAACGCTTTGCATACGTCTTTGGCCGTGATGGCGGGCTGACCAAGGTTGACATCGTCACCCGCCAGATCGTGAACCGAGTGGTTCAAGCGGGCAACGCCATTGGCGGTGCTATCTCAGATGACGGTACACTTGTCGCTGTGTCGAATTATGAACCCGGTGGTGTGCGCGTGTTTGATGCGGACACGTTGGAAATGGTCGCAGACATCCCCACCGACAGCAAAACCATCGGTCTTGTGGACGCGCCGGGGCGTCGGTTTGTCTTCACCATGTGGGATACAGGCGAGACATGGATTGCCGACTTCGCCAACGGTGAGCCAACAATCACCAAAATCCCCGATATGGGCAAGAACCCCTATGACGCGCTGATCACCGCCAATGGCCGCACCTATATCACCGGCTTGTTTGGCGAAGACGGGCTAACCGCGCTTGATCTATGGGCCGACACTCCGGAGCCCATCCGTGTGCTACCTGACTATGGGCGCGGGCAAGAGGAAATGCCTGTTTACAAGATGCCCCATCTGGAAGGCTGGGCGTTGACCGGGCGCGAATTCGTGTTGCCTGCGGTTGGTCATCACGAAGTGCTCTGGGTGGATGCTGACACTTTGTCCGAAACCGGGCGAACCAAAACGCACGGTCAGCCGGTTTTTGCTATGGCGCGCCCGGACGGGCGGCAAGTCTGGGTCAATTTCGCCCACCCGTTGAACGATACCATTCAAGTGATCGACAGTGTCAGCAAAGAGATCATCCACGAATTCAAGCCCGGCCCTGCGGTATTGCATATGGAATTCACACCGCGCGGACATGAGGTCTGGATCAGCGTACGCGACGCTAACAAGGTGATGGTCTACGATACGCAAACGTTTGAGAAGCTGCGCGAAATTGATGCCGACAGCCCTTCGGGCATCTTCTTCACGGCCCGCGCGCACAAAACGGGGCTTTGACGGATGCAGCATATTACCGACCCAATCGATTGCCGCCTGTTGGACGACTTTCAGCGCGATTTCCCGATCACAGATCGCCCTTTTCAGGTGTTGGGAGACGCGCTGGGGCTGGACGAAACCGAAGTACTTGACCGTCTGACACGGATGCGTGCCACCGGTCGCATCACGCGGGTTGGCGCAACCATCACGCCCGGCGCAGTCACAGCGAGCACTCTCGCGGCCGTGTCCGCTCCGGAAAACCGGCTGGAAGAGGTTGCCGCCCTGATCGATGCCGAACCTGGGGTGAACCACAATTACCAGCGTGAAGATGCCTGGAACCTCTGGTTTGTCGCAACAGGCCCGGACCGCGAACATGTCAACGAGACGCTGGCGCGGATCAGCCGGGCCTCGGGCTTGCGGGTGCTGGACTTGCGGCTGGTCCGCCCGTTCAACGTGGATCTTGGGTTTCGCATGACTGCTGGCGCCAAGAATGTTCCTAGAGCGCGCAAAGTCGACGCATCGGCCATGCGCGACGGGGATCGTTGTTTGCTGCAGACACTCAGCTCGGGACTAACTCTGGTCGCGGAGCCCTATGAGGCTCTGGCCAGTTCATTGAACCGGAACGTGGATGATGTGATGGCCCGGATCGTCGCCTTGCACGCCGCTGGCATCATTTCTCGGCTCGGCGTTATCGTGCGCCACCGGGCACTGGGTTGGTCCGCCAATGCAATGGTTGTTTGGGATTTGCCCGCGGAACAAATTGACACTGCCGGTCCGGCGCTGGCTGCCTATCCCGGTGTCACGCTATGCTACGAACGCAATCCGGTTGAAGATGTCTGGCCCTATCGCCTCTATTCGATGATCCACGCCCGGACACGAAATGAGGCTCTGGACGTGCTGGCTGGCGCGATGGAGCTGCCCGAACTGGCTGGCGCGCGGAACAAGGTGCTGTTTTCGACCCGCTGTTTCAAGCAGACAGGAGCGTTGATTCAAGCGCGGGAGGTTGCCGCATGACTCTCGAAGACAAAGACCGCGCGATCCTGAACCGCATGCAGGACGATCTGCCGCTCACCTCACACCCTTATGCCGTTGTGGCCAAAGAGCTTGGCCTGTCCGAAACCGAGTTGCTGGACCGGCTGACGCACATGAAGGAAGCCCGCGTCATCACACGTTTTGGCCCGTTTTTCGACGCTGCCGCCATGGGTGGGGCTTTCTGCCTGTGCGCCATGGCCGTTCCGGCTGAAAATTTCGAAACCGTCCTGACCAAAGTCAATGCACATCCGGAGGTCGCCCATAATTATGAACGTACGCACCGGCTGAACATGTGGTTCGTGCTGGCCACCGAAACACCCGAGGGGATCAGGGCCGCTGCCGATGCCATCGAACGGGAAACGGGGATCCAGGTTCTCCGTTTCCCCAAACTCCAGGAATTTTTCATTGGCTTCCGGGTGGCAGCATGATCGATGCAACCGACAGACAGATAATCGAGGCGTTGCAAGGGGGATTGCCCCTGACCCCGACGCCGTATGCGCAGGTTGCCAATGATCTTGGGCTACAGGAAACCGATCTGCTCGAACGGTTGTCAGCCCTGAAAGCACGCGGTGTGATCCGCCGCATTGCTGCGGCCCCCAATCACTACAAACTTGGCATGACATCGAACGGCATGACTGTTTGGGATGTGGACGATGCCAGCATCACCAAGTTGGGTGCCCAGATCGGTGCCCTGCCCTTTGTGACCCATTGTTATGAACGGCCCCGCGCCCTGCCCGATTGGCCATATAACCTGTTTGCTATGGTGCATGGTGCCAACCCTGATGAGGTTGAACAAAAGCGTGCCGAAATCGCCGCAATTCTGGGTGATGCCTGCCGGGCCAAAGACATCCTCTATTCCACGCGTATCCTGAAAAAGACCGGGCTGCGCCTGAAAAAGAAAGGCTGAGACATGTTCCGCCTGACAGAATACATGCACCAGCTGGTCACCCCGACTCCGGTGCGCAAACGCCGCACCGGCCCAGTGAAACCTGTGGTGATCTGGAACCTGACACGACGCTGCAATCTGAAATGCCGCCATTGCTATACCGTCTCGGCGGATGTGGCGTTCCCCGGTGAGCTCAGCCATGAGCAAGCCATGGTAACCCTTGAGGATCTTGGCCAGTTTCGCGTCCCGGCCTTGATCCTCTCGGGTGGGGAACCGCTTGACCGGTTCGATTTCTTTGACATCGCCAAACGCGCCCGTGATCTGGTGCCGATGCTCGCTTTGTCGACCAACGGCACGCGGATTTACGAGGAAACCGCCGACATGATTGCCGATGTGGGGTTCAACTATGTGGGCATCTCGCTGGATGGAATTGGAGCGACGAATGACTGGTTTCGTGGCGTCGAGGGCGCTTTTGCCGACGCCTTGCGTGGCGTGCGAGAGTGTAAAAAACGCGGCATCAAGGTCGGCCTGCGTTTTTGCCTGACCGAAGGCACGCAGCATCACCTGCCGGACCTGCTGCAAATGTGTGACGATGAAGGCGTTGACAAATTTTACCTGTCGCACCTCGTCTATGCCGGGCGCGGTGACAAGAACCGGGGTGAGGACGCCGAACACCAGCGCACCCGCAAGGGATTGGACCTGTTGTTGGAGCGCGCATGGGAAGCGGCCTCGGGTGGGCGACCGCTGGATATCGTGACTGGCAACAATGACGCCGATGCTGGGTATTTCCTGAACTGGATCCGCGCGCATTTCGATGCCGAGAAGGCTGCGCATGTCCGCGCGCATTTGTCTGCGTGGGGTGGGAATTCCAGCGGTTTGGGCGTCGCGAACATCGACAATCTGGGCCGGGTTCATCCCGACACCTATTGGTCCGATTACACGGTCGGCAATGTGAAAACCAAACCGTTCTCTGAGCTTTGGACCAGCGATGACCCGATGCTGGCCATGCTACGCACCCGCCCCCGCCCCTTGAAGGGCCGCTGCGGCGCATGTGAACTGAAGGACGTCTGCGGTGGCAACACGCGTATTCGCGCCTTGCAACTGACCGGTGATCCCTGGGCCGAAGATCCGGCTTGTTACCTGTCAAACGAAGAAATTGGTGTGGACGATGCAGGAGAACGCCTGCGGGTCACACCGTTCCGAGGGAAAAGCCATGATCCGGCGCATCAGTTCTTTTGATAACCCGTTCCTGTTCCAGCAAATCGTGCCGCCTGTGAAGCCTGCGGGAGCCTCCGGCGGGAGTATTTGGAAAAAGATGAAGATCGGGCTGATGTGTTCCGTTCTGAGCTTTGGCGTGGCATGGGCTGATGCGCCCTCGGATTACGCTGAACACTGCGCTTCATGCCACGGCGAAAACCGATTGGGCGGCGTTGGGCCCGCTTTGATCCCTGAGACGTTAAAGCGGATGCGGGGGCCGCGTGTTGCTGCGGTGATCGCCGAGGGCCGCGCGGCGACGCAGATGCCCGCGTTTTCACATGAGCTTGACGCGTTGCAGATCGAGGAACTGGCGGGGTGGCTGAAATCTCCGCTCGAGAGCGACCCGGAATGGGGTGAAGCTGACATCATGGCCAGCCGTATTCTGGACCAGGATCCCACCCCGGTCGAAGCACCCGTGTGGGATAGCGACCCGATGAACATCACGCTGGCGGTTGAGACCGGCGATCACCACGTCAGTGTTCTGGATGGTGACACGTTTGAAGTGCTGGACAGATTCGAGACCCCCTTTGCCGTTCATGGTGGCCCAAAGTTCAGCCCCGATGGCCGGTATGTTTTCATCATGTCACGTGATGGCTGGGTCCAAAAATACGATATCTGGGCATTGAAGCAGGTGGGGCGCGTACGCGCCGGCCTCAACAGCCGCAACATCGCAATGTCAGGCGACGGCAAATGGGTGGCCGTGGCAAATTACCTGCCCAACAGCCTGACCCTGCTGTCGACGGAGGACCTGTCGGTCGCAACCGTCATTGAAGTCAAAAGCAAGAAAGGTGTGCCCAGCCGGGTGTCCGCAGTCTATCAGGCACCGCCAAGGGAGAGCTTTGTTTTGGCCCTGAAAGACGTGCCCGAAATCTGGGAAGTGTTCTATGGGGACAACCCGCCGCAATTTGGTATCGGGCATGATTTCCGCATTGAAGGGCAGTTCAAGAATCCCAACCCCTTCCCTGTACGTAAGATCACAACGCCCGACTACCTGGACGATTTCTTTTTCGACCAGAGCTATGAGTTTGTCATGGGGGCGTCACGTGACGGCAAAGGCGGTCAGGTGATTGATCTGGTGATCGGGCACAAGGTGGCCGATCTTGCTCTGCCGGGTATGCCGCATCTTGGGTCCGGCATCACATGGAAGCACGGCGATACGACCGTGATGGCCACCCCTCATCTGACCAATGGCACCGTGTCTGTGATTGACATGGAAAGCTGGGAAACCATCAAGCGGATCAAGACCGAGGGGCCCGGATTCTTCATGCGTAGCCATGAAAACTCACCATACGTCTGGGCCGACGTTTTCTTTGGCCCGAATAAAGACGCCATGCATGTGATCGACAAGCAGAGCCTTGAAATCGTGAAAACTCTGCGCCCCGCGCCAGGTAAAACCGTGGCTCATGTGGAGTTCACCAAGGATGGTAGCCATGCGCTGGTTTCGATCTGGGAAGATGATGGCGCGGTGATCGTCTATGACGCGCAAACGCTGGAAGAGGTCCGCCGCCTACCAATGCGCAAACCGTCTGGAAAGTACAATGTCTGGAACAAAATCACCTTCTCGGAAGGCACCAGTCACTGACGGCAAATGGCCGGTTTGGAAACTCGCCATTCTGCTCTATCCCGCCACGGCACTGACCGTGGCCATCAATCTGTTTTTGCTGGGCCTAATTTTACACAGTGCTGGTTTCGGAGCGATTGAACCTGTTCCCGCACTTCTGTGGTCCGTCCCTTTAGGCATTCCGGCGACATGGCTGGCAGGGCGCTGGGTACGCGGATTGATGGACGAGGCAGACGGCTGAGCGAAAAACCTGCCTGCCTAACGAAAGTCAAGTATCGGAAAGAGAGAATCCCATACGGTTCAGGAAAGACTTCCGAGTTGGATTCTCCATGTCCGCCTATCAATTTCTCCACATCCTCCCTGACCGCGTCTTCCGCGCGGCGTGTGGATTGGCGGGCATCCTTCTTCTGTTGTTACAAATGCTTGCTCCGGCGCTGGCGAGTCCCGGGCAAAGCATGTGGGTGGAGATCTGCTCGGAGGCAGGCGCGGTTTGGGTTGAGGTTGACCTTGAGGAGGAAAACACCGATCCAACCGCGCCCTGCCCCAAATGTGCCGACTGCGCACTTTGCGCGGTCACATCTGCAGGACCCGTGCCAGACGCTCTGCTGCTGGTCACAGACCGCAACGAGCATGTTGTCCGCGTTTTGCATGCGAGTCTGTGTGGTGTGTACAGTTCGAAAGGACTGTGGCCTGAAACCCGAGGCCCCCCGTTAGCGACCCTAGAAGAATCTGAACGCGCCCTGCGCGCGTCCATGGCGTCCACCCAAGTAACCGGAGGTGCGCCGTGGTCGTAAGTCGCGCAATCCATTTCCTGCTGGCTGTTTTTCTGTCCTGCCTGATGCCCATCAGCGCTCATGCGGACAGCCTGGCCAGTTTCCTGCCTGAAATTGAACCCGCCAATCTGGCCCCCGGTGCCGATGCCTTTGGTCCGGTGCGCGATGACATTCCGGTTGCGCCGGTCCTGAAGGATGGCGAGACCATCGCCTGGGCTTTCCTGACATCTGATTTTGTCGGCACGACGGGATATTCCGGCAAACCCATCCATGTTGTGGCCGGCATCGATGAAGAAGCGGTGCTGACTGGCGTTCAACTGGTCAAACACTCGGAACCCATCGTTCTGATCGGTATCCCCAATTCCCGCATGGTTGAGTTGACCGAGGGCTATGCCGGTCTGGACCTGAAGGTCGAGGCCGAAACCGGTGGTGAGGGGCATGACCTCGACATCATCTCAGGCGCGACGGTCACGATCATGGTCATCGACGACAGCCTTGTACGTGGCGGCATCAAGGTCGCGCGCGCGCTGGGGTTGGGCGGGCTGTCTCCGCTTCAGTCGGATGGGCCTAAGCGTGAAGTCGATATGGCGCAAGACACGGTCTATGACTGGACCAGCCTGTCCGGGGACGGATCGGTACGGCGGTTGACGCTGGATATCGGGCAGGTCAATGCGGCGTTTGAAGCAACCGGCGATGAGCGCGCGATCAAACGCCCAGAACCTGGCGAACCCGATGACACCTTCATCGACATGCATATGGCGCTGGTTTCGGTCCCATCGATCGGCAAGTCACTGCTGGGTGAGGCAGAATACCAGAACCTTGTGAATTGGTTGGATGAAGGCGAGCAGGCCATTCTAGTGTTGGGTCGAGGGGCCTACAGCTTCAAAGGGTCGGGTTATGTTCGGGGCGGAATTTTTGACCGGATACAGCTGATCCAAGGCGATGCCTCGGTACGCTTCTTCGACAAGCAACAGCGCCGATTGGGTGCAGTTGCCGCGCCGGATGCGCCGAGTTTCACTGAGCTGGATATCTTCAAGATCCCTGCCGATGCCGAGTTCGATCCGACCGAGCCGTTCCGCCTTCAACTGCTGGTACAGCGCGCGATTGGTGCAGTCGAAAAGACGTTCTTAACGTTCGATCTGGGCTACAAGCTACCGGAACAGTACCTGCTGCCTGTCGCCGCGCCCGTGGTGGTCGACGACGCCACCGGTGAAGCCGCCGCCAAAGCGGCACTGTGGCAGCGTATCTGGAAGGATCGCACCGTCGAGATCGCGATTCTGGGTGTGATGCTGCTGGTTCTGACTGCCACCTTCTTCTTCCAGTTCCACGCCACGATGAACGCACGCGTCTTCTACTGGTTCCGCATCGGATTCCTGACCATGACGCTGTTCTTCATTGGCTGGTACGCCAATGCGCAGCTGAGCGTCGTGAACCTGATGGCGCTAGCGGGCAGCCTGCGAACAGGTTTCTCTTGGGACGCCTTCCTGCTCGACCCACTGGTGTTCATCCAATGGTTCGCCGTGGCCGCTGCGCTGTTGTTCTGGGGTCGTGGGGCCTATTGCGGCTGGCTCTGCCCGTTCGGTGCGCTGCAAGAGCTTACCAACAAGATCGCGCGGGCCTTCAAGGTGCCTCAATGGACCTTGCCATGGGGCTTGAACGAACGCCTTTGGCCCGCAAAGTACATGATTTTCCTTGTGCTTTTTGGCATCAGTTTTGTCTCGATCCCGCTGGCTGAAAAATATGCCGAGGTCGAGCCGTTCAAGACCGCGATCATTCTGAAATTTATGCGCGACTGGCCGTTTGTGGTCTTTGCGCTGGCTCTGCTGGGGATCGGGCTTTTCATCGAACGGTTTTATTGCCGCTACCTCTGCCCGCTGGGCGGAGCGCTGGCGATCCCTGCCCGAATTCGCATGTTCGATTGGCTGCGCCGTTACAAGGATTGCGGCACCCCCTGTCAGACCTGCGCCAACGAATGCCCCGTTCAGGCGATCCACTCCACCGGTGAGATCAATCCGAACGAGTGCGTCACCTGCCTGCATTGTCAGGTGCTCTACCAGTCCGAGGACAAATGTCCCGTCGTTATCCGCCAGTTGAAACGGCGGGCCAAGACAGGGTCGGTCCGGATGAAGACCCCACTCGGACAGCCACCGGCGAACCATCCGAACGCCAAACCGCAATCCGTTTCCTAAAAAAAGGAGGAACGATCATGTCGGAACACGATAAGAAACTGAACATCACACGCCGCGGGATGCTGGGGGCAACCGCCACCGGCGCGGTGATCGCGGGAACGGGTCTGGGTTCAACCCTGATGACTGCGCGCGAAGCCAGTGCTGCCGCGAAGGCGCATTTGGAGCCCGGCGAGTTGGACGAATACTATGGCTTCTGGTCCTCAGGCCAAACCGGTGAGCTGCGCATTCTGGGCGTGCCCTCGATGCGTGAACTGATGCGGGTACCCGTTTTTAACCGCTGCTCGGCCACCGGCTGGGGTCAAACAAACGAGTCTCTGAAGATCTTAACTGAAGGTCTGCTGCCGGAGACTAAGGAATACCTGGCCGCAAACGGCAAGGTCACATATGACAACGGCGACCTGCACCACCCGCATATGTCTTTCACCGATGGCACCTATGACGGCCGCTATCTGTTCATGAACGACAAGGCCAACACCCGCGTGGCCCGTGTGCGCTGCGATGTGATGAAGTGCGACAAGATCATCGAGATCCCGAACGCACATGACATCCACGGCCTGCGCCCGCAGAAATATCCGCGCACCGGCTACATCTTCGCCAATGGTGAGCATGAGGCACCGCTGGTCAATGACGGCCAGATCCTCGACGATCCGTCGCAATACGTGAACATCTTCACCGCCATCGATGGTGATACGATGGAGATCGCATGGCAGGTGATGGTGTCGGGCAACCTGGACAACACCGACTGTGACTATCAGGGCAAATATGCCTTCTCTACCTCGTATAACTCGGAAATGGGTATGAACCTGGCCGAGATGACCGAGAATGAGCTGGACCACGTGGTCGTGTTCAACCTCAAGGCCATTGAAGATGCGGTTGCTGCCGGGAACTTTCAGGAATTGAACGGCGTCAAAGTTGTGGACGGCCGCAAAGAGGCCGGCGGCAACCTGACCCGTTATATCCCGATCCCGAACTCGCCACACGGTGTGAACGCAGCACCCGACAAGAAGCACATCATGATCAATGGCAAGCTGTCGCCGACCGTATCTGTGATTGATGTGGAGAAAGTCGATGCGCTGTTTACTGACAACGCTGATCCACGTTCCGCAATCGTCGCTGAACCGCAGCTGGGTCTCGGCCCGCTTCACACCGCGTTTGACGGGAAGGGCAATGCCTTTACCACCCTGTTCCTGGACAGCCAGGTGGTGAAATGGGACATCGCCAAAGCCATCGAAGCCTATGGAGGAGCGGACGTCGACCCGATCCTCGATAAGGTGGATGTGCAGTATCAGCCCGGTCACAACTCGACCTCGATGGGTGAGACCGCCGAAGCGGATGGCAAGTGGTTGATTTCGATGAACAAGTTCTCGAAAGACCGCTTCCTGAACGTAGGCCCGCTGAAGCCGGAAAACGAGCAGTTGATCGACATCTCGGGCGACAAGATGAAGGTGGTCCATGACGGCCCAACCTTTGCGGAACCGCACGACTCGATCCTTGTGCACCGGTCCAAGGTGAACCCGGTCAATGTCTGGGATCGTAATGACCCGATGTGGGAGGACGCACGCAAACAGGCCGAGGCCGACGGCGTTGATCTGGACGAAGGTGCCGAAGAACCTATCCGGGACGGCAACAAGGTCCGAGTCTACATGACCTCGACCGCGCCTGTCTTCAGCATGGAGAAGTTCACTGTCAAACAGGGGGATGAGGTGACCATCTATGTCACCAACCTGGATGATGTGGATGACGTGACCCACGGGCTTTGCCTGTCGAACTTTGGTATCGCGATGGAAATCGGGCCGCAGGCGACCGCCTCGGTCACCTTCATCGCCGACCGTCCGGGTGTGCACTGGTACTATTGCCAGTGGTTCTGCCACGCGCTGCATATGGAAATGCGCGGCCGGATGTTTGTTGAGCCGCGGAGCGCATAAGCCATGCGTTGGTCCCTGCTCATACCGCTCCTGCTCGGCTCGCCCCTTTGGGCGGCGGACTGGGATGTGCCCAACCGGGCGGGGGCCATCAACGAGATACTGGCGCAGGCGGCGGATGGAGACACCCTCCGCCTGCGCCCCGGTGTTTACACTGAAACGCTGGTTCTGGACCGGCCCGTCACCATTGACGGGCTGGGACAGGCCACGATTGACGGACAGGGCGAAGGCAGCGTCATTACCGTAACCGGGCCTGGTGTGACCGTGCGCGGGCTGACGGTGATCGGGTCGGGCTCGGACCATGACGGGATCGACAGCGGCATTCAGTTGACCAAGACGGCATACGCGCCGGTGGTCGAGGATAACGTGCTGATGGGCAATCTCTACGGCATCGACATTCACGGCGCGAAAGACAGCATCGTACGGCGCAACCGGATCGAAGGACGGC
This sequence comes from Ruegeria sp. CF8, assembly GCF_056537285.1. Classification (NCBI taxonomy): domain Bacteria; kingdom Pseudomonadati; phylum Pseudomonadota; class Alphaproteobacteria; order Rhodobacterales; family Roseobacteraceae; genus Ruegeria; species Ruegeria sp. CF8. Next base: position 52,341 of record NZ_JBQFRG010000002.1, on the reverse strand, counting down.
AAGACCGTCACATGAACGCGCGCGGCAACGGTGTTTATGTCTGGAACGCACCGGGTGCAGTGGTTGAAGAAAATGATATAAGGTTCGGCCGCGACGGGATTTTTGTGAATTCGTCGAAGAAGAACACCTTCACCGGCAACCTGTTCCGCGATCTGCGCTTTGCCGTACATTACATGTATGCGGATAATTCGGTGGTCAGCGATAATGTCTCGATCGGTAATGATCTGGGCTACGCGGTAATGTTCACGACCAATGTGACCGTGGCCAACAATGTCTCGATCGGCGACCGCGAGCATGGCGTGATGCTGAACTACGCCAACAAGAGCGTTATCACTGGCAATGTGGTGAAAGGTGCGAAAGAGAAATGCACCTTCCTCTATAACTCGAACAAGAACGAATTCACCGACAACTGGTTCCAAGGGTGCGGCATCGGCATCCATTTTACCGCTGGCAGCGAGCGCAACCGTATCGTTGGCAACTCTTTCATCGGCAACCGGACGCAGGTGAAATACGTCTCGACCAAGTGGGTCGAGTGGTCTGAAGACGGGCGTGGAAACTACTGGTCCGATTTCGCCGCCTTTGACGTGGATGGCAACGGCATTGCCGACGCCCCCTATCGCCCCAACGACTCTATGGACCATGTGCTGTGGACCCAACCCGCAGCCAAATTGCTGCTCGGCTCGCCAGCCGTGCAACTGGTGCGCTGGTCGCAATCGGCCTTCCCGGCCCTACTGCCGGGGGGTGTGATGGACAGCAATCCGCTGATGCAAGCCCCTGAACCCCCAGCTATGAAAAAGGTGCCTCATGACGGATAAGGCCCTGACGATTGACCATGTTCTCAAGGACCGAGGGAAAACCCGCGTTCTTGACGATATCACCCTGTCTCTTGCCCCCGGACAGCGCGTTGCGCTGCTAGGCCATAACGGAGCAGGCAAGTCGACCCTTATCAAATCCATCCTCGGCCTGACGCGGATCCAAGGCGGAGCCATACGGATCGGTGACGCCACGCCCGGCAGCGCGCAAGCGCGGCGCGAGACGGCGTATCTGCCCGAGGCGGTGTCGTTTCATCCCGCCCTGACAGGGCGCGAGCAGTTGACTCTGTTTGCTAAACTGTCCGGCGCGAAGGCCGATGTGCCCGGTCTGCTGGACCGCGTCGGTCTGAGTGACTCTCTGGACCGCCGGATCGGAGCCTATTCCAAGGGGATGCGACAACGTCTGGGTCTGGCGCAGGTGCTGCTGGGCCAGCCGAGTGTGGCGCTGCTGGACGAGCCGACAAGCGGTTTGGACCCGATTTCACGGCAGGATCTTTATGCCATCATCGACGAGCTGGCTGCTCAAGGCACCGCCGTGCTGATTGCATCCCATGCGCTGACCGAGGTCGAGGCCCGCACAGATCGCATCGCCATCATGCGCAAAGGCCGGATGGTCGCCGACGACACGCTGAACAATCTGTCGGCTCTGGCCGGTCTACCGATCCGCTTGAAAGTACGTGCCAGCGCCAACCCTGATGCGCTGGCCGCTGAACTGGGCGGTAACCGGATCAACGGCGCGTCGGTGGAACTGCTCTGTACCCCGGCTGACAAAATGGAAGCCCTGCGCCGCATCGCTGGTATGGGCGACGCAGTGGCGGATGTCGAGATGACGCCACCAAAACTGGAAGACCTCTATCGTCACTATGCACAGGAGGAACTGCAATGACCCGTTTCCTCGCCATCACCCGCACTGAAATGCTGATCCTGCGCCGTAACCGCTGGCTGCTGGTCGCTACGTTGATCATGGTGCTGTTCGCTTTGGCTCTGACTTTTGCGGGCAGCGCGCCCACCGGTACGCTAGGCGTCGACATGCTGACCGTCTCGGTCGCGTCCATGACCACTCTGTCGGTCTATCTTGCGCCGCTATTGGCTCTGATGATTTCCTTCGACGCTATTGCGGGCGATGTGGACCGGGGCAGCCTGTCGCTGCTTTTGTCCTACCCGGCGGGACGTGGAGAAATCCTGTTGGGTAAGTTCACCGCCCATCTGGCTGCGTTGGCCTTCGCCATGACCGTCGGTTTTGGCACCGCTGGCGCAGTGGCCGCTTTCTTTGGCGGCGCAGGACCGGAGAGCCTGATGGCGCTGGCGCGTCTGATCCTCACATCCATCCTGCTGGGCGCCGTCTTTCTGGCGCTGGGATACCTGCTGTCCGCCCTGGCAAAGGGGGCCACGGCGGCGGCGGGTCTGTCGGCCGGGCTCTGGCTGGTTTTTGTCGTCCTCTATGATCTGGGCCTGTTGGGGGCTGTCGTCATGGACAGGGGCGGCAGCTTCACCCAATCCGTCTTTCCATGGGTGATGGTGGCCAACCCGGCTGACGCGTTCCGGCTGTGGAACATTGCCGCGACCGAAGGCGTCGCCATGGCCTCCGGCATGACCGGTGCTGCGCAGGCTTTACCAGTTTGGGCCGCACCTGCCTCACTGTTGATCTGGCCCGTGCTGGCCTTCACGCTTGCGCGGCTGGCGTTCCGGAGGGTTGAGCCATGAAACATCTCGCCCTGATAGCGCTGGTCGCACTGGCGGCTTGCAAGGAAGAAATTGCCGAAGCCCCCGATCCGGTCGACCTAACCCCGGATGCGCTGAGCTATTTCTGCCAGATGAACATTGCCGAGCATGGCGGTCCTAAGGGTCAGATCCATCTGGAAGGCTACCCCGCCCCACTGTTTTTCGCACAGGTGCGTGACATGGTTGCATACCTCAAAAGTCCCGAACGAGATGCAGACATCACGGCTGTATACGTCAGCGACATGGGCGTCGCGCCAAGCTGGCGACAGCCGGGAATTTCGAACTGGATCGCTGCTGATGGCGCGACCTTTGTTGTCGGTGCCAATGTCGCTGGTGGTATGGGCGCACGAGAAGTGGTGCCGTTTTCCGATCCTGCGGACGCCGAATCCTTCATCACTATTTACGGCGGCGCGGCGATGAGCCTGCCGGACATCCCGGATTCCGAAGTGCTTGGTCCTGTTGATCTCGATCTACCGCTGGAGACACCCGTATGACTGCCCTGACTCGCCGTCGTTTTTTGTTCATCTCGGCTGCCTGTTCCGTGTCCGGCCCGGCGTTTGCGTCGGATGCACGGTGGAATGGAACAGCGCTTGGTGCTGCCGCAAGTCTGCGGCTGGTTGGACTATCGGATACGGACGCTGCACCAATCATCAACGCCGTTGAATCCGAGATAGCCCGGTTAGAGGATATTTTCAGCCTCTACCGCCCTGCCTCGCAGCTCTGCCAATTAAACAGGCATGGTACACTGAACGCACCGGCTCCTGAGTTGTTGAGTGTATTGGGCGTATGCACAGCACTGCATCGGGCTTCGGAAGGTGCGTTTGATCCAAGCATTCAACCTCTGTGGTCGGCTATAGCGACACAACCCCCTTCTAAAAATCTGGATGAAGTTCAGCGGCTAATCGGTTGGGAAAATGTCTATTTCGACACTTCAGTGGTGCGCCTGCCTGTGCCCGGTCAATCAGCGCTGACATTGAACGGTATCGCGCAGGGTGCGATTACCGATCGGATCGCTGCACTTCTGCGCGGATTTGGTTTGCGTGATGTTCTGGTAAACATGGGTGAGGTCGCCGCTTTGGGGACAAGAGGCGATGGTACGGCCTGGAACGTCGGGATCGCTGCACCGGATCAAAGAGTGTTGAAAAGCATTTCGTTGCAGAACCGTGCAGTTGCCACATCGTCGTCCTTAGGCTCGGAACTGGGCCCTGGGCTTGGCCACATCATCACCTCAAACGGGCCAGCGCGCGACAACAGGACGGTTTCGATATCAGCCCCAGACGCAAGTCTGGCGGATGGTTTGTCGACGGCGCTTTGTGCCGCTCCATACCGGCAAGCCAACGAAATTGCACGACAGTTTCCCGGTGCCCGGATCGAATTGGACGTATGAAAAGCGCCCCTCAAGTCTCAAGGTGATCAATAAAATTTCTGAACGAATATGACTTAAGTCAAATCGCGCCGACTACAGGGCGGTTATGAAAACAAACACGCGAACAAAACTATCCAACTTCGAGTCACCAGCAATGAGCCAGATGACGAGTAGACGCGCTTTCCTAAGCGCGCGCATCCTTCGGGAAGATCGCAATGCGATCCGACCGCCGGGCGCTGTCGCGTCGGACTTTGCCGATCTTTGCACACGTTGTGAGGATTGCGCTGGCGCCTGCCCCGAAGACATCATCACGTTCGACGATAGTGGTTTTCCGGTACTGGACCTTTCCGCAGGCGGCTGCACCCTTTGTGGTGAATGTGCTGACGCTTGCCCTACACCTGCGCTGTCGCCAGAGCTTGTCGCCGAGTGGCCGTGGCGCGCGCAGGTTGATGCCGCGAATTGCCTATCAATGAATGGGGTAAGCTGTCGTCTCTGCCAGGACAATTGCGAGCAAGACGCCATCCGCTTTCGCCTACAACTGGGCGGACGGGCGGAGCCTGCGCTTGATACCGAAATTTGCATCGGATGCGGCAGTTGTTCCGCCGCGTGCCCTGCCGGGGCCATAGCGCTTCACCGCCCCACCCCACAACACCCGGAGGTGACTTTATGAATATCTGTGGCTGTCTCGTCCACATCGCCCCCGATCACACCGACGCCGCACGCGCGGCGATAACCGGCACTCAAGGCGTCGAGCTTCATGCCGAAGCCGAAGATGGCCGGTTTGTGGTGGTTGTCGAGGATACCGCCGACCGGCTGGCCTCGGAAACCATCATGGATCTGCATCAGATCCCCGGCGTGATCTCCTTGTCGCTGACCTATCACCATTTTGAAGATCTCGCGGAGGCATCTCCGCAATCTAATGCCCAAAGCCAACCGACCAGCAGGAGGCCCATGCAATGACTGTTTCTGAATCCCGCCGTACTTTCCTGAAGGCATCCGCCGCTGCCGCGACGGCATCGGCTGCCGGCATTCCCATGGCGACCGGCCAGGCCAATGCTCAGACCGGAGCGCCCGATATCCGCTGGGACAAGGCCGCCTGCCGGTTCTGTGGCACAGGCTGCTCAGTTCTGGTCGGCACCAAAGACGGTCGCGTGGTCGCCACGCAAGGGGACCCGGACGCGCCGGTGAACCGGGGCCTGAACTGCATCAAGGGTTATTTCCTGTCCAAGATCATGTACGGCAAGGATCGCCTGACTACGCCTTTGCTGCGCAAAACCAATGGCGAATACGACAAAAACGGTGAATTCGAGCCCGTCAGCTGGGATGAAGCCTTTGATGTCATGGCCGCCAAGTGGAAAGAAGCCCTGGCCAAGAAAGGCCCGACCAGTGTCGGCATGTTCGGCTCGGGCCAGTGGACCGTCTGGGAGGGCTATGCCGCCGCCAAGATGATGAAGGCGGGCTTCCGGTCGAACAACATCGACCCCAACGCGCGGCACTGCATGGCCTCAGCCGTTGTGGGTTTCATGCGCACATTCGGCATCGATGAACCGATGGGCTGCTACGACGATCTTGAACACGCGGACACCTTTGTGCTGTGGGGTTCGAACATGGCCGAGATGCACCCGATCTTGTGGTCGCGCCTGACAGATACCCGCCTTACCAAGCCGGGATGCGAGGTGCATGTGCTGTCGACCTTCGAGCATCGCTCGTTCGAACTGGCCGACAATGGTATGGTGTTCGAGCCACAGACAGACCTGGCAATCCTGAATTATATCGCCAACTACATCATTCAGAATGGCGCGGTGAACGAATACTTCGTGCGTAACCACGTCAATATCACCAAAACCGCAACGGATATCGGTTATGGCCTGCGTGAAACCAATGCGTTGCAGCAGGAAGCGGCGAACCCGAATTCAGGTAAGCTCGAAACCATCAGTTTCGAGGAATATGCCGAGGCTGTCGCGCCCTATACGCTGGAATACACTTCTGAATTGTCGGGTGTCCCTGCGGACAAGCTGGAGAAACTGGCGCAGCAATACGCAGACCCAACACGCAAGGTCATGAGCCTGTGGACCATGGGCTTCAACCAGCACACACGCGGGTCCTGGGTGAACTCGCTAATGTACAACGTTCACCTGCTGGTGGGTAAGATTTCTGAACCCGGCAACTCGCCCTTCTCGCTGACCGGTCAGCCGTCTGCTTGTGGTACCGCGCGTGAGGTCGGCACCTTTGCCCATCGCCTGCCTGCCGACATGGTCGTCGCAAATGACGAACACCGGAAGATTTGCGAGACTGCTTGGAACATCCCGGAAGGAACCATTCCGCCCAAACCCGGCTTCCACGCCGTATTGCAGCACCGCAAGCTGAAGGATGGTGAGCTGAACGCTTACTGGGTTCAGTGCAATAACAACATGCAAGCCGCGCCCAACATCAACGAAGAAGGCTATCCCGGCTACCGCAACCCGGAAAATTTCATCACCGTGTCTGATCCTTACCCGACAGTCACGGCAGTGTCCGCCGACTTGATCCTGCCCACCGCGATGTGGGTCGAAAAAGAAGGTGCCTACGGCAACGCGGAACGCCGCACCCAGTTTTGGCGGCAGCAAGTTCCAGCACCGGGTGAGGCCAAATCTGACCTGTGGCAGTTGATGGAGTTTTCGAAACGCTTCACCGTCGAAGAGGTCTGGGGCGAGGAGTTGCTCGCCAAGATGCCCGAGCATCGCGGCAAAACCATGTATGACGTGCTGTTCGCCAACGGCAAAGTTGACCAATTCCCGCTGTCCGAAACCGCGGAGGGCTTCGACAACGACGATGCAGAGCATTTCGGCTACTACGTCCAGAAAGGTTTGTTTGAGGAATATGCCGAGTTCGGGCGTGGCCACGCGCACGACTTGGCTCCGTTCGACATGTACCATCAGGCGCGCGGCATGCGTTGGCCGGTCGTGGACGGTAAGGAAACGCTCTATCGCTTCCGCGAAGGCTATGACCCCTACGTTCCGGAAGGCGCTGATGTGAAGTTCTACGGTCACAAGGACGGCAAAGCCAAGATCATCTTCGCACCTTACGAGCCCGCCGCCGAAGTACCCGATGAGGAGTACGATCTGTGGCTGTCCACGGGCCGCGTGTTAGAGCACTGGCATTCGGGTTCCATGACCCGTCGCGTGCCGGAACTGCACCGCGCTTATCCGTCGGCTGTCGTCTACATGCATCCGCAGGACGCCAAGGATCGCGGTTTGCGTCGGGGACAGGAAATCGTTCTGTCCACTCGCCGCGGCGAGGTCACCAGCCGGGTCGAGACGCGAGGTCGGAACAAAGTGCCGCGTGGTCTGGTCTTCATGCCCTGGTTCGACGAACACCAGCTGACCAACAAATTGACGCTGGACGCGACCTGCCCGCTCTCGAAAGAGACCGACTTCAAGAAGTGCGCCTGTAAGGTCGAACGCGCGTAGCCAGCAAGGATTGCAAGGGTAATTCCGCATGTCTCTTGTCGACAAACCCCTTTCACCGCAGCGGCGCCGGTTCCTGCAGGACTCGGCGCGGGCGGCGGGCGGCTGTGTGGTCGCCGGGTCGGTGCTGGCCTATCTGGCCCGCGACGCCCGCGCCCTGCCGGCCGAGGCTTTGCGCCCACCCGGCGCACTGCCGGAAAAGGAGTTTCTGTCGGCCTGCATCCGCTGCGGTCTGTGCGTGCGGGATTGCCCCTACGACACCCTGAAACTGGCCGAGCTTGGATCGGATGCGGTGGCAACCGGGACGCCGTATTTCACCGCGCGGGATATTCCCTGCGAAATGTGCGACGACATTCCTTGTGTCGCCGCATGTCCAACAGGGGCTTTGGACCCCGGGTTGGACAATATCGACGATGCCAAAATGGGCGTTGCGGTGCTGGTTGACCAAGAGAATTGTCTGAACTTCCTCGGCCTGCGTTGCGATGTGTGTTACCGCGTTTGTCCGGTGATTGACGAGGCGATCACGCTCGAGACCGAGCATAATACTCGATCCGGTCATCACGCGCTGTTCATTCCAACCGTTCATTCCGATCGCTGCACAGGCTGCGGCATGTGCGAGAAAAGCTGTGTTCTACCTGAAGCAGCCATCAAGGTTCTGCCGGCAAGGTTGGCACGCGGTCGTTCGGCAGAACACTACCGCAAAGGCTGGGAAGAAAAGGCCGCCAAGGGCGCGCCAGTGATCGAAGGGATCATTGATTTGCCCGACCGCTTGCCAGGACCCGGCACCGACAACTTGGTCGCGCCGGGCGGGTTTGCACCCGTGTATGATTTGCCGGGGGTCGGACAATGAGTGCCCGCACACATATGCCTGTCGGTCAGGAAGCTGTCGAAAGCAAAGGCTGGATCGGTGCGCATCGGTATCTGCTGCTGCGCCGCGCAAGTCAGCTGTTCTTTCTGGTCCTGTTTCTGCTGGGCCCATGGTTCGGCATCTGGATTGTCCAAGGTACTCTGGCAGGATCGCTGACGCTTGGCGTGTTGCCTCTGACTGACCCGTTCATCCTGTTACAGAGCTTCGTTGCGGGTCATTGGCCCGAAGTGACAGCGCTGATCGGGGGGGTGATCGTGCTTGCGGCCTACGCGCTGATCGGTGGCAGGGTCTATTGTTCCTGGGCCTGCCCCATCAACCCTGTGACCGATGCCGCGAACTGGCTGCACCGAAAGCTGAACCTGCCAAAAGGTTGGCAGCCCAAGCGCAGCACGCGCCTATGGATACTTGCGACAGTCCTGCTTGTGTCGGGCCTGAGCGGTGTGATCGCGTGGGAGCTAGTAAACCCAATCACCATGCTTCATCGCGGGCTGGTTTTCGGCATGGGCTTTGTTTGGGCCATGATCGCAGCCATCTTCGTCTTTGACGCTTTCGTCTCGCGCCACGGCTGGTGTGGTCATCTGTGCCCTGTAGGTGCGTTCTATGGACTGATCGGTGCAAAAAGCCTGTTACGGGTCAGCGCCACCAATCGCGCCGCCTGTGACGACTGCATGGATTGTTATGCGGTCTGTCCGGAAAATCAGGTGATCTCACCTGCGCTGAAAGGCAAGCCGGGACATACACCACTGATTCTGTCTTCCGACTGCACAAACTGCGGACGCTGCATCGATGTCTGCGCAGTCGACGTCTTTAACTTTACTCACCGGTTCGACGACCACCTCGTCCAACCTTCCGATCCAGTTGCCGCGCCTGAGCCGCGCGCTGCCAGACCTATCTAGGGGAGTGCCAAGATGAAAAAATCAATCGTTACAGGCGGATTTGCCCTTCTACCCGTATTATTGCTGAGCGGATGGGCCCTTGCCCAATCCGCTCAGGTCGAAACCCTGCGAGGAGCGGAAGTCGATGAGCCGATCCCTCTGGATCAAATACACAAAACAGTGGAAGGGCGTATGCAGCGTAACTATCGTCAGCAGCCGCCTTTGATTCCACACTCGATCGAGCAGTACCAGATCGATGTGCGAACCAATCAATGCCTGTCCTGCCATGACTGGTCCAAAGCCGGTGAACGCAATGCGCCGACACTTTCGATGACCCATTATCTGGATCGCGAAGGTCGCGAATTGGATCGCATCGCCGGGACTCGTTACTTCTGCAACCAATGCCACGTCCCACAAGCTGACGCGCCACCGCTGGTCGAAAACGTGTTCCAGCCCTCCACCGGCAATTGATCCAAAGCAAGACTGAAAGGAGCACCAACATGGCAGACTCCCCTGAAAAACGCGGCATGCTGGGTCGCCTGTGGAACGCGATTTGGACACCGGCAGTGATGTTCAGCTCGGGTTTTCTGATCCTGGCCGGCTTTCTGGCCGGTATCCTGTTCTGGGGTGGATTTCACTGGACGCTGGAATTGACCAACACTGAAGAGTTCTGTGTCTCGTGCCACACGATGGAAACCAACCTGGGTGAATACCGCGAAACGATCCACTACAACAATCACTCTGGTGTGCGCGCGATTTGCTCCGACTGCCACGTTCCGGATGAGTGGAACCACAAGATCAAAGCCAAGATCATGGCCGTGAAAGACGTTTATCACGAGCTGGCTGGCACCATCAGCACACCCGAGAAATACGAGGATCACCGTCTTGCAATGGCCTCTGCCGTTTGGAAGAAGATGAAAGCTTCAGACAGCCGCGAATGTCGTAACTGTCACAACTTTGATTACATGGACTTCACTATTCAGGAAACCCGCGCCGCGTCGGAACACCAACGCGCCATCGATACCGGCATGACCTGTATCGATTGCCATCAGGGCATCGCGCATAGTCTGCCGCCGAACTATCTGGAAACATATGAGAATGTGACCGCAGGGCTTGAAGGCGAAGTTCTGGAAGAACATGCGAATGCATCGGGTGACGATATCCGTGACTTCCTGAACAACAGCTCGAATTGATGGGGGAGCGGAGATGCTAGAGATACTGGGAACCATTGGCGGCAACATCTTGAGCCTGCCCGGCATTCTGGGGCTGGCCCTTGGCATGATGACCCGCAAGTTGTGGCTTGGAGCGGCACTTGGCGGTGCGGTTGGAGTGTTTGAAACGCTGGTTTTTGCTGGCTTTCAATTCGCGCACGTCGAAGGGTTGGAACTGATTATCGCGGTTGTTGTTGGTGTCTGCGCAGGCAGTTTGGGGACAGCTATCCGACTTAAGGGGGCTACGGCCTGACACAGGTCCGGTTCCGCCACTCCGGCGGGACCGACACACACGAACAGACCTTCGGGCTCAATCTGGCTTCAATCCAAGGAAGTTAAACAGGTCAGGAAACGGAAAATCCTGCCTGTCGGCATCAGCCCCAAAAGCAAGAATGCCGGATTGGCGGTCGGCAAATGTTCCATCTGAAAAGTAGGGCAAGCTTTTGTCGTACCTAGATAGGGTGTTTCCTGAAATGCCATGCGTTCTTTTCATGTAATGCGTCAGGCGTTTCTTCGGATAATTCTCGACCGTCATCGCATTGTGTACATCTTCCAGTCCGAAGTGCTTTAGAAAGGCCAAAAAGGACAGGGTATAGATCTCTTCTATTTCGCGGGTCGTGTTGGCCCAGGGTTTGACCGGTCCTGTAAAGTGCACATAGCGGGGGTTCAGCAATGCTATGATCTTGCCTGGCAGGTATGAGTGCTGCCAATTCCACGATGGCGACAACTCAAGCCAGTTTCCATCCACAGCAATGTTGAGTGCGCTTTGATCGGCCAAAGGCAGAGGATCAATCGCACCCGTCAACGCTTCAAGCGCCTTTTCAAAGATGTTTTCCGCAATCAAAGCCCTGCTGTTGACGAACAGCATGCCAGCATTGAAGTACTTTTGCTGTGCGCCTGCAGGAAGCAAATTGAAGTCTGCGTTTTTCCAGAACCGGCCTTGTGTCCAGCGGGTGTTATCAGCCACGGCCGCAATGGGCTGTTCGAAACCCTGCAATTGCATCAGATCTGACGGTGACCCCCAACGCTGCACAATGTCATTATCGAGATACAGTACAAATTCGTGCAAGTGAGACAGATCGCCTATTGCTTTCAGCCTGAGTAAAGTCGCTTGGGACACGTAACCATGCGATTGGAATTTTTCGGGCGGAACGATGCCGTCCAAACAATAAACGATCCTGAAATACCTTGAAAACAGAGTTTCCAACCGCGGATCGACCTTAGCCGAAACATAGAGATAATGCTGAATCTCGTTGGTCGTGTCGAGTAAGTAAGACCGTACCAGCGCATAGGCCGCCTGCCAAATCTGGTTTTCGTCCGTGCACAGCACGACGGCCATTCTTTTATCGCTTGTCATCTGGCACAATCCTGTGGGTCACAAAATGAACGCACAATTGGTCCGAAAGGTATCAAGAGCGGTGGGCTATCAATCATACTGACCAAGTACTTTTTGCATCGCCAGGATTTTGGGTGTGCCGCGTCGCTTGAACTGGTCAGGGAAGACGAAGGCAAATCCGATTTCATCCGCGAGTGCATTCAGGTCGCGCTCGATCTCTTGATCAGAGTGCCTAAACCTGCGGGTGCGTTGGAAGTCATGGAACAGATCGCCAGTCTTGGGAAAATCCGGGTTCTCAAACGTGCCCGGTTGCCAGTGGAGGTCCTCGATAATGTAAATCCCGCCATCTTTGAGTATTGACCACATCTCCAAAAGCCCGAATTGCTGATGATGCGAGGCGTGAGAAGCGTCATCTATGATCACATCAAAGGGCTGTTCAAACTGGGCGGCTGCAGCTTTGATGTTTTCACGTTTGTCCATATCGCATTGGACGAAATCAAACCTAGGCCCCTTGCGCCAGGAAAAGTCCGAGATATCCAAACCCGTGACATGCGCGTGTTCGAAATACTCCAACCACATATCGACAGATGGAACGCGATCCGTTTCACGGTCGGCCTGACGTCCCCGCACCTCGGGGCCACCACGCAACAAACCCATTTCGAGAAGTCGAATAGGTTTATCCCGAAGCGAGTGAAACAGAAGCTCGTATAGCCGTGTGTAACCATGAGCCAGATCTGTCAGCCCTTTGTCAGTACCGTGTTTTTTGGCCAGCTGAGTGAGATTAGGCATTTTGGGACTGCGCTCCGTGAATTCAGACTTGTGATCATCCCTACCGAATTGAGCGAGGGCCATGAAATTGTCAATCGGCGAAACTACTGCTCTTGAACGCAGTCAAGGTTGAGCACTATCAGGGATGGGCAGAGGCTCCAAATAGTCTCTTTGCTGTGTGGTCTGGCAGGATCAGATCGCTTCTTATGCTGAATTCCATTGGAACGCAGGGAAGCTTGAACAAAGTAGAAGAGCGAGAAATGAATCTCCCGAAGGATCATATTGAAACTTAATAACTCGGTTCTTTCACAAAGGCAGTCAAAGCGTGTTGTAATTTCATCAAAATTTTTTCAAACAAGATAACTCGTTAACGAATGCGCCGTTGCGTTATGTGGATTCAATAAAAATTCCTCTCTATTTTTGCCTATACAAATACAATATAAAAAGTCTTGAGCGATGAGGGGAAAAATATGAGCGGGATCGCAGAACAATGACGCGAGTCCTTGAGGCAAGACGAATCTCCAATGTTCTTAATCTGGCCGGTCTGAAGGATCATCTTTCGATGTTCCGGCAAGAAGGTGTGGACGACCAGCTTTTGGACGACTTGACAGACCCCGAACTACGCGACCTTGGGTTAAGCGTTGGGGAAAGAAAGCGGTTCCGCAAAGCACAAGCGGAGCTAAGAAGCAGAGACACTTCGAACAAAGATGGTGTGCGGTCCGAGGCTGAACGCAGGCAACTAACCCTTGTGTTTTGTGATCTCGTCGGATCCACCCAGCTGGCCCAACGGTACGACCCTGAAGACCTGATGCAGATTATGAATCTGTATCTGGATACGGCGATCGGCACATTGAAACAGCATGGTTGTCACCTGGCCTATCGTCAGGGCGATGGAATCATGGTGTATTTTGGTTACCCCAAAGCCATGGAGGACGACGCAGAACGCGCCGTGCGCGCGGTTCTGGAGACGATAGAGGCAGTTCAGAACCTCGAGAATAAGTTCGGCGAAAAATTGAATCTACGTGCGGGAATCGCAACAGGTATGGTTGTTGTGGGGGTCGTGTCGTCGAAAAGTTTGGGGTCAGAGGAATTTCTGGTCGGCGAGACAGCGAATCTGGCGTCTCGGCTACAAGGGCTGGCCGATCCTGGCGAGGTGATTGTATCGTCAGAAACCATGCGCCTTACGCATGGCACGTTCGAATTCGAACCTCGTGGCAGCCACGATCTTAAAGGCTTCGAAAATCAGCGCAAAGTTTATTGCGTGCTAAAGGAAACGGTATCCACCAGTCGGTTCGACGCCCGGACCGGTCGGTCTGCCGTTAAGCTTGTAGCTCGAAACGATGATCTGTCGGCTCTTAGGCAGCTCTGGTCTGAAGCGCAGGAAGGGGCCGGCCGGATGGCCCTTGTCGGCGGTGCAGCAGGTATTGGCAAGTCGCGACTCATCAAGTCGTTGTCGGAAGCAATTGGGGTTAGGCCACTCACATTGCAGTGCACACCGCATCTGGCCAGCCTTCCTTTGCACCCCGTGGTCAGTGAACTGAGGCGCGTGTCAGGCGACCAAACAGACGACAATATCCGGGCTGCAATATCTGGTTTTGTTCAATCTGCGCCTCGAGTCAACGAAATGGACTTGCCTGTCCTGCTGGACTTGGCGGGCATCGACTCGGGCGCACCTGCCGAACCGGACCCTCTTAAAAAAGCACGCAAATCCATGGATGTACTGCTGCGCAGCCTCGGCAGCATATGCGACAGACGCGGCACATTGTTGTTGGTGGTCGAGGATATACATTGGGCCGATGCAACTACGCTCGATTTGCTAGACGCGCTTGCGAACAATCTGGTTGGCTTTCCTGTTCTTGTGGTTCTGTCACATAGACCTGAGTACGAGCCGCCCGCGCATTTTCAGGACAAGGCGACAAGCATTGATCTATCACCGCTGGCACGCACCGAAGCGTCCGAATTGGTTCGCCGCGTGGCCGAGCCTTACAGCCTGCCAGTTATTCTGATCCGTCAGATCATCGAAAAGGCGGATGGGGTGCCTCTGTATATCGAAGAAATGACCAAAGCGGTTCTGGACCAACTGCCCGCCGACGCACCGATCAACGCCGAAGTTCTGGACGCACTCAGCGTGCCATCCACACTTCAGGATTCGTTGATGTCGCGTCTTGACCGGATGGAAAACGCCAAGCCGGTTGCGCAGCTGGGTTCCGTCATCGGGCGAAGCTTTACCGCCCGTATGATCAAAGCGGTCGCTCAGGCTGATATGGATGTCGACCGCGCCTTGCTGCAACTGATAGCCGCTGGTGTTTTGTTGGCCACCAGCGATGAAGGATCGGCCACCTATACGTTCAACCACGCACTGGTTCAGGACACAGCGTATAACTCGCTGTTGCGGGAAGACCGGCAAAAACTTCACCTGAAAATTGCCGAGGCCCTGCTCGAAGGGAACAAGGCCTTTGGCAGCCCTGCCCCTGACACCATCGCGCATCACTGCGATTTGGGTGGGCTAAAGAACGAGGCCGTCACCCACTGGTTCACGGCTGGAGAACTGGCTCTGTCCCGACTGGCGAACCTTCCTGCGATATCAGCGTTTCGGGCGGCACTGCGCAACCTCGGGACTATGCCCGCAACTGCCGAACGTGACGGGTTCGAATTGCGGGTTCAGATGAACATTCTACCCGCCTATATGGCGATCTATGGCTGGTCCGCAGATCAGGTCGGAGAGACAGCCGCCCGTGCGATGGAACTTGCCCAGGCTCTGGGCGATGGAGAGACGCTTTTTGCGGCAACCTTCTGTCGCTGGACGAACTTCTTCGTCGGCGGTCAAATGAACCACGCCATGGAGATGGGGCAGGCGCTGAATACAATGGCCGGGATGACCGGAGACCCGGTCGCCAACGTTCTGACGGCCCGAGCCCTTAGCTTTACCCACTATTTCCGTGGTGAGTTCTCTGAATGTGAACACCAGCTTGACCGCGCCTTTGCTCTCATCACGCCAGAACTTGATATGGCCATGATGCCGATGACCCAGTCGTCGACTTTAGCCTCGCTGTTGGCCATCCAAGGTTGCCTGTTGTGGCAACAGGGCAAGTTCGACGACGCCGAAGCCGCACGCCTGCAATCTATCGAGGTAAGCAAAGCGCTGAACCATGCGCCTAACCTTGTCTATATTATGGGGGCTTGTTGTATGTTCCTGCCCTATGCGGGTGAATGGGACAGAATGGACGCCACAATGAAGGAAGCCCGCAAAATCGCGGATGAAGAAGGGTTCCTGTATCTGCATGCCATGCAGGACATCTATATGGGTCTTGCACAGGCCGGAAAAGGTAACCTTGCTGGCGTTCCGGAACAAATCGAAGCGCGTATGAACCTTATCTCCAAATCGGGCGGTAACTTCACATTCCCGCAAAACCAGATCGTGCTGTCGGAAATCATGATCGACCATGGTGACATCGATAAAGCTCTAGACCGTCTTGAGGCGGTCTGCACCCCGGGCTGGGAACGCGGAGAAACGCTGAACAAACCGGAATATCACCGAGTGCGAGCCAAAGCCTTTGCCGCACGCGGAGAATTAGGCGCCGCCCGGGATGAAGCAGAATTGGCACTGAAGCTGGCCAGCAGTATCGGCGCTGTTGTCCAGGAAGATCGCGCCAAGCGACTTCTGGATCGACTGAACGAAGCAAATTGAACAAAAACCAAGTGCCTCACCGATGAAGGCAGCACAACCAAGAGGGATTTGAAATGACCGACGCATTGGACTGGGGCGACGACCAGTGGAACGCTGTAAACAAAGCCGTCCATGATGAAGCGCTGCGTGCTCGGGTAGCCGCAAGTTTTCTGCCACTGTACGGGCCGTTGCCGGCTGACACGCAATCGGTCCCGCTGAACCGGCTTGAGTTGATCGATAACGAAAACGGCACCGCAAAACGTCTTGGTGTCAATGACTTTGACACCACGCGCCTGACCACAGTTTCAGTAAACGTCTACTTGAAAAGTGCGCAGATGGCCGACTCCGAATTGTCGGCAGCCATGATCATGTTCCGTCGGGCTGCTGCAATTGTGGCCCGGGTCGAAGACGACATCATCTTCAACGGTCAACCCGGCACAGGAGAAGGCCCTAAACCCACCGCTGGCGCGCCAGCCTCGTTGCCGCCGATTTACACCGTCACCGGAGGTGGCAAATATGAAGGCTTACTGGAAGCGGGCGAGAAATCTTCTGGGTCGTCGTCTTCCAAGAAGAAAACCTGCACTGGACCCGAAGTGTTCGAAGCCGTGGTTGCGGGTATCAACGAATTGGAATCGCGCGGGTATCTGGGCCCATACGCTTGTGTGATGGGCAACGGCCTGTTCCAGGCAGTCACAACGCCGATGGACAACTCGATGGTCCTGCCACGCGACAGCATTCTGCCGTTTCTGGATGGTCCGTTGCTGCGCTCGGGCACTTTGCCCGCGAACAAGGCAACGCTTGTGTCACTGCAAGGGGCACCGGTTGAAATCGTTGTACCGTCCGAAATCTCGGTCAAGTATCTGCAAACTTCGGCCGAAGGCGAGCATGTCTTCCGCGTGCAGCAGAAATTCCGCCTGCGGATCAAGGAAGAACAGGCAATCCACACCCTCACCTGCTGACCGAGGATCTGGTCGTGCGCGAGTTTATAGACCGCGGTGTCACCCTGCGCTGGTCAGAAACGATCAATGCGGCCGGAGACAAACGCGCCTTGATCGAGGCCGGACCATCCGTATCGCCTCATGACACTGTGCGGCTGATCTGTTCGCAAGCTGGCGGCCCCGAGCGGGCCATTCGCGGTTGGCCTCTGCACCGCGATCTCAAAACAGGTCTTCAGCACTTTGCGGCCGCCTTACCATTCGTGATGCAGGGCAAGTCGTTCAGTTGGCGTCCGGTTTTGACGTCCGGTGGCCGCGAATATGACCCGGGACCCGAAACTGCCCCGAATGCGGCACCAGTGCAGCAGCCAAAGCCAGCGCAGCAGTCACCGGTTCTGGAGCATATCGCCAAATTCACTGTGCCCTTCACCGGCGACTTTCATCCCTCGGGCGAGACACCAGACGGAGTCTGGCTGCATTTTGCCATCAAAGAAGGCGGAACAGTCGAAGGCCCACACCTGAAAGGGATGATCGAGCCAGTTGGAGGAGACTGGATGCGCGTGCGCCCTGACGGCGTGGGGCTGCTTCATGCCAAGGCGCTGATCACGCCAACAGACGGGGGTGCGCCGATCCTGTTTGAAGATACCGGTGTGTGTGAATTCGGCCCAGATGGCTATGCTGCATTGCTAAAGGGTAACCTGCCCGCCACGGCCCCTGTGCGGCTTGCACCGCGTTACTTAACCTCGAACCCGAGTTACAGCTGGATGAACCGGGTACAAGGTTTTGGCATTGGCGAAGCCAGCCTGTCAGATATCACCCTGCGCTTTGACGTCTATTCCGCGAAAGGAACATCAGATGGCTGAAAAAGTTATCATTCTTGGCGGCGGCGTGGCCGGTATGAGCGCCGCGCACGAACTGATTGAACGCGGGTTCGAGGTTGAGATCCACGAACGTCAAATGATCCCCGGAGGCAAGGCACGCAGCATTCCGGTGATGAAGGGTGAAGGCGATCACGGCTCGAAGGCGAAGCACATCAAGGCGCTGGAAAAATGGGCCGAGATGGACGGGGCCAGCTATCCGCCCGGCGTGAAGCGCCCATGGTTGCCGGGCGAGCATGGGTTCCGGTTCTTCCCGAACTTCTATCGCCATATCACCGATACGATGGCCCGTACGCCTTATTACGATAAAGGCACGTGCTATGATAATCTGGTGCCGACCACTCAGGTTCTGGTCAGCCAGTTCGACAAGCCTGGCATCATCGTACCCGAGCGATTTCCACGCACCCTCAAGGACGTGGCGGATGCATTCAAGACGATTGCCTTTACGCTCTCGCCTCGGGACCAGATCGCATATGAGGATGTCGAGCACTTCGTTGCCTGCATGTGGCGGATTGCGACCTCGTGCAAGGAACGCCGGTTTGACGAATATGAGCGGATCGGATGGTGGGATTTCATCGGGGCAGAAGGCCGTTCGGAAGCGTATCAGAAGTTTCTTGCCATCGGCCTGACCCGGTCTTTGGTGGCCGCCAAAGCCACTACTGCCAGCACCAAGACCGTGGGCGACATTGCTGTACAGTTGCAGTTGGCCATCGCCACCCCTGAACCGCAGTGCAACAGGTTGCTGAACGGGCCCACAAACCTTGTCTGGATTCAACCCTGGCTGGATTACCTCAAAAGCAAGGGGGTCGTTTACAAGTTCGACTCCAAGGTGACTGGCATCGAATGCCAAAATGGGCGGATCACCGGAGCGACGGTCGAACAGGATGGCAAAGAGCAGAAAGTCACAGGCGACTGGTTCATCAGCGCCATGCCGATCGAGCGCATCGCGCCGCTACTCACGCCCGAAATGATGGCAGCCGATCCGGCACTTGCCAAGTTGCCGCTTCTTGCAAACGACGTGCAGTGGATGAACGGCATTCAGTTTTATTTGACCAAAGAGGTCACGCTGACCAACGGCCACGTCATCTTCATCGATAGCCCGTGGGCTTTGACCGCCGTGTCGCAAAAACAGTTCTGGCCGGGGATCAACTTTGACAATTGGGCTGAAGGCAAAACCAAGGGTCTGCTTTCAATTGATATTTCGGAATGGGACAAGCCCGGTCTGAACGGCAAGACCGCGCGAAATTGTAGCCGGGAAGAGATTGCAAAAGAGGTTTGGGAGCAGCTCAAGCGCAGCCTCAACGTGGATGGTGAGACTGTGCTGCGGGATGAGGATATGCACTATTGGTTCCTTGATCCTGACATCGTGCAGGATCCCGAAGATCCCAAACGCCAAAGCAATGTGGAACCTCTGCTGGTCAACCGCATCAACAGTTGGCGGTTGCGGCCAGATGCGGCCACGCTGATCCCGAACTTCTTCTTGGCCTCCGATTACGTCCGCACCTTCACTGACCTTGCCACCATGGAAGGGGCGAATGAGGCCGCGCGCCGGGCGGTCAACGCGATCCTGCAGCGCAGCGGTTCGGGTGCTGAACCCTGCCAGATCTGGGATCTGCACGAGCCTGATATACTGAAACCGCTGCGCGCCTATGACTATGCTCGCTATCAGGCGGGTCTGCCTTGGGACAACAGGTTCGCGGTGGCGGTCGAGGCCGCCTTGAAAATGGGTCAGGATTCAACCGGGGTAGATCGCGGCGGTGATGGGCCCTTGGCGGTCATTGGGGAACCGGCTGCTGAATACTCTAAACCCGGCGGTATCATCGAAGACCCAGCCATTGCCGAAGCGCTGCGCATGATTTGCCCGCCGAAAGAGCTTTTTGATCTGATGGCCAGCTATGAACCCACCGCTGATCTTCCGATCCCCGGAGATGAGGTGGCCGAAGATCTAGCCTATGATCTGGGTCGCGACAGCGGTCAGTCTGATGTTCTATCCAGGGCCCTGCCAATGACGGATGCACCCTTTGCCTCCGACCGTGCGCAGGGCAGCAAACCCCGCGTGACCATCACGCAGAAGGGTTAACCTTTGAAACCCGGAACCGCGCATCTAGACCCTGCGGCACAGCAGGAGTTTCTGAACCAACTGACCTCTTACGGGAATCGCGCGCGTGAAACTCTGTTGGGGCTTTTGCCAACAGGTGAACCCCAGGCTTATCTGTATGGTCCGATACGGGATTACATCGAAACATCAGGCAAAGGACTGCGGCCCGCGCTATTGCTGGCCACCTGCGAAGCCTTTGGCGGCAATACCGAGGAAGCACGGGTGTCCGCAGCTGTGCTGGAGCTTCTGCATAATGCCTTTCTGATCCACGATGACATCGAAGATCAAAGCGATTTCAGGCGTGGGCGCGCGTGCATGCACCAGCGGCTTGGTGTCCCTTTGGCCATAAATACAGGCGACGGGATGCAGGCGCTGGCCTTGCGGCTGTTGCGGCAAAATCTGGGGTCGCTTGGGCTGGAAACCGGAATGCGCGTGGTGGATGAGTTTGACCATCTGCTTCAGCAATCCATTGAAGGTCAGGCGTTGGAGCTGGGTTGGATACGGGACAACAGACTGAACGTGGACGCCTCGGACTATCTGCGTATGTGTCTCAAAAAGACCTGCTGGTACAGTTTCATTCACCCCATGCGGATCGGCGCATTGATTGCACGGCCGCAGGATGTCGCCCAGGGCACACTGAATTTGGACGACTTCAACGCGTTCGGTTTCTTTCTGGGCGCGGCGTTTCAAATTCAGGACGACGTTCTGAACCTTGTTGGTTCGCAGGACACATATGGCAAGGAAATTGGCGGCGACATCTATGAGGGAAAGCGCACACTGATGTTGGGGCAGCTCGGCCTGCACGCTGATGAACCGGAACAGATGCGGTTGGCCGAGATGCTATCAAACCCGCGCGAAAGCCGATCGACCCAAGATGTTGCCTGGGTGCTTGAGCGCATGGATCACTACGGCAGCATCCGCTTCGCACAAGATGCGGCCAACGATCTGCTTGCTTCTGCCCGTCAGGAGTTTTCGCAGGTGTTTGCAGGCACCCAAGACGCCCCCCGCGCATTTTTAGGACAGTTTATGGATTACCTCGTGAACCGTCAGGTCTGAGCACTCGCAACGTCAAAAACCACCACGATAGAAGTCTGCTCGGTACCCATGCAGGCGATCCGGCCATGATAAGCGCCTGGTTCCGTCAAATCCGGCACGGTGACCACAACCGCTACATCTGTGTTCTCTCCGGCGGCAAGTTGGATTTGGGATGGAACAACGTTTACGCGGTTTGCAGGAAGAATATCCCCATTCGGATTGGTCAGATCACCGGGTTCGAACTGCATTTCAACTGGCTCGTCACCTTCAGCCGCAGCAAAGGACAACAAGATTGTGGCCGTACCGCCAGGGTGGCAAATCTTGCGACAGGTAAAAGGCCCTTCGAGGTGTTTTTGATTGCCGCGCTCTGTCTCAAGCACGCGACGCGCGATATCCGAAATCGGTTGAGTGTCCGGCTGCGAAGCAACAGAGCTAATTGCGCGTGACGGGTTTTCGTAGGGTTTACGCTCAAAATAAGGCATGACTTAATGTGCACCCGCAGCGTGGATCAGTAAATGGCAAATCCACTTACTGATCGCCGGGATTGTTTATTTTCCTTTCCAAACCGGATCGCGTTTTTCGGCAAAAGCGCGGGCCCCTTCCAGTTGATCTTCGCTGGCATAGAGTACGTCTACAGTACGCAGCTGACGTTTGGTGATGTGGTTCATCGCATCCTGGAATTTGGTATCCTCGGCGTCGCGCACGATTTCCTTGATTGCGGCGTATACCAGGGGCGGTCCCGAGGCCAGAAGCCGGGCAAGTTCCCACGCACGGTCCATAAGTTGATCGGCGGCGACGATCTCGTTCACCAGCCCCCAGCGATTGGCTTCTTCAGCATCGAACCAACGTCCGGTCAGCAGCAGCTCCATTGCGATATGATAGGGAATGCGTTTAGGCAGCTTGACGCTGGCTGCATCGGCAACAGTGCCAGATCGAATTTCCGGCAAGGCAAAAGTGGCGTGATCAGCAGCCAGGATCATGTCTGCGGACAAGGCCAGCTCCAGCCCGCCCCCACAGGCGATGCCGTTCACGGCAGCAATCACGGGCTTGTTCAGGTCGCGCAGTTCTTGCAGACCACCAAAGCCGCCGACACCATAGTCCCCGTCCACTGCGTCACCATCGGCGGCAGCTTTCAGGTCCCAACCAGGGCAAAAGAACTTTTCGCCCGCGCCGGTTAGAATGGCCACTCGAAGCTCTGGGTCGTCGCGAAATTCGGCAAAGACCTCGCCCATGATTCTGCTGGTGGCAAGGTCAATGGCATTGGCCTTGGGGCGGTCCAGCGTCACCTCAAGGATCGTTCCGTCGCGGCGGGTTTTGATCGGGTCCATTTCTCAGGCCTTTCTTATCAGAGCGTCCACCGCAACAGCCTTGTCGGGCGTGCAGAGGAGAGGGTTAATCTCAACCTCGCCGAGCGTGTCGGCATTTTGCAGAACATAGGCCTGAACAGCCTCGACTGCGGCAATGATCGAATCCATATCAGCCGCCGGTTGGCCGCGATAGCCTGCAAGCAGAGGCGCGATTTTCAGCATTCCAAGAGCCGTGCGGATGTCTTCGGGCGGGCTGGGCACCAGCAGAGAAACTGTGTCGCGCATGACTTCGGTCAGCACACCCCCTGCCCCCAATGTCAAGACAAACCCATGCGCGGGGTCACGAACAACACCGACCAGCAGTTCAGCGACAGTTCCCATGATCATCTCTTCGATCAGGATTGCTTCAGTGCCGATTTCGGCTGCCACATTGGCCACGTCTTCGGACATAACACCCAGCCGAACAGCGGCATGTTCCGACTTATGCGCAAGACCCACGCCTTTCACTGCAAAAGGCGCTTGCATGTCATGCACCGCTTTGCTGATTTCTTCTGCGCCACTGACTGTGCGGTTTTGAGGGATGCGCAAACCGCATTCAGCCAACGCCTGTTTGGACACCCCCTCGGTAAGGGTTCCGGACGCCTCGACGCTGCCTGGCAGCAAAACGGGCTGCAAACAGGGGGCACGGACCTGACCCGCCGCGCGCGTGGCGGCAAGCGCTTCACGGATACCCATAAAAGGCACGACGCCGCCTGTCACCAGGTCTTTCGCCACATCTTCAGGCAGTAACTCTGGCAGGGTCGCGACGATGGCAAACCGTGCCCCAGTGTCCGCACGAACTTGCAAGGCCGCCCGCGTTGCACAGGTCCAATCTGTGGCGTCGGTGGTTGGATAATCGACGATAGAAAACGTCAGGTCGATATCCTCACCTGTCATGCCAGACCATGCCTGCGACATCGCGCGTTCATCGCGCCAGATATAGGTGTGATAATCCAGCGGATTGTTCAGCGCCACCATAGGACCTAGCGCATTGCGTAGATGGGTCTTTTTATCATCACTTAGCGGTGGGAAGGTCAAACCGGTGCCGACCGCCATGTCTGCAATCAGGCTCGCCTCGCCCCCCGAACAGCTGATCGAGGCTATGTTACCGCTAGGTAATGGACCGTAGCAGTGCAGCAGTTTCAACGTTTCGAGGAAATCCGGTAGCGACGAAAGACGCGGGATACCAAGCCGGTCCAACAACGCCTGCGCGCCCGCATCACTTCCTGCCAGAGACGCGGTATGGGAAACGGTCGCTGCCTGCGCCTGTTCCGAAGCGCCGACCTTTAGGGCAACCAGCGGAATGCCCTTTGCATGGGCCTTTGCGGCCAGCGCCTCCCACTCGCGGATATCCTTGAAACCTTCGACATGCAGACCTAGGGCTGTCACGCGCGGATCATCAAGCAAGGCCGCAGCGATCTGCGCCTGACTGGTTTGCGCCATGTTTCCGCAAGCCACCATATAGGCAATCGGCAAGCCGCGTTTCTGCATGGTCAGGTTGATCGAGATATTCGAGCTTTGAGTCAGGATCGCGACGCCTTTGTCGATCCGCGTTGCCCCGTGCTGGTCCGGCCACAACAGCGCACCGTCCAGCGCGTTGATGTAGCCATAACAATTCGGGCCAAGAATGGGCATGTCACCGGCTGCGGCGATCAGCTGCGCCTGCAAGTCCCCGCCGGTGTCGTCTTCAGCGACGGCTTCGGAAAAACCCGAGGCAAAACAGACCGCCCCACCCGCGCCCATGCTGGAGAGGACCTGAACCGCCTCAATAGTGGCATGGCGGTTGATGCCAATGAACACCGCATCCGGGGCTTCAGGCAGGTCTTCGATCTGGCCATAAACTTTGTGTCCTGCGACTTCGTTGGCTTTGGGATGCACCGGCCAGATTTGGCCAGCATAGCCCATACGTTCGGATTGCAGAATAACCTGCTGACACCAGGCACCACCGCCAATGACAGCGATAGTTTTCGGGCGCAAAAGCCGGGTCAGGTCTTTGTTCATGGTTAGGCGCCCAGTGGACGCAGAAGATCACGGCTGATGATGTGGCGCTGAATTTCACTGGTGCCGTCCCAGATGCGTTCAACGCGTGCATCGCGCCAGAAACGCTCGATCGGGAAGTCGTCCATCAGACCCATACCACCATAGATTTGCAGCGTCGCATCCGTCACTCGCGCTAACGTTTCAGAAGCAAAAAGCTTGGCCGAGGCAATCTCACGGTTGGAAGGCAGGTTTTGGTCCAGACGCCATGCGGCGGCAAGGGTCAGCCAGTCGGCGGCGTCGATCTCGGTGATCATATCTGCGATCTGGAAGCCGACGCCCTGAAACTTGCCAATAGGCTGGCCGAACTGCTTGCGCTCGGCCGCATAGTTCAGCGCATAATCAAAGCATCGCCGCGCGCGCCCAACCGAGAACGCCGCAACCGTTAGGCGGGTTGCGTAAAGCCATTCGTTCATCACGGCAAAACCGCCATCTACTTCGCCCAAAACCTGGGCATCCGGCAAACGGCAATTGTCGAAATAGAGTATATAATTCTTGTAGCCCTTGTGGCTAACTGAGTTGTACCCTTCGCGCACTTCAAAGCCCGGTGTGCCGCGATCCACCAGGAAAGTGGTGATGCGCTTTTTGGGGCCTTTGGGGGTTTCGTCCACGCCGGTTGCGATGAAGACGATGAAGAAATCCGCATGTTCCGCGCCAGAAATAAAGTGTTTTGAGCCGTTGACTACCCAGTCGCCCCCATCGCGCACTGCCTGACATTTCATGCCGCGCACGTCCGACCCGGCATCCGGTTCGGTCATTGCCAAGGCGTCCATTTTCTCGCCCCGTACGGCGGGCAACAGATACCGCTCGCGCTGTTCATCATTGCAGGCCATCAGGATGTTTTGCGGGCGGCCAAAGAAATGCGTCAGCGCCATCGAACCGCGGCCAAGCTCGCGCTCAACAAGCGTGAAATCAAGATGGGACAAGCCGGCGCCGCCAACCTCCTCGGGGAAGTTACAGGCATAAAAACCCAGATTGATGCATTTCTGCTTGATCTCGTTGCCCAACTCCATCGGGACGGTGCCGCTGCGCTCGACCGCCTCTTCATGCGGGTAGATTTCGTTTTCAACAAAGCTGCGGACCGTCGAGACGATCATTTCTTGTTCTTCAGACAAACCGAACTGCATGGCGTGTATCCCTTGGATCAGTAGTTGACCCAGAGAACGTCATCCCCCAAGTTTCCGACATGCAATGTTAGGCGTTCATCATGCAGGATTCGAATATTTTACCGCAGCACTTCAACATTCTTCTTTTCAATGGTTACTCGAACCATTGCCTTGCAAACATGGTCGAGCCGCTGCGGGCAGCGAACAACTTATCCAGGCACATGCTCTATTCCTGGAAGTTCTGTTCGCTTGACGGGGCACAAGTACACAGTTCCAGCGGTCTGGCCGTCACACCGGATTGCGCAATCAAGGATCAGAGCGGCGACGTACTTGTGGTTATGCCATCTTATGGCTTCCTGAAACTCGATACCCGATCAACTGCCCGGGCCATTCTGACAGCGTCAAAACAGCATCGGCAGGTCGCAGGATTGGACACCGGAAGCTGGCTTCTGGCACGTGCCGGTCTATTGGATGAACGTCGCGCAACCATCCATTGGGACGAACTTTCGCGGTTCGAAGAGAGCTTTCCAGCAGTCGACGCGGTGCGCGAGCGATTTGTGATTGATGGCAATCGGCTGACCTGTTCCGGGGCATTGGCGGCGTTCGATCTCTCTTCTGCCCTCATTCGCCGAGACCATGGACCGCTTTTGTCCATGGAAGTGGCGCATCTTTTGATGAGCCGAAACAGTCGAGATCCCTATGCCCTGCCGATGAAATCTGAAGACACACTGGTCAATCGGGCATTGGACGTGATGCAGTCGAACATTGAGACTCCGTTATCAATCGCACAGATCGCGCGACGCCTAGGATGCTCGCAAAAACGGATCGAAACCCGAATACGTGCCGAACTGAAGACCACACCGCAGGCACTTTACAGGCGTTTGCGTCTCACACTCGCGCGCAATCTGGCGGAGGAAACAGAACAATCCGTCGCTGAAATCGCCGGGCGTTGCGGGTACGAAAACGCCAGCGCGATGACCCGAGCATTCAAGGCAGAATTCGGTCAAACCCCAACCGCGTTTCGGGCAAGCTGACCCTGAATCCGGAGTCTCACGCTCAGACCCGCGCGTCACGCTTCTCCTGTTCGATCTGGCGACGAATATGGATGTAGTCGATGATGCCGTAGACCAAAATCAGAACCGACACAGGCAGAACAGCCATTCCAACCCAAACAAATATCGAATCCGCGTCGGCAAACTGCATTAATCCAAATCCGGCAATCGCCACCCCCAGAGCGGTTTTCACATAAGCCAGCAAGGTGCGCCGGTTGGCCAACTCGGTTCGTAGAAAGGCCAGCACCGTGTTGTCCAGTGCGCGTCGGGAATTGAGATCGGAAGGAGAGGTTGAGTCAGCCATGCCTTATGGATGCGAAATTCGCAGCTGGACTCAAGAGAAAACGTTACCGGACGGCCTGAAGGCCAAGCCAGAATGCAATCCAGCACAAAGCCACGCTCAGCAGGATATTCCCTGCTGCCATCAGGATGGTACGTTCGCGATGGAGTTGCAGGGATTGATAGGCAAAGCTGGAAAACGTGGTGAACCCTCCACAGAAACCAAAGACCAAACGGCGTTCTTCCTCGGGCATTAAGTGGGGATCACCCATATAACCCACCCACAAACCCAGCAACAGGCAACCCACCACATTCACGATGAGTGTCGAAAGCGGCAGTTCATGCGTGATTATGCGGTTCAGCATATGCCGGGCGACGGCGCCCAGACCGCCGCCAAGAGCAAATGCGGCGTGTAAATAGAGGTCACTCATTCGGGTGCTCTCCAGAGTGATACTTGCGCCCGATCACTTCACCCAGGACGGCGGCGGCAAGGCCGAAAACAACCTCAAGGATCAAAGCCGCGACCATATAGGTGATATCTGCTTGGGACAGCCGGTCGAGCTCGGCCACGAATGAGGAAAAGGTCGACAACCCACCGCAAAACCCAACCGCGCCCAGATGGATGACATGGGCATGTACCCTGTGCCGCACCGCATAGAGCCAGCCGATGAACAGACAGGCGGCAATATTGATGCCGAAGGTTGCAGTCACGAAGGGCACGCCGGGTATCTCAAGCGACAGCACTTCGCGCAGCAGCGACCCAAGCGCACCGCCGAAAAAGACGGCGAGGTACATGAGTGTTCGCTGCAAGCCCTTGGCCCCCTGATCAGAATCGCATTCTTCGATCTATTTCCTTACAGGCTTGGGGGTTAAACGCCAATGATCGACCCGTCGATGCATTAGAACCGTTGGGCCGATGCACGCTCCCAATCGCTTGCAAATCCCGCAGGGACACTGTCTGCCAGCAACCCACCTTCCGGAACCCGTTCGTAAAGGTCTGCATATGTCAGCTCTTTTTCGTCCGTTGAGCGGCGCAGAATATCCGAAGGGTGCAGGTCCGTGACCTTTTCGTAGCCCATTGCGCCCAGAATCTCGCGGAAACTTTCCAGCGTTGCATCGTGATAGCGACGCACGCGCTGACGTTTTTGCGGCACATTCACGGCCTTCGCGCGTTCCTGATCCTGAGTGGCGATACCTGTAGGACAGCGGTTGGTGTTGCAATGAAGCGATTGGATACAGCCCACTGCAAACAACATCGCGCGGGCCGAATTGCACATATCTGCGCCTAAGGCGAGTTTTTCGATTACGTCATAACCAGTCGCGACCTTACCCGAACAGATGACGCGGACCTTGTCGCGCACACCAATGCCGCGCAAGCAGTTGTCGACAAAGATCAACCCTTCGTTCAAGGGCATCCCTAACCTGTTGGAGTATTCCACCGGTGCAGCGCCGGTGCCGCCTTCGGCCCCGTCCACTGTGACGAAATCGGGTAAAATCCCGGTATCCAGCATTGCCTTGCAGATACTCATGAATTCGGACCGTTTACCTATACACAGCTTGAAACCCACTGGTTTGCCGTCCGACATCTCACGCAGATGTTGCACGAATTCCATCAGCCCGGTGGGGGTGTCAAAGGCCGAATGTGCCGGGGGTGAAATTACATCCTTATGGGGTTCGACGCCTCGAATTTCAGCGATTTCTTCATCAACCTTTACCGCAGGCAGCACGCCGCCATGAGCTGGTTTTGCGCCTTGGCTCAGCTTGATTTCAATGGCTTTGACCACGTCCTTTCGGGCTCTTTCAGCAAACTTGTCCTTGTCGAACCCACCTTCGGGGGTACGGCAGCCGAAATAGCCCGTGCCAATCTGCCAAATAAGATCACCGCCTTCCGCCAGATGATGCGGGCTTATACCACCCTCTCCTGTGTTATGGGCAAAACCACCGTCCTTGGCCCCACCATTCAAAGCCCGGATCGCGGTATGGCTTAGCGCTCCGAAACTCATTGCTGAAACGTTCAGGCGTGACGCATCGTACGGCTTGGAGCATTGAGGACCGCCCAGCGTCACCCGCTCTTCGCTTTTTTCCACTTCTTTCGGAGACAAAGAATGGTTTGTGCGGTGATAGCCGACTTGCGTGATGTCGTATTGGGTGCCAAATGCCTGCGTATCCTGCTGTCCCTTGGCCCGGGCATAGACCAGACCACGTGTGATCCGATTGAAAGGTCGCCCACTTTCGTTGGTCTCAACAAAATACTGGCGGATTTCGGGGCTGACGAATTCCAGCATATATCGGAAATGGCCCAGAACCGGATAGTTGTTGAGCACATTGTGTTTCGTCGTCATCAGGTCATAGGCCCCGATTGCGATATAGGGCAGCACGATCACCAAAAGCCACAGTGCTGGGGTCCAGAACCAACCAAGCAGCAAGGTCAGTGGCAGGCCGAAAAAGGCAACCGCGTAGTATATGTTGCGTACAATCATGCGTCCGATCTCCGGTTTCTAACTTGGATTGGCGCCTGCATTACAGCTGCGCCTTGAGCTCTTTGACCCAATTGTCCCACTGGGCGTGGTCGCCCTTGGCCAGCAGTATTCCTTCTTTCAGTTTGGACATACCAAAGCCCCAGGCCATCTTGGTGTCCACATGTGGGGGCATCACCAGTTCACCCGGTGTGACCATGGCGTCGATAATGAACGGCTTGGTACTGGCTTTGGCCTGTTCTATGGCATCCTTGATGTCAGCTGCATGTTCTACGCGCACACCATCACCGCCGCAGACCTTGGCATATTCGGCAAAATCCGGGTTCACCAGATCGGTGGCGATTGGATTCACTGCGTAGCCCGCAACCTCCATCTCCATCTTCACGAAACCCAGTGTCTGGTTGTTGAACACAATCACTTTGATCGGCCAGTCATAGCGGACGGCGGTTACGAAATCCTGCATCGACATGCCAAAGCCACCGTCGCCGCAGAAGGTCCAGACCTCACGCGAGGGATCGAGCGCCGCTGCTCCTAGCGCCGAAGGCAAGCCAGAGCCCAGAGAGGAATGATTGAATGAACCCACCATACGACGCCCACCCTTCATTCGGGTCTGCCGCGCCACCCAGACGGTGCATTCACCGATATCCATCGCAAAAACTGCATCTTCTGCGGCCTGATTGGAAATCTCGCGGGCAAATAACTGCGGGTGCAACGGTTCGCTTGCGCGTTCGAGGCTGGCCTCTTTGTCTTGTTGCACCAACCACTTGTTACAGAGTTTGACCTGGTGATCGGCAAAGCTTCGGTCTTCTTTCTCGGTTACTTGAGGCAGCAGCCGGTCCAGCGTTGCTCCGACATCCCCCAACAAACCCGATGCGATAGGCGCACGGCGACCCAGATTTTCGACGCTACGGTCGATCTGCACGATCTTGGCCTTTTCTGGCAGGAACCATTCATATGGAAAGTCGGTGCCCAGCATAACCAGCACATCACAATCGCGCACTGCATGATAACCGCCGGGGTTACCGATCAGACCGGTCATGCCAACCACATTCGGGTCGTCGTAGTCGAAGATATCCTTGCCCTTCAACGTGTGCGCTAGCGGGGCGTTGAGCTTTTGAGACAGGGCCAACACCTGCTCTTTGGCCTCGCGGCAGCCAACGCCAGCGAAAAGCGCCACCTTCTTGCCTGCGTTAATGATCTGTGCGGCCCGAGTGATCTCTTCCTCGGGTGGGATCAGGGTAGAGGGCCGTTTCAAAAGTGGATGGTACTGGTGCAGGCTTGGCACCTTTTGCTCGGATACATCGATGGGCAGTTCAATCCTCACCACCTCGCGGTTGATGAGCGCGCGTTGCACAGCGATCTGGGCAAGACGCGGCATCTGATCCGGTGTGTGGATCACCGCCTGATAGTCGCACACATCATCAAACGCCTTTTCCAGGTTCACTTCCTGATGATAGCCTGTGCCGCGTTCCCGGTGGGCGATTTGGCCGGTAATCGCGACTACACCCGCACCTTCGCGTTTGGCGTTGTAAAGCCCATTGATCAGATGCAGTGCTCCGGGGCCAACCGTGCCGGCACAAATCCCGATACCACCTGTCAGATGCGACTGCGAATAAGCTGCATAAGCTGCGTTTTCTTCATGCCGCAGCCCTTTCCACTCAAACCTATCATCCCCGCGCATGGCTTCGAGAAAAGGGTTAAGCGCGTCGCCAACCACGCCAAAGATCTGACGACCACCTGCATCTGCCAATATGTCCAGCAGGACCTCACACACGTTTTTCGCCATGTCTCTCTTCTCTCGTTTCGAGCAAATTCAACAAGATGTAGCCAACATCGTGTCTGCCTTTAATTCAATAGCCATCCCCAAAAATCAAAGTCGCCTCACCGACTTTTCAAATCACGCAAGGGTCAATTGGATGTGACGGATAAAAACACAGTATGATCCTGTCGGCATATAGATTGCCACAGGATCCAAGAGTTTTTGACAATAAACCAGCCGATGCGGGCGAAAGCTGGCACAAAGCTGCACATGTTCTCAAAAAAAGAACGCGTTGCGGTTCATGAATTGAAACCGCAACGCGTGCTTGAAAAGCTATCGGCAGTGTATCGGACTATTCCCGACCGACAGCTTGACCATCTTCATCGAAAAAGTGCAGCTTGTTGGTCGGGAAATGCAAACCGATCTGTGCGCCCGGTTTGAGGTCCGTATCTCCATTCAAACGCACAGTGACCTTTTCTTCAGCACCGACATCTACGATTAAGAACGTATCGGCACCCAGGTATTCGATCACCTCGATCACACCGTCGGTCTGGCCTTCGCCCGCTGTAACCACTTCGATGTGTTCAGGGCGCACACCCAATCGGTTGGCTTCGCCGGAAAACGCAAATTGACCGCCCCTACCGTGTGCAAGCGTATAGCTGCCGCCTTGAGCGGAACAGGGCAACACGTTCATTTTCGGGCTTCCAATGAACTGCGCCACAAACAGATTGGCAGGACGTTCATAGAGCTCGCGGGGCGTGCCGACCTGAGCGATCTTACCGTATTCCAGAACCACGATCCGGTCGGCCAGCGTCATGGCTTCGACCTGATCATGGGTCACATAGATCATCGTGCGCTTGAGGCTTTGGTGCAGCTTGGCGATCTCGTACCGCATCTCGACCCGCAAGGCCGCGTCGAGGTTCGAAAGCGGCTCGTCGAACAAAAAGGCAGTGGGATCACGCACGATGGATCGGCCGATGGCGACGCGCTGGCGCTGTCCGCCTGACAAGTCTTTTGGTCGACGATCCAGAAACGGTCCAAGCTTCAAAACCTCTGCGGCTGTGTTGACCTGCTCTGCGATCTCAGCCTTTGGCACCCCGGCTACTTTCAGCGAGAACCCCATGTTTTCAGCCACCGTCAGGTGCGGGTAAAGCGCATAAGACTGGAACACCATCGTCAGCCCGCGTTTCGAGGGCGGATGATCGGTGACGTCAGTGTCATTGATCAGAAGTGATCCGCGCGAGATATCCTCGAGCCCGCCAATCATGCGCAATAAGGTGGATTTGCCACAGCCAGAGGGGCCGACAAACACAATGAATTCACCCTCTTCGATCTTGAGGTCCACGCCTTTGATGACCTGGGCTGACCCAAACCATTTTTCGACCGACTTTAGTTCAATGCTGCCCATTAGCTTCTCCCTGCCCAGTGAAGCCAGACGGCAGCTGTCCAAGTGAACGCTGTGCCACCGGCTGGGCTGCCGGTCTTTGGATCAAAATACTCAGCAAACCCGTAGTTCGAAATCAGCTTAGCAGTTTTTTGGCGTAAATCTTCTGCCTGCTGCATGTGGCCCATGTCTTCCAGTCCAAATCCGATCATCATGTTCATGATGGCCCAGGTCGGACCACGCCAATAGCGGCGCGCATCAAAGTTTGGCATCGACGGATCATAGCTTGGAACTGGATAGGGAACGGTCTCCAACACCGAATTCAAACGCTTCAACATCTTTTCTGAATCGATACCCGCATACCAGCACATGTATGACGCGTTCGAGATGCTACCCGCCCATTCACCCGTATGAGCGTCACGGGAATCAAAGCTGTCCAGTTCTTCGTTCCACAAAGACAGCCCGCCGCTTTCGAGCCGATCAACATCTGCACGCAATCCTTCGGCCTCAAGACCAAGTTCTTCGCTGATCGCCAACAGATCTCTTGCAGCACGCAACGCTGTGAATGTCATCGTTGGGTCGGCAACCCGAAACGGGTTCTTTTCCAGCAGGATCTGCTGATCCCATTCGGCCTCACGACCAATCTGAACCAGCTTGATGTACCGATCATAGTCGAACTTGGTTGGCCGGTCGTCGCTGTTTACGTGCGTTGTGTCTCGGCGTTGATATTCACCGACATCTGAAGCGTCCATGCGGGCCATCGACTTGTCCCAGTCAGGGGCGTTATCGCGGCCAGCTTCCCACGGATGCGTCGTGCAGACCGCGTCCTTGTCATCCAGACGCCACTTCATGATCCATCGATGCCAAGCCAATAGCTTTGGAAACAGGTCTCGCAAGCGTTGCTCGCCAGCAACGCGGTCCTGCTCCCAGATCTTGCGGACCATTGTCGCCGCGATAGGTGGTTGAATTATCCCCGAAGACAAAATCGGGCCGTTGCACCCCCAAACGTCCGGGCCGGGAAAATACCCGTCATCCTGCTGGTGGAACAGGATGTGCGGCACCATGCCGTCCGGCCATTGGCCTGAGAACAGCGTTTCGACCTCGGTCCAGGCGCGGTCGATGTCGAATTCCGCAAACCCCAGGGCAGCAATCGCGCTGTCCCAGTTCCATTGATAGGGGTACAGCCCCTCGGTCGGGATCGTGTAACCTCCGCGATCATTGGCAATCAGGATATTGCGCGCTTCGCGGTCTGGGTTTGTATGTTGGTTCATCTCAGTCATCCTTTGACGGACCCCGCAGTCAGGCCCTTGGTCATGAAACGTTCAAGTCCCAGAAACAACGCCATGATCGGCAAGGTTGCGATCACCGCACCGGCCATCAGGTGTTGTCGGGGAATTTCCGAGGAATTCAGCATTGTAACGCCTCGAGTCAGGGTAAATTTCGACGGATCGTCCAGCAGCATGAAAGCCAAAAGGAACTCGTTCCAGGCAATCATGAAGACATAAAGCGATACCGAGGCCAGCGCAGGCAGGCTGAGCGGCAGGGTGATCTTCCAAATCACGGCCAAACGCGACAGACCATCCATCAAACCGGCTTCTTCCACTTCGGTGGGCAGACCTCGGAAGTAACCCTGCAGCATATAAAGCGCGACGGGGATCGTCGTGACCGGGTAGATCATGACAATGCCAAGGATCGAGTTTCGAAGGCCCGTCAGCGAAAACGCGATGTAAATCGGCAGCGCCAGAACGATCATCGGCACCATGTAGATCAGCAGGATCGACCGCGAAAACGCCTTTTGCCCTTTGAACCGGAACCGCGCCACCGCATAGGCACCGGGAACACTGAACAGCAACGTAATGAACACCGTCAGGACCGAGACGTAGAAGGACGTCCAGAGATAGGTGCCGAAATTGAAATCGCGGAACAGTTCGGTATAGCTGCGGAACAACGCGGTGCCCTGGCTCAGGTCTACTGAGAAATCCAGCGGGTTCTGCAACAGCGCCTGTTGTGATTTTAGGCTGGTCATCACCATCACATAGAAGGGGATGACAACAATGGCCGTGAAAAAGATATAGCCAAACCCGGTACAAAAGCGGATCACCGCATCTTCGAATTCATGGCGTGTCAGTTCGGCGAAGGGCAGTTCTTTGAGGATCTCGGCCAATGACAAGTGCATGACAACCGCGACCGCGACGACCGTGATTAGGCTTGCCTGCGGCGTCGTATCCGGACCAATCAGAACGGGACCCAAACCACTTAGGCAAGACAAACCCAGCAGCACGGAGATCACCAATCGCGCCGGGGCGTGGCGCGCTGGAAACGCAACGTAAGTGAGACCTGCCACCGCGCCCCAAATCAGGCTCAACCCCACCTGCGGGCGAAACGCTGCGCCGGTGGCGAAGGACATGGTGACAGCGACGGTGCTGGCAATGATGACTAGCCAGAGTGCGCCCAGAACCGGGCCGGTGATGAAACCTTTGCGCATCACAGACCCTCCTCACGGCTGATGAAGCGGAAGAAGACAAAGCTGAAGGCAATCAGGCACATCAGGATCACCACGGCGACTGCCGCGCCTGCCCCGATATTCGAGATCGCAAACGCCTGCTCGTAGACATTCACAGTCAGAGTTCGGGTGCCCGCATTACCACCGGTCAGAAGGAAAATGTCGTCGAACTTGTTGAACGTCCAGATGAAGCGCAACAGGAACAGCACCGACAGGATGCCCAACAGTTGCGGGATGCTCAGCAACCAGAACTTCTGGAAGGGCGACGCGCCATCCATATCAGCCGCTTCATACATGCTGCTATCAATGGATTGCATCCGCGCCAGAATGAACAGGAAGGACAGCGGGAAATAGCGCCAGATTTCAAACACCGTGACCATGATCAGCGCCAGTGGGCGTTCGCCGAAAAAGTTGATCGGCGCGCTGGTCAGACCCATCTGGATCAAAAGCGCATTGGCCGACCCCGAAAACGGATCAAACAGGGTGACCCAGGTGAAAGCCACCGCAATGACAGGAGCGACATAGGGAAACAGGTAAAGACCCCGGATGAACCCCTGCCCTTTGAAGCTTTTATTCAGCAACAAAGCCGCAAACAGGCCCATGACCAAGGCGCCAATGGTCCCGAACACTGTGTAAAACAGCGTGACCCAGAGCACGCCCCAGAACTCAGCTCCATCAAAGACGCGGGCATAGTTTTCGAGGCTGAATTCAAGGTTGGTGAGAACGTTCGGCCCACTGCCAGTTACACGCGGTTCTGACGCTTCGATTACGTCTTCAAAGGCATCGGGGTCGCCGTCCACGTCAACGGGAATGCGTATGCGCTCGCGCTGCCCCCCTTCGAGAGTGCCGAAGTCACAAAACAGGTCCGGCCCGTCCAAAACACAGGGGGCAACAACCTCCCCCATAACGACGCCGTCGGGCAGAACGTCGGTGAGGGTGACGCCGTCGATTGCGATCTCCTGACTAGAGTTGCGTAAGCGGTATTCAATCCGCAGATCGTCGCCCGATCCACGCAGGCTTTCACGCACAACCGGTGCAGGAGGGCGTAGATCGGACAGGGTAAATGGCTTGAAGCTGATCCAGAAGATTGCCAGCAAAGGCAAGATCACCACAAGCGATACACTGATCACGGTCGGAGCCAGCAGCGTCCAGGCCAGACGCGCCTCGCGTTTGGCTAACGCCCCGGTTCCGGTCGGTGGGGTGGCCGAAGTCATGGGGTACCTCGAAGGGTTAGGTGCAGCGGCGCGCACGCCGCTGCAGATGCCACTTGATTACTGAACCTTCGCCAGCTCTTCGTTCATGGCTGCAACCGCTGCGGCTGCGTCGATCTCGTCATCAATGTACTGACGTACAACACGATTGATGGCCTGAGAGTTGATCATTTTCGACGCCAGCGCCAATTGCCCCTCGGCCACGCCCCAGCGCTGCGCCACGTCCAGACCGCCAACAATCTCATCGATCATCGCCTGTTCGTACAACTCGCCCAGCGGGGCCTTGCGATCAACACCGACGGGCAGTTCCGCCCAGGCTTCAGAGAACGCGGTCGGGTTGTCCGAATTGCCACGGCGAACCGGGAACTTACCCTCAGGCGCAATGGCAAGGGTCTGGGTATAGCCGTCATCCATGGCAAACTTTACGAATTCCATCGCCGCGTCGGTGTCCGCATCATTGGTGATACCGAAGTACCGAACATCACCCCAGGCCGCGCCATCGGGGTTCGACGGGCCGGACAGTTTGGTCACGATACCTGTCTTGCTGGCCAGATCGCGAGAGGTCGGGTCGTCGTTGATGGTTGGCGGGGCGCTGTCACGCAGACCTGCCAATTCGTCCAGAATAAATGGCGACCAGATGATCATCGCGGCTTTTCCATCGAAATACAGCTCGCGCGATTGCTTCCAGAAGAGTTCACCCGGAGGCGAGGCTTTGGAAATAGCCTTGTAGAAATCCAGTACCTCGGTGGTCTTGGCCTCATCCAGCGGCTGGAAGCCATCGGCGCCAACGGGTGAGACGCCATTGGCAAGGAAAACGTGCTCCAGAACCTGGCTCATGAAGTTCTCATCAACTTTGGTGGCCGAGACAAAGCCATACATTTCTGGCGGGTTGTGCAGCGCCTCAAGTGCAGCCTGAATGTCGGCAAAACTGTCAGGCGCTTCCAACCCGGCTTCATCGAACAGGTCTTTGCGATAGACAACCATTTGCGTCCAGCCATCTACCGGAACCGAAGCCGTTTCACCATTGAACGCTGCCATACCCAAAGCACCAGGCGCGAAGGTATCAGCGCCCAGTTCTTCGATCACTTCGGTCGCAGCTTCGGTGTCCAGAATTCCTGCTTCGGCCCATGGCAGAGCGTACTGCAACGGGTGGTAAACCACGTCCGGCAAGTCACCTGCGGCAAAGGCTGCGGTTGCGCGGGTGCCCAGATCCGTTTCCGTGACAGGGATCACTTCGACCGTTGTACCGGTCTCAGCCTTGAACTGGTCAGCCATTTCCTGCTGTTTCGCCAGACGCTCGGGCTGCTCTTCGGTCGTCCAGAAACGGATCGTGTCCGCCTGTACCGACATGGCCGTCAGCGCCAGTGCCAACGAAGAGCCGAGCATCAGCCTGGCTGCGTTTGGTGTAAGTTTCATGGTCGGTTTCCTCCCCGATTATCTTCCATGGTTCGTTTGATTTTTTTCGCCAACTCGCTCGACGTCAGCAGTGGCGGCCCGTCAGAGTCGCGTTCGATCAGCGCCGCCTGGCTAAGTTCACGCAAAGTTGCGGGTTCTTCCCCTCTGGTCTGACGAATCAGCATCGTTGCAAGGCGTTCACCTGCCCGTTTGGAGTCGACGCTGAACGTCGTCAGCCCAGGGCTGGCATATTGGCATTCCGGGATTCCGTCATACCCAAGGACCGAGACATCGCGCCCGATCTCAAGGCCAAATTCTGCACACACAGGGTAGCTTCCCAATGCCGCCTGATCCGTCGCAAATACAATCGCGGTCGGCGGGACAGACAAGCGCAACAATGCGCGCGCTTCAGAGGCCCCTTCTTCGCGGGTGCGGGCCCCGTCGCGGATCAAATCAGGATCGACCGGCAATCCTGCAGCCCTAAGCCCGTCGACATAGCCATCCCGACGCAGGTGACTATAGTTGAACTTCGGATCACTGCCAACAAAGCCGATGCGGCTGTGACCAAAACGGACCAAACGTCCGACTGCGTCGCTCATGGCCGTTTCGCCGGAAATATCAAACCACGACGTTTCATCCTGAAAACCGGTCCGACCATACCCTGTCCGACCATAAAGGATGAAGGGCACCTGCAAGTCGCTTAGGTACCCAACCCGCGCGTCATCGACTTCGGTACGTGGCAGGATGAATCCGTCGGCCTTTCGTTCTTCGACCAGACGACCCAAAACATTTAGCATGTCCTGTTTCGATTTCGCGGTCGAAATTGTCATCGTCCAGTCAGATGCACTGGCGGCTTCGCAAGCGCCCGCAAGAAAGTCCTGAAAGAATGGATTGTGCCGATCCGGTTCTTCACTGTTGATAACCATGGCAATGGCACGCACGCGCCCTGTTCGAATAGCTTGAGCGTGGCTGAGCGGGCGATACCCCATCTTGCGCGCCGTTACCTCGACCCGCTTTCGCGTTGTTTCTGAGATGTCGGAATACCCGTTCAATGCACGCGACACGGTGCTTTTCGAAAGGCCGAGGTGATCAGCCAATTCGTCAAGCTTCACCCGCCCACCCGACGCGGCGCGCCGGGATCGGATTTGTCGCTGTTGCAGTTCGGGATTCGCCATCATTCTTTAATTTAATTGTTCCGAAACCGGTTTCGGCAACAAAAAAATGACATCTGCATCCCGCATCTGACAATCGACCCCAACCAGCGAACAGGTCGCAACACCCCTCTCTTGGACATGATCGAAGTCGAAAAGATGCAATCAGAACACCTCCGGAATTCGCAGATGACCCTCTCAATGCCGCAATCGGGAGTTGACCGTATCCAAGTTTTTCTGTCATCAACGCGCCATGTTCGGTTCCGGGGAGTCACCCGGAGGCAATAGGGAATGCAGTGCGGCACATTCTTGGCCAAATCTGCAACTGCCCCCGCAACTGTAAGCGGCGAGCGAGACTGATGACGCCACTGGGTTACACCCGGGAAGGCCAGTTTAGCGTGAAGACCCGCAAGTCAGGAGACCTGCCGAACATGCGCCCCCGGAAGGGGTGCTCATCATCGGCGACGGGGTGTGCGCCGGATCTGTTTGCCCGTTGGGGCAAATGGTTTCGCATTCCCCAATGTCAAAAATCAATGCGTGCCGGGGAAGGCGCGACGTGAGAAGGACGTATTTGTGAAACACTTTTTGTTGGCCGCGGCAGCTGCTGTGGCAATGCCTGCGCTGGCGCAGGCTCATTTCCTGCTGGAATACACCGAAGATACCATGATCGAGCGTCCGGGTGACGTTCCGGTCAAGTTGGTCTTCTGGCATCCGTTTGAAGCCGGGCACGCGATGATCCTGGAAAAGCCGGAAGAGTTCTATGTGATCCACAACAGCGAAAAGATCGATCTATTGGGTACGTTGGAAGAAACCACATTCGAAGGCCCCGAGAACAGCGCCAAAGCGTTTCTTGGGTCGGTCCCGGTGAAACGGTCCGGCGACTATGTGCTGGTGACGGTACCTGCGCCTTATTACGAAGAATCCGAGGATATCTATATCCAGCAGATCACAAAGGCTTACCTGAACCGCAATGAACTGCCCACCGACTGGGATCAACCGCAAGGTCTGGCGACCGAAATTCTGCCGTTGAACAAGCCCTATAACGTCATTGCAGGGTCCACCTTTACTGGCCGCGTATTAAGCGAAGGTGAGCCAGTTGCTGGTGCCGAGATCGAAATCGAATACATGGCAGCAGAGCCAGACTTGGCCGGAAACGGTGCA
Organism: Ruegeria sp. CF8; assembly: GCF_056537285.1. Classification (NCBI taxonomy): domain Bacteria; kingdom Pseudomonadati; phylum Pseudomonadota; class Alphaproteobacteria; order Rhodobacterales; family Roseobacteraceae; genus Ruegeria; species Ruegeria sp. CF8. The sequence goes on along the minus strand of NZ_JBQFRG010000002.1, from coordinate 12,463 downwards.
AAAGATGCTACTACATCCCCTCTGCCGGGCGGCGCATTGGTCGCGATTTCAGATGAGAACGGCTATTTCACCTTTGGCGTGCCGAAAGCGGGTTACTGGGGTTTTGCTGCTCTGGGTTCAGGCCCAAAAACCGAACATGAAGGCAAAGAACTGAGCCAGGATGCTGTGATCTGGATCCGCGCCTGGGATCTGGAGTAGCCCCTATGCACATCGTGGACGGAGCCCTTTCGAACCCAGTTGTGATCGGCGGCGCAATCGCAGCGGCTGGCGGCATTGCTGTGGGGCTGAAATCGCTGGACCTGGACCGCATTCCCACCGCGGGCGTGCTGTCGGCCAGCTTTTTTGTAGCTTCGCTGATCCATGTGCCGATCGGTCCTTCCTCTGTGCATTTGATCCTGAACGGTCTAGCCGGGCTTTTGCTTGGCTGGGCCGCTTTTCCTGCGCTGTTTGTTGGCCTGCTGCTTCAAGCCGTGTTTTTCGGCTTTGGCGGTTTGACTGTGCTTGGGATTAACACGGTCAACATCGCACTTCCGGCAGTGCTGACATGGATGATCTTTGGCCGTCTGATCGCACGCGGCTCTCCTGTACAGGGCGCTATTTGGGGCGGCATCGGCGGAGCGTTTTCGATTGCGGCCACGACGGCATTTGTCGCTGTTTCGTTGGCTCTGTCTGGTGACGCGTTTCTACCAGCCGCGAAACTGGTCTTTTTTGCACATATTCCCGTCATGGCAATCGAAGCGGTACTTACCGGTTTCGCTATTCTATTGGCCCGCAAGGTCAAGCCTGAACTCTTTCTTAGAGGCGCCCCCGTATGAGACAGCTAATTTTCGTTGTTGCGGTATGGCTTACCCCACTTCCTGCGCTGGCCCATAAAGTTATCGCAGGGGTCTTTCCCGCAGGCGACGCGATTGAAGGGGAGTTGGGCTTTTCCAACGGCGACATGGCTGAAAACCAAGAAGTTGTTGTTTACGGCCCCAATGGCGCTGAACTGGGGCGAACAGTCACCGATACCGATGGTTTCTTCCTCTACACCCCCACCGAACCTGTCGCGCACACGTTCAAAGCAGATCTGGGCGCTGGTCATCTTGCCGAGGTCACCATGCCCGCCGAGGAAGTGGCTGAGATTTTGGGCGTGGATGCCGAGCTTGTAAAACCTGTTACGCAGGTTGAAACCACAAACGATACCGCGACGACTGTCGCGTCATTAACCGACGAGGAGCGCGCGGCCATTGCCCAAGCGGTACGAGACGAAACCCGCCCTCTGCGTCGTGAGATTGCCGCCTATCGCGAACAAAACGACTTGCAGACCGTTCTTGGAGGGATCGGCTACATCATAGGTCTGTTCGGTATCGGCTTTTATGTCGCTGCACGCCGAAAAATGGCCGCCTGATGGCCCACGCTCTGGAACCTCAGGCAAAGACACTGGCCGAGGCTGATGCCGGCGCACCTTTCGGGGTGATCGGGGAGTTGGACCCTCGGATGCGGATCGTAATGACGTGCTTTTTTGCTGTTGTTACGGTTTCGCTATCCAGAATCCCCACGTTGCTTGTGGCTCTGGCGGTCTCAATCGGACTGCTTTTGATGTCCCGCCTCCCCGTGCGCCGCACACTCAAACGCATGGCAATGATGGACAGCTTTATCATCTTCATGTTGGTACTTTTGCCTTTTTCCATGCCCGGCGACGCGATGTTCACTATGTTTGGGTATCCGGCCAGTTGGCAGGGACTCTGGAAGGCCATTGAGATTGCCCTGACAGCCAACGCGGTGGTTCTGGCGCTGATGGTTCTGGTCGGCACGTTGGAGCCCGTCACTCTGGGGCATGCGTTGTACAAACTGCGCTGCCCAGAGGTTCTTGTGCATTTGCTGATGTTTACCATCCGATATATCGAAGTCTTGCGCGAAGAATATCTGCGCCTTCGCGGAGCCATGAAAGTTCGTGGCTTCCGCCCCGGCACCAACTGGCACACGTATCGCAGCTTTGGCTATCTGGTTGGCATGATGCTGGTGCGTGCCATCGAACGGTCAGAACGCATACTGGGCGCTATGAAATGCCGGGGGTTTTCTGGGCGGCTACTTTTGCTTCAGGATTTTTGCCTGACCCGACGGGATTGCATGTTTGCTGTGACCTTGGGTTCGATCTGCTTCGGTCTTCTTTGCCTGGATTTCCTATGACGATCCTTAAACTCGAAGATATCCATTTCGCCTATCCCGGGCAGACTTCCGTCCTGGACGGTGCATCACTTTCACTTGAGCCGGGTCAACGCCTGTCAATTACCGGGCCCAACGGGGCGGGAAAATCTACGCTGTTTCGCATTGCCCTTGGGTTGCAGAAACCGACCGCAGGACGCGTGATTGCCCTTGGCAAGGACCGACGGGCCGAAGCAGATTTCCACGAGGTACGCCGAGAGATCGGGCTGGTGTTTCAAGACCCCGACGACCAACTGTTTTGCCCCACCGTCGCAGAAGACATCGCGTTTGGACCGCTCAATCTGGGCCGCAGCAAGGTCGAGGCGCTTGCCATTGTTGATAAGGTTCTGTCCGATCTGGACTTGATGCACCTGCGAGACCGCATCACGCATAAATTGTCCGGGGGCGAAAAGCGGCTTGTGACCCTTGCCACCGTGCTGGCGATGGAGCCGCAGGCGCTGTTATTGGACGAACCGACCAATGCGCTCGACACCAAGAACGAAGCCCGCCTGCTGGAGATTTTACAGGGCTTGCCTCAGGCCATTTTGTTGGTCAGTCATGCCCCATCCTTCCGTCAGGCATTGGCGCCAGACACGCTTGACCTGAGAAATGGAAAGCTGGTTTCGGCTGGGTATTGACCTGCAAGACACCAGTTCAGCTTGCTAATTCACTGCTCCAAGATCCTGCCGATCTGCACTATTTCCGGCCACGTTTCCCATCATTTGAAGTGGTTCGTTAGACCAGAGCTCAGGCTTGAACAGCAAGTTCGGCAGATGTCGTTTCAGCTTCAATGGCGCTGTCCAGTGCCTTACGGAACAGTTTGGCACCCTTGTCCAAGCCAAGATCGATATGAGGTGTCTTGGCGTGCTTCATGCCAAGATGCACCTCTTCCAACACCTCTTTGTCCTCAAGAAAGGCCATACGCGCACCGTCATTCATGAACTTCGAGACTTCAGCGTTGTCTGGATCCGTATTGCGATGCTGAAACCAGAAATAGCGGGTCCGGTCTTCGTCAATCGGCGTCATGAAATTGTATGAGATATTGACATAGGTCTCATCAACATGGGGTTTTCCATAGCCACCAGTTCCAACGGGCGTATAAACGGATTTGTTCAGCGCGATGGCAGGCAGGCACATCTCGTAGTGCTGCAGCCGATCACAGTCGCCCTCAAACGCAACCAAGTTGGCATAATAAGGTGAAGGCGGTTTGTTTTCGATCCAGCGTGACACGATCACACCACGATCGGTTTTCTCAACATTCAGCGGTTCTTCATCCGTGCCCGCGCCCGCAAAAGACGTGACATGAACCCAGGCCACATGGCTGGGGTCCAGTAGATTGTCGCAGACCCACAGGTAATGGCAGTCGATATCCATCACACCACCATCGGTTTTGCCCCAGCTTGGGTCATCAAAGTTCTCAATCGGAAATATCTTGTCCGGATCCGCCAGAGCAGGATCACCCATCCAAATCCAAAGATACCTGTACCGATCCACCACTGGATAGGATTTTACGACCGCCCGGCGCGGGGTCATTCCGCGCTGAGTTGGGCTGTCGGTACATTTGCCTGAACAATCGAATTTTAAGCCGTGATAGCCGCATTCGACGACATCGCCGATCAGATTACCCTTTGAAAGTGGTAGTTTACGATGGGGGCAGGCATCCTCTAGCGCAACCGGCGTACCGTCCTGTTGTCGGTAGAGCACGATGTTTTCACCTAGAAACGTTTCGGCCTTCAGTTCGCGCCCGACGTCCTTGCTCCAGGCCGCGACATACCAACAGTTTCTCAGAAACATTCAGCTCTCCAACGTTCTAGGTACCTATTGCCACTATGAGTGGCTGAGCGCCCATATGCTATGCCAGAGTTTTAATGGCTTATATAAGCTTGACTAATTTCAAAAAGACGCAGACTGCGGGATTTCGGGTTGTGTGGCGACTTCGGAGTGAATCCATGTCAGGAACTCGGACACTTTGGCGCTGTCTTTGGATTCATGCGGTCGCACCAGCCAATAAGACAACGGTGATTGGGTCATTTCTTTGAAGGGTCGAACCAAGCGGCCGTCGCTCATCATATCAATGACCAAAGGTTCCCGCCCCAATGCCACACCTAAACCTTCGATTGCCGCCTGCACAACCATATTGGACTGTCCCAATCGGCGAGTTCGAAGCGCGGTTGGCAGAGTCAGACCGCAGCGCCGCGCCCAGAACTCCCATGTGGGGCTGGCTGCCCCGTGATGCAGGTTCTCATCCACCAGCATTGTGTGTCTGGCGAGGTCTTCAACGTTTCGCAGATCGGGCAACAGCGACGGCGCGCAGACCGGGAACAATTGCTCATTCATAAGCAAATCGACCTGATAGCCAGGGTAATCGCCCAACCCGTACCGAATTCCGATATCGGCATCCGCACCAGAAAATGGAAATTGCCCGGTGTCCGTTGCAATAGAAATCGACAGGTCCGGATGAGCCATATCAAAGCGTAAAAGGCGTGGAAACAACCAGTTGAAGGCAAAACCCGGTAGGCATGAAATCACAATTGTCCTGTCTGAGCGGGTTTTGTCCCTGAGTTGTGCGCACACATCTGAAATGCGCCCTAACCCTTCTGAGATCGCAAGCGCGAGCAACTCTCCTTCGCGGGTCGGGCGTGACTGGCGCGCGCCGCGCACCAACAGCTCGCGCCCCAGCCATTCCTCAAGGCTGCGTACATGCTGGCTGACCGCACTTTGGCTGACACCCAGTTCCGTTGCAGCAGGCGAAAACCCCGAATGGCGGACAACGGCCTCGAACGCTCTTAGTGCAGAATAGGGCAAGTTCAAGATCATATTAGTAACTCTAATGTCACTCATAATCACTTTCAAATAGATAGGTGACGTCGCCGGTTGGTAATCTCTACAAACCCAAACCCTCAGGAGACGCGAATGTCGGACATTACGCCCGAGCGCGGCGCGCGAAACCTTTTGACAAACTGTGCGCAAGCAACCGCCGGTGACCGGCTGCTGATCGCATACGAGCCGCCGGAATTTGGGTATTTCGACGCGGATAGCGTGAAAATTGTTTCCGGGGTGGCCCGGTCCATGGGCTTGTTCGTGGATACGGTTGATGTGGGGTTCAACCCTGACAAACCGCATTTGTCCCCAGAGCTGCTGGCCCGGTTCGAGACTGCTGACATTATCCTGTTTTTGGCGCGCCTCGGGGATCAGTTGCGTTTTTCACAGATGCCAAAAGGCAAAAAGATCATTGTCAGTTTTGCCCTAAGCCGGGAACAATTCGGATCCGGTTTTTCAAATGGCCATCATGACGCCTTCATGGAACTCAAGGCCGGGATCAATGAAGTCTTGAACACCGCACAGGAGGTACGGTTCACCTGTCCTTTGGGCACCGATGTGCGTGGAAAACCTGAAATGAACCTCGACCCGTCAGGCGACACTTCGGTCCTGCGGTTCCCCATGTCAGTGTTTACGCCGGTACCGGCGCACAGCTTTTCTGGCCGTGTTGCGCTGACGTTTCTAACGGGGACGGGCTCGAAATATTATGAAGACTACACAATCGAATTCGCTCACCCGGTTCTCGCCCGCCTTGACCAGGGCCGCCTGACAGGGTTTGAAGGGCATCCGGCGGATGTTGCACAGGCCGAAGCGCACTATGATCGGGTGGCCGAACAGTTCGGCATTGACCGAAACTTTGTGCATTCCTGGCACGCAGGCATCCATCCCGGATGCGGCTATCCTTGGGACATGCGCCAGAACTACGAACGTTGGGGCGGGGCTGCCTTTGGCAATCCACGTATCCTGCATTTTCACACGTGCGGCACCTACGCGCCGGGTGAAATCAGCTGGAACGTGATCGATCCCAGCATTGTCATCGATGGCACTACCTATTGGGAAAACGGGCGTTTCTATGCCGATCGTCTTCCGGGTGGTACCGAAATTCTAAGTCGGTATCCTTGCGCTGCGGGGCTGTTTGCCCATCCCGACATGGATATCGGGCTTCGAAAAGCTGGCTGACTTCGTTGCACAGCCAAACCTTCAGGCCCAGTACAGAACCGCACAAGAATCAATCCGATTGCTTAGTAGGCAGGGCCTGTTCATACATTGGCGGGATAACGCACTGTCCTGCCCCAAATACAGCTCTCATGACTTAGGAAAGGGAACCGTTTCATGTCTGCCTGGATACGGATGATTTCTGACGAAGATGCCGATGCACCGCTGCAGGCGGTGCTGGACCTTGCCCGGACACCGCACGGTACCGTGGACAATGTAATGCGGGTGCATTCCCTGCGCCCTAACACCATGAAAGGGCACGTGGTGTTGTATCGCGCTTGCCTGCACGACGACAGCAACACGATCCCCATGTGGTTTCAGGAAGTGATCAGCTCTTATGTTTCGACACTGAACACGTGTCCCTACTCCTATGCCAATCACTGGGCCAACGCCCGACACCTGATTGGCGATGAGGCGCGGGCGGACAAGATTGAGGCCGCACTGAAAGCCCACAAACCGCAGGATGCCTTCGACGGCGCACATCTGGCGGCTTTGATCTATGCCGAGAAGTTGACAGTGGCCCCGGCCAAAATGGTTGAATCCGACGTTACTGCGCTCAGACAATCGGGTTGGGACGACGGCGAGATTCTCGAAATCAACCAGATCGTCGGCTATTTCAACTACGCCAATCGATTGCTGAACGGCCTGGGTGTAACAACAGATGGCGATGTGGTTGGCTACTACGCCAGTGAGTGAACCCAAGAGCTTTTCTGCCAGACTAACCTTCGTTCATTTGAATCCGTCCAGTGCTGTGGCTGTAACGGATGCGTGTCGACCGTTTTCAAACTCCTGAAACTTTTTGCCAAAGTCTCGGTGCAATTCTTACTTTTACCTTTTCTGGGGCCACGGGTGTTATGCTGCCGCATCTGCACAATCTTTGGCGCGCAAGTTGGTCTGGTCGACTGACGCTAACGTTCTAGCTCCGCGTTTATGAATGAAACGCGCCCCAAACTAATTGTCATCCTTGGCGATCAGCTTTCCACCCAGATGGTTGCGCTGCGTCAAGGTGTTACTGCGCGCGACGTCGTGCTTATGGCAGAGGTCCGGGACGAGACACGCTATGTTCCGCACCACCCGAAGAAGATTGCCTTTGTTCTGTCAGCAATGCGTCACTTTGCACAGGAACTTGAACAGGAGGGCTGGTGCGTCCGGTATGTAAAGTTGGATGATCCAGACAACACCGGCAGCCTTGTGGGTGAAATCGACCGCGCCCGAAAAGCCTTGGGATTGAAAACGGCCGTCGTCACCGAACCCGGCGAATACCGCCTGTGCCAAGCCTTTTCCGAATGCGGCGACCTGGAAGTCTTGCCCGATGACCGTTTCATCGCTGATCATGCCGAGTTTCGCCAATGGGCCGAGGGGCGCAAACAGCTGCGGATGGAATTTTTCTATCGCGAAATGCGCCGCAAGACCGGGCTTTTGATGAACGGCGACGCGCCCGAGGGCGGCAAATGGAACTTTGACACAGAGAACCGCAAACCCGCCAAATCAGATTTCTTCATGCCGCGGCCTGTGCATGTCGAACCGGATGAAATCACCAATGAAGTGCTGGACCTGGTCGACGCTCGTTTCAGCACCCACTTCGGCACGCTGCGCCCGTTTTGGTTTGCCGTCACACGGGACAAAGCCCTTCAAGCGTTAGAACATTTTGTGGAAACTACATTGCCGTATTTCGGCGACTATCAGGATGCAATGTTAACGGGTGAACCGTTCCTGTATCACTCGGTTCTCGCGCAGTATTTGAACGCAGGGTTGCTATCGCCGTTGGAAATCTGCCACCGGGTCGAGCGCGCCTATTATGAAGGCCACGCCCCCCTAAACGCGGTCGAGGGTTATATCCGTCAGATCATCGGCTGGCGCGAGTTTGTGCGCGGCATCTATTGGATGCGGATGCCGGGCTATACACAACAGAATTTCCTGAACGCCACACGCCCCCTGCCCGCGTTTTATTGGACTGCAGAAACTGACATGGCCTGTATGAAACAGGCAATTTTGCAGACACGGGATGAAGCCTATGCCCATCACATTCAACGCCTGATGGTCACGGGCAATTTCGCCATGTTGGCAGGTATTGACCCGGCGCAAGTGCATGAATGGTATCTGGCCGTCTATACCGATGCTTATGAGTGGGTCGAAGCCCCCAATGTCATCGGCATGAGCCAATTTGCGGACGGGGGGTTACTGGGGTCGAAACCTTATGCAGCCAGCGGCAACTACATCAACAAGATGTCGGATCATTGCGACACATGCCGCTATGATGTGAAACAAAAAACCGGCCCGAACGCTTGCCCGTTCAATCCTCTCTACTGGCATTTCCTGGTGCGCAATGCAGAAAAACTGCGCGACAATCCCCGGTTAGGCCATGCCTACAGAACGTGGGGCCGAATGGCCCCTGAAAAACAGCAAGACTATCTTGAAAGCGCGAAGATGGTTTTGGACCAACTTTAGGTTGCCCGCACCACCTTCTATTTTTTTCCGAGCGTCTCGACACGCAGGCTCAGTCATAACGCAGCTCAGTCGCCTTGCCCCGGAAGATCGTGTAGGACAGCACCGTGTAACCCGCGATAACGGGAAGCACAAAGATCGATCCGATCAGGATAATGAACAGACTTTCCGGCGCACTCGCGGCCTCGTAAATCGTCAATTGCTCAGGGACGACGTAGGGATAGAAACTGTAAGCCATCCCGAAAAAGGCAAGCGTGAATAAAACGATAGATGCCGCAAAAGGAAACCAGGCCCAGTTGTCATTCCGCGTTGGAAGATGGCGTAACGCATACCACAGCAAAGCGATCAGAATGCCTGACATGAGCGGTAAGGGCAAAAGCAGGAAGAACTCGGGGAATGTGAACCATTTGCCAAAGATGCGCGGGCTGACCCAAGGGGTGGCCAGCGAAACGGCACTCAGGCCCAAAACCAACCCCCAAATCCCACCTTTTGCCCAACCCACAGCCTTCTTCTGCAACGCGCCGTCGGTCTTGAGGATGATCCAGCAAGCACCAATGAAGGAATACCCCACGGCCAAAAAAACGGCTGTGATCATGGCAAAGACCCATGTGCCGAAACTGCCATCCAGCCCCATGATGTATTTGCCCAGCATGAAGCCCTGCGATAGCGCGGTCATGGCGGAGCCTGCGAAAAAGGCTTTGTTCCAGAGATGTTTGTGATGTGCCGGAGCTTTGACGCGAAACTCAAACGCGACGCCCCGCAGGATCAGGCCAATCAGCATAATGGCAACGGGTAGATAAAGTGATGTTAGGATCACGCCATGCGCCGTTGGGAAGGCCACCAGCAAGATACCGATGGCCAGAACCAGCCAGGTTTCATTTGCGTCCCAGAATGGGCCGATTGATGCGACCATACGGTCCTTTTCGGCGTCATCGGCGAAGGGGAACAGAACCCCAACGCCCAGATCGAACCCATCCAACACGACATAAACCAGAATGGATAGCCCCATCAAAGCTGCAAAGGTCAGAGGCAGCCAGTGTGTCGGATCACCAAAGAATTCCATCATGTCTACTCCGCCGGGACAGTCTGCGCCTCATTGGACACGGCATTAGTGGGTTTAGGGGCCGTGGGGCCAGACCTGCCCGCCTTTCTGGCTAGGTAGAACAGCACGCCAATGTAAGCAGCAAGCAACAGTGCATAGATCAGCAAATATACGGCCAGCGTGGCGCCAACCATCGGGGCGGGAACATCTGCCACCGCTTGTTCCGTTGTCAGTACGCCCTGTACAAGCCACGGCTGGCGACCGATTTCCGTGGTGTACCAACCGGCCAGTGTGGCGACCCAGCCCGAAAACGCCATCGGTACCAGCGCCAGTTGCATTACCTTCGGCACCCCACCGGGCCCGCGACCGCGCCGCATGAACCACAGCGCTGACCAGCTCAGCAGCAACATCGTCATACCCGTACCCACCATTATGCGGAAAGACCAGAAAACCGGTGCAACGGGTGGGTGTAGAACTGTACCATCCTCTGCCACAAAATCGTTCAGCCCCGGCACAACACCATCGGCTTTGTGCGTCAGAATGATCGAAGCGAGGTTGGGGACACTGATCTCATGACGGTTTTCGCGCGCGACCTGGTCCGGTATGGCAAACAGCACCAAAGGCACGTTGGACTGCGTGTCCCAGTTCCCTTCCATTGCGGCGACTTTCTGAGGCTGATGCTCCAACGTATTCAGGCCATGCAGATCGCCCACGTAGATCTGCGCAGGGATCAGTACGGCACCTATCCACGCACCGGTTTTGAACGTGGCGCGCACGTCCTGACCACGATCTCCGTTCAGCCAACGGTAGGCAGAAAAGCCAAGGATCAGGAATGCCACTGTCAGACCGCTCGCCATCAGCATATGTGCCAGACGATATGGCATCGACGGATTGAAGATGATTGCCCACCAATCCGTGGCAAAGGCCACACCCTCACGCATCTCGAATCCGACTGGCGTGTGCATCCAACTGTTCAAGACCAGAATCCAGAAGGCGGACATCGTGGTACCAAAGGCCACAAGGAAGGTCGCTGTTGTGTGCAACCAATTTGGTACCTTTGAAAACCCAAACAGCATGATCCCCAGGAAAACGGCCTCAAGAAAGAACGCCGTCAGGATTTCATAGGCCAGCAACGGACCGGCTATATTACCGACTGTCTCCATGAAGCCCGGCCAATTGGTGCCGAACTGGAAGGACATCGTGATCCCGGAGACAACTCCCATCGCAAAGGACAGGGCAAAGACCTTCACCCAAAAGCGATACGCCCCCATCCATTTGTCGTCCCCAGTTGCGTTGTAGCGCAGCTTGAAGAAAAGCAGCACCCAACCCAGAGCAATCGTGATCGTCGGGAAAAGAATATGGAAAGATATGTTTGCCCCAAACTGTATTCGGGACAGAATTAACGCGTCCATCTCACACCTGTGTTCGCCTTGTTTGAAACACAGATAGAGTTGTAATTCGGACCTTGAAGAGCCCCTGCGACAGCCCGTCCTGCGGCAGATTGGCCTAAATCTGAGTAGCTTGGAACGCGATCTTTGGTGGTCTGGATTTGGCTCTCAAGCCACTGCGCGCGATATGTTTCTCAGATCTCAATGCATTCCGGGCCCGCCGCTTGGAAGCTGCGTGTTCGCCGTTTTGCCTCAATCGAGAGCATGCCCAAGAAAGCGCCCGTTCCGTACCTGCTCTGGGCGCGACTTATAGCGCTTGAAAAAGGCCCGCGACATCGCCGTTCTGGAGGAAAAGCCCGTCGCAGACGCAATCTCGACAAGCGGCATATCTGTGTATTTCAACAGGCTGTTTGACCGCTCCAGTCTGAGTTCCTTGTACGTGTCCAATAGCGTCGCACCGGTCTTGCACAGAAATCGCCTTTGAAGCTGTCGGATGGATGTCCCGACCAAATCTGACAGATCTGAAATTCTCAGCGGGTCTTCAATGTTCTCAAGCATTTTCTCAACCGCAAGGGTTACAATCCGATCTCCATTGGATTTACGGATAAGCCGGTTTGCAAGCTGGCTTTCAGTTGTTCGTCGGGGTTCGGTCAAACCGACATAGCGCCGTAGTGTATCCGCCAAATGCTCGCCATGATCCAAGGACACGAACTCAGTCAGAAGGCGAAGGGCACTGAGGCGCGTATTGGCGCTGTGTATACGCCCGTCAGCGGAAAAGTGAGTCGAAGTACCGCTGTTTCTGATCCCCAATTCCAGAGCTGCCGCTTCAAAACCTGAATGTACTGCGGCGGTGCTGCATTTCGCGCCGCATAGTTGGGCCAGCAGCATGACCGCGCCTCCGACAACGATGGATCTGGGGGATAGGTTCAGGACCTGATTGATCCAGGATTTCTCTGCCGCGGTTGGGCACCAGGCGGTTTCGAAGCCGCCCCAAAAGATGGCTGTCCGCCCTGTCCAATAAAGCGGTCCGCCAACTGGGTCTTCAGCGGGTACACGCAAGTTCACCACATAAGAATGTTTGTCCACCAATGTGTTCAAGGCCCGGTAAAATTCCAAAACCATTTCTGCCGAGGCTTTATCAGAGCTCCGGTACAAAATGACGTCGATGCACCGCAACCGTTCCGAATTCGGGGCCGTACCTGTGACCGCGTTCTCGCGATCATTCGTGACAACATAGTGTTTCATTTTATGTACCAACCTTGTTTCGGTCAGCGCCACATCGGAACGATTGTTTCCGATTGGCGAAAACCCCGCCATTGATTTGGCGGGGTTTTGTTTTGGGTTTACTCGGCTGCGTCGAGGTATT